>JAZNFG010000029.1:0-2333 GCA_045589015.1 Acutalibacteraceae bacterium
TACAGCCTACAACGGTCAGCCTGTTACCTATGATGCTATGGGTAATATTACGTCCCTTGAGGGAGATACGTATATATGGACGGCAGGCAGACAGCTCTCCCGTATTATAAAGGCGGATAATTCGTATACGGATTATTTCTATGACGATAACGGTCAGCTGTCAATGTATAAGACGTATAATGCTGATAATACCCTCAGCGGCGGTGCAGAGTATTTTTGGGACGGCACCGAGCTTATTGCGGTAAGGCTTATAGAAAACGATACTGACGGTATGACAGCCTTTATGCGAATCTTATATGATTCCGACGGCGAGCCCTTAGACTTCCTGCTCAATGACGCTATGCCGTTTTTATACACCAAGAATCTGCTTGGTGATATAACGGGCGTGGTAAACTACGAGAATGCACAGCTGATGTTCTCTTACGCTTATGATGCCTACGGAAATTACGAGCTGATTCCCCCCGACGACAACGCGGCATCAATGGTGGTTGCAACAATGCTCCATGCACTTAACCCCCTTACTTACCGCGGCTACGTCTTCACCCCTGCCCTCGGCATCAGCCACTACCTCGGCTCCCGCTTCTACTCACCCACGCTTTGCAGATTTATGAATGCGGACGTATACGCAGACACAGCTCAGGGTGTTGTAGGAACCAATATGTTTGTATATTGCAACAACAATCCGGTGATGCTAATAGATCCGGAGGGAACGCAAAGCATAACCAAAACACAAAATAATGAAGGTGCTAATCACAGTATTTTCAGTTACTTTTTGACATTGTTTGGAATGGTATGTTATCTTTTTATGGGAACAACTGTTGGAACAGTGACAATTGCAGAGCCGGTTTTAGCAAAAACATCAATTCCCAGTAAATTAAAGGATGGAGATAAAGTTAAGACACCTGATACTCATCCGGATGAATTTTCTAAAAATGGGAATGAATATCGGCATAAAAAAACAAAATGGATATTCAAAAAATCTGATGATGGTCATTATGGAGGAAAAAAATCTCATTGGCATGCAAAACCTAAAAATGCAAAAACAGGGGATTACTATAATATAAGACCGGATGGTGAAATATTATAGAGAAAGGAATTTCCCAATGAAAAACAGAAAAAAAATAACAGAAATAGAATCAATGTATGAGAATATATCGAAGTCTGCATATTTTTTAAATGTTTCTGTAAAAGATTTTTTTATGGAAGCCGGCTTCAGGGAGACTTGTACTGTCAAGGATAAGCTTGCATTTTACGATGGCTTAGAAAAAATGGTCTCTTGCGTAAGAAGGATATCCGAGGCAATCGGTGAAGATTCGGTTTATATCGGCTCTTTTATCAAAGGTGAAAAGAACTATTGCAGGTGGAAGGATATCAAAGAGTTTGATGTATATAATGCGATGAAAAGAAGACTCGGAAACGGAGAAATTCTGAAAGCAGATATCTCTGACAATATTATAGATTTGTCGGTAGAGTGCAACGTAAGATATCTTTCACAAATTATGTTTTATTTTCCCGAAAACAATATTTTTATAAGACCTGACGTGCATTGTTATTTATGTGTTGGTGCTCCGATTCCTATGTTGGAAAAGCTGCAGCAGCTTTTAAATGAGCATAGCGACGGGACGTATATTTCGGGACAGGGGACGGTTCTATGTCCAAGAAACGGGACAGGGGACGAAACGGGACAGGGGACGGTTCTATGTCCTACTTTTATAACAAAGATTGGCTAACAATGAATCTTGTACCTAAAGCTTAAACATACGGGGGGGGATTTGTTATGAAAAAAGTATTTACCGTATGCATCTCTCTTATTTTGTTTTCTTCGTTTACTTATTCTGTTGCTACTTATGTTGAAAAATCTCTTTTTTTTGCGGATAACCTGATTCTTCCTGCTTCCGCTGTTATTCTTTGTACCGTTTTATTGCTTGTGAAATTTATACCCGATAAACTCAAGACTGCTCTGTTTATCATAGTTTCCGTGATTCCTGTTTGCTGGATGCTTCTGCTGGCTTATGTAGAACCCAACACGTGTTTCGAAGTTCTTAATAAAGAGGATGCTCGGGGAAGCTTTACCGAAGAGCAGAACTTTGACGTTCCTTATGAGGATTGCACGGTTTATTTGTATAATTCTTACGGGTTATTTCAGCAAAGTGCCAAAACCGTGATACTAAGCTTCGGAGACAGCTTTGAAGAGGCAAAGCAAGAGATAAATAATAATTATGAATTTTATACAGAAGCCTTGATAGAGGATGACCCCGTTCCCGTATTTGAATTTTCGGGCTTCTCTTTCAGATTGAAGGTTTCCGAAAAGGTATATCCCAAGGTAATGTATT
>JAZNFG010000030.1:0-23181 GCA_045589015.1 Acutalibacteraceae bacterium
GGAAAAAGGATTTCGCACTCTGCGGAGTGCGACAAGAGGCTCTGCCTCTTGACACCGTGAGCTTTTGAAAAAGCTCAACCAAAACTTTTAATAGGCACTCCCGTGCCCACTTCATCCCCCAAGTTTCCGTGAAGAACCAAACAATATCCCATATAATAAAGCAGGCTGTAAAAAACCTTTGTTTTTTACAGCCTGCCTGCTTTTGAGCGTAAAAGACAGCAGTCTTTGAAAATCCTTCTTACTTCAGAGCAACGGAGTTGTTGAGCAGTACTGTGGAGTAGAGGAAAATCACGTCATCCGCATTTTCAAAATCCACAAGACCTCCGCCGAGCGCACCCGATGCAATATATCTTATATCAACCGCCGTGATTTTGGAATAACTGCCGATAAGAAGAGGTACAAGCGAGCTTCCGAAGGAATCTCTGAAAATAACAAGCTCTCTTTTTTCGGCATCGGGATTCTCGATTACGGAAACCGCTACCGTGCCCGAAAGGAAAATCTCATACAGGTCAGCACCGTCTGCCTTTGACATATCGTAAACGGGCTTCGTTACAGCCTTCCCCGTGTCATAGTTTGTAACGGTACAGCCGTCTATAGCGTCATTTGTAAGATAAATTATCTCATCCGTGGGCACCTTCAGTCCCGACTGATGGTAGTATACGCCGTAGAAGGGCTTGCCGAGCTTGTTTTCCTTGAAATCATTGACAAAGGGCGCACCGGTTTTACTGCAGATAAGCTCAGCCACGTCAATAATGCTTTCCTGCTTCCAATGTGTATCCGTGGTGTAATAGTCATCCGCTGAAAGCAGAGGCTTTACGTCAATATATTCGGCAAAGGGAAGCTTCTCGCTGAGTGAAGCCGCAAAAAGGTCGTAATCAAAGGCAAGATAGCCGTTTTTCTCTGCGATAAAGCAATTTTTATCGGGAACCACACTCAGATATATATCCGCCTCCGTGCCCTCAATATAATTTTCGTATATAAAGGTGAACCTTTCTGCCGCATAATCCGTCATATCCTCCTTGAGAGGATATTCAAGCTTTGAAAGATGTCCGTCCGCAACGAAAATCTTATTATTGTCCTTTTTGAAAAATACGTATTCTGATACGTAAGCCTTGATTGAACGGAAAAGGTCTCTTAAAGGAAACTGGTCCGGAGAAGCGTCCTCAAAATCCTTCATATACTCACCCGACAGCACACTTTCAAGGGAAAATGAGGGAAGAAGAGATAGCTTTCTTCTCTCGGATTCGGAATAGTCGGTGGGGCTTTTGAGAAGGAACCAGGCAGACAAACCGAAAATAAGGACTGCAGACAAGGCTACGGTAACAATATATTTTAACTTATCCTTCATTGAACTTCCCTCCCTCAGAATCTGAAATATAAGAACGGATTAAACGAACCGTCAACAAGGTAAGCCGTGCAAAGCACGATAATTACCACCGCAAAAACGGGAGTGAGAATATCCGTGACGAGTTTTCCTGCCTTGCTTTCGCTGAGCTTCTTCACAATGAGCTTCGGAACGGGAGTCGCACCGACAGCCGCCGCAGCCATTACGGGGGCATAGCTCGTAAGATAATAAAGCCATTCGCTGCCTGCAATACCCCGAGTCCCTATACCGAACATTCCGCCGATATAGCGTAAGGCCTCACCCATACCTGCGGCATTGAAGATAACGAAGCTTATTGCAATAAGAAACAGCACGTATACTCTTGAAAGAATGCGGCTTCTGTTAAGATATTTGCCGAGGAAAAGCTTTTCTACGGTTAAAAGCACGGCAAAATACAGTCCCCATACTATAAAGTTCCAGTCAGCACCGTGCCAGAAGCCCGTAAGGAACCAAACGATGAAAATATTTCTCAGATGCTTTGCTACGGAAACACGGTTGCCGCCCAGAGGGATATATACGTAATCTCTGAACCATTGACCGAGGGATCTGTGCCAGCGTCTCCAGAATTCGGTAACACTCCTTGAAATATAGGGATAGTCGAAGTTTTCCATAAAGGTAAATCCGAATATCTTGCCGAGACCTATAGCCATATCGCTGTAGCCCGAGAAATCGAAGTAAATATGAAGCGAGAATGCCACGGCGTAAAGCCAGTAGAAAAGAACCGTCTTTTCATCCGATGCCTTGAAGGTCTCACAAAGCTCACCGAGAGCATTTGCAATAAGAATCTTTTTTCCGAGACCTATAAGGAAACGGATAATTCCCTGATAAACCTTCTCAAGGGTATGCTTTCTTTCTCTCAGCTCTCTTTCAACGTCGCTGTAACGGACAATGGGACCTGCTATGAGCTGAGGGAACATAGCAATATAGGCACCGAGATTTACGGGATTCCTCTGAGCGGGCACATCTGCTCTGTAAACGTCTACGGTATAGCTTAAAATCTGGAAGGTATAGAAGCTGATACCGATGGGAAGAGCAAGCCTTAAAAGCGGAACGGAAAGTCCCGTTGCCGCATTGAAGTTATCTATAAAGAAATCGGCATACTTGAAGTATACGAGAAATCCGAGGTCCACGCATACGGATAATATCATAAAGAGCTTTGCCGCTCTCTTGCCTCTGAATTTCTCTATAAGCAATCCGAAAACATATCCCACAAGCACGGATATTACCATTATAACGACGTATCTCGGCTCACCCCACGCATAAAAAATGAGTCCCGATACCAAAAGCACGGTATTTTTGAGAACACGGGGAGCTATCAGATATAAAATAAGCACCGCGGGAAGAAAGAAATATAAAAATGAAATACTTGAAAAAAGCATTTGTATTACTCCCTAAAAGAAGTGGGCTGTAAAAAAACCTTTCGTTTCTTTACAGCCCCTTTTCAAAGTATTGATATAACTGACGGATCTTAAGCAGCTGTTGTCTCTTCTGCTGTTGTCTCTTCTGCTGTTGTCTCTTCTGCTGTCTCTGCTTCGGGATCATAAGCTGCAGGGCCGTCTGCCTCGCCGCCTTCTACGTCACCTTCTACGTCACCCTCTACTTCGCCTTCAGTCTCGGGCTGTTCAAAGGAAAGAGGAGCCATAATGAAGAATACGAAGTTGCCTTCTGTTACTGTGAGCATCTCTTCTGCTGCTGTGCAGATGTTCCAGCGAAGGTTCGCGTTGTCCTCAAGAGTCTTAACGAATGCTTCAGCGTCAGCGTCTGCTGCAAGCTCGAAAACATAGCTTACGAAGGGAATTGTGCCGATCATGGGAACGAAAGCCGTGCAGGATGCAAAGCCTGTGATGTCAGCATCAAAGCCTGCAAGATAGCCTGCTTCCATATCCTGAACCATGGGAGCAAATGCTACGATGGAGTTGGTTGAAAGAGCAGTTGCAACAGCGTTTGTTGTTGCGCCTTCCTTAGCAGCCTCAGCCTTGAAAGCCTCTGCGAACGTAGCAGCTACTGTAGCAGCACCTGCTGTTGTCTCTTCTGTGGAGGTGGTTGTTTCACTTTCCGTGCCGCCGCAAGCAGCGAAGGAAAGAGCGAATACGAGTGCGAGTGCGAGTGCGATTACTTTTTTCATTTTGATTTTCTCCTTTTGGATATGTTTTTTTATTTGAAATTGCCCGTGTATATGGGCAATTTTCTTATGAAGCTTCAAGCCTCGGTTAACGGCTTGTTATTTTGTCAGCTCCGCAGTCCAGCAAGCCGCTTCGCCGTCAAAGTACAGCTCAATACGGTATGAATCGTTTTTATCCGTGAAGCTCAGAGAATAGGTAAGATTTACGTCGGCATCGGGTATTGTCCATACAGCCGTTAACACGTCATCCGAGGTAAGCGTTTCATCCGGTGTAAGAAGCACCGTTGCCTCCTCTGAGGTCAGTATTCCGTCGCTGACTTTAATTTCCGTAGACTCAGTAAAGCGGATATCTATATCACAGCAAACCTCGTTAAGGCTTCTTGCAAGCATTATGCCGCTTTGCGTACCGCTTGAAAAGGTGACGGCCTCACTCAGCTCATTTCCGTTAACGAAAACCGAAGGCTGTGACGAACGGGGCATAAGCGAAAAGCCTGCAATCAGTATAACGGCTATTGCCGCCGCTGCAGCCGTAAGCCGTCTGAAGGCAACGACCCTTGAAGGCTTATTTTCCTTCTTCTCTTCTCCGAGGATTCTCTGATAAAGCTCATCGGGTGCTTTTATGCTTTTATATTCCTCAATGAATTTACCGTCAAACATTGAATCCCTCCGTTTTTAATATTTCACGAAGGCTGTCACGGCCTCTGGAAAGTCTCATTTTAACCGCTGACTGTGTCAGCTTCAGAATCCCTGCCGTCTGCTCTATACTGAGCCCCTCAAGACAGTGAAGCACCAGAACGCTTTTGAGCTTATCCGGCAGCTTTTCCATCGCTTCAAGAACAAGATTATGCTCATCGGAAAAATAATCCTTTGCCGCAACGCTTTCAGCCGCACTCAGCTCCTCGTGCCAACGGTACTTGTTTTTACGTCGGATATCTCGGCTGCGGTTGATAACAGCCCTTATGAACCAGGATTTTTCGTGCTCATCGGAATTAAATCGGATATTTCCGTGCATAAAGCTGAGAAATACGTCCTGCACGGCATCTGCGGCATCCTCGGAGCTTTCCGAATGCATCACGGCTATTCTGAAAAGCATATCGGAATACTTTTCATACAGCCTTGCAGCGTTTTGCGCAAGCGGAGAATCTGTTCCCACCTGACCGGCCTCCTGTCTATATAACGTTTGAGGTAACTCAAAAGTCACTTTTTTTTGTAAAATTTTCCGAAATTTTTATTTTTGAACACAAACGGTGCGTTTTGTTTATGATTTTCGGTTACATTTCAATTATTTTTCTGATAGAACCGTTATCCTTTATAATTTCGGAGAAAAATTCGTGTGCCCATACATTATGCCTCATTCCGAGCGATTTGTCAAAGGCAAAATAAATACGTCCGTTTACACCGAGCTTTGCCGCCGCCCAGAAGGACGGCTGAATATCGTCTGATAAGGTCACGGGAAGCTCAATCAGACGCTCCTCACGGGGGCGAAGCTCAACAAACTGCATAAAGGGAGAAATACTGCCGAACCGCAAAGCGTCGGGAATATCCTCTCCCCAGGTCTCAAAGGGAGAAGCAATACTCAGCTCACCCGTCAGAATTTCATCCGTGGGATTATAAATATTTACCCTTATTTTGTCCTTTTCGATTTTAAGGGACATTTCCGGCTCAAAGAGTCCTGCCTCCCAGACGTCGTAGTATTCAACACCGTCAAAGGTATAAAAAATCTTTACGAGACCCGAAAGGCTCTCCGAGGCGGAGCATACCTCAACGGGAATACGCTCAAAGCCGCCGCCTTCAATATTTACGTCAACAAATTCCCTGTCCGCTGAAATTCCCTCGGAGCATACTATATTTATACGCGCGCTGACAGCCTCACGGGAAAGATTGTTTACTGTGTTTATGAAAAGGGTCTCCCTTTGCGTGCCGCCGCGGGGGAGTCTTTCTATCGTAGCGGCAAAGCCGAGATTTCCGAGAGGTGCGCTTCCCATATCGTGCTCCCAGCTTCTGATATATAAGGGATAAGAGGTTATATGCTCCCTGTCCTCGGGCGTCCTGCAGGGAACCTTCAGAATTGCAGTCTCCACGCTGTACGGACCCGTGGGAATGCTGACGGAATCGGCTCCCGTTTTAAGAGCAACGGGCTCTTCCTCAAGAAGATTTACCGCCGAAGCACCGAATACGGTAAAGCCCGTATGAAGATTTACCTTGGAGGAAAGTCCCGAATTTTCAAAGCCTCTGACGGTGAAGCCTCTTTCAAAGGGAGACTCAGGCACCTTTTTCAGATTTGCATAAGGGTAGCCTGCCGCCTTAAAGGCTGTAACCGTAAAGTTATCGGGTGCCTTAAGGAATGCCTTTTCCTCGGGAAGGGTCGGCTTCTCCGACATACGCGAGGAGAGAATACCGAAAGGAGTATCGTTGAATTCATACGCTCTCTTATAAACTCCTGCCTCTGCGTACGAGCCCTTGTGGGGATAAAGCGAATACGTAAATATATGGCTTTTCTGCTCGGGCACCAATTCCTTGCCCCCCGTTACCTTTCCCATATTGCCGTAGAAGGCTGCCGTATGGAAGAGCATCATATTAAGCGTGGCTTTACCCTCAACGCTTGCGGCAGGCGTACCGTTGTTTATAAGCACACAGCCGTAATCCTCGCTCTCGGGAGCATCGCACGTAATAACCGTATCGTCAAGCGGCATAACACGTCCCGACTGTAAAGCCGATTCAATACGGGCAACAAGTCCTTCAAGAGCCTCCTTGGTCTTACCCGTCAGAAGAAGCACGTCCACGCTCTTTTTATACGCATTATCGGAATCCCTGAAATAAACAGAAGCCGCTCCCCTTGAAGCTATCAGCCTTTCAATCCTTGCTTTATCCCTTTCCCTGATATCCGCCGTAAGACGGCTGACGTATTCGTTACCGTCCCCCGTCAGAGAAACGACGATTCTCGTATCGGTGGAATAAATATCCTCGTTAAAGTGAATTATTTTTCTGCCCCCGTGCTGCTCACGGTCGGAATAAAGGGTTACGGGAACTGCCTTTTTTGTAAGAGCAAACAGCAGTCTGTCCGAAAGCTCCTTCTGCACAGCTTCTTCTTTTCTTATAACCGCGGTCATACCGAAATTGAAGGCTGCGGCTTCACCGAGCCTTGCAGTAACCGTAGGGCCGACTCCGAACCAGAGATTCGAGGGAAGCACCCTGCAGCCCGAGAAGGAGGCATACTGATGAGTCTGGAAGGACATATATTTTTTGGAGCGTGTAGACACGTGAGGTGCAAAGCGGTCGTCAAACAGCACTCCCGAGCCCTTTATATCAAGAGGGAAGGTAACGCAGAAAAGGTCATCCTCAGACTGATAATCCTCAACCGTGCATCTGAAATCCACCGTATCTGACCCCTTGTAAAGGGTTATTTCCTGAATGAGTCCTGCCACGGTATCAAGCTTTACCTTTATAATAAGCTTCTGATAGAAAGAGGTTTTTTCGCTTTTTACGTCGGCTTCAAAATCGCTTGAAAGAAGCTTGTGTCCCGTGGTATAAAGCTCGTGCTGAGTCTCCATTCTGTCGTGAATCTCCTTGAGCACGTAAACGGTGTTTGCAGGTGCCGCAGCGGCAGAGTCAACAAGCTCCTTTTTCTCCTTTTTATCGTAAAGAGAAACGATGGCTCCGCCTCTTGCGGGGTCACATTCAATGCGGAATCTTGAATTTTCGATAACACATCCGTCGGAAAGCCTCTTATTTTCGGCGGCATTACGGGAGACTCTGAATACACCGTAGCCCATAGCGGGAAGCTTCACGGCATAAAACGAGCCTCTGCCGTCCTTTACCTCAGCCGTATATTCCCTTCCCTTTATATCGGTAAGTGTAAGGTATTTTTCGTTTTTATATTTTTCGGGGACGTTGAAATAACATATTCCTCCCCTTTCCCACGTAAGGGGATTGAATACGAATACGCAGTCCTCTCTTTTATCGGTCTTTACAAGAGAAGCAATATAAGAGCAGGCATCCTCAATGACCGACGTGAGAATATGTGCGCACTCACGGTATTCTATCATAAGGTCTATAAATGAAATCTCATTGTTGGTGCCCGTTATCGAATCGTGGTGCTGAGCGCACAGAAGCTGTCTTTGGGCTTTATCTATAGCCTTGTCGGGATATGCCTTGCCGTACATAAATGCAACGCAGGAGAACTTCTCCGCAGTAACCAGCAGGTTTTCGCAAAGGCGGTTTGCCTGCTTGAAATCGGTTCTAGTAAGAAGCACACCCGAATGGTGCTGTGTAATATCTCTTGAGCAGTAATCTATTTTACCCGTTCCCTCGCGAAGACTTCTTTCTGCACTTGAATTAACGTCCCTCGCAAGCTCCGAAAATACGGAAAAGGAAGCGTTTGATACGGTATTTTTCATCCAGGACGTGTCGCCCTCTCTGGGATAAGCCTCCATATACGAAAGCGCACCCGACGAAGCGTCACAGCCCGTCACGCCTAAACGCGCCGCATCAGCTCTGCCCATATTCTTATCGTGGAGAAGACTTGTGCCGTCGGGAGAAACGTGACGGTAAAGGCTGTCCACGCCCAGCATCATTTTGCCCCACTTTATATAATCACAGCCGCCCTTTTTACAAATCTGCGTAAGCTGTGAAAAATGTCCGAATACGTCACCGGGCTGATATACGTTATTGAGCCTTCCGAGAACGTCACGGTGGTAAAGCTGACCGTATGCTAAATTTCTGACGAATGCCTCTCCCGATGAAGTGAGGTCATTGGGTTGATTGTAAAAGCAGTCCGCCTCTGCCCTTCCCGAGGAAAACATATCCCTCAGAACCTGTCTGTGGGCAGGATAAAGAGAATAGTAGGGGTGAAGATAATCAATTTCGGAAAGGGTTGCCTTGAAATCGGGATTGGACATCAGCCTTTCTATAATCGATTTCGTTATATGCATAGCACCGAGAGCATAGGTTCTCTGCTCCTGATGATAGGTCGTATCAAAATGAAAATCCGAATAAATATGCTCGTTTCCCTCAAAGCCGTCGTATACCGATACCGGGAAGAAATATTCGGCACGGCTGTCCCCGATAAGAACCTCAGCTTTTACACAGCCGTTTTCGGGGGCGGGAATCTCAAAGCGCACGGGCACAACCTGCCCCTTTTTCATAGCAGGAAGCTTAATTTCACCGAAGCCGTAGCTTATGCACCCTTCTTCGGTATCACAGACTGCCGCGGCAAAGGCAGGAAACACCTGTCTTTCACAGCCTCTTTCACCGGTATAAGCCGCCGTAACAGAGGGTGTGGTAAGCCATAAATCACCGCTGTCGATAATTACGGGGAAAACCGAGCAATTCGACATCGCAATATCCATACTGTCCGCTATATAGCCGGGACGTATCTTGAACATAACGAGATTGAGCCCCTGTCTGAAGGTGACGGGACACTGAAAGCCGAGTCCCCAAAGCCCCTTGACTCTGCCGAAGGGCTTAAAATCAACGCTTTCGCCGTTTATAAAAAGCTCCGAGCCTGAATTTTCGTAGCAGATAACAGCCTTGCTTTCCTTTTTACAGCGCACGTAAAATGCCGCGTAATACACCGCATTTCTCTGCTGAGTTACGTAAAGCGCGGGGTCGCAGGCATCCTCGTCATTGTCAAAGCGAAGACAGTTCCACTTTATAAAGCCCTTTTTCCAGTAAAGGTATTCGTCACCGTAATAAATATTTTTAACGGCACCGCCGAGAACGGGTACGGCAGACCTCTCTCCCCCGTCCGACGCCATATAATCCTCACAGAGGATTTTTTCCCTCTCGTAAAAATGCTCCGCCTCAAAGGAGCCGTCGGTATGAAGCACGAAGGGACCGAGACTCAGAAAATCAAGTATTCTGTTATCGGGGAAGGGCGTTTCAGCCGAAAAAATGAAGCTTTCAAAATCGAATACGGGATATTCGCCTCTGATATTATCGTAAGAATTCATATTAGCACCGCCGTTTCAGTATTCTGTCAATTTATTATTTATTTAATAATAACAAAAAGTTTAAATAAAGTAAATGAAATTATTACACTATTAATCTTGAAAATTTTTATTAATACGATATAATGTTTTTTATAAAGAGGTGGTATTATGGAAATTGATTTTATCGGTGCCGCGGCTGCATTTGCGGCAGGCGTGCTGATAAGCTTCTGCAATTATAAAATTTCTCAGCATTTTCTGAAAAAGCGTCCCGACAGGCTTTCGCTTGTCTCCCTTATAAGACAGCCCGTGCAGATTCTTTACATAGTCGCGCTGTTTTTCGGAGCAAAATATACCCCCTGGGACAGAACCTTCCTGCTTATCGGCGGTGCATTGGGAATCACGCTTCCGATGCTCATATTCACAAGCCGTCTTCTGAAGGTCAGCAAATCAGAAAGCTGCACCGAAGCCAACGGAAAGGAGGGTGAAGGAAATGGGTGAACCCTCAAGGGTGCTTTTCAGTCTCGGAGGTATTCTCGATATCACGGGCGAGGTCATTATGATGTGGGTAATTCTTGCGGTACTCACCGTGATTGCCCTGATAGTTAAAAGAAATCTGAAGGAGCGTCCGGGAAAATTTCAGAACGTAATAGAAACCGCCGTGGAATATCTCGATAACTTCTTTTATGACCTTCTGGGCAAAAAAAGCAGAAAATATCTGACCTTCTTAGGCTCACTTTTTATTTTCATAATCACGGCAAACTATTCGGGTCTCATTCCCGGAGTCGGTCTTACGGACTGGCTCAAGGCTCCCACCGCATCGCTGTCCGTCACGGGCGGTCTCGGTGTCGTAACCTTCATATTCTTACAGGGTGCAGGACTGAAAACAGGAGTAAAGCATTATTTCAAGAGATTTATAAGTCCCATATTTATAATGCTTCCCCTTCTTGTGCTTGACGAAATAATCAAGCCTGCCTCCCTTGCGCTGAGACTTTTCGGTAACGTCTACGGAGAAGAAAGGGTAACACATCAGCTTTATGAGATTTTCCCCATAGGTGTTCCCGTAGTAATGATGGTATTGTCACTCTTGTTCTGCGCCCTGCAGGCAATGGTGTATACGATGCTCGTCTCTATATATCTTGACGAAGCAACAGAAACAGAAGAATAATAAATTAAACATAAAGGAGATAATCAAAATGACAGATTCAGCAATCATCGCACTCGCAGCAGCTATAGCTATAGCATTAAGCACCGTAGCCCCCGCTATCGCACAGGGTCTTACGGCAAAATCCGCAATGGAAAGCATCGCACGCCAGCCCGATGCCGCAAAGGATATCCGTTCAACGCTTATCATAGCACTTGCTCTTATGGAGGCTCTTACCATTTACGGACTTCTCATTGCATTTATGCTTATTTCAAAAATCTGAGGTTGAATTATGAATATACAGTTACCTGTCGTTATATGGACTGTAATCTGTTTTCTCTTACTGATGCTTATCTTAAAAAGCCTTCTTTTCAAGCCTGTTCTTGAGGTTCTTGACAAAAGAAAGGAAAGGCTTGCCCGCGCAGAGCAGAAAAAAGCACAAATCGATGCTCTTAACGCAGAGCACGAAAAAATGCTTGCCATAATCCGCGAGGACGAAAGAATACAGAGAGAAAACTACATAAACGGGGAGCTGAAGTTAATCCGTATAGAAAACAAAACCCGTACCGAGGAGGAAAAAAACGCCCGCTTTGCCCGAGTTGAGGAATACAAAAAGGTAACGGAGGCGGAAATGGAAGAAATTAAGAAGTATTTTTCCGAATCGGCTGAGGATATAGCAAAAATATTTGCAGACAGATTGATTTCACAGTAATCCCTCCCGTATACAGATATAAACGGAGATAATTATGGAAATACAATACGTAATAATAAATTTTCTCCTGCTTGCCGTAATTCTCGTTTTGGCGGGAAGAAAGACAGTTAAAAGAATATTCGGCGGCAGACTTGAGAAAATAAACCGCGAGCTTGACGAGGCTGAGAGAATCGAAAGTCTTTCTCTGCCCGAGTTTACGGAGCCGGAGAGCGTCGGCAGTGAGCCGGAGCTTCCCGAATCGGTGCTTGAGGAAAGACGGCTTGCGGAGAAAAAAATTCAGGCTATCCGTCTTTTCGGAGAAAGAGAATGCCGTGAGCTTCACCGTCTTATGACGGACAAGGCAAAAAAGGAGCTTATGGTGTCCTTCCGCGAAACGGTAAAACGCCTCTTTCTGCAGGAGCCCTACTACAGCGCGATAAGAGCAAAGGAGGAGCAGACCGTTGACCGTATTCTTGAGCAGATAACCCTTACCCCCGGCGATATGGCGTATCTCAAGCATCATCAGGTGCTTTACGTCACCCTTACCTCTGCCTTTCCTCTTGCCGACGAGCTTGTGGAAAGGGTTGACAGGGCAACCACCGCGCTTTTGGATACAGTTAACGGAAAAACCTCACTCTGGGTGAGAGAGGATCCCGATTTTATCGCGGGACTGAGACTGCGTATAGGTGATACCGTCTATGACGGAACAGTCTCGGAGGAGCTTTACCATTTTGAAAGACGGCTTAACAGAAGACCTCTTCTGAGTGACAACTCCGTAAAGGAGGTTACCGAGGATTTCCTTGAAACGGCAAAATCCTACGAGCCTGCAATAAATCAATATCAGCTCGGCAGAGTTCTTACCATTTCCGACGGTATATGCTGGATGGACGGACTTGCAGACATTATGTACGGAGAGGTTATTGAATTTGAATGCGGCGACCGCGGTATGGTTCTCGACATTCAGCCCGACCGTATAGGCTGTGTCATCTTTGGTGAATTTGAGCATATAGAAAGCGGAAGCAAGGTACGAAGAGTAGGACGTATAGCCTCAGTTCCCGTAGGCGATCAGCTTCTCGGACGAGTTATAGACCCCAGAGGCAACCCCGTTGACGGCAACGGCTATCTTGCGGTAAATGAAAAGCGTCCCATAGAGGTTGCCGCTCCCGCAATTCTCGACCGCGCCCCCGTTAACACTCCCCTTCTTACGGGCATCAAGGCAATCGATGCTATGGTTCCCATAGGAAAGGGTCAAAGAGAGCTTATTATCGGTGACAGACAGACGGGCAAAACCGCTATTGCCATCGATACCATACTCAATCAGAAGGGCAAAAATACCGTATGCATATACGTAGCCATAGGACAGAAGGAATCCCTTATATCCGAAATAAGAGAGACTCTTGAAAAGCACGATGCTATGGATTACACGGTTATCGTGTCGGCATCCGCCTCGGAATCTGCCGCGCTTCAGTATATTGCTCCCTTCTCGGGCACGGCAATCGCTGAATACTTTATGTACAGCGGCCGCGATGCACTTATAATCTACGACGACCTTTCAAAGCACGCCGTAGCCTACAGAGAGCTTTCCCTTCTTCTTCACCGCCCCTCGGGCCGTGAAGCATACCCCGGAGATATCTTCTATCTTCACTCCCGTCTGCTTGAACGCTCCGCCCATCTTTCCGATGAGCTGGGAGGCGGCTCAATTACGGCTCTGCCCATAATAGAGACCCTTGCAGGCGACATTTCCGCATACATACCCACAAACGTAATTTCAATAACCGACGGTCAGATATTCCTTGACAGCGAGCTGTTCAACGAGGGTCAGCGTCCCGCAATCAACGTAGGACTTTCCGTGTCCCGTGTAGGCGGAGCCGCGCAAAGCAAGCTTATGAAGCAGGTTTCGTCCTCACTTCGCACAAGGCTTGCACAGTTCAGAGAGCTTCAGGATTTCACACAGTTCGGTACGGACGTTGACGAGGTAACGAAAAAGACCCTTGATTCGGGCAAACGCCTTACAGCCACCCTCAAGCAGGGCAGATATCAGCCTCTTGACAGCTGGAAGCAGGCACTTATCCTCTTTGCGGTTTCCGAAAACCTTACGGGAGAGGCTGACCTTGAGGACAAGAATTACGAAAACGGTCTGTTCAGCTTCTTTATGAAAGAAAAGTCTGCTCTTTACAATACTCTTTTAAGCGGTGAAAAAATGTCACCCGAAACGGCGGATGCGGTTCGTGCGGCTGTAAAAGAATACACCGAGAGGTGCTGATATGGCTACGTTACAGGAACTCAGAAAAAAGCTGAAGGCGGTACGCTCCACGGAGAAGCTGACAAAGGCGATGAAAACCGTTTCCTCAGCAAAGTATTCGTCACTTAACCGTATGTTCGGGCGGTATTCGGAATATTCGGAAAAATGCTTCGGCGTATATGAGAAATACGCCGATGAAATAAACTCCTTTTTCCCTGCCGCAGACCCTGCGGCTCCCCCCGCGCTTTTTGTTTTTTCATCAAGCAAGGGGCTTTGCGGCGGCTTTAATACGGAGATACTGAATTTTGCCCGCAGCTTTCTCGGCACGCTTCCCGAAAACACCTTGGTTTTCCCCTGCTCAAAAAAGAGTCTTTCCTTCTTTAACGAGCAAAAGGCAGCCATCGGCGGCAGCTTCGTATTTTCAGAAACGCCCTGCGAGAGTGAAGCGGCTGATTTTCTTGAAGAAATACTGAAAATGAGAGAAGAGGGAAAAATCGGCACCGTATACGCAGTTTTCCCCCGTTACAGAAACGTTATGATACAGACTCCCGTATCAACGGTGCTTTTCTCCGAAGAAAAAAAGTCGGAAAATAAAGAGGAAAACGAGCCTCTTTTCATTCCCGACAGAAAAACGGTAATGAAAAGCATTTCCAAAAAAGTGCTTTCGGCATCCGTATTCGGCATAATTGCACAAACGGCTCTGGGCACTCAGGCGGCAACACTTACCGCTATGCGCTCGGCTTACGACACCGCCACGGCTTACGCGGCACAGCTTGAAATTCAGATAAACAGAAAACGGCAGAGCGAGGTAACCGCAGACGTGCTGGAAACCTCACGCTCATAAGCCCTCCGATGCGGCTTGACCGCTTCAGCATCGGTTAAAATTCTGCGGAGGTAATTATGGCAAAAAATTCCGTAGGTATGGTAATGAGAGTTACCGGACCCGTAGTAGATATTCTTTTTGATACTTTTGAAATACCCGATATTTTCCACGCGGTAAAAATTGAAAAGGACTCTCAGACCTTCGTGCTGGAGGTCTCTCAGCATCTCGGAAACGGCCTTGTGCGCTGTATATCAATGCATTCCACGGACGGTCTTTCGAGAGGACTTACCGCAACGGATACGGGAGAGCCCATCAAGATAAGCGTCGGAGAGCAGACTCTCGGCAGAATGGTAAACGTCCTCGGCTCCCCCATAGACAACGGTGAGCCCGTCGAAACGGGACAGCGCTGGCCCATTCATCATCCTGCCCCCGGCTTTGCCGATATAGTAGCCTCGGATGAGATACTTGAAACGGGCATCAAGGTAATCGACCTTATGACCCCTTACGTAAAGGGCGGAAAAATAGGTCTCTTCGGCGGTGCGGGTGTCGGAAAAACAGTTCTCATAATGGAGCTTATCAGAAACGTCGCTTTCGAGCACGACGGATATTCCGTTTTCGCAGGCGTAGGCGAGCGTTCAAGAGAGGGCAACGACCTTTACAACGAAATGAAGCAGTCGGGTGTTCTTGACAAAACCGCTCTCGTTTTCGGACAGATGAACGAAACGGCAGGTGCAAGACTCAGAGTTCCTCTCGTAGGTCTTACAATGGCTGAATATTTCAGAGAAAACTCCCACAAGGACGTGCTTTTGTTCATAGATAATATTTTCCGTTTCTCTCAGGCAGGAAGCGAGGTTTCCGCACTTCTCGGAAGAATGCCCTCTGCAGTCGGATATCAGCCGACCCTTGCAAGTGAAATGGGCAAGCTGCAGGAACGAATCGTGTCCACGGGTAACGGCTCCATAACGTCCGTACAGGCAGTATACGTCCCTGCAGACGACCTTACCGACCCTGCCCCCGCAACCACCTTCTCACATCTTGACGCAACGACGGTTCTTTCAAGAAAGATAGTGGAGCTTGGTATTTATCCCGCAGTTGACCCTCTTGAATCCTCATCAAGAATCCTTCTCCCCGATATAGTGGGCGCAAGACACTACAAGGCGGCAAAGGAAACGCAGAGAGTGCTTCAGAAATACAACGAGCTTCAGGATATTATTGCCATTCTCGGTATGGAGGATCTCTCCCCCGAGGATAAAGCGGCGGTAAAGCGTGCGCGAAGAGTACAGAGATTCCTCAGCCAGCCTCTTCACGTTGCCGAGGCATTTACGGGAATCAAGGGTGTATACGTCCCCGTTGATAAAACGATAGAGGGAATGGAATGCATCCTCGGCGGTGAATGCGACGGCATTCCCGAGCAGTATTTCCTGAATGCAGGCACAATAGAGGACGTTTATAACAGAAACAAATAAACGGATATGGTGATAGAATGCTGACACTGAAAGTTATAACCCCCACGGGGGCAACCGAAAATATTTCCTGCGACAGCATACTGCTGACGGTCAAGGATTCCGACAACGGCAAGGGCGGCGGTCTTTACGGAATACGGACGGGACACGCCGACAGCCTTTTTGCCACGGATACAGGAAAAATAACCGCAAAGGCGGACGGAAAGACTGTTTTCGAGGAGGAATACAAGGAAGGCTTTGCCGACTGCCGCAACAACACCGTCACCGTTATTACGGAAAAAAAGGAAAAATAATTAAAGGAAGAGAAAATGTTAAAAAGATTTTTAAGCTA
Source organism: Acutalibacteraceae bacterium (assembly GCA_045589015.1). Taxonomy (GTDB): domain Bacteria; phylum Bacillota; class Clostridia; order Oscillospirales; family Acutalibacteraceae; genus RUG806. Next base: position 16,128 of record JAZNFG010000030.1, read on the forward strand.
TTATAAGCCACACAAAAAAATGTTCGCGCTTGATCTCGGAGCATCGCTTCTTATTTCCGTTATAGGTATGGTCTACCCCATAGTAACGGATAAAATGCTCAACGAATACATACCGCAGAAAATGTACTCCACCATCGTAATTGCGGGCATCATAGTTCTCGCGCTTTACGTTATCCGTATGCTTCTTCGATATTTCGTGCAGTATTACGGTCACGTTATCGGCGTAAAAATGCAGTCTCAGATGCGAAAGGATTTATTCGCACATCTGCAGAAGCTCCCCTTCAGCTTTTACGATAACAATGAAACAGGTAAAATAATGACGAGAATCACAAGTGACCTTTTTGAGGTCTGCGAGCTTGCCCATCACGGTCCCGAAAACCTGCTGATAAGCTCCGTTATGATAGTTCTGTCCTTTATTTATCTCGTCTCAATCGACTGGATGCTCACGCTCATAATTTTCATCTGCGTTCCCATTCTCGTAGTGGTAACGATGCACTACAGAAAGGCTATGAAGGCAGCCTTTGACGACAGAAGAAAGAGTAACGCAATAATAAACGCCGCAGTTGAAAGCAGTATCACGGGAATAAGAGTAACGAAGGCATATACAAACTCCGAATCGGAAATTGAAAAATTCAGAATCGGTGACGATTCCTTCGTTAATTCCTCGGGCAGAGCGTACTCTGCTATGGCAAAATTCCACTCCTCAACCACCTTCATCACCGACGTTTTCAACGTATTTATTCTTATAGCAGGCGGTCTGTTCCTGTATTCGGGCAGAATCTCCTTCGGTGACTATTCCACCTTCATCGTTTCGGTCAATCTTTTTATCGGCCCCGTAAACACGCTGATTGCCTTTATGGAGCAGTTCCAGAACGGTGTCAGCGGCTTCAAAAGATTTACCGAGGTTATGGACGAGAAGCCCGAAGAGGATGCCCCCGATGCACGCGAGCTTACCGACGTCAGGGGTGAAATAGAATTCAGAAACGTGTCCTACGCTTATGAAAACACCAAGGAAGTCCTTAAAAATATCAATCTGACTCTTCCCAAGGGCAGAAAGCTGGCATTAGTCGGCCCCTCGGGCGGCGGCAAGACCACTCTGTGTCATCTGCTTCCCAACTTCTACAAGCTGGGTGAGAACAGCGGCAGTATTCTGATTGACGGCAAGGATATAAAGAGTATAAGCCTTGAATCTCTGCGCCGTAATATTGGTATAGTTCAGCAGGACGTTTTCCTTTTTGTCGGCACTATCAGAGACAATATTCTTTACGGCAGACCCGATGCTACCGAGGAAGAAATGATCGAAGCCGCAAAAAGAGCAAATATACACGATTACGTAATGACTCTTGAAAAGGGCTACGATACGGAAATCGGTGAAAGAGGCGTTAAGCTTTCGGGCGGTCAGAAGCAGAGACTCAGTATCGCAAGAGTATTCCTCAAGGACCCCTCAATTCTCATACTTGACGAGGCAACAAGCGCACTTGACAACACCACGGAGGTGCTAATTCAGGGTGCCCTTGACGAGCTTTGCAAGGGAAGAACCACTCTCGTAGTTGCACACCGTCTGTCCACGATAAAGAATGCGGACGAAATAGCCGTTGTCACAGAGGGTGAGATAAAGGAAAGAGGAACCCACGACGAGCTTATTGCCCTCGGCGGTATTTACAAGGAGCTTTACGCTCTGCAGTTCAGAGATAAAAACACATAAAATCAGCATATTCGGAAAGGCAGTCCCTTACAATGTCGGACTGCCTTCTTTTTTGTCGAAAACAAACAAATATCATCAATCGCACAAATATTTATTTTGTTTTTGATGATATTTCACTATTGAATTGAAAATAAATTAGTAATAGAATTATATTATAAAAAACCGAGGGGGAATTTATATGTTATCGTCACATTTTGATGTTCTTGTGAACAGTATATATGATTATCTGTATAATGCGAAAAAAACATCTGAAGAAATAAGAGACGTTCTGAGCAATATTCCGCCCGAAATAAAAAAACAGCCGATTCTTGCAGATAAGCTGAGCCGATATATAAGCTTTATCTCAGGAACCGACCTTAAATTTTCTGTGCTGAAGGCAAAAGCATATACTCTTCTCAGCACTCTTGAACGAAGCTTCGACGATGAATTACAGGTATACTGCTTAGGAGAAAATGAGATTTATGCAATAAAACGCTTCTGCAAAAGCGTATCGGAGCTTATCTGTGATGAAATACGGCCTCTTCCGATATGCATTGAATCGTACTTCGCCTGCATTAAGCTTTCCGAGGCAGCTGAAGGCTGTAACGATGCTCAGGCAAGACTTTGCTGTGCCCTCTCCGAGGTTTTTTGCAGCCTGCACGGAATTTCCCTCCCCGAAGGCACGCTGCTGCGCTTTCCCTTCACGAGAAATCAGATATACGAAGCCCTGCTGTCCTTTTCGGATAATTGCTTTTCAGCACGGTATACCGAAAAATTACCGGATATACAAAAATACGAATACAGTCGGCTCTCATATTCCGGGCTTAGCTCAGATAACTCCGCCTTTGAATATACAAGCGAAAGCGTCCTCTGTTTATTAGAAAAAGTCAGTTGCGAAACAGAAAATTACGGCTATTTCTCCGACACAGCAAATGCGTTGCACCGGCGCTTTAGCTTTATGAAAACTCCTGCAGCAGAAAAACCTGAATCGGTCCCTTCAGCCAACGTTAAGGGAAAACGGAACAAGCAGACCGAAAGACAGTATAACGCGCCTGCAACGGACGAGGTCAGTTTTTCTGCAATAGCTCCCGCAAGGTTCTATCCCGGCACTTCCCTTAACGTAGAAATATTTATGTATACGGATAAATTCAGAAGCGTTGTTGACAATGCAATTAAGAGCTACACAAGCAACTCCGTTGAAAAAACAAGAGGTTATTCATCGGCAGAAAAACACAGCAAAATAAGAGTTGAGCTCAGCTGTAAGGAATTTGAATTTGACGACAATACGCTTGAGCTTACGTGGATAGGCAAGCACCTTGATTTCGACTTCTTCGTTGACGTTCCGAAGACGTTTACGGGAGATACGATAAATTTCTCTGCAAAGGTATTCATAAACAGTATGCTTGCGACGAGGCTTTGCTTTACGGTAGCCTCGGAAGGCTCGGGCATTCAGCTGCGCGAGGTCAAAAGAAACGACGTAAGGTCCATATTTATTTCGTATGCAAGTCAGGACAGATACACGGTTGCAACTATGGTATATGCCTTCAAGCTTCTTATGCCCTCCGCTGAAATCATTTTTGACGTAAACAGCTTGAGAAGCGGTGAGCAATGGGAAGAGCGGATTGAGCACCACGTAAAGGAATGCGACACACTGTATCTTTTCTGGTCCGAATATGCAAAAGAGTCGGTTTGGGTAGACAAGGAGTGGAGATGCGCTCTTAAAACCCACGGAATTGAGTCTATCATTCCCGTTCCGTTGGTGCACCCCGACAATTGTCCCCCGCCGGAGGAGCTGAACCGAATGAATTTCCGCGATTCAATGATATTTATGCTCGACTCACTTAAAACAATGAGTGCGTACAAGGACCCTCGGCTTTATCTTGTCGGCAGCGAAACCACAAGATATATGGATGCAAACGAAATTCTGATAGGTGCGGACAAACAAAGCTCACATATTATTATTGACGATAAGCCCTTAACGGGGATATTTTCAAAAATCGTACGTGACGGAAACAATTGCTACATCCAAAAAACGAATGAGCATACTTGTATAAAGGTAAACGATACGGAGCTTTCCTCTGATGAATTAATCCCTCTTAAAAATGAAGACAGGATAAACGTCGAAGGCAAGGAAATGATATTCTACGCAAGCTTAGTTCCGTCAAAATCCACCAAAACGGCATAGCAAGATTATAGCATTTGAAGATTGAAAAGCTTCAATAAAAATAGTAAAATATAATGTGCCCGTCTGAGAACGGAAAAATACACCATATAAAGGAGCGTTTAATATGGCTGATATTAATTATCTCAAAATTGAAAATAATATACTCAGAAAATGTGACCGCTCAGCAACGGAAGTAAAGATCCCTTCCTCCGTCACAAGAATTGATAATTTGGCCTTCTATAAATGCACCGAGCTTCGGTCGGTGACGATCCCCGAGAGCGTTACGGAAATCGGCGGCTCTGCCTTTTCGGGCTGTAAAAGCCTCACGCATATCAACATCCCCGATTCCGTAAAAAAGCTGGGCGAATCGGTTTTTGAGGGCTGCACTTCCCTTAAAATGATTCCCGTTCCGCGTACACTCGACTGCATCCCCAATTGGGCATTCTACGGCTGCAGCGCACTTGAAAACATATTCATTCCCGATTCGATAAAGCTTCTCGGAAAGGATGCCTTCAGAGGCTGCAGCTCCCTTACGAAAGCATCAATTCCCGCAAATATCACAAAGGTCTCCGACGGACTGTTCAGAGATTGTGCTTCACTTACGGCAATAAGACTTCACGCTGACGTAACGGCTATCGGCTCCGATGCCTTTTCCGGCTGCACCTCACTTACGGAAGTAATGCTTCCCGAGGGAATAGCCTATATCGGGCAAGAAGCCTTCGCAGGCTGTACCTCTCTCAGGGACATAACGATTCCCAAATATACCTCACATTTGGGAGCAGACGTATTCAAGGGCTGTACGTCACTTAAATATATCTGTGCTCATTCCCTTAACAAAAAGGCTGTTACGGCTGCCGCCCCCGGTGTGAGAATCCACGTAACAGAAAATGAGCCTGACATTGAAATTGAAAACGATATTGTAATTTCCTGCAAAAAGAATGCAGAGGAAATTGTTATTCCCGAGGGAGTAAAGGCAGTAAAAAAGTATGCTTTTTCCAACTGCAAAAAGCTCCGCTCCGTTATCTTCCCCTCAACACTCAGAGAGATAGGCGGCTATGCCTTCTCCGACTGCACGGCTCTTGAGAGAATTACTCTTCCCGACAGCATTACAAAAATTTCTATGGGTGCCTTCAGCGGCTGTTATTCCCTTGAAGCGGTTATTCTCCCCGACAGCATAACACAAATCGAGGACTGTGCTTTTGAAAACTGCTCCTCTCTTGAGAAGCTCGTTTTACCCGAAGAGCTTAAAATGCTCGGAGAAAGTGCCTTCAGAGGCTGTTCATATCTCGGAAACAAGGACGGCTTCGTTATAGTCAAGCATATTCTTTTCGACTATACAGGCTTTGATACCGACGTCGTTATCCCCGATACGGTGGTTGAAATCAGCGGCTATGCCTTCGAGGGCTATGACGGTATAGAAAAAATAACCATCCCCGAAGGTGTGACAAAAATCGGTGAATGGGTATTCGACGGCTGTGAATCACTTAAAACAATAACCGCCCCCGAGGGTCTTAAAGAGGCTATGTCTGCCGCTATGGGTGATTCAACGGCTGAAGTAATTTATAACGGTTAATTCACACAATAGCTTTATTTCGCTGTTAATATAAAGCCAAAGGCGGAACAATAAAAGAATCAAGCAGACTCCCGATAAACCGCCTGAGAAAACGGCACGTCGGGAGTCTGCTTTTTTCGGAACAAATATTTACAGCTTCTTATTTATAAACTTTTTTTATTTACTGCAAGGAATTTCCTGTAAGGTAAAAAGCCGTAACACAATATGGCATCATAATTTTCCCGACAATATACACGGAGGTGTTTGCAAAATGAGTTGTCTCTCCGAGGATTTTGAGATAAAGAAAAAGGTGCTGTGCCGTTGCACGAGCAAGGCAAGGGAAATAACGGTTCCCGAAAGCGTGAGGGAGATAGGAATGTTAGCTTTTTCTTCTTGCCCAAACGTTGAAAGAATTGTGCTTCCCTCATCCGTCAGCATAATATCCTCTTATGCTTTCTGCAACTGCAGCAGTCTTAAAACAGTAATGATTCCCGATTCGGTAACGTTTATCGGAAGCAGAGCCTTCAAAAACTGTCCGTCACTTGAAGAAATAATCCTGCCCGACAGTATAGAAAAAATAGGCTATGAAGCCTTTGAAAAATGCATTTCATTGCGCAAGATAAAGCTTCCTGCCAAGCTTCGGGAGCTTGAGCAGGGCTTATTCAAGGGGTGCCAAAGCCTTGACGAAATTGAAATTCCCGACAGTCTGCAGACTCTGGGCTGGAATACCTTCTGGGGATGCCGTAATCTGAAAACGCTGAGCATTCCCGAGGGAATCACGGAAATCCCGCCTCATACCTTCCTCGGCTGTCATTCATTACAAGCCGTACATCTTCCGAAAAGCATTAAGGTTATAGGAAAAAGTGCCTTCAGCGGCTGCCTCTCTCTCGATGAGCTGACCTTTCACTCCTATTATTTGGATTTAATTGACGATAACGCATTTGACAGCTGCACAAGCCTTAAAAAAATCATATTGCCCGCATCAATCAAAAAATGGAGCAAATCTGCATTTAATAACTGCAGGTCATTGAAAACCGTAACAGGGCACAAAAATATTGCAGACCACGTACTGAAGAAGAATAAGGCAATTAAACCCGCCGAGCCCCCGGAAATAATCACGAAGCCGTCGGTCGGAAAGCTTACGGAGCCGAAGGGCTGCAATATCACGGAGCCGAAAGTCTGCAAAATTACAGAACCTGTATACAGTAAAATTGAGAATTCCGCCCAAAGTCGTTCGGACTATTCAGAAAATACCGATACCCCTATACCGTCAGTCGTCAATAACGGCTGTGCTCCGATACGGCTGAATCAAAAATGCAAAATGTGCGGCGGCCCTCTTGATTCCGACACCTGCTCATACTGTGGCTGTAAAAATACTTCTTTTAATTTCAGCATAGAAAACGGAGTGCTGACGGCATACAACGGAAGCGGCGGTGCCGTTACGATTCCCTCTGAAATAACGGAAATCGGCAGCTTTGCTTTCGGCAACTGCAATAAAATTTCTTCGGTTACTATTCCCGAAACGGTCAGAAGCATAGGAGAAAATGCTTTTACCGGCTGCAGCGGACTTGCCTCAATAACAATTCCCGCCTCGGTTGAAACTGTAGAGGCTTTCGTATTCAGCGAGTGCGAGACGCTTGAAACAATAACCTTC
>JAZNFG010000031.1:0-36449 GCA_045589015.1 Acutalibacteraceae bacterium
AAGGTAGACGTTACCGGCACAAGCAAAGGTAAAGGTTATGCAGGTGTAATCAAACGCTGGAACTTCGGCCGTTTGAAAGAGACACACGGTACCGGTCCTGTTGCTCGTCACAGCGGTTCCAACGGTGCTTGCTCCAGCCCATCCAGAGTATGGAAAGGCCTCAAGCTCGCAGGACATCTTGGCGCAGAGAAGGTAACAGTTCAGAACCTCATGGTTGCTAAAGTTGACGCAGAAAACAATCTTATCGCTATCAAGGGTGCAATCCCCGGTCCCAAGAAGGGCATCGTAATGGTAGTAAACAGCGTTAAAAAAGCGTAAGAAAGGAGCCAAGTTAAATGCCTAACGTATCAGTATTCGACGTAAACGGAAAGAAGGTTTCAGATATTGACCTTGCTGACGGCATCTTCGGCATCGAGCCGAACACATCAGCTATGCACCTTGTAGTTGTCAATTATCTCGCAAACCAGCGTCAGGGCACACAGTCAACCCTGACACGTGCAGAAGTTAGCGGCGGCGGTAAGAAGCCTTGGCGCCAGAAGGGCACAGGTCGTGCAAGACAGGGCTCAACAAGATCACCCCAGTGGTACCACGGCGGTATCGCTCACGGTCCCAAGCCCCGCAGCTACAGATTTGAAATCAACAAGAAGGTTAAGAGACTTGCTCTCAAGTCAGCTCTTTCTTCTAAGGTTGCAGCAAGTGAAATGATCGTTCTTGACGAGTTCAAGCTTGATGCAATCAAGACAAAGGAAGTTGTTAAGGTTCTTACGGCTGTAAAGGCTGCAAAGAAGACTCTTATCGTTCTTCCCGAAAAGAATGACGTTATCTATCGCAGCGCTCGTAACATTGAAGGTGTAAACGTTACTTTTGTTAACACTCTCAACGTTTATGACATCCTTAACTGCGACAGCATCGTAGTTCTCAAGGATGCGGTAGCAAAGATTGAGGAGGTTTATGCATAATGAGTAAGTTCGCACAGGATATAATCCTCAAGCCGGTAGTTACCGAAGAAAGTATGCTTGCAACAGCAGAAAAGAAGTACACCTTCGTTGTTGCAAACGATGCTAACAAGATTGAAATTGCCAAGGCTGTTGAAGAGCTCTTCGGCGTAAAGGTTGACAAGGTCAACACAATGAATGTTCGTGGTCATTTTCGTCGTTACGGCCGCTTCGAAGGCTACAAGCCCTCTTGGAAGAAGGCCATCGTAACTCTTACAGAAGACTCCAAGACAATCGAGTTCTTTGACGGTATGTATTAATAGACCCTCCGGACAGCGATGTATGGTTTAGCCAGGCCGCTAAACTTTCCGGAACGAACACAATTTTTTCAATAATATGAAAGGTATGTGAATATAATGGCTATAAAAGTCTATAAGCCGACAACAAACGGTCGCCGTAATATGTCAACAATAGACTATTCACAGTTGTCTAAGGTTGCTCCCGAGAGAAGCCTCCTTGAGTCCCTCAAGAAGACCTCCGGCAGAAACAGCTACGGCAGAATCACCGTTCGTCATCACGGCGGCGGTAACCGTCAGAAGTACAGAATAATCGACTTCAAGAGAAATAAACTTGATGTGCCCGCAACGGTACAGACACTTGAGTACGATCCCAACCGTTCAGCATTTATTGCTCTCATCCAGTATGAGGACGGTGTAAAGAGCTACATTATTGCTCCCTCGGGACTCAAGGTAGGCGATGTTGTTATTGCAGGAGCTTCAGCTGATATCAAGATCGGTAACGCTCTTCCTCTTTCAAACATCCCCACAGGTACGTTTGTTCATAACGTAGAGCTTTATCCCGGCCGCGGCGGCCAGCTTGCAAGAAGTGCAGGTAACGCAGCACAGCTTATGGCTAAGGAAGGAAAGTACGCTCTCCTTCGTCTTCCCTCAGGTGAGCTTCGTAACGTTCCCGCTAACTGTATGGCAACAATCGGTACGGTAAGCAACGAAGACCATCTCAACGTTAAGATCGGTAAGGCCGGTCGCACACGTCACCTCGGTGTACGTCCCACAGTCCGCGGTTCCGTTATGAACCCCTGCGACCACCCCCACGGCGGTGGTGAAGGTAAATCACCCATCGGACGTCCCGGCCCTGTTACACCTTGGGGCAAGCCCGCTCTTGGTTATAAGACTCGTGCAAAGCATAAGCAGTCCGATAAGCTTATCGTAAGACGCGCTAATGCTAAATAAACGGAAAGGAGCAATAAATAATGGGCAGAAGTACTAAAAAAGGAGCTTTCGTGCAGCCTAAGCTTCTTGAAAGAGTCATCAAAATGAACGAAAACGGCGAAAAAATCGTCCTTAAGACCTGGAGCCGCAGCTCCACAATCTTCCCTGAATTTGTTGGTCACACCTTTGCCGTACATGACGGACGTAAGCACGTTCCCGTATATGTAACAGAAGATATGGTTGGTCACAAATTAGGTGAATTCGCTCCTACAAGAACCTTCAAGGGTCATGCAGGATCAAAAACATCAAATAACGGTAAATAAGCCGAAAGGAGTGTAAACAATGGAAGCAAGAGCAAAAGCGACTTTTGAGCGTATAGCTCCCCGTAAGGTTAAGATAGTCCTTGACCTTATCAGAAATAAGCCCGCTGACGAAGCTATGGCAATCCTCAAGTTCACACCCAAGGCAGCTTGTGAACCCGTTGCTAAGCTTCTCAAATCCGCTATGGCTAATGCGGAAGCAAATTTTGACATGGACGTTTCAAAACTCTATGTTGCAGAGTGTTCTGTATCTCAGGGCCCCACTCTCAAGAGAATCAGACCCAGAGCACACGGCAGAGCATTCAGAATAAACAAGAAGACATCACACATCAACCTTGTTCTCAAGGAAAAGGAATAATCGGGGAGGAGGAATTATAACATGGGACAGAAAATTAATCCTACCGGTTTAAGAATCGGTGTCATTAAGGATTGGGAATCTCGTTGGTATGCAGGCAAGTCAACCTTCGGTGACACACTTGTTGCTGACTACAACGTTCGTGAGTATCTTCTCAATGCTCTGAACAGTGCAGGCGTTCCCAAAATTGAAATTGAGCGTGACCCCAAGAGAATCCGCATCAACATTCATTGCGCAAAGCCCGGTATGGTTATCGGTAAGGGCGGTGCTGAAATCGAAAAGATTAAGGCAACCTGCAAGAAGATGCTCGGTGACGGCAAGGAGGTATTCATCAATATCATCGAAATCAAGCAGCCCGATCTTAATTCTCAGCTCGTAGCAGAGAAGATTGCAATGCAGCTTGAAAAGAGAGTTTCCTTCCGCCGTGCAGTTAAGCAGGCAATCGGAAGCACAATGAGACTTGGTGCAGCAGGTATCAAGATTCAGTGCGGCGGCAGACTCGGCGGCGCAGAAATTGCCCGTTCAGAGACCTACAAGGAAGGTACAATTCCGCTTCAGACAATCAGAGCTGATATTGATTACGGCTTTGCAGAGGCAAAGACAACCTACGGCCGAATCGGCGTTAAGGTTTGGATTTACAAGGGCGAGGTTCTTCACGAAACCGCAACCAAGAAAAGAAGAGACAGGAGGGCTTAAAAATGTTATTGCCTAAGCGCGTTAAATACCGCAGACAGCAGAGAGGTCGTCTCAAAGGCGCTGCACATCGCGGCAATACTGTTACTTACGGCGATTTTGGCCTTGTAGCACTTGAGCCCGCATGGATTACCTCAAACCAGATCGAAGCAGCCCGTATTGCTATGACAAGATATATCAAGCGTGGCGGTCAGGTTTGGATAAAGATATTCCCCGACAAGCCCATTACAGAGAAGCCTGCTGAAACCCGAATGGGTTCAGGTAAGGGTTCACCCGAGTACTGGGTAGCAGTAGTTAAGCCCGGCAGAGTTATGTTTGAAATTGCCGGTGTTGACGAAGCAGTAGCAAGAGAAGCTATGCGTCTTGCTGCAAACAAACTTCCCATCAAGTGTAAGTTTGTAACTAAAGAAGAACAGGGTGGTGAGTCATAATGAAAGCCAGTGAAATCAGAAAGATGTCCGCTGCGGAGTTGGATGCTAAGCTCCTTGAGTTAAAGGATGAACTTTTCAAGCTGCGCTTCCAGCAGGCCATCAACCAGCTCGACAACCCCATGCGTATCAGCGCCGTTAAGAAGGACATTGCAAGAGTACTCACAGTACGCAGAGATGTCGAACTTCACGGTAAGGATGCTTAAGACAGGGAGGACGCAGTTATGGAAAGAAATTTAAGAAAGACCCGTGTCGGCATTGTAACAAGTGACAAGATGGACAAGACCGTTGTTGTTTCCGTTAAGGACAAGGTAAGACATCCTCTTTACAAGAAGATTGTTAACCACACAATCAAGCTTAAGGCTCACGACGAAAAGAATGAATGCGGCATTGGTGACCGTGTATTACTGATGGAGACCCGTCCTCTTTCCAAGGATAAGAGATGGCGCGTGGTTGAAATCATCGAGAAAGCAAAATAAGGAGGCACATTCATGATTCAGCAGCAGACTTTACTTAAAGTCGCCGATAATACCGGTGCTAAGGAGCTTATGTGCATCCGTGTACTTGGCGGTACTGGCAGAAAGTATGCCAACATCGGTGACGTTGTAGTTGCTTCTGTTAAGAAGGCTACACCCGGCGGCGTTGTTAAAAAGGGTGACGTTGTTAAGGCTGTTATCGTTCGTTCCGCAAAGGGCGTAAGAAGAGATGACGGCACATACATCCGTTTTGATGAAAACGCAGCAGTTATTATTAAGGAAGACAAGAACCCCAAGGGTACTCGTATCTTTGGACCGGTAGCAAGAGAGCTTCGTGATAAGGATTATACAAAGATCCTCAGCCTCGCTCCCGAAGTACTTTAATAGGAGGAGCGTAAGATGAGTAAGAAAGTTCATGTAAAGACCGGCGATACAGTAATCGTTATCAACGGTAAGGACAGAGGCAAGACCGGTAAGGTTATGGCAGTTTCTCCTTCCGAGGGCAAGGTTATTGTTGAAGGCATCAACGTCGTTTCAAAGCATGTTAAGCCCAGAAAGATGGGCGAAGCAGGCGGCATCATTAAGGCTGAAAGCGCTCTTTATGCTGACAAGGTTCAGCTCATTTGCCCCAAGTGCGGCAAGGCTGTAAGAGTAGGCCACGTAATTGATGATGCAGGTAAAAAGGTACGCGTTTGCAAGAAGTGCGGCGCACACATTGAGTAATTAAGGGAGGACAACTAAAATGGCAAGACTTAAAACAATGTATACTGCTGACGTTGCTCCCGCACTCATGAAGAAATTCAACTACAAGAGTGTTATGCAGATTCCCAAGATTGATAAGATCGTTATCAATGTTGGCTGCGGTGAAGCACGTGATAACCCCAAGGCAGTTGACGCTATCGTAGGCGATATCGGTAAGATTACCGGTCAGAAGCCCGTAGTTTGCCTTGCAAAGAAATCAGTCGCTAACTTTAAGCTTCGTGAGGGTATGCCCAACGGTGTTAAAGTTACTCTCAGAGGCGAGAGAATGTACGAGTTCCTTGACAGACTCTTCAATCTCGCTCTTCCCAGAGTTCGTGACTTCAGAGGCATTAACCCCAACTCCTTCGACGGCAGAGGTAACTATTCTCTCGGCGTTAAGGAACAGCTTATTTTCCCCGAAATCGAGTACGACAAGATCGACAAGGTTCGCGGTATGGATATTTGTATCGTAACTACCGCTGCAACTGACGAAGAAGCAAGAGAGCTCCTTAGCCTTATGGGCGCTCCCTTTGCAAAATAAGGAGGGGTAAAAAATGGCAAAGACATCAATGAAAGTTAAGCAGGCAAGACCTGCCAAGTATTCAACCAGAGCTTATAACAGATGCAAGATTTGCGGAAGACCCCACGCTTATTTGCGTAAGTACGGTGTATGCCGTATCTGCTTCAGAGAACTTGCACATGCCGGTCAGATCCCCGGTGTTAAGAAAGCAAGCTGGTAATTAGAGCTTAAAGCAAAAGGAGGTTTACGGTATGCAGATTACCGATCCCATCGCAGATATGCTTACAAGAATCAGAAACGCTAATTCAGCTAAGCATGACACAGTATCTGTTCCTGCTTCAAATATGAAGAAGGCTATAGCTCAGATTCTTGTGGACGAGGGTTATATTAAGAGTTTCGAGGTAATTGAGGACGGCAAGCAGGGCGTTATCGAAATCGCTCTCAAGTACGGTCCCAACAAGAGCCAGGTACTTCTTGGCTTACGCAGAGTTTCTAAGCCCGGTCTGCGTATTTATACAGACTGTGAGAATATGCCCAAGGTTATGAAAGGCCTCGGCATTGCAATTCTCTCAACTTCTAAGGGCATTATGACAGATAAGGACGCACGCAAGGCTAACGTAGGCGGCGAAGTCCTCGCATTCATTTGGTAAGGAGGAACAAGGGATGTCACGTATAGGCAGATTACCCATCACTGTTCCGGCCGGTGTTGACGTTACAATCGACGGCAACAATGTAACCGTAAAAGGTGCAAAGGGCACACTTACCGGAACGTTCAACAGCAATATCACAGTTGCTCTTGACGGCGGTGTTATCACAGTAACCCGTCCCAACGACCAGAAGGAGAACAGAGCTCTTCACGGTCTTACAAGAACACTCATTGCTAATATGATAGAAGGCGTTTCAAACGGCTTCAAGAAAGAGCTCGAAATCGTAGGTATCGGTTATCGTTGTGCTCTTCAGGGCAAGGATCTTGTCCTCAACGTAGGCTACTCACATCAGGTAGTAATGACACCTCCCGAGGGTGTTTCAGTTGAGGTTCCCGGTCCCAACAAGATCATCGTAAACGGCTATGACAAGCAGAAGGTCGGCCAGTTTGCAGCAGAAATCAGAGGCGTTCGTCCTCCCGAACCCTACAAGGGCAAGGGCATCAAGTACATTGATGAGGTTGTACGCCGTAAAGAAGGTAAAGCCGGTAAGGGCGGCAAATAATTATAGGAGGATACTTTTATGGTTAACAGACCTAACACACAAAAGGCAAGACAGGCTCGTCATAAGAGAGTCCGCGGTAAGATCCACGGCACTGCCGAGTGTCCTCGCCTTAATGTTTACCGCTCACTCAAGCACATCTATGCTCAGCTTATTGATGACGATAAGGGTGTTACACTCGTAAGCGCATCAACTGCTGAAAAGGATTTCACTGAGTACGGCGGAAACGTAGAAGCCGCAAAGAAAGTCGGCTTAGCATTAGCACAGAGAGCTGCGGAGAAGAATATCGATGTATGTGTATTTGACCGTGGCGGTTACATTTATCACGGCCGTGTCCAGGGCTTGGCCGAAGGCGCCCGTGAGGGTGGCCTCAAGTTCTAATGAAGGAGGAATGACTTTTGGCTAAGTTTGAAGCACAGAAAGAAAACGAGCTCCAGGAGAGAGTTGTTGCCATCAACCGTGTATCAAAGACAGTTAAGGGTGGTCGTATCTACAAGTTCGCTGCTCTCGTAGTTGTCGGTGACGGAAACGGCACAATCGGTTTCGGTCTCGGTAAGTCCGGTGAAGTTCCGGATGCAATCCGCAAGGGTATTGAAGATGCAAAGAAGAATCTTATGCACGTATCCCTCAGAGGCACTACAATTCCTCATGAGATTATCGGTAAGTTCGGCGCAGGCGTTGTTCTTCTCAAGCCCGCTGCCCCCGGTACCGGTGTTATCGCAGGCGGCCCCGTTCGTGCCGTTGTTGAGACTGTAGGTATCAAGGATATCAGAACTAAGGCTCTTCGTTCAAACAACCCCTGCAACGTAGTAAGAGCTACACTTAACGGCCTTTCACTTCTTCGTAATGCTGACGAGGTTGCAGCAGTAAGAGGAAAGACAGTTAAGGAAATTTTAGGATAAGGAGTGAAGTACTAATGGCAGAAATCAAGGTTAAGCTCGTAAAGAGCCTTATCGGTTGCAAGAAAGACCAGATTGCCACAGCACAGTCACTCGGTCTTCGTAAAATTGGTGACGTTTCGGTTCAGCCCGACAACGCTCAGACCAAAGGTAAGGTAAACAAAATCGGTTTCCTTCTCGAAGTTACTGAAGCTTAAGAGCAGAAAGGATGCTTAAATTATGAAAATTCACGAGTTATCGCCTGCTCCCGGTTCAAAGAAATCGGTTAAGCGTATAGGCAGAGGACCCGCTTCAGGTCAGGGTAAGACCGCAGGTAAGGGTCACAAGGGTCAGAAGGCAAGAGCAGGCCGCGGTATGAATCCCGGCTTTGAAGGCGGTCAGATGCCCTTACAGAGAAGACTCCCCAAGAGAGGCTTCAACAACATCTTCGCAAAGGAAATTGCTATCGTAAACGTAGCAGCACTTGATGCCGCTTTCGATAACGGTGCAGTTGTAGATGCAGCAGCACTTATCGAAAAGGGTCTCGTTAAGAAGGAGCTTGACGGCATTAAGATCCTTGCACACGGTGAGCTTACAAAGAAGCTTACTGTTAAGGCACACGCCTTTTCCGCAGAAGCTAAAGCAAAGATCGAAGCAGCAGGCGGTACAGCTGAAGTTATTGAATAATAACTATTGCTTTAATTTTAACTTTTAACGGAAAAGGAAGGAGCGTGTTTTACTATGATTAAGACAATGGTGAACGCATGGAAGATTGCTGATCTGCGTAAGAAGATTCTCTACACAGTATTCATTCTCTTCCTGTTCAGATTAGGTTGTGCAATACCTGTTCCTTTCATCAACATCGTTGCTGAAAAAGGACTTGTAGGTGACAACTCCGGTACTTTCCTCAACTATCTTTCAATGATGACCGGTGAGGCATTTAACTACGGACGAGTATTTGCTCTGGGTATTACTCCCTACATCAACTCATCCATTATTCTTCAGCTTCTTGCTGTTGCTATCCCGGCACTTGAAAAGCTTTCTCATGACGAGGAAGGCCGTAAGAAAATGGCATCAATCACTCGTTACGTAACTATAGCACTTGCTATCCTTCAGGGTATAGCTTACTATATTTACATCTGGAGTCAGGGTATGCTTACTCCCGATGCTAACGGCAAGGCATATACAGGTTTCGGTGCTTTCTTCCAGGGACTTGTAGTAGTATCTGTTCTTACAGCAGGCTCTGCACTTGTTATGTGGCTCGGCGAGCAGATCAATGAAAAGGGTATAGGAAACGGTATTTCACTTATTCTTTTCGCAGGTATCGTATCCCGTGTTCCCGCTATTATCTATCAGATGATAATGGCAGTATGGGGCACAGGTAAGTGGTACTGGCTCATAGCTCCTCTCGCATTTATAAGCCTTCTTGCAATGATCGTTTATATCTGCTTTATGGACGGAGCAGAACGCAAAATCCCCGTTCAGTATGCAAAGCGTGTTGTAGGTCGTAAGATGTACGGCGGACAGAGCTCCAACATTCCGATCAAGGTAAATATGTCCGGTGTTCTTCCCGTTATCTTCGCAAGCTCAATTCTTTCTCTTCCCCCCACGATTGAAATGTTTATTTCAGGAAAGCTCAGCGAGGGCTCTTTCTGGCTTACATTCTTCAGCTGGTTCAAGGCAGACCATTGGGTTTACGGTATTATCTACTTCTTACTCATAATCTTCTTTGCATATTTCTATTCTTCAATTCAGTATAATCCCGTTGATATGGCTAACAATCTTGCTAAGAATTCAGGACTTATCCCCGGTATCCGTTCAGGTAAGCCCACAGCAGATTATATCGCCAAGATTATTAACAGAATGGTTCTCCTCGGAGCACTTATGCTGAGTGTGTGCGCACTTTTCCCTGTTGTTTTCGCACAGATTACAACGGCTGTAGGCTACGGCGCGATCGACGTTTCCATCGGCGGTACATCAATCATAATTCTTGTTGGTGTTGCTCTTGAAACAGTTGCTCAGATCGAAAGCCAGATGATGATGCGTCACTACAAGGGCTTCCTTGATTAATTAAGGAGGATAAGCCGATGAATATAATTTTTCTCGGTGCCCCCGGTGCAGGTAAGGGTACACAGGCGGAAATAGTAAGCGAAAAGCTTGCTATTCCCACCGTATCTACCGGTAACATTATCCGTGCTGCACTTAAAAACGGCACACCTATGGGCCTTAAGGCCAAAGAATTTATCGAATCCGGCAAGCTTGTTCCCGATGAGGTCGTTATCGGTATTATCAAGGACAGACTTCAGGAAGAGGACTGCAGGAACGGATTTATCCTTGACGGTTTCCCCAGAACCATTCCTCAGGCCAAGGCACTTGATGAAATGGGAATCATTATTGACAAGGTTATCGACATTGAGGTTGCCGATGAAAAGATCGCAGCAAGAATGTCAGGCAGAAGAGTATGCAAGGCTTGCGGAAATTCTTACCACCTTGAATATAAGAAGCCCGCAGTTGACGGTGTATGTAACGCCTGCGGCGGTGAGCTTGTTCAGAGAAAGGACGATGCTCCCGAGACGGTTCTTGAACGTCTCAAGATTTATCACGAGGAGACGGAGCCTCTCAAGGAGTATTATGAGAAGCAGGGTAAGCTTTTCATAGTTGAGGGACAGGAAGAGGTCAGTGATACAACTGCTCTCACCCTCAAAGCAGTGGAGGAATAAGCATGATAGTGCTCAAAACTCGCCGAGAAATCGAGCTTATGAGAGAAGCCGGCAGAATTGCCGCAGGAGCACTAAAGCTTGCCGGTGAGGCTGTTCAGCCCGGTATTACTACCGCAGAGATTGACAAAATTGCTTATGACTATATAAAAAGTCAGGGAGCAGAACCGAACTTTCTCAACTATAACGGCTTTCCGGCAACTGCATGCATTTCCATAAATTCAGAAGTTATTCATGGAATCCCCTCTAAGGGACGTAAGCTTTGTGAAGGTGATATCGTGAGCATTGACTTGGGTGCCGTAATAAACGGCTTCCACGGAGACAATGCGGCGACCTTCGCCTGCGGAAGGATAAGCCCGGCTGCCGAGCGGCTGTGCAACACCACAAGGGAAGCTCTGTATCTCGGACTTTCCAAGGCTGTTGCGGGAAACAGACTGGGTGATATCGGAGCCGCAATCCAGAATCACTGTGAGCAAAGAGGTTACGGTGTCGTTCGCGATTTCGTAGGACACGGAATCGGAACTCATCTCCATGAAGACCCTTCGGTTCCGAATTACGGCAAACCCGGCAAGGGGGCTAAGCTCCTTCCCGGAATGACCATTGCCATTGAACCGATGATTAATGAAGGAACTCAGGACGTAAAGATTCTTAAAGACAAATGGACCGTAGTAACGGCTGACGGAAAATTATCCGCTCATTATGAGCATACCGTTGCTGTTACGGATGGTGAGTGCCTTATACTCACTCAGGTGTAAGAGGTGCATCTATGCTTTTAAGAGGTCAGGTTATCAGATCTGAAGCAGGGCGTGACAAGGGATATTTAATGTCGGTTGTCGCATCTGACGATAAGTACGTTTACGTATGTGACGGCAAGGAAAGACGTCTGGCTTCGCCCAAGCGTAAGAATCCGAAGCATATAAAGGTATGCGGATGTGTACTCAATGAGGCTCAGCTTCATTCCGACAAGGCTCTGAGAATTGCTCTTGCTCAGACAGAGTCCAACAATGAATAACGGAGGAAAACAGTAATGGCATCACAGGACAATATCGAAATCGAAGGTACCGTCGTAGAAGCTCTCCCCAACGCAACGTTCAAGGTTGAACTTCAGAACGGTAAGGTAATCTTAGCTCATATTTCAGGTAAGCTCAGAATGAACTACATTCGTATCTTACCGGGAGATAAGGTAAGGGTTGAACTTTCACCCTATGATTTAACAAAGGGACGCATTACCTGGCGTTCAAAATAAACCCCGGAGCCAAGATTAAGACTTGGTAAAGGCAAATAATATTAGGAGGTATTCACAATGAAAGTCAGACCTTCTGTAAAGAAAATTTGCGAGAAGTGCAAAATCATTAAGCGCAAGGGAAAAGTAATGGTTATCTGTGAAAATCCCAAGCACAAGCAGCGTCAGGGCTAAGCCTTGACAACAACCTATTAATGGAGGTGTAACTGACAAATGGCGCGTATATCTGGTGTAGACCTTCCCAGAGAGAAGAGAGTTGAAATTGCTCTTACTTATATCTATGGTATCGGTCAGAAAACTGCAAGCGACATTATTAAGGCAACAGGTGTTGATCCTGACATAAGAGTTAAGGATTTAACAGAAGATGATGTTTCAAAACTTCGTGAGTATATCGACCACAACGTAAAGGTTGAAGGTGATCTCAGAAGAGAAGTAGCATTTGACATTAAGAGACTTCAGGAAATCGGCAGTTATCGCGGTCTTCGTCACCGCAAGGGACTTCCCGTAAGAGGCCAGCGTTCAAAGACAAACGCTCGTACACGTAAGGGTCCCAAGAAGACAATTGCTAATAAGAAGAAATAAGGAGGAGTATCAGTATGGCTAAAGCAGTAGCTAAAAAGGGCGCAACACGTAAGCGCCGTGAACGCAAGAATATTGATCGTGGTGCTGTTCATATTCAGTCCACATTCAATAATACAATCGTTACTATTTCTGATACTCAGGGCAACACCGTTTCATGGGCATCTGCCGGTGAAATGGGCTTCAGAGGATCAAGAAAGTCCACTCCCTTTGCAGCACAGACAGCAGCTGAAACAGCAGCTAAGATTGCAATGGAGCATGGTATGAAGACTGTTGAGGTTTTCGTTAAGGGCCCCGGACAGGGCAGAGAAGCAGCAATTCGTGCTCTTCAGACTGCAGGTCTTGAGGTTACAATGATTAAGGATGTAACTCCTATTCCTCACAACGGCTGCCGTCCTCCCAAGAGAAGACGCGTATAAAATATCAGGAGGTGTAATAAACTATGGCAAGATATACCGGTGCGGTTTGTAAATTGTGCCGCCGTGAAGGCAAAAAGCTCTTCTTAAAGGGTGAAAGATGCTATTCAGGCAAGTGCGCTATTGATCGCCGCAGCTATGCACCCGGTCAGCACGGCCAGGGTCGTAAGAAATCATCTGAATACGGCACTCAGCTTCGTGCAAAGCAGACCGCAAGAAGATACTATGGTATAAACGAATCACAGTTCAGCAAATATTTTGAAATGGCTGAGAAGCAGACCGGCATGACAGGTGAAAACCTTCTCAGAATCTGCGAAAGCCGTCTTGATAACATTGTTTATCTTTTAGGCTGGGCTTCTTCCAGAGCAGAAGCAAGACAGCTTGTTACTCACGGTCATTTTATTGTTAATGACAGAAAAGTTGATATCCCCTCATACCTTTGCAAGGCAGGCGATACACTTTCCATCAAGAAGGCAAGTCTTGACAGTGAAAAGTTCAAGGCAGTTCTTGAAGCAAACGCTTCCAGACCTGTTCCCCAGTGGCTGGACACCAATGCAGGCGAACACGCAGCAAAGATTGTTGCTCTTCCCGAGAGAGATCAGATTCTCGTTCCCGTTGAAGAACACCTTATCGTTGAGTTTTACTCCAAGTAATTCCAAGTCTGCGGATTTGTTCCATGTATTGTTACAGATTATTGCTGTGCTTAAATTTGCAAGGAGGGTTTTTATATGAATAACATTGAAACTGCAATTACCGCAGAGCTGACGTCGACTGTTATATGCGATGACGTAAACGAAAACAAGAACAAGAATGAATCTCACGTGAAGTTTGAGCTTTCACCCCTTGAAAGAGGTTATGCAACAACTATCGGTAACAGCTTAAGAAGAATGCTTTTATCTTCTCTTACCGGTTATGCTATCTCTTCCGTAAAGTTCATCAATCCCGTGGGTGCTGTCCATGAGTTTACGACTCTTGACGGAGTCAAGGAAGATGTTCCCGAGATTATTCTTAATCTCAAGGGTGTTATCCTTAGAATTGATTCCACGATTGACAAAACTCCCAGAACGTTGCATATCGATGTTTCTGATCAGACAGAAATTACTGCAGGTGATATTACGTCTGACGGTGATGTAACCATTATCAATCCCGATTGGCACATCGCAACCGTAAGCCCCGGCACACACGTACAGATGGAGCTTACTTGTAAGCAGGGTAAGGGTTATGTTTCAGCTGAAAAGAACAAGCTTGAGGCAGAAGCCTTGAAGTGTAACGATGCCCAGACAATTGCAATCGACTCTATATTTACTCCCATTGAGAAGGTTAATTATTCTGTTGAAGATTGCCGTCACAATGACAGGATTGATTATGATAAGCTGACCCTCGAGGTTTGGACAAACGGAACCCTCACAGCAAAAAGTGCAGTTGCAATTGCTGCCAAGTTTCTCAATGAACATTTCAAGAAGTTTATGGAACTTGATGCTGAAAGCGCATCAAAGCCTGTATTTACCGTTGAAGAAAGCGACAGTAATAAGCAGACTTTAGAGATGACTGTTGAGGAACTTGACCTTTCAGTTCGCTCTTTCAACTGTCTTAAAAGAGCGAATATCCATAAAGTTGGTGATTTGATTGAAAAAACCGCAGATGATATGATGAAGGTCAGAAATCTCGGTAAGAAGTCACTTGATGAAGTTGAATACAAACTCAATCAGCTTGGTTTATCACTTCGTAAAGAAGACGAATAATTTATTTCAAAATCAGACCATTATAAGGTATTAAGGAGTGATTTAAATGCCCGGAACCAGAAAGCTCGGCAGAACTTCTGACCATCGTAGAGCTATGATGAGAGCTATGGTAACCTACCTTTTGGAAAATGGCAAAATTGAAACCACTGTTACGAGAGCTAAGGAAGTTCGCGCTATAGCAGAGAAGATGATTACTCTTGCTAAGGTTGACTCCCTTCACAACAGAAGACAGGCAATGGCATACATTACCAAGGATGAAGTTGTAAAGAAGCTTTTTAATGAGATAGCTCCTAATTATAAGGAAGTTAAGGGTGGTTATTGCCGCATCATCAAGACAGGTCCCCGTCGCGGTGACGCTGCTGAGATGTGCATTATCGAACTCGTTTAAGTTCAATAACCAAAAGCAAAGTATAAAAATGGCGGAGCACCGTAAGGTGTTCCGCTGTTTTGTTTTGCATTAAAGGAAAAAAGTCCTCCCGATAAAACTGATAAAGTAAAAGGATTGTAAGTTAAAGATTTGATTAATAATAGTTTATCGGTATTGCTTCAATAAATTCCGACGGTTATAATTTAAGTGAAAAAACAAGAAGGGAAGTGACTTTATGAATAAAAAGCTATCAAAAATCGGTCTTTTTCTGATAGCGATATTAAACTGTCCGTATGTTTATATTTTAATCAGAGGACTTGTGAATCCTAATCCCGTTACAAATGAAACAGTAACAGAAGGCTCACAGAGTGTTATAGTTGTGTCAATGCTTTTTGCTTTGCTGTGTATTGCAGGACTATTTGTAAAGGAAAAGCATATAGACAAATATAGGAAATGCTCAAATATTCTTGCAGTCATAAGATTACTTGCCGGTGAATTCGGTGCCTTCTGGTTTTCATTTTATTTAGTGTGCCGTGAAGACGGAGCTTCCAATCCGTTAACCGTTTTTTCGGAGCTTGAAGCCTGGAATCTGATACTGATTATAGTTATAAGCTTATTGTTTTTTTCATTACCTGTAATGATGCATCTCGGAGCTTTGATGTGCTTTGAATACGGACTTCCGGGAGATATGCGTATGAAGAATCTCAGAATTTATAAAAAACTGCTGATTTCCCTGTCGGTAGTAGCATTGATAGGGATTTTGCTTCTTTTAGCTCTTAATTTTCAAATGACTCATTGAGAATTAGATGTAGATAATTAAACTTGTATATGAAAAGGTAAGTGTGACAGAAAAAAATTGTTGTGCAAAATTACATATTTTGATAAATGTTTATGTTGACAATCAACAAATTTAGGATTATACTAATATCTCGGTGCGGTAAAACGTCCCGAGTTTTTTTGTATGGAGTATAATCATGACAAGTATAATATCTTTCATTAAAAAGAACACTGTTATGGTAATTGCTTTTGTAGCCGCAGCTGTTACAATGTTCATAGTTCCTCCCGATAAAGAGTATCCGGGATATTTTGATTTCAAGACGCTTTCGTGTCTGTTCTGCGTGCTTGCAGTCGTTTGCGCTCTGAAGCATATTAAATTTTTCTATATACTTGCAAGAAAAATAGTAGAAAGCTTCGGTAATATACGATACTGTGTGCTGTCGCTTGTATACATTACGTTTATCGGCTCAATGCTTATAGCAAACGATATGGCTCTGCTTACCTTCCTGCCGCTGGGTTACTTCATCCTTGACGCAACCAACAAGCACAAATATATGGCATTCACCTTTATTATGCAGAATATTGCGGCAAATCTCGGGGGAATGCTGACTCCCTTCGGTAATCCTCAGAACTTATATCTTTATACGAAATTCAATATTCCGAACGGAGAATTCGTCAGCATAATGCTGCCGCCCTTTATAATCTCCGTGCTGATTATTACCGTCTGCTGTCTTGTGTTCGTAAAAAGCGAGAGGCTTGAGATAACAGGAGAGCCCGTAAAGCTCGACTATAAGAGAGCAGGTCTGTATCTTGCGCTGTTTATTCTCTCAATCGCGATTGTTTTCAGAACGGTGCCCTACGTTATCGGTCTTATCGTAATCCCCTCGGTGCTTATCATATTTGACCGTAAAGCCCTTAAAGAGGTTGACTACCCCTTGCTTCTCACCTTCGTTTTCTTCTTTGTATTTGCAGGAAATATGGCAAGAATCGACATTATACGTGAAGCATTTTCCTTCCTGCTTAATAAGAGCGTGCTTCTTTTCAGCATCGTTTCCTGCCAGTTCATAAGCAACGTTCCCTCTGCAATTCTGCTTTCTCAGTTTACGGAGAATTACCCCGAATTGCTTTTAGGTGTAAATATCGGCGGTGTGGGAACTCTCATTTCATCTCTTGCAAGCCTTATTACCTTCCGCGAATATCATAAGCATAATCCTAAAAAGACCTTGTATTACGTAGCATTATTCTCCCTGTTCAACTTCGGATTTTTGTTTATCCTTTCGGGAATCGAAATGGCAATAATTTAAAAGCATAATTCAATGTATATAAGCTATGACACCTTCAAACCAAAAGTGTCACTTTTCATTAAAAGAAAATCGGGAGGCACTTCATTACAAAGTGTCTCCCAATAAATTTTTCTGTACTTGGCGACCCCACTCATACGGCGTTTGTTTTCTTGTAGAATAATATCGCAGGAGCGAGGTTGCCCCCGTAACAAAGATTTGCTGCCAAAATGACATCTGTCGCGGCAGTACCGTAAAAAGCGTTAATAAAACTTCCGTAAAGAGCGTTTTTATCTGTTTATAAGCGACAGATAGTTCTCAGAAAGACGGACGGCTTGTGACACGGCAGAAGCATTTGCTTTTGATGCTTCAATCATTCCGTCGGAGTCCGTGCATTCAAAGATTGCTTTAATTCTGACGGCATAGGCATCTTTGACGTAAGCGGCAGTAAATTCAAAGCCCGTAACGCTTTCGCATATTTTGCCTGCATCCTTCAGAAGGGACGTTGCCGCAAGCGTATAATTGAAATATTTTGCCGTATCTCCCGAGCTCAGAGCCTTCAGTGCCGTTTCATCGTAGGCGGCAGCCTCGTCCAATATGGCAAAAAGGCTTTCCTTAGTTTCATCGAAGACCTGCTTTACGGCAAAGCAGCTTGTGCAAAAGCCGCTCTCGTCATAATTATGACCTGCCGCAACTGAATCGGATTTCCTGCCGCAGATAAGGCAAATATTACGGTTACAGCAATCATTATCGTTATATAAATGCTCGCCACATTCCGCTTCAAATGAAAGCCTTTTATCGGTTATTCTGCAAATATATTCATATTCTCCGCCTTCATCGCAGGATTTGTCGTCAGTCTTTTTTATTTCAAAGCAATGATAAATCTTATCTTCAAGTCCTACAGCGGCTCTGAGGGCAAATCTTGCATCGGATGATGTCAGCTCACCGTCGTAATCGGTATCAGAATAAGGAAAATCTGAGATGCCGACATCTTCGAGACCGACTGAACAGCGCAGTAAATTTCTCGCATCCTGTGAGGTTACCTGTCCGTCGCCGTTCGTATCGCCGAGGGCTCTCGGCTTTTGAAGCTCGGTCGTCCTTTGCGTATTGTCCTTTACAAGAAGCTTTATATTCTGAGTGCTTGTCAGTCCGGCAGTCATAACGGAGCTGATGCTTATAATGCAGTTATCTGAGACCTCTTCCTTCAAAGAGAAGGTGAGATTGAAAATATGAAGTGAATCGGCATCTTCAATAGGCTCTAAAAAATAGCCTGCAATTCTCAGACAGTTGTCCGAAAGGGCAGAATCATAAAAGAATAGCACCGAATCTTCAGCTTCATCGGGAATTATACTGTCTATGTCAACGTTAATATCGGCAATATCCGTATTTTCGGTGCTGACTCCGTCTGTTTCAAGAATACTGCCGTCAAAGCTTACGGTAATATCAAGCTCCGTAAGCCCCTTGCAGCTGTCGGCATAAATTTCGATTGAATATTCTTCGTCAGAAAGGGACGGATTCTTTACAGTAAGGGAAGGAACCTCGTCGGCAAATGACATTACACCGAAAAAAAGAATGAATGTAACTACCGTAATCGGTAAAACAATAAGCTTAAATACTCTTTTCACATTAACCACTGTCCCTTCCTGATATTTTGATAAAATTAAGCCTCCGAGATTAATGTCGGAGGCTCAATTCTTTTAGATAGCTCTGATTATCTCCTGAATAATAACGTAAAGCAAGGAGTTTTTGAAAGCTGTGATAAATCTCTGAACGATGTCCTTTGTCTCTTCATTGAATTCAAGAGGTTCTTCACCGTTGTCTATTGTGAGAGCCTGAGTAACGGTGATACCGCCCTCGCTGATGATTTCAGCACGAACGTAAAGGAAGTCCTCTGCATTGTCAACTGTGTCGAGGTCGAGTGTGAACGCACCGTCTGTCATTGAGCCCTTATAAATTACCTTGCCGTTTGCAATCCACTGAATTGTCTCGGCATCGGTAGCTTCAACTGTAATCTTATGACCGTCAACAACAACCTTTGTGAACATAGGATATGCAAGATCCGTATTGCAAGCGTCAATAGCCTTGTCGGGGCCGATTTCAAAATCACTTGCTCTGAGGGCTCTTGTTGTGGAGAAGAATGCACCGCTTGTCATAGTCTCCTTGATGTGCTCAACATCGTTTTCTTCCATCATAAACGTCATAAAGGAAGTGTCAATGTTGTTTTCATCGTGAGCGTCGGTGTTGGCGTAGCCGATGATTGTTTTTCCGTAGGGAAGAGCATACATAAGCATATTGTCCCAAAGAACTCTGTCATAGCCTGTAGGTCCGTTATCCTCATTGAATACCTCAATGCCGTAGCAGGAGTCATATTTAAGGACTATATTTGTAAGGAATGCAACATTTTCGGGATCGTTTACAGCTTCGGGATTTGAGTTTGAATCAAGCCAGTCACCGGGGTGATTGATGTGGGAAATACCGCCGTTTTCGTCAGCAAACTTAACAGCCTCTTCAAATGCATTTTCACCGCCGCGGAAGCCTGTACCTATACCCTCGGGAAGGAAGTAGCCGTTAACGTGGCACTTTGTGAGAGTAAGGTCATTAAGCTCGTTAGCACCGACAACGCAGGTCATCTTCTTGCCTCTGTTCTCATAAGTGCCGGTAGTAATACCTTCATATTCTTCATCGGTAAGAGTAGTCAGCTTGTTGCCGAGGATGTACTGATAATTGTAAAGAATGGGATACTGGGGTTTCTTGTTCCATTCAACACCCGTTACACCGTGGTCGGCGTTAGCGAGGAAATCGAAGCCCTTAGCATAGTATGCCTTGACCATTGTTGCAAGGTCTACGTCTGCGTCGGAATAGGTTGTATGGGAATGAAGTGTACCCTTATAAGCGCCCCATGCACCGTCGCCCTCCCAGATTACGTCCTCATAGGGAGAATTGATAACGTAATCAGCTTCTGCAGCACCTACGGCAGCAGCGAAAGCGGGAATCAGCATAAGTACACTCAGAGCTATGCATAATGCTTTTCTGATGTTTTTCATTGTTATTCCTCCTTGATAATTATAAATAAATAATACTAAAAAAACAGAAAAATGTCAATAATATTTGTTTATTATTCTTCTGTCAGTTTTGTCGGGTCGGGAAGATCTACTATCGTAAGCTCCCTGCCGAGAGCAGGAATCAGCTTCTCTGTAAGATCCGAAATTGAAATTTTAAGCGTTGTGGTGTTTATGCAGGGGTGAACTCCTATTGCAGGCAGCTTAAGAAGGTCCTTGTCTATAAGCAGCTTAACAGCCTTCGTGCTGTCGTTTATAAGTCCCATTATGCTGACGGAGCCGGGAAGAATATCAAGATATTTTTCCATATTTTCGGCACTTCCGAAGGAAAGACGCGAGGAGTTTATCTGCTTGGAAAGAAATTTGGTCTTGAACGCCTTTTTTCCGGGCATCAGAAGCAGATAGAAGGATGTAGCCTGCGCGTTGCATAAAAACAGATTTTTACATATATCCGCTCCCAGAGAGCTTTCTATTTTACTGCAGATCTCCATAGTATCGGCACAGTCGTGGTCGATTCCCGAAATCGGAATACCGTGTGCCTCCATAAAGGCATAGACTCTGTTTTCCTTATCCTGTCTGCCATCGCCTGAGGGCTTGCCGCTGAATGGCTGTGAGATGTTCATTATTTCAGCTCCTGTGCTATTTTTATTATTCTTTTGAAGCGGTGGTTTACACCCGACAGCGAAAGCCTTTCCGAAAGGAGAGCCGCAATCTGTGAATTGCTTATCTCTCGGTTTTCGTATCTCAGCCTTGCAATTTCTCTGAGCTCAGCGGGAAGACCGTCCTCGCCGACGGACTGATATATTTTTTCAATAGCCTCGTATTGCTCGGATGCCGCGTTGATGGTTCTCACGAGATTTGCGCTTTCAAAGTTTACTCTGCGGTTAACGCGGTTTTTTATATCCTTTTCAACCTTTGTCTGAGTAAAATAAAGAAAGCTCTGCTGTGCCCCCATTAATGCAAGCGCGTATTCAATGTCCGAAGAATTTTTAAGATATAAGGTATACGAGCCGTTTCTTTCCGTCATTTTCGGCTTGACCTCATATTCATCGAACATTTTGAGCAGGTCGAGAGCAAGGCTTCTTGAAGAAACGGAAAACTCAAGGTGATAATCCTTTTCGGGATTAGTGACCGTTCCGCAGACAAGAAAGGCTCCTCTGAGAAAAGAGACGAAGCAGCACGAATCCTGAAAATTTGCAAAATTAATTCTTCTTTTAGGTGAATTTTCATCAGCACCGAGACTTGCGAATACCTTTGATAAGGTATCCTTATCGGTTACCTTGACCTTGAACTTGCCCCCTGCCGTTTCTTCGGGGGCGACTTCATTTCCCGAGAAAAACGTGACGGCATCAGCGTAGCATTTTGCAATATCGGCATTTGACGTCAGTATTGACAGCTCATCGTGAGAAAAAGCCCTGCCGAACAGCAATATACCGTAGCCCGCCGCATGCATACAGCAGGGCTCAGATTTAATATTTAATAACTCATTTTTTACGTTTGCTGAAAATGTCATAGCTCAATCCTTCAGAATCTCCACCTCGGGAACAAGCGCAATTCCTGTTTCCCGATATACCTTGTCTCTGATTATTTCAATAAGTGACAATACGTCGGAGAAGGAGGCGTTCCCCTTATTGATAACAAAGCCTGCGTGCTTTTCGCTGACCTCGGCATCTCCCACGTGAGTACCCTTCAGACCGCATTCGTCGATAAGACGGGCGGCATAGCCTGTAGCAGGACGTTTGAACGTACTGCCGGCGCTGGGATATTCCAGCGGCTGAGAGGTTTTCCTTTTGTTTATAAGCTCATCCATTTTTGCCGCGATTTCCTCTTGGTTTCCCTCGGACAGCTTGAAATATGCGGCGGTAATGATTCTTTCGTTTTCCATAAATACCGAGTGGCGGTAGGATAAGTCAAGAAGCTCGCTTGTCGTTTCGGTAACGTCCTTGCCTTGGGCATTAACGCTGCGCACACTCAGAAGCACGTCCTTGATTTCTCCTCCGTAAGCACCTGCGTTCATAAAAACGGCACCGCCGACGGAGCCCGGTATTCCGTAAACAAATTCAAGTCCCGTAAGACTAAGCTCCTTTGCAAAATTGGAAAGTCGGGAAAGTGAAACGCCTGCCGAGCAGCCTATAATTCCGTCGCCCATATAGATAATGTCCGTAAGTCCGCCCATAAGCTTTACGACTATGCCCTTTAAGCCCTCGTCGGAAATAAGCACGTTACTGCCGTTTCCGAGTATGTGAAGAGGAATGCTCCTTTCGTGTGCATATTTAAGCACGGAAATAAGCACGGCTTCCTTTTTCGGAATCACAAGAACCTCGGCTAAGCCGCCTATTCTGAAGCAGCAATGGTTTTTAAGCGGTTCGTCAAGCAGGATACTGCAGTCCTCTTTTTCAAAGCTTGCAGAAAAAGATTTCTGTAAATCTGTCATTATATCACCTTATTCATCAAGAAGAGCAGCACCGATAATACCTGCATCGTTGCCAAGCTCTGCGCTGACAAGCTGAGTCTGCTTTTTTGCGTGGATGGTATAGATTTCGGATGCGAGAAGTTTGCGTACGGGTCCGAGAAGGTTTTCCTTTTCGTTGCCGATACCGCCGCCTACGCAAACCATTGAAGGCTGGAAGGTGTTGATGATGTTGCCGATGCCGCAGGCAAGCATAGCAACGTAGTTGTTTACAACTGCTTGAGCTGCCGCATCGCCCTTTCTCATAGCATCAAATGCGGTTCTTCCGTTTACCTTGTTGATATCGTTGCCTACAAGCTCCCACATAAGTGAATTGTAGTTCTTTTTCATTTCGCTCTTTGTCTGGGAGATAAGAGCAGTTGCAGAGGAATACTTTTCCCAGCAGCCCTTTCTGCCGCAGTTACACTGAACACCGTTGTATACGATAACCGTATGACCCATTTCGCCTGCTGCGTAATTGATACCCGTTACGAGCTTGCCGTTAACGATGATACCGCTGCCGACACCTGTGCCGAGTGTAATCATTATGAAATCCTTAACGCCCTTGCCGCAGCCTGCAACTGCTTCGCCGAGTGCTGCACAGTTTGCATCATTGTCAAAGTATACGTTTGTGATTCCTATTCTTTCTCTGAGTAATTTATAAGCGGGAACGTTATTGAAGCCGAGGTTGTTTGCGAATTCAATAAGCTCCTCACCCTTGTTTACGGAGCCGGGTGTGCCGACACCTACGGATATTACGTCGTCATTAGTGATATGTATCTGACTCATAGCTTCCTTTACGGCCTCTGCCATATCGTCAAATATTTTTTCCGCAGCTCTGGGGGCATTTGTCTTTCTTGATGCCTTAGCTACGATTTTGTTGCTTTCGTCAATGATTCCCACAACAATGTTTGTTCCTCCGAGATCGATTCCGATTCTGTACATATTTTATTACCTCCGATGTATATGCCGCCGTGCCGGCGGAATGTTTACTTTATTAGTGCCACACCTCGATTACGTTGGGCGTTGACGGGGTATCCTCATCAACCATACCGAGGCTTTGCAGAAGCTCCTTTGTCGCGTTGTAGCCCATACGCTTCTGGCGGTTATTCATAGCCGCACATTCAATAATGATGGCAAGATTTCGTCCCGGCTTTACGGGGACTGTTATTGCGGGAATTCTGATTCCGAGTATATCCATATACTCCTCCTCAAGTCCCAGTCTGTCATATACCTTGTTTTCATCCCATAGCTCAAGGTTTATGATTATGTCTATTTTTTCCGTCATTTTGACGGAGCCGATGCCGAAAAGATTACGCGCGTTTATAACGCCGACACCGCGAAGCTCCATAAAGTGTCTTATGTTTTCGGGAGCCGTACCTACAAGGCTCTTTGATGAAACACGTCTTATTTCAACGGCATCGTCGGCAATAAGACGGTGGCCGCGGTTTATAAGCTCAATTGCCGTTTCACTTTTACCGACACCCGAATTACCGACTATAAGCACACCCTCGCCGTGTACCTCTACGAATACTCCGTGACGGGTTATTCGTTCGGCAAGCTCAACACCGAGATATGAAATAAGAGTTGACATACAGCCCGACGTGGAGTCTGCGGATTTCAGCACGGGTACCTCGTATTCCGTAGCAAGGTCCATAAACTCCTTCATAGGCTCAATGCTTCTGGTACTGATGATACAGCTGGGCTTATAAGAGAAAAAGTGCGTAAGACACTGTTTTCTTTTTTCCTTTGTAAGAGAATTGATAAAGCCGAATTCCGTAAGTCCGAAAAACTGCAGACGGTTGGGGTCAAAAAAATCGTGGTAGCCTGCAAGAATAAGCCCCGGACGGTTTACGTCTCTCGAATTAATGAATATCTCGTCAAGAGGCTTCGGGCTGTATAATACTTCAAGGGCATTATATTTTACGAGCTTCTGAAGAGAAACTGAATATTCCTGTGCCATTGGTTTTCCTCCCGATTATTTTGACGGAGCATATTTCGTCAGTACGTTTTCCTTTACCTTATACGTCTGATTGTCGTCTACCGTTACCTTTGTGCCGTTCATAAGGGTTACCTGCACGGCATTTCCGCTGATATTGTGAATAACCGCGGTGCTGTTGCCTGCAATAACCTTTTCGATTTCCTCATTTTTAATAAAGAGCTCGGCATCTTTACCTGTAACGTACACCGTGCCGACGGGAGAGTCAAGCTCTGCCTTTATACCGTCGCCTTTTATTATGATGCTGTCTGCCTTTGCATTTGCGTAAAATCCGCCGTCAGCGGCAAGAATAACAACAGACGCTACCGTTGAATCAAGTGTAAGCTTGCCGGACGTTCTGATGCTTACGGTTTTATCAGAATGCTCGGGAAGGTCTATTGTGATGTCCTCCGTGCCGTAGTATGCCGCGGCTGAGGTATCGGGATTTGTGAGAGCCTTCTGAAAAGCGTCGCTTGTGCCTGTGCTTTTTGCTGACTGTGCCTTTTCAAGCTGACTGTCAAAATAAGGGAAAAGCTCCTGAAGGTGTGCGGAATCGCTATCGCTTATCTGTGTCGCGGGGACACCCTCGTCCTTTGTGCAAGCGGTAAATACGCTTATCACGGCAACTGCGATAATTAATGCTGACAGTAATTTTTTTATCATAACAGCCTCCGTTTTGAGTCATTTAATCTCAATAAAGCCGGAGAACAACACTCCGGCTTTATAGTTTTTTTTTGAATTTCACCCGGAATCAGGCGGCAGTGGTTTCCTCTGCCTGCTCGGAGGTGATTTCTTCTGCAGCGGTGGTCTCCTCTGCTGTTTCCGTTGTTTCCTCTGAGGGCTCGGTTGTTTCCTCAGCTGCTTCAGCCGTTGTTTCGTCTGCTGCTGTAGTCTGCTCATCAGCGTCAGTCTCGTCAGCCTCAGCATAAGTGAATTCGTAATTTGTGTTCATTGTAAGATCGAATACAACCTCCATTTCACCGTAGGATGCGAGTGCGCCTACGCCTTCAACCGTAGCTGTAACAGTCATATTCTTCTGGAAGTTAACGAAGGAAAGAGTACCTGCTTCGATGTTTGCATCTGAGTTGATAACACAGTTCTTGTAGGTAAGCTCATAGTCCTTTACAACTATGTAATCCTTGATGCTTTCAAAATTCTTGAGAACGAGCTGCTTATCCTTATTTGTTCCGAATACGCTTTCGATTGTAGCGGCATCGGCAAGTATAAGTGTGGTCTCCTCTTCAGCTGTTTCTTCTTCAGCTGTCTCTTCCTCAGCGGTTGTATTATTGTCTACGAGAACAGTTGATTCTATGTCATCCTCGGCAGTAATCTCCTCAGCCTTAACATAATCGAAATAGTTAAAGGTAAGATGGAGAACGTTATCGCTTATTTTTGTTTCGGTGATGGGGTTGTTTTCCTCGTCAACCTCATTTTCACCCTTGCTGTTCGTAACGTTTTCCGTTGCGATATTTCTTGTGAAGTCAAACTTGAGAACTGCGGCTTCGTCAAGCTTATTGAGAAGGCTGTCCTCGGCGTCCTTTGCTATCTCCTCGGAGGTGCTTCCGGGCTTTGCGGACATAATGAAGGTCTTGAGCTGATTTGCGGCGGCATCAAGAACACCTGCTTCCTCGCCTGCCTTGAAAACGTCGGGCTTGCCTGCGCTGTAGCTTACGTTTTCTGTGATTTTTGTTGCCGTGTTCTTTGAATTATCAAGATATTCGTTGAATTCGGCTATAATTTTCTCTGCTTCGGGAGTAGCGTAAATCGTGGTTTCTCCTGCCTGAAGCGCACCGTTCTTCATCGCTTCAATAAGAGTACAGGATGAAAAGGATACAAGGATAAGTGCTGCTGAAATAAAGGAAATTATTGTTCTGAATGATTTTTTCATTTTTAATCTGCTCCTTTTAAATTATACGCATTAAGTATAACAGACCCGTGAGCATTTTGCAAGCGAAAAGTAAATATCTGTTATAATAATTATATACAATAATATATTAAATATTTTATTATATATGTCAGTTGACGGTACATCGGAGAAGAAACAAAAAAAGAGATGCAAAAAACTTTCGTTTTTTACATCCCCATATAATGCTTTCTCGATTATTCGTATTTTTCCTTGAGTCCCTGCTCATCGAAGAGGAAAACGGTTTCGAGGGCGATTTCAACACCCTTTTCAATCGTTTTAAGATTGAGTATATCCGCCTTGTCGTCTCTTGTGTGATAATACTTGGGAGGTCCGGGATTCATAGCGGCAAAGGTCGTTGCGTGAACGCCTGCCTGAGTCATAGCCGCACCGTCTGATGAGCCTGCAAAAACAACGGAGAAGGGAAGGTCTATGTCTGCGTTTTTACCTGCCTGCTTGAGAAGGGCGCAGGCCTTTGTGCTGTGCTTTGTAATACCGGACATATCGCGGTTATAAATTGCCATATCATCATAATCGGTTATGGTGTCAAACGCAACAAATACGGTTTCAACCTCGCCGCCCTTTTTGAATTCGGGGTGGAGCTTTGCTGCTGCCTTTGCTCCTCTGAGGCCTTCTTCCTCAGCACCGGAAAACATTGCAATAACCTCGGTATTTTCAAATCTTATGTTGTTGTCGCCCATAAACTTGAGCACGGACGCACCCATCATACAGCCTGTAAGGTTATCGTTTGCACCGTCAACGCAGACCTTATAGTTCATAAAAATTACAAGACCTACGTAGCCGGGAACAAAAGCACAGCCGATTCCTGCAAGCACGGGATTGAATTCACCCGTTGCAAGCATAATTATTGTGGTAACAACGGAATAAGCAAGACCGAGTGCGGGATAAATATATGCTATATACATCAGGGGCGCACCGCCGAGATGTGTGAATCTCCATTCGATTGAGGAGTCGGAATGACCTGCGAGAATAATTCTTCTTTTTGTCTCACCCGAGGCTTTTCTTATACAATAGGTATTATGAGACGTTACCTTCTTGAAAAAGGGGTCAATGACGGGC
The DNA here is from genome assembly GCA_045589015.1 of Acutalibacteraceae bacterium. Classification (GTDB taxonomy): domain Bacteria; phylum Bacillota; class Clostridia; order Oscillospirales; family Acutalibacteraceae; genus RUG806. The sequence continues at coordinate 27,372 of JAZNFG010000031.1, forward strand.
TTGTAGAAAAGGAATTCTCCGAAAAGCATTATTGCTGTAATCACACAGCATACCGCCGTAACGTAGGGGGCAAAGACAACATCCTTTACAAAAATGTTTGCGACGCCTGCGGCAACGGAAATAAGAAGTAATATACCACCGAGTCTTAACCACATAAGGAATGCGCGGTGAGCTACCTTGAAGCTTTCCTGCTTTACCTCATCAGCGGCATCTCCCACAAGATTTGCCATATAATTCTGTGCATCAAGCTCAGCCTGCGAGCCCGCCTCACGGGGACCTATCTCCTGACAGATTTTCTTGATGCTTCTTGCCGAAAAGTTGGCATACATCCTGAGGCCTGACTTGAAATTGTTGATACTTTCTGAGGCTTTCATAACCTTCTCCTTTGAATATTTTGATTTACCCGAGAATTATATCACATTATCCGACACTTGTCGAGAATCAAACCGCCTAAAATTTTTTTATTTTATTATAGAATTTTAACAAAATATTAAGACAAGTTTGCGATTTTGTTGCCTTGGATGTAATAACGGACAAATAATTGCGGATTTGTTGACAAATATAAGCTTTATGTAAAAAAGAAAGAGGCAGTATTTTTTCCGTCAAAAAATACTGCCTCGTATAGGAGCCGTAAAAAAGATGAAGAACGAAAAATACGGTAAAATCCGTCATTCGGAATGCAGAAATTTCTGTCTCTATCCCTTTTTCGGTCTTTTCTTTGTTACGTCCTCATTTGAAGATACTGAGCCAAAGGAGATTACTTCATACCCTTTTCGTAAGCCTCGATCATCTTCTTGACCATCTGACCGCCGACAGAGCCTGCCTGACGGGATGTGAGATCGCCGTTGTAACCCTGCTTGAGGTTTACGCCTACTTCTGAAGCTGCTTCCATCTTGAACTTGTTAAGAGCCTCTCTTGCTTCGGGAACAAGGTTTGAATTACCGCTTTTCATTATATTTCACTCCTTTTGCAAAAAGTTTAGTTTGATTTGCATTACTATTGTGCACGGACAAGAGAAATTTATTACCTGACAATTTTCGGAAAGCTTTTTCGTTCCGATAATCGTTTTCCGTGCTGATAGTATTGTTTACGGCTGTGAAAATAATATTACAGGCAAAAAAAGGAAAAACGGTATTTTGAAAAAATTAAGACGGAAAGAGAACGTAAGCTTTTTACGATACCGGAAGGAATATCATATAAAGTAAAAATAAAAAAGGCTCCTCGGAAAATCCGTTTCCGAAGAACCTTTTTCTGAATACGTTAATATAATTAAATGCAAAGCCTTATGGAAAAACCGTGCTTTATCTGAACTTAAAAACAAAATAATTTCTTATTGAAGCAAAAATTAAATCCAGACGGGTCAGAAGCTTGGTAAACAGACTGCACAAGCCCGTATGCGTACTGTCGTCGGACGTGCCGTCTGTTTTTTCTTCAGCCTCGGAATCAAATGCGAATGCGAATCTTCCGCCGGGGGCACAGTCGCCGTCAACGTAAAGGTTCATAACGTCCGAATCATCTGCGTTGTCCGTCCATTTGAAATTGAATTTAACGCTGTTTTCGGTAAGACCTAAAGACTCACGGGGAATTTCCAGCTGAAGAGTGCTTCCGTTTACGCTGTAGCGTACGGTGGAAACGGCTTCAAAAACACCGCTTCGGCTGTATTTTCCCAAAACTGCCGTGCCGCTTTCGGGGGAATAATTGCTGACTCTGTATTCAAAGCCTGTCCATTCGGGAGAAATTCCGCTGAAATCCGTATCGATATAAAGCTGCATCCAGCTTTCGTCGGCTTCGGGGGTGAGTGCTTCTGCTGTTTTTACGATAAAATAAACGTTTTCTTCGTCGAAGGCTGCTTTTGTGCTGACTATATCGTTTCTTGCGGTGTGGTTTTCGTAGTAGCAGCCTGCCCAGCCTGCGCTGTCGCGCTGTGTCAGTCCCGTATAATGCCTGTATTCCGGAGTAACGCTGTCCCATTGTGAAGCATCTGCCGAAATATCAATGGTTTTTTCCGCTTCTGTGCTTTCGGGAGCCCGGGCACCCTTGAAGCGTCGTACGTTTTCAACAAGCTGATAATAATAGTGGTCCTTGAGAACACCCTTTGAGGGTTCAATATCTCTTGAATGCTCGGGGTCGAACTGATCGGGAAATGCATTTTCCACCTCGTTCCACGTATCAAATCTGCCTGCTATCCATTCATTAAAGCCCGTAACGAAAATAAATTCGGGATCGTTTTCTATTGCATAGTCCCATTGCTGCTGAAAGTTGAGACCGTAAAGAAGGGAACTTTCAATATTCTTATCGACTGTTATCTCCTGTCCCGCATAAGAGTAGGTGTAGGAGAAGGCTCCGTCGGTGAAGCTTCTGCCCTGCAGAGTGCCTACGGGAGAGTTCATAGCCGTAAGACCGTACTCGTTTGCATTCTGTGCAACGGAAACGCACATCTGCTCAATCTGTCCCGTCAGCTTTTTGCCGAATTTTGTCTGAGGATAATCAGAGCACCAGCCCCAAGTGCCTTCGGTATATGAGCAGTCATCGGCAAAATAGGTGGCTTCATTATCGCGGAAGGTGAAAAATTCAAAAATTTCCCTGTCCTTTTCCTCCTTCGGGTCAAGTGCGGAAATGTCTGCCATAATAAGCGGCTTGCCCTCCCACATAAACCATAAATCCTTATATAAGCCCTTGCTGTAAAGGTTATCGTATAAGCTTATCAGCTGTGTGCGGCAGTCCTCGCTTCCCCCGAAGTTGAGAATAAACATAACGTCGGGAGTGTTCACTCCGTCTTCTCTTGCCTTGCTCCATACCTCAAGAAGCTTCATATATCCCTCGGAAAAGACCTCGGTTGCATTTGTCGTGTCAAAAATTACCGTATCAATATCCGCATCGGCTAAAAGCTCTGCGTGCTTTCTTAAAATATATTCGTCCGTGTTCGTATAAAAGCCGTAAAGAGGCTCGTCCCAGAAATAGGGGCGTCCGCTGTAGGTCGAGCTCCAGGCGGGATGCTCCCAATCGTTTACAGCCTCGGGAAACAAATCAAGCACGCTGCCCGTGGTTATGGGCTCGTGGTCGGATATCCAAGGATAATGCCATATCCAGTAAAACATTCCGACGAATCTGTCACTTCTTTTATCTCCGACGGAATCGTTCATTGACAGAGTTCTTCCGAGACCGTCAACGGCAGTCCACGTAGAAGGGGAAGCTTCACCCGATGCGGCCGCTACCGTTAAGGGCAGGACGGATATCAGCATTATGACAGATAAAATAACCGCTGTCGCTTTTTTCATATTGTCATACCTCCGTAAAAATTAATTTCCGTAAGAGTTAATTATGCTTTCTGCAATACTGATTTTTGTTTTTCTTGATTCCATAGCTCTCTTTTCTATATACTTATGAGCCTGCTCCTCGCTCATTCCGAAGGAGCTTATGAGAATCATCTTTGCCCGTATCAGAGCTCTGAATTCAAGAGCGGTGTCGGGCTTTGTCCTTGCCTCGGATAGCTTTTCCAGCTTGACGGCTGTTGATTTCAGCAGAATCAGAGTCTGGACAACCGTTTCCTCCGCGGCAGGCTTTGGGAGAGTGAGAATTCCCGATGCCGACAGCTTTTTTGATGCCGCCTCAAAGGATTCCTTCGGCACTAACATCAGTACCGCAAGATTCTTCTTTTCCGCGCATTCCGCCGCAAAGTCGGCCGCGCTTTCGTCGGGCAGGGGAGAGTTGATTATTACGGCATCGACGGGGGTCGTCAGAAGCAGCTTTTTTGCCTCGGTGGTATCTGACGCAAAGACTGCGTTTGCCGAGCAATACCTGCTTACGAGAGGGACGACCGAATCATAAAATTTCATATAGCGGCTGAGTATCAGCACGTTAAGCTTATCTGTCATTCGGTACTATCCCTCCTTTTTGTTAATTTTTTTTGCTTTGCCTTTACAATAACAGGCTGTTATTGTATTATATACTAAAAAAACAAATATTTCCACAATTATTTGAGTATTAATTTTAAGTAATCGTAAAAAAGGAGTAAGGTTATGTCCGACAAATTGGTTTTTTACGTTCTGACCGATACGCACTATCTGTCCGAAAGGATGTGGGAGGAGTGCAAATGCATTACCGACCGCGAAATGGGAGACCAGATTGCAATAAAAAGCACTCCGTATATTCTTCGGAGCTTTTTTAAGAAAATTGTTGAGGATGATGAGTGCAGCTGGGTTCTTATTACGGGTGACCTTATAAATAACGGTGACCTTCAGAGCCACAGGGATTTTATCGCTGAGCTTAAAATGCTGACGGATGCAGGAAAAAAGGTTCTTGTAACCGGTGCCACGCACGACTATGCGGGGCTGGGCGACGATGAAAATATTTTTCATCCCGTAAAATATACCTCTGATGGCTGTGTGCCTGCCGAAAGGGTATATAAAACCGAGCTTCCGGAGCTTTATTTTGATTTCGGACATAAATATGCAGACAGCACCGATGCCGAAAGCGGCTCTTATTCGGTAAGGCTCGGACAGGGACTCCGTCTTATTGCAATTTACGATAACGGAAACGGCAGAAGCCATTGCGGACTGTTTGACGAAGGCTTTTTATGGCTTGAAAATGAAATAAAAAAAGCTCACGCTGAAGGGGAGAGGGTAGCTCTTGCCGTGCATCACCCCGTAATTCCCCCGTGGCCCGTATATAAGGGGGTTGCCGAATTTGAGCTGCTCGGCGGCTATGAAAGAATGAGCCGTCTTATGTGTGAAAATGACGTTAAGGTTATTTTTACGGGACACACTCACGTTCACGGAATAAAAAAATATGAGGATGAATACGGCAGCGGCTTTTACGATATTACAACGTCCGCACTTCCCTCGGCAAAGGGAAAAATGAGAAGAGTGGTATTTGACGGGGAGAAGAATACCCTTGACGTTAAGAGCGTCGGTATTGAAAAAATTGACGGCTTTGATACAAAGGGACTCAGCGCAGAGGAGTATATCTATTCTCTGAACTTTGCAGGGCTTGCCGAAAGAAGCCTGCCTCTTGCAAGGACGGATTGGGACACCTTTATTGAAAATATGTCTCACGTGGTTAACGTTGACAGGCTTAAAATAAGAAATCATCCCCGTACGGTAAAGGCCGTGATTTCTGTTTTTTCAAGGCTTTCTATGTATCTTCCCGCACGTTTTGCAGGAAAAAAATCGGGGCTTAGTGCCGAAGAAATAAAAAATATGAAAAACAAATCGGTTAAGGACACCGCATTTACCGTTATGCGTTACGTTTTTTCGGGAAATGCTCCCTTTACACCCGATACTGCCGAATATAAGGTAATAACCGGTTGTGTGAAAAAGGGCACGGCACTTCTCGGGAAAATAGGCGTTGACGTTGATAAAATGATTCCCGGAGAGGAAACGGCACTTGAAACCGTAAAGCATTTTCTGTATAATACCCGTACCGGTGATGACGATTCAATAACAATAGATATGGAGAGATAAAAAATGATTAAATTTGACTGTGACTACCTTGAGGGCGCGCATCCGAGAATACTTGACGCTCTTGTAAAAACGAATTTTGAGCAGACTGCGGGATATGCCGTTGACCATTATTGCGAGGAGGCAAGGGCACTTATTAAAAGGGAGTGTAATGCCGAGGATGCCGACGTTCATTTTATAGTAGGCGGAACGGGCACCAATACTACGGTAATTGCCGCGGCACTCAGACCCTATCAGGGCGTTGTATGTGCCGTTACGGGACACATAAACGTTCACGAGGCAGGCGCAATAGAGGGCACGGGACATAAGTGTATCGCACTTCCCTCCGATGACGGAAAGGTTGACGGAGACGTTTTTGAGAATTATATAAAGGGATATTGGGCAGACGGCACGTATGACCACATGGTTCAGCCGAAAATGCTTTATATTTCACAGCCTACCGAAAACGGAACTCTTTATACTGCCGCAGAGCTCAGAAGACTGAGGGATATCTGTGACGAGCATTCAATGTACTTATACGTTGACGGTGCAAGAATGGGTTACGGACTTATGGCTGAGGGCAACGACGTGACTCTTCCGCTCCTTGCTGAGCTTTGTGACGTGTTCTATATCGGCGGAACAAAGGTTGGCGCACTTTTCGGTGAAGCCTTGGTTATCGTAAACGGTGAAATTAAAAAGGATTTCCGCTATATGCAGAAAAGACAGTGCGGAATGTTTGCAAAGGGCAGACTTTTAGGCATTCAGTTCAGAGAGATGTTCACAGACGGTCTTTATTATGAAATGGGAAAAAACGGCATTGAAAAGGCATACAGAATAAGAGATGCCTTCAAAAAGGCAGGCTTCCCCTTCCTTTATGAGTCGAATACAAATCAGCAGTTCCCCGTCCTGCCCGATACCGTGCTTGATATTCTTTCCGAGGAGTTTTCGTGGGATTACTGGTGCAGGGTTGATGAAAATCATTCCTGCGTGCGCTTCTGCGCATCGTGGGCGACAAGCGATGAAAACGTGGCTGCTCTCGAAAAAGCAATTGCTCAATTCAGCCTGAAAACAGAATAAAATATTCCGTAAGGAAATAATATCCCCTTAAAGCAGGTGACTGAAGCATTAAGACCTCAGCCTTGCTTTAAGGGGATTGTTTACTTTATAGGAAATTCCTTCCGATATCGCAAAAAGATTATATGTCCCTCCGAACGGAAATCGGGGCTTTCTCGGGAGCCGGACTATACGGAAACGGTCACCTTAGGCGACCGCTTTCGTAGGCTGTTATTCCGAGAGCGCTTCACCGAGCTGACGGCGGACAGAATAAAACTCATCTGCATCAAGCGTATATTCGGTGTAGGAGTCCGAAAGACGGCTGACGAATTCATTTGCCTTTTCCTCGCCCAGCTTTTCTTTTGCAAGGGTGAGATAGTCAAAATCATCTGCTCCGTCGTTTACGCATTTAAGTCTTAATGAGGCTACGGGGCCGTCTATGCCCACAGAGGGGCCGGGATAAAGCAAAAGTCCGTCGCCTGCTTCGTCACCGCCTGTTTTTTCGTCAAATGCCACCGCAAAGGTAATTGCATTTGTCCACGGGTCGGCGGAATTCCACAGATTACAGGTTTCATAATATAAGAAGCCCTGATAATCCGCGGCGAAATTCTGCCAGAACATCATACGGTGCTTGATGCCGTTTTGATAAGTGAATAAATTGCAGTAGCCGCTGGCATCCGAGGGCGAACAGCAGACGTACCACCAGGCCTTGTCGCCCTCTGACAGCTTCCTTTGGAGCCATTCGGTAAAGCCCGCGTCGGTATCGGGGGTATCGATGATTGAGCAAAGGATATCGCATTTATCCTCCTCGAACAGCCAGACGGACATTGTGTTGCCTTCCGTATCGGTAATCTGTGTGTTCGACGTAAAGGGACTTACCATGTGGTAGCCGGGGCAAAGCTCGGCAAGTCTTTTCGTTCTTTCTGTGAAGGATTCCACCCGTCCCTGCGTATTTGTCGGCTCGTCAACGGGATAGAAGTATGCCTTTTGTGCCCATTCGGGATTTGAATTGACCTTTTCCCAATAGGCGAGGAGCTTTTCGTTATCCTCGGGGTAGGGGATGCAGAAGGCAGTCACTCGGGGATCGCTCATATAGGCATCTGCGCGCTCATCCAGTATGTCATAGGGCAGATAATTTGCACAGAGCTTGTGCTCTAACAGAAAGTCATAATAAGCCTTGTATACGGCCGTTTGCTCATCCGTCAGCTCAATGCTTCCGTCGTAGAAGGTAAGCCAGGTGTTTACTCCGTACAGGTTATTTTCAAGACCTGCCGCAAGCTTGAATATCTGACCTGTAAGACCTACGGCAGATTCCAATGCGGGCTCGTCGGGAAGGGTGAAGTTCCAGACGGTTGCCGTGACGGCGGTTTTTGCGATAACCTCATTTTCGTATAATATTTCTACGGGAGCCGTGTATTCTCCTGCAGGTGAGTCTGCGGAGCTTACGGCTTCAATGTAGAAGGTCTGATTCATATTTTTCTCCGGCGTAACGGGAGTCTCTTCACCGTAGGGAATGAGTCCGTCGGGGAAGGTATCGGAGAACATATCTCCCTTGTACTGTATCTCAAGATAGGACTCTCTGAATACTGCGGTTTCAAGGGTATTTCCGTCCTTGTCGGTAAAGTCGCCAACGCGGACGGCTATCGGCATTTCTTCTTTTGCGGCAATACAAAGCTGACAGCCCTCACGCTCATTTTTTGCGAGATTTATTGAAAAGCTGCCGTTTTCGGGGATAGTATCCGTCGGCTTTATCTTGACTGTTGCATACTGAAAGCCGTAGCTGATTTTTTCTTCCTCCGTCTGAACACCGCCTTGTGAAACAAATACGCGGTAAACGGGGTACAGCCGTTCGGTAGGTAAAGCCTCCCTGAAGCAGCAAAGAGCGAAAACCGAGACAGCAAAAACGGATATGATACCGACAGCCGTTGAAGCCCTCTTGCCGTAAAGGCGTCTGAAGAAAATAATCAGAAGAACAGCAAGAATCAGAAATACTGCAATATAAGAGCAGCATATAGCAAATTCGTTGCTGTCATAAAGCATTGAATTCTTGCCGATATCAAGTGTGTTGTTCAGTATAAGACAGGTTACGCATTGTACCGTGTAAAAAACTGCCATTGTTACAGCGGCAGACAGAGCAACGCGGAGCTTTGACGCATTTTTGCCTGCAGCAGCCGCATTTGCCCCGAGTCCGCCTGCGCCGAGTGTGGCAAGCACGGGACAGATAATCAGCGCGGCGGTATTTGACCATTCAAGGAAGAACGGATAGTATACTGCCAGTGCAGCTATAGTAACAGCAAGGCAGACTGCTTCCGAGATAAATAAAAGGGTATTGTTTTTTTTCATCATTTGCTTCACCTCAGATAACCTTATTCGTACAAATTATACCATATTTATATAAAGAAATGCAATAAAAGAATAGAAGTCCGACAGCGGCGGCGGTATAAAGCAAAAAAAAGGTTCTTCACGGAAACTTGGGGGATGAAGTGGGCACGGGAGTGCCTATTAAAAGTTTTGGTTGAGCTTTTTCAAAAGCTCACGGTGTCAAGAGGCAGAGCCTCTTGTCGCACTCCGCAGAGTGCGAAATCCT
>JAZNFG010000032.1:0-6054 GCA_045589015.1 Acutalibacteraceae bacterium
CACTTTCAATGGAAAATATACTGCCGTCAATGAGATATGAGGGATTCACTCCAAGAACAGAGCATATATCGATAAACGTAAAGAAGCTCGGTGCGGCTTTTCCGTTTTCGATATTTGACAAATGATTGTTTGAAATATTAAAATTCTCGGGAAAGCCCTGAAAACGTAAACACTCTCTAATTGTGAGACGCCTAATTCCATAACGGTCTTTGACAATTGGAATTCTATCCGGAAATTTACCCATACCTGCAATTAAAGTAGGGCATAGCATTCCTGAACAATATACCGAGCCATCGTTTTTAAGAGCGTAAATTTTTCCCATTTTTGCTTTCTGTTCAAGTTCATAGTAAGATGGATGGGTGTTTTCATAGTAATAAGAAGCGTGTTGTTTTTTCGAAAAGTCAACAATCCTATCTATAATTTGTTTTTTCTTCCATTTGTTCAGGGAATGAGAATGCATCGCAATCATCGATATCCCGAAAAGCAACGATAAAAACCCTTTTTCTTCTCTGTGGAATTCCGGCATAGTCAAATGGTTGTAATGTGCGATATTTAACATCGTAACCGCACTCCGCCAAAGAATTAAAAATAGTCAGGAAAGTTTTTTGATTATCGTGTTCAATTATGTTTTCAACATTTTCAAGCAAGATAATTCGAGGATGTTTTTCTTTTATTATTCGGACTATTTCAAAAAACAAATTGCCTCTCGGGTCACTAAATCCCTTTTTGAATCCTGCGGTAGAAAAAGATTGACATGGAAATCCAGCGGTAAGCACATCAAAATCGGGAATAGTTTTTGCTTGGATATTTCACCACCTTTCGACACGTATTCAATATAATATTGTATATTATTTGTGTTCTAAAATCAATGTATAGCGATAAAAGGCATTCTCAACAATTTGTCAATTATCCGAACAAACGCTTCGGAGATATGACTGTATCATAAAGCATAAGACATTCACATACTGCTGTCAGCGGTTTTACCGCTTCAGCTGCTGAGCACAATAAAAATACACATCCTCAAGGCAGACGCGGTCAGCGGCGTAAAAGCCCTCAGGGGGACAATCCGCAACGACTCTGAACAGCAGTCCCTTTTCGCTTTGTCGGATGAAGTGTACGGGATAAGCCTTGCTTAAAAGCTCCGTTTCGCTTAAATCACAGCTTCTTTCAAAAACCTTGTCCTTTATTTCGGAAACAAGCTGAAATCCCGTACCGTCCTTTTTCAGAGCACCGCTGTCGATAATCAGAATCTTATCTGCAATACTCTCGGCATCTCCGACTATGTGTGTGGAATAAATTATAATTCTGTTCCCCGAAATCTCCTTTAGCATATTTCTGAAGCTGAGCCTTTCATTCGGGTCAAGCCCTACGGTGGGCTCGTCAAGTATTATTACCTTCGGCTCACCGAGCAAAGCGTTTGCAAGGTGAACCCTTTGCTTCATACCGCCCGAAAAGCTGCCGATCTTCTTTTTTGCGGAGGCTTCAAGATTTACGAATTTCAGCAAATCGCCAATCTGCTCCTTTGCTCTTCTTCTTCCTATTCCTTTAAGCTCCGCCATATACAGAAGAAAACTTACGGGTGAGAAATCCTCGTATAAGCCGTAGCTTTGCGGCATATAACCCACGTCCCCTCTGAAATCGGCACCCAGAGTCAGAATTTCCTTACCGTTATAAAATATCTGTCCTCCGTCTCTTTTTACGTTATCCGTAATAAGATTAAACAACGTGCTTTTTCCCGCGCCGTTGGCACCGAGAATTCCGTAAATTCCCGCGGAAAAATCAAAGGTAAAATTATCAAGGGCAAGCTTATCCCCGTAAGCCTTGGTAAGCCCTTTTATATTAAGCGAAATATCCACGCATATTCCCCCTTCTGCTTCCGGCGTAAAACAGTCCGCATAAAGCCGCAAGCCCGATAAGAATGAAAACGAATCCGTATCCGTCCGACAGCGGCAAATCAAGACAGCTTATGAAAGAAAGCTTATCAAAAAAACCGAGTTCCGAAGCAGACAGTATTTCGGGCAGCAGCAGTATACTCAAAGAAACGATGCTTACCGCTCCCTCTTTTTTCATAGCCGTCCCCGCAAAGCAAATAAAAACGGCCTCGGCAATAAGCAGGAGCAATCTTGCGGTTAAGCTCAGAGCCAGATACTCTCCCGTATCCACAGACACGGGACAATCGGAAAATATCATTATACTCTGAACGGGTATGTTCAGGTCTGCAATTCCGAAAAGGCGGCAAATCCGAAAAAGCTGTATTCCCCATACTGCAATCCATAGGGCAACTGCCGTTATGACAGCCGCCGTCAGCTTAGCTGTAAACAGCCTTCTTCTTCCGTTTTTAGTTGAGCTGATAATTCCCTTTACTCCGTTTTTTTCTTCAAAGGTAAAAACGTCGGACAAAATAAGAACGAGGAATACCACGGCGGCACCGTTGAAAATAATCCTGTCCTTGGCGTAATCCGAAGAAAACAGATGCCCGTACCCTCGCGGGTCGGTAACTCTTACCTCATAGCCCGCTCCTTCGGCATCTTCAAGATACTCGATATACGAGGCTACGTCACCGTACGCCTCAGTCAGATATCGGATATCGGCTGAAACAAACGAGCCCTTTGAAACAAGTCCGGATATTCTGTTTTCAATTACGCTCAGATATTCACGAGACTCTTCAGCGGTTTTTCCGCTGTAGGTCTCATAAAACTCATTGATGATTCCGTCGTAAGCGGAATATTTTACCGGAGTAAAGTCAACCGTGCAAACAAACAGCCCGAGCATTATAAAAAACAACAGCAAGCCCTTTTGAGATAACAATATTTTATTAAGCTCTTTGAACGTGAGGCTTCCCTTGCACAGAATACCGTCCTTTATCAAAAATATAAATCTATCTGCCCGCCGGGTAAGGCATCCTCCTCCGTGTGCCGCACCCTTGTGAACGGCAAAAATACATAAAGCAGAAAAAACCAATGCCGAAAACACTGCAAATACTACAGTAAGGGTATTTTTATTAAGTGCAAAGGAACCCGAAGGAATATTACCGTAGGACAAAACGTCGGTGGGCAATTCCAAAGCGGAAATAAAATTAGCGTACTTAAAAACAGCAAATATGCTCTGCGGTTCAATATACTTATATGCCGTCCACTGAAGTAAACTCAGAGCTGCAATGGCAGTCAAGGCCATTCTGAACGGTCTCAGTGAATAAAGAATAAAACGCGCAAGCAGAGAAAAGGAAAAAACACCGAAGGAAAGCAAAAGAAGACTCAGAACAAAAAATGCACCGAAGGATAACGGGTAGGTCACGTCGGAAAACATAGCAGATGACTGTATGCTTGCAGACGGTGAGCCGAAACCGCCGAAAAGCCGCAAAGCCGCAGGAAGCAGACTCACGTACAGCAGAAAAGGATAAACGATGCTTGCAAAAAACAGAATTCCTATTCTTTTCAGTTCAAGCCTTCCTCTGCCGTTTTTAGTGCTTCTGACGGTCTGTTTGAGTCCGTTCTTTTCCTCGTAAGAGAATGACAAAAGAACCGCAGAAATCAAAAGCAGAGAAAAAAGCACGGGTAAACGGTAGCCGAACACCGCCTCCTCTGCACGGTAACAGTCAAACGTAAGCTCCGTATTTCTTATACGCTCATAATCCTCCAATGTCTTTTCCGCATCCGACAGAGCATATTCTGTCAGCATAACCGAGCTGTTCTTTAATTTTTCTATATTGCTTTCCATCTGCTGAAATCTGCTGTCATAGCCCAGCATATACTCAAGCTGTGAATCAAAACTTTTCAGCGCGTAGCTCCTGTTAAGACAGTAGGCGGGCGTAAGCGTCTCCTTGTTCTGAGAATAATACCTTGCAAGCTCGGGATTTTCATTCTTCAAGGTCTGTTGCATTTCTTTATAAAAGCCGTAAAGCTCGTGCTCCTTGTCCGAACAGATATTCATTATGTTGAAGAAATTATTTTCATTGATTCTCCGTTCGTTCAGCTCGTAAGCTTCGGAAATACTCATCTCTTTATATTCCACGACAAGGTCGCGTTCGGTCTCTGAGACGGAAAATACCGTAACGTCCCCGTCGGAGTACAGCCTCGTCTGTTCAAGGATAAAAACAAAACAATTCATTAACAGCACCGCAAAAGTCAGCAATATCAGTTTTCTGTTAAAAAATACTCTTACAAACTCCATAAGGCTCATTTTAATTCAATACGTTCAAGCTTTCCCGTACCGATTCCCGATTTGTCAAAGGCAACCGTTACCGTAGTGTCGCCGTCAAGCTTATCGCAGAACATATAATATTCATCACCGAATCTATTTAAATAAAAATTGCTTTCCAGCAAAATTTCATCAACAAGGGAAAAGCTCTCATCAAAAACAAGTACTGCTCTGTTTGCTTGATTTTCTTCGGAACCGTCAAAATTATCGAAGTAGAAATACCTTCCGTCGTACGAAAGGTTGCCCGAACTTTCAAAGGAATATATCACCTGCTTATCACCGCCCGCAAGACTTCTTTTGAAAAGCTCTGTTCCCCTTAAATAATATGCGTCGCCGTCAACGATATAGAGATCCCCTATTGCCGTATTTTCAAAAACTACCGAGATAGCTTCTTCTTCAACATCATAAGCATAACAGGTAAAGTCAGACTCTTCAACCAGCTCGGCCTCAGGCTCAAAATCTGCGGCAGAAAAATAAATTTTATTTTCAAAGCCTTTAAAATTAGTGATATGGTCAGCCTCATAGAGAAGCTCGGGCTTTGCAAATCTCGTTAATCTGATTCTGAACATCTGAAAGCGGGCATCCTCTGTAAGGAGCAAATAATACGCATAACCTCTGTGAAGCATAAGATACCTGATATCACTGCCGTATGAAAAGCCCTCGTTCAGCTCCTCCTCCGTTATATCCTTCTTAAAAAGGTTGCATACGTTTCTTCTTTTACTTCCGTCCGTGGAAAGAGCTTCTATATAGTAGCGGTACGTATTGAGGTTAAAGGAAACAAAATAAAGCTCACCGTTATAGTACCACATTCTTGAATCTCCCGAATATGCAATATATGCGTTACAGTCCGTACTGCTTCTGTTATGCTCACAGTTTATTTTTGAACACAAGGGAGCCGTGCTTTTTGTCTCTCTGTCAAAGAAGCATATAACTCTGTTTTGCTTAAAAAAGTATCCTTCCGAATTTGCGACGATGTCACTGTTCATATAAAAATACGATTGAAAGTCGTACTCGTAATTTACCCCGTCAAATACTGGAAGAGAATCGTTACAGGCAGTCAGCATAAGAGTTATCAGAACCATTATAAACGAAACGCATTTTTTCATACTATTTCCCCCCTTAAAATAACGTAACAGCCAATATGTACGTATTACTTACTTAGAGATTTAACAAATCATATTGTGAACTAAGACCATCCATTTGACAGCTTACGGATTCCGTTCTGGTGCCGCCGGTAGAAACCTTCATTGTAGCTTTTTCTTCTGTGCAGCTTGATGTCATAAAACTGTTTGATCTTGTAACAGCAGACGCAGATAAAACAAAGCAACTGCAAATAATGCTGATACAAATCAAAACGGCACTTATTCGTTTTATTAAACTCTTATTTTTCATTTTACACATATCCTTTCAAAAAAATACATATTGGCTGTTTTTTCGTACAGAGATAAATCATTTTTCCTTGTACGTTTCACTCTTAGTATGTATGATGTAGGTTACAAACGCAATATGCTTAGCAAAAACGCTGTGCTTTCGTGCAAAAACGTACGCTTTTAAGCACAAAAGTGTAAGAACAAAACGTTATCAAATCAAAAGATAACCATACCAAAACTCAGACAACCGTTTTCGGATAAGCCGTCGACAACGTGATGATTCTTCAAAAAAACGCCTACGCTTCTCATTTTTTTGGAAGCGTGGGCGTTTTTTCATCTGTCGGGAAAGGTATCTATTATTTTTGATATTATCTGCTTATGCTCTTCTGATTTTCTGTTGAGCTTTTCGGCTATTTCACTTTCAATGGAAAATATACTGCCGTCAATGAGATATGAGGGATTCACTCCAAGAACAGAGCATATATCG
>JAZNFG010000033.1:0-15558 GCA_045589015.1 Acutalibacteraceae bacterium
AAAGCAAAAAGGATTTCGCACTCTGCGGAGTGCGACAAGAGGCTCTGCCTCTTGACACCGTGAGCTTTTGAAAAAGCGGGGCGAAAACTTTTAATTGGCACTTCCGTGCCCGCTTCAACCCCCAACTTTCCGTGAAGAACCTAAAAAAATATAAAAGGGGATGTAAAAGCTTTCTTTTACATCCCCGCGGTCTTATTACGGTGTATTGACAACACCGGCAAATAAAATAGTGTTATAGTCAAGTGTAACGGCAAAGGCAAAGGGGCGATCAAGAATGAAATCAACGATCTCCTCAGGCGGAGCCGTGCTTCCTGCCTCCATCAATACCGTATAAGCGGCGGCACTGACTCCCTCCTCGTCAATTTGTACTCTGACTCCGTGCGTTGCCTTATCCAGATATACGGGAATACCGTCCGTGGTAACAAGAGACGAAAAGTCTGCCTTTAAGGGGTTTGTAATATCGGAAATGCCAAGCTGTGAAAAGCCGTCGGTAAGCTCAGTCTGACAGCTTACGTCGAATTTCGGAATCGACATATTGACCCTCAGATATTTTCGGCTTTCCCGATTCATAAGGTCCGTATCACTTGTCGTAATAAGAGAAAGAACGTCCGAATCCGAGAATACGGTATCTGCATCAATGCCCTCGTCGGGAAGAATGAACCACATTTTACCGCCGATATTAAGACGAAGGGCTATTGCTGCGAAGGTGTCTGCCCAATAGTAATCCATCTGATTGCAGGCATTCATAAAATCAACGGTTACGTCCCCGGCAGGAGAATGGAATACGCCCTCTCGGGTGTTTTTTTCTTGAAAGGTATTCTGCCATTTCGTGTTATAAAGAAGCGTTGAGGTGAGTACGAAGGCTGTGTCTTGATAAGTTTCGATATCTGTGGGAATAAGTCCGCCCGTATGGTCGTTTATCCATTGATTAAGCGCGTTGTTGTATTTTTCCGAGCCCATAGTTCCCGTGAAAACGTCAGCATAATAGCTTTTTGCTATTTTTGCCGCTGTGCTTTCGTTATAGGAAAGAGCATCGGAAAGCCAGAGAGAATTTCCCATTACGGACTTCATTACACCGTCATCACGGTAATTTTTCTGCCATATTGCATTTGCCTGATTGCTGAGGGCTTCTACTGAATCGGCTCCGAGTAAATCAAGAAGCTGACTGCGGCTGTCCTCAGAGCAGGTCTCGGCAAGCATAGAGAACGCCATAAATATATTAAGAGGAGATATTGCCTTGTTTTCGTCCTCCTTGCCGGTCAGATATTCCGACATTATTTTGTCTGAAAAGCCTTTGATATTTTCTGTTTCAACCGTTATTGCTCTGAGCTGCTTTATATCCTCATACCATTCGTCATAGGCATTATCCGGAGTATCTCCGTTTAGGTCGCTGTCCGTAAGATACGGATACTGAGAAAGACGGGGGTATTCTGCCCTTGCAAGGGGGACAGCCTCAATATCGGCAGAAGGCAGGGGAGTGTCGGTGCCTTCCTTGTCGGTTGCTTCCTCCGTCCCCGTCGGGTCAACCGTAAATAAGCTGAAGCCGCCGTTTGCCGCGCTTATGCCAAGAACCGTCACAATAGCAAATACAGCCGCGGCGGAAACGATAAATGCTATCGGAGATCTGCGCTTTTTCAGAGTCGGACGCTTCAGAGCATCTGTTATAAGGTCATCGTCAATATTTGTGATACTGTCGTATAAATCTTCTTTTTTCATACCGTAACTCCTTTCGATTCAAGCTCTGCTTTAAGCTTTTTTCTCAAAGAAAACAGCAAAGCCGATATTTTTTGCGGAGGAATACCCGTCTCCTCGGAGAGACTGCCGACTCCCGTTCCGTACCAGTATCTTCTTATGAAAATATTGCGTTCATCGTAAGGGAGTGTGCGAAGCCAGTCGGAAATAACGGAGGACGTATAATTCAGATTGAATTCATCCTCTGCAGAAGCCGCCGAGGGAATACACTCCTGAAGCTCCGACAGCTGAAGGTCGATTCCGTTCATTCTTTTTGCCGCCGTATTTTTTCTGTAAAGCGACAAGGCGGCATTTCTCACTATTTTGCCGATATACGCCATAAAATACACGGGACTTTCGGGCGGAATGGAATTCCACAGCTTCATATACGTGTCATTTTCCACTTCCTCGGCATCCTCGTGAGACGAAGTGATATTGTATGCCTGTCCGTAAATAAAACGGCCGTATTTATTTCGCACAAGCTCCAACGCCTTCTCGTCTCTTTGAAAAAACAATCCGATTATAGTATTATCATCCATATTATCCCTCCTCACCTATAAGGACGCAAAATAAAGCCGAATATTTAAAAGGATAAAAAAGAAAGGCGCTCGGCTGACCGGGCGTTTTTCTTTAATACAGATCTGTGTTAATAGGTATTTTTTATGCGTTTTCTTCTTCGTTGTCCTCTTCAGTTTTTGTTGAGCTGCCGCTGAAAAGACCCTTGATCATTTCGATGATCTGTTTAAGGAAGTCAATAAATACCTGAATGTAAGCGTAATCGTTGTCCCAAGTCATTATGTTTTCACCTCGTACTAAAAATTCACGTTACTATAACGCAATCATATATTATCACAGTCTGAAGCGTATTTCAACACTTAAGACAAAATTTTTTATTTTATTCAAACTTTTTATAATATATCTGCAACAATTTACGGGAATTTGCGAAAAAACATCTTGATTATTCAAAAATCATATAGGTATTCTGTATTTTTTCAAGCTTATAAAACTCAGTTTTTACCGTTTTGAAGCCGAGCCTTTCATAAAAGCCCACGTTTTCGGGGTTTTGTGTTTCAAGACCTATCTTCTTGCCCTCAGCATAAAGCTTTGACATACCTTCTCTTAAAAGACGGCTTGCAATACCCTTGCCCTGATGCTCCTTGGCAACGAAAACGGGGGAGACTATGTACGTGTTTTCATCGAAAATATCCTTGTTGTCAAGATGTGAATAAGCAAGCAGGGCTTTTATGGTTACGGGGAAATAAAGCACCAGAAACACCCAGTTGGGGCATTTGAGAAACTGCCACATCGTATAATCGTAATGGGCGTGGCGGAATATGCACAAGCCTCTGTTCTCCTCGTCAAAATAAAAGATATCCTTTTTTCTCGATGAATTGAGTCTGAGAAGTATGAAGTGATAAATAAATCTTTTTCTGATATTTTCATTTTTGCAGGCAAAAACGTAAACGGGGTCGTTTATATAAGCCTCGGATGCCATTTTTGCATAGTATTTAAGAGTTTTAAGGCTGACCTTCTGCTTCATTTTGTGCAAAGCTCCTTTATATTAATTTATATTATTTTACCATATTAAGATAGCCTTTTCAAGACAAAAAGACTCAGCCCCCGACGCGGAGCTGAGTCAAATGTGTAATTATGCCGTTGTACTGCCGAAGGGCGATGCGGCTTTGCTCGCCGCCCTTGCGGGATTTCTCTGAATAAGAGGCATAGCACCCTCTGTTACACAGTCTCTCGTAATCGTAACCTTTTCAATGGTGATATCCGAGGGAGCCGTATACATTACGGGGAGCAGTACCTTTTCCATTATAGCTCTGAGTCCGCGTGCGCCCGTTTTCTTCTCTATTGCGCTTTTGGCAATCTCAGAGAAAGCCTCGTCCGTAAATTCAAGCTCAATGTTATCAATGGAGAAAAGTCCCTGATACTGCTTGAACAGAGAGTTTTTAGGCTCCTTGAGTATGCGTATAAGGTCGGCTTCATCAAGATTCTTCAGCGCAGTCAGAACGGGAAGTCTGCCCACAAGCTCGGGGATAAGTCCGAACTTTACAAGGTCCTGAGGTATAACCTTTGACATTATTGCGTTTTCGTCAAGCTCGGATTTTACAAAAATCTCAGAGCCGAAGCCGAGAACTGAGTTGCCCACTCTTTTTTCAACGATTTTTTCAATTCCGTCAAAAGCACCGCCGCAGATAAACAGAATATTTGAGGTATCAATATGCAGAAATTCCTGCTGAGGATGCTTTCTGCCGCCCTGAGGAGGTACGTTTGCAACCGTGCCCTCAAGAATCTTAAGCAGAGCCTGCTGAACGCCCTCGCCGCTTACGTCTCGCGTAATAGAGGTGTTCTCGCTCTTTCTTGCAATCTTGTCAATTTCATCAACGTAAATAATACCCTTTTCCGCTCTTTCAATCTCGAAATCCGCCGCTTGTATAAGACGGAGCAGGATGTTTTCAACGTCCTCTCCGACGTAGCCTGCCTCCGTAAGCGTGGTGGCATCTGCAATTGCAAAGGGCACGTCAAGCGTTTTTGCAAGGGTCTGTGCAAGGAAGGTTTTTCCTACACCCGTAGGTCCCAGCAGAAGAACGTTGGATTTATTTATATCAACGTCAAGCTTTGACTTTCTGTAAATTCTCTTATAGTGGTTATAGACTGCAACCGAAAGGGCAATCTTTGCCTGATCTTGTCCTATAACGTATTCGTCAAGCTTTGCCTTCAGCTCCTCGGGCTTGGGAAGAATCCTCGGGGAGTGTCCCTTTTTCTTGGATTGCTTCTTTGACGGATAGCTTGCCTCGATAACACTCTGACAGTTTTCTACGCATTCATCACAGATCAATGCGTCAGGGCCCTGAATAAGCATAGAAACCTGCTCCTCTGTTCTTCCGCAGAATGAACAGCGCATTCTCTCCTTGGGCTCGTCGTATTTAGCCAATGCTTCGTCCTCCCGATTATCTGTTATAAAGAACCTTGTCGATAAGTCCGTATTCAAGAGCCTCTTCGGCACTCATAAAGTTATCACGGTCTGTATCGCGCTCAATTACCTCAAGAGGCTTGCCCGTTTCCTCGGCAAGAATCCTGTTGAGCTTGGCTCTGATTTTAAGAATATGGTCTGCCGCAATCTTGATATCGGATGCCTGTCCCTGAGCGCCGCCCAGAGGCTGGTGTATCATAATTTCGGCATTGGGAAGTGCATATCTCTTTCCGGGAGCACCTGCCGCAAGCAGGAAAGCACCCATGCTTGCCGCCATACCCATACAGATTGTGGATACGTCGCACTTGATGTAGTTCATTGTGTCAAAAATTGCAAAGCCTGCGGAAACCGAGCCGCCGGGGGAGTTAATGTAAAGAGAGATATCCTTTTCGGGGTCCTGTCCTTCAAGGAAAAGAAGCTGTGCAACCACAAGGCTTGCGGTTACGTCGTTTACTTCTTCAGAAAGAACGATGATTCTGTCATTGAGAAGTCTTGAATAAATATCGTATGCTCTCTCTCCGCGGTTTGTCTGTTCGATAACTGTAGGAACAAGTGACATAAAGGGATTAGGTGTCATAATAAGTCCTCCTGATAGAATGATTCTGAAAAACGGTCGGAAAAAGCAGCCCGACCGTTTTCGTATGTTTTACTTTTTTAAGGATTGACCGTAAAGAAGGATTTATTCAGCGGATTCCTCTGCGGGAGCTTCTGCTGCGGTCTCTTCCTCAGCCTTTTTCTTTGTTGTCTTCTTTGCAGCGGGCTTCTTTGCTGCCTTCTTCTTGGGAGCCTCTTCCTTCTCTTCTGCAACAGCTACTGCGTTTTCGATAACGAAGGTGTCAGCCTTTCTCTTGAGAAGAGCTGTCTTGAGATAGTCGTCGGTGTAAACCTTCTTGACTGCCTCAACCTCAACAGCGTACTTTGCGGCAATATCGCTGTATTCGGCCTCAATTTCCTCTGCGGAGACCTCAAGTCCTTCAAGAGCGGCAATCTTTTCAAGAGCAAGCTCAATCTTAACGTCAGCCTCTGCTCTGGGACGGTAGGTCTGCTTCATAGAATCTACAGACATTCCGAGATATGCGAGATACTGCTCGAAGGGAATACCCTGAGATTCAACGTTATATTTGAATTCATCAATCATATTGCTTACGGCTGTTTCATACATAGCCTCGGGAATCTCATCGGTAACGAGAGCGGCAAGCTTATCGTAAACGGCATTCTTGAAAGAGGCTTCTGCGGACTTTGCCTTGCTTTCCTCAAGGCTCTTTCTGATGTCTGCCTTGTATTCATCCATTGTTTCAAATTCGGACGTCTCGCTTGCAAAATCATCGTTTGCCTCGGGAAGCTCCTTGGCCTTGATTGCGTGAAGCTTGATTTTGAATACTGCAGCCTTGCCTGCAAGCTCCTCAGCGTAAGCCTCGGGGAAGGTAACGTTAACGTCAAACTCATCGCCGATATTGTGTCCGATGATCTGCTCCTCAAAGCCGGGGATAAAGGAGCCGGAGCCGATTTCAAGCTCGTGCATCTCAGCCTTGCCGCCTTCAAATGCAACGCCGTCAACGAAGCCCTCAAAGTCGATAACTGCGATGTTGCCGTTTTCAACGGGCTTATCCTCTACGGGAATGATTCTTGCATTCTGCTCAAGCTTTTTTGCAACGTCAGCCTCAACCTCTTCATCGGTTACGCTTACTGCGGGCTTTACAGCCTCAATGCCCTTGTAGCCTTCGATTGTAACGTCGGGCTTAACGATAACCTTACAGCTAAGCTCTGCACCCTCGGGACCCATTGACTTTACGTCGAAATCAAAGGGATTTTCAACGGGAGTGAGACCTGCTTCCTTGAGAGCCTCAGAATAAGCGTCGGGGAAAGCTATTTCAAGAGCATCCTCATAGAATACGTTTGCACCGTACTTCTTTTCAATCATAGCTCTGGGAGCTTTACCTTTTCTGAAGCCGGGCATTGAAATGTTATTCTTTTCTCTGTTATAGGCCTTTACGATTGCTGCTTCAAAAGCCTCAGCGGATATTGTGAGAGCGATTGAATATTCGTTCGTGCCTGTTTTTTCTGCTGATTTTAACATTTTTAAGTCCTCCTGACTCATATTTTGCCTGTGGCATATAATAATAACCACTATATTTTAACAGAAAACATTTTAAAATGCTACTGTTTTTATAAAAAAATTATAAGAATAATACTATTAAAGCATTATTTTTTTTGGGCAGAATGCGAGAAAATCCGCCGATGCAAGGGAAAAAGTGATTCCGTCGTAGGTATATTTCTCGTAACGGCCTGTTTTTTCTCCGTGTATATGACCGAAGTAGCACCTTTTGATCTCGTAGCTTTTAAGAACGTCGAGAAGCTCCGTGCAGACACCCGATTCGTAAACCACGGGATAGTGCAGGAAGGCGACGGGCTCTTTTTTCGTGACAAGAGCTGCTTGTATGGAGCGTGAGAGTCTTCCCGCTTCACGGAGAATGACCTTTTCCGCTCCCTGAGCTTTATCGTCGAAGAACCAGCCTCTTGTGCCGCAGACGGCAATTTCCTCGGTCTCGTAAGCGTTGTTGAACAAAAAGCTTATGGTACTAAAGGAGTTTTCGTCGAGAAATTCATTCATTTTTTTGACGGTGTTCCACCAATAATCGTGATTGCCCTTGCCGATTATTTTTCTTCCGGGAAGAGCGTCTAAAAAGCGAAGGTCCTCTTTTGCTTCATCAAGACTCATAGCCCAGGAGATATCGCCGGGAATGACGACCGTATCCGAATCGCCGACTACCCGCTCCCAGTTTGATTTCAGCCTTTCCGTATAATCCTGCCAGCCCTTGAATATATCCATAGGCTTTTCACAGGACAGGGAAAGATGAGGGTCGCCGATAACAAAGACTGACATAATTCACCTCCGATGTCAAATATACAGAAATTTACTTAGCATAAAAATAAGGGGGTGAGAAAAAATATACGTGAAAGCTGCTTTCCTTAGTTTCCTCCTGAGTGCTCCGGAGCCGTACCGAGGAAACGAAGCATCGTATATACGGATACGGTATTGCGGTGCCGTCACTCACGTGACACAGTAAATTGCGGAGATGAAAGCTATGAATAAAAAATGTAAAGAGAACAGCAATATCAGCTGTGACGCAAAAAACTGCGTCTATCATACGACTGCCTGCGGCTGTACCGCAGAAGCCATAAAGGTAAGCAATAAAAATGCCTGCTCGTGTACCGATACGTGCTGTGCTACCTTCAAAATGAAGAATTCTGCCGCCGAGAGCGTGTGAGAAAGCTTTATCCTGAGAGGTGCTGACGTCAGATTCCCAGCATTGAGAAAACAACGGACTGCATCTCGGTCTTCTCACGGATATCGGTAAATCTGGGTGACGCTCCCAGAAGCTCTGTCAGCTTCACGGGTGCCGGAACGCCGGAAATGCTGTTTACAGCCGCCATCATTGCAAATTCGTCATCCGTTGAGGGTGCTTCTCCGAGTCCTTCAAGAACTGCGGGAGAGAATTTGTAGGGTGAAGCAGTTGACACTATGACCGCGGGAGCTTCATCCTTTGTGTTTTTACGGTAATTGTTATAAACGTTTATTGCAACACTCGTATGGGGGTCTGCAAGATAAGAGTAGTCTCTGAACGTCTCACCGATGGTGTTTTTCGTGTCGGTATCGTCACAGCAGCCTGCTGCAAAGAGCTCTTGAATTTTATCGAGCATAGCCCTTGATACGGTGTATTCGCCGTCGGCTGAAAGAGCCGTGAAAAGCTCTCTGATTTCTGCACTGCCGCTCTCGCTCAGATGGTAAAGCAGTCTTTCAAGATTGCTTGAAACGAGAATATCCATTGAGGGGGAAACGGTGGTGCGGAAATCTCTTAATCTGTTATATCTGCCCGTTTCGATAAACTCCGTGAGCACGTTGTTTGCGTTTGAAGCGCATATAAGCTTGTTTACGGGCAGTCCCATTTCTCTTGCATAATAAGCGGCAAGAATGTTTCCGAAGTTACCCGTGGGAACAACGAAGTTTATTTTTTCACCGTTCTTTATCTGAGAGGATGCTATCATATCCGCATAAGCGGAGAAATAGTAAACTATCTGCGGAACGAGTCTGCCCCAGTTTATTGAGTTTGCGGAGGAGAAGGTCATATTGTTTTTTGCAAGCCTTTCCTTCACGGCAGAATCGGTGAAGATGGCCTTTACACCCGTCTGAGCATCGTCAAAGTTGCCTCTGATTGCACATACGCCTACGTTTTCACCCTGCTGAGTTGTCATCTGAAGCTTCTGTACGGCACTTACGCCGTCGCTGGGATAGAATACGAGGATTCTTGTGCCGGGAACGTCCTTGAAGCCTTCGAGAGCCGCCTTGCCCGTATCGCCCGAGGTTGCAACGAGAATAACGGTTTCCTTGCCGTCGGAGATTCTCTTTGCGCTTCCCGTCAGAAGATAGGGGAGAAGCTGGAGTGCCATATCCTTGAAGGCGCACGTGGGGCCGTGCCATAATTCAAGAACGTTGACGTTTGAATGAAGATTTACGAGGGGAGCAATTTTTTCGTTGGTAAAGCCTGTTGAATAAGCTCCGAAGGTATCTTCGTTAATTTCGTCTGCGCTGAAATCGGTAAGATACAAGGAGAGGACCTTGCGAGCCCGTTCAATATAGGTCATGGGAACAAGAGAGTCAATAAACTCGGGTGTTACCTTCGGAATATCGGTGGGCACGAAGAGGCCGCCTTCCTCGGATATGCCGTTTGCTATAGCAAAGCTTGATGATACCCTGAGAGTGTCGTTACGTGTAGAAGTATAATTCATAATAAACCTCCGTGCGGATAAAATTTTACATAATATATTAACAGATAAATTATAAAAAGTAAAGTATTATTTATATATCTGTACGCCTTGCAATAAAAAAATAATTGTGATATAATACACTAATTACGGAGGCTGATAAAAATGAGTGAATATATGAAAAAGATTATTGCTTCTGCGAACGGACATGCAGAGCTTCGCAGTCAGGTTTCCCGCACAAGAAGAGTGTCCGTGGTTTCGGGCAGTCTTGTGGGAAATATGTCATCCGTTTCAAGGGGAACGGGCGCAAGAGTTTATAATAACGGAGTCTGGGGCTTTGCTTCAAAGAGCGCATCTGATGAGGCTTCGGCACGCGAGGTGCTTAAAAGTGCTGCGGAGAATGCGGCATTACTCAATTCGGGCTGTCCTAAGAACAAGGGACCGCTTACAAATGCGGGGAGTGTCAGCTACGTGGAAAAAAGACCCTTCTCGGACGTGGCACAAAAGACTCTTGTGGATTTTGCAAGGGAGATAGATTCTTATATTGAAAAAAAATATCCTCTTCTCACCTCAAGGCACGTGGGACTTTCAACGGGATGTATAGAAAAGACTCTCTGCACGTCGGAGGGCTCCTTCGCATATCAGCTTTTCCCCAGAACCTATATGATAGTTGCATTGACCACCGAGGCATCTGACGGCAGTAATATAGAGCTTTTTGACGTGCTCGGCGGCGGCGAGGGATATTTCGGCGATCACTACAGCGACCCCGCTCTTCTTTTTCCGCAGATAGACTCCCTTTACGAGGAGCTTATGAATAAAAAAGAGGGTATCTTCCCCGACGCGGGTGAGGCTCTTTGCATTATCGATTCTTCAATTGCGGGAATGGTGGCTCACGAGGCTGTAGGACATACCGTAGAGGCAGACCTTGTGCTTGCAGGCAGCGTTGCTTCTCAGAACCTCGGAAGAACCGTGGCTTCACCGCTTATAAGTCTTACTGACTTTGCCCACACCGCCTTCGGAGAAAGGGCACCCCTTCCCGTTTACGTGGACGACGAGGGTACTCTCTGTGAGGATGCGGTTATCATAAAGGACGGTGTGCTTCAGGGATATATGAATAACCTTGAAAGCGCTATGCATTTCGGTGTGAAGCCTCTCGGAAACGGCAGAGCCTATGCCTTCTCCGATGAGCCTCTTATAAGAATGAGAAATACCGCAATCCATCCGGGCAAGGACAAGCTTGAGGATATGATAGCCTCCGTTGATAAGGGTTATTATCTCACGAGAACCCAGAACGGACAGGCAGATACCACGGGTGAGTTTATGTTCGGCATCACTATGGGCTACGAGATCGTTAACGGAAGGCTCGGCAGAGCACTCAGAGATACGACGATTTCGGGTGTTGCCTTCAATATGCTTAAAAGCGTTGATATGCTGTCGGATACGGTAGGCTGGGATTTTGCCGGCTACTGCGGAAAGAAGCAGCCTATGGCGGTTTCAATGGGCGGCCCGTCCATCAGATGCAAAGTAAATATCGGAGGCAGATAAAATGGAAAACTTGAAAAAAACGGCTGACTATATTCTTGACAGCCTTAAAAATGCAGGTGCAGACAGCGCACAGGTAAGCGTCTCCGAGGGAAGAGTTGAGGAATTCAACGTTGATGCGGGTGAATTTTCTCTGATAAGGAGCGTATTCAATTCCGGTGCATCAATGAAGGTAATAAAGGATATGAGAAAGGGCACGGCGGCTGTGAATCAGCTTGACCGTGAGGCAATTGACAACGCCGTAGGCGAGTGTATGGCGGCGGCTGAGACGGGTGTTGAGGACAAGGCTCTTTCAATTGCCGAAAAGGAGGAGAACTGTGACTTCGTTTCGGGCTCTCTTTGCCCCGACAAGGAAAAATTCTTCTCCTCTCTGCTTAAATTTACTCGTGACGTAAAGGAGCAGTTCCCCGAGATAATGCTTGAGCAGCTGATAGCATCATATTCCTACGGCAAGCACGTTTTTGCCAATTCCAACGGCGTGCTTTTCACCGAGGAGGACGGTGCATATTCCGTAAGCATTATGTATTCGGCACAAAGAGGTGAGCAGACCACGTCCTTTAACTGCGTGGCTGTGGATTATCTTGACCCTGCTCAGGATATTCTTGAGGCGGCTGACGTGAGAGTAATGCTTGAGCGTGCCGTAAAGGAGCTTGACAGCGTTCCGTTCTCGGGCAAGTTTACGGGAACGGCGGTATTTTCTCCCGCCTGCCTTTGCGACTTTATTTCCAATATAACCGATTCCTTTACGGGTGATATGGCAATCATTGAGGGTACGTCACCCTGGAAGGACAGTCTCGGCAAGAAGGTGGCAGACGACTGCTTCACTCTTTCCGTAATCCCCCTTTCCGAGGAAATTGTTACGGGTGAGAGAATAACGGCTGACGGTTACCGCTCGGAAAACTTTGACGTGATAAAAAACGGTGTCCTCGAAAGCTTCTGTCTTTCCGAGTATGCCGCAAGAAGAACGGGACAAAAGAGAGCAAAAAGCACCAGCGGCTGTGTAAGAGTGGAAAGCGGAGACAAGTCCCTTCAGGAGATAATAAAGAGTATTGATAACGGTATTCTCGTATGCCGTTTTTCGGGCGGTGAGCCTGCAGGCAACGGTGATTTTTCGGGCGTTGCAAAAAACAGCTTTCTTATAAAGGACGGAAGGCTTGAAAACGCTCTTTCGGAAACTATGATAAGCGGCAATATTGCCGATATGGTCAGATGTGTCAGAGGAATATCCTCTGAGAGCGTAAATTACGGCACGTGCATTATGCCTTATGCCGCATTCGGCGGTATAACCGTTTCGGGTGCCAACTGATAAATATAATTTCGGAGTATTCGTATATATGGATAAAAACAATGTTTTCGCGATGGTGCCTTTAAGAGGAGTATCGCTTTTCCCCGGAATGACGCTTCATTTTGACGTGGGAAGGCGAATGTCCCTTGCGGCACTTAAAAATGCAAACGGACAGGATCTGTTCTTTGTTGCACAAAAGGACATTTCCGCCGAAAAGCCCGGTATTGAGGACCTTTACCCTATGGGCGTGGTAGGTACCGTCCGTCAGATTATAAAGCTGCCCGACCATTCTTCAACGGTCAGAGTCGTTGTTGACGGCAAATACAGGGCAACCATAGATGAAATTGTGCAGAACCGCCTTCTTTATAAGGTAAGAGTATCTCCCGTAGAGGACGATTTTACACTTCCCGCAGATTTCAGAGGCTCTTGTGAATTTCTGGAGGAGGCGTCTCTTTACAGCTTAAAGCGCTATTTTGACGAATATGCGGATCATATACAGCACTTGTCCCCCGAAATGTTCCGTGTGATATACGAGAGCAAGGAGCTTTCTTCTCTTACCGACTATATCGCAGGCAATATAATGCTTTCAATAGAGGACAAGCAGACTCTTCTTTGTGAGACTAACGTTTTCTCACGTGCTCAGCAGCTTTGCGCGGTGCTTGCAAAGGAGACTCGTATTCTTGAAATTGATGCCGAGCTTCAGGACAGAGTTCAGGAGCAGATGGACAAGAATCAGAGAGAATACTACCTCAGAGAGGAAATGAAGGCTATTACCAATGAGCTGGGTGAGCTTGAGGGTGACGATTCAACGGGGCTTATTGCCAAAATCCGTGAAAGTCTTATGCCCGAAGAGCTCAAGGAGAAGCTTTATGCCGAAACGGAAAGGCTCAGAAGAATGTCACCGTCCTCTGCTGACGGAAACGTGCTTCGCTCATACATAGAAAAATGCCTTCAGATACCGTGGGGCAGATATACAAAGGAAAATACGTCGCTTGCAAAGGCTAAGAGGGTTCTTGAAAGAGACCATTACGGTCTGAAGGACGTTAAGGAGCGCATTACGGAAATGCTTGCGTCTCTTATCGTTTCTCCCGACATCAAGGGACAGATTATCTGTCTTGCAGGCCCTCCCGGTGTGGGAAAGACAAGCGTCGCAAGAAGTATTGCCGCCGCTACGGGCAGAAAATACGTCAGACTTTCTCTGGGCGGAGTCAGGGATGAAGCGGAAATAAGAGGTCACAGAAAGACCTATATAGGCTCAATGCCCGGCAGAATTATAAATGCACTTATAGAAGCAGACTCAATGAACTGTCTTATGCTTCTTGATGAAATAGATAAGCTGGGAAGAGACTTCAAGGGTGACCCCTCGTCGGCTCTTTTGGAGGTGCTTGACAGAGAGCAGAATTTCTCCTTCCGCGACCACTATATAGAGCTTCCCGTTGATTTGAGTAAGGTGCTTTTCATAACTACGGCAAACGATAAGCATATGAT
The DNA here is from genome assembly GCA_045589015.1 of Acutalibacteraceae bacterium. GTDB lineage: Bacteria > Bacillota > Clostridia > Oscillospirales > Acutalibacteraceae > RUG806. Next base: position 13,791 of record JAZNFG010000033.1, read on the forward strand.
TCCCGACGCTCTGCGCGACAGAATGGAGATTATCGACCTGCCCAGCTACACCTACGAGGAGAAGTTTTCAATAGCAAAGAAGCATCTTCTTCCCAAACAGATGAAGGAGCATTCACTCACAAAGGAAAATCTGAAAATTACGGATGCCGCCTTGAGAGTGATAATTGACGGCTACACAAGAGAGGCGGGAGTCAGAATCCTTGAAAGAAAGATAGCCGCCCTTTGCAGAAAGGAAACCGTAAGGCTGGCCTCGGGTAATGACCAAAGGCTTGAAATAACTCCCGATAATATTGAAGAATTTTTAGGCGTAAGAAAATACCGTCCCGAGGAAAACGTGCTTGAAAGTGCCGTCGGTGTGGTAAACGGACTTGCGTGGACCTCCGTGGGCGGTGAGCTGCTCAAGGCTGAGGCGGTAGTGCTTCAGGGTACGGGCAAGGCGGAATGCACGGGCTCTCTCGGTGACGTTATGAAGGAATCCGTGCGTACAGCCGTGAGCTACGTCAGAAGCCGTGCCGATAAGTTTATGATAAATCCCGATTTCTATAAGGAAAACGATATACACGTTCATTTCCCCGAGGGCGCGGTGCCCAAGGACGGCCCCAGCGCAGGCGTTACGGTTACTACGGCCCTGGTGTCCGCTCTTACGGGCAGAAAGGTCCGCGGAAACGTTGCTATGACGGGTGAGGTCACGCTGACGGGCAGAGTTCTTCCCATAGGCGGTCTCAGAGAAAAGAGTATGGCGGCATACAGAGAGGGAATAAGCAAGGTTATTATTCCCTGGGGCAATATTTCCGACCTTGAGGAAATTGACGAGCCTGTAAAGGCAAAGCTTGAGTTTATTCCCGTAAAGAGCGTTGACGAGGTCATTGATATTGCTCTTTTCCCGAAAGACGGATAATCCGTATAAAGGAGAATGTTTTATGAACGTAAATAACGTAAAATTTGAAGCTTCCTTCGGTACGGCATCACAGCTTCGTGCATCGGATTTACCCGAAATAGTCTTTTCGGGGAAATCAAACGTTGGAAAATCCTCTTTGATAAATAAATTTTTCAACAGAAAGAATCTTGCCCGTGTGTCGGCTGTGCCGGGGAAAACCACTACCATAAACTTTTTTCTCGTTGACGGAGTGAGAATTGCCGACCTGCCCGGCTACGGCTATGCAAAGCGCCCCGATGCGGAAAGACGCCGCTGGGGAGAGCTTATGGAGGCATATTTTGCTTCGGAAAGAGACATAAGACTCATAGTACAGCTGCTCGATATGCGTCACGAGCCCACGGAGGATGACAAAACGATGCTCGGCTTTCTTTCAGATGCGGGCTATCCCTTCGTCTGTGTCCTGACAAAGTGCGACAAGCTCGGCAAGACCGAAAGGGAAAAGCGCAGAAGGGCATTTGCCGAAAATGAATATCTGTCAGATGCAATAAAAATAATCGAAGCCTCCGCACAAAACGGCGAAGGCCTCGGAGAGCTGAAGGATATCATAGAAAAAAGCCTTGAGGACGGATTTACGGCAGATTCGGAAGAAACGGAAGCAGAAAAGACGGCTCCGCTGACGGACGTGCTGCCCGAAGAAAAATCCGCCGCCCCCGTAAAAGCCGTGGCAGTCAAAAGGAAAGCAAAAAAATAGACTCTTCACGGAAACTTGGGGGATGAAGTGGGCACGGGAGTGCCTATTAAAAGTTTTGGTTGAGCTTTTTCAAAAGCTCACGGTGTCAAGAGGCAGAGCCTCTTGTCGCACTCCGCAGAGTGCGAAATCCTTTTTCCTTC
>JAZNFG010000034.1:0-37202 GCA_045589015.1 Acutalibacteraceae bacterium
AAAAAGGATTTCGCACTCTGCGGAGTGCGACAAGAGGCTCTGCCTCTTGACACCGTGAGCTTTTGAAAAAGCTCAACCAAAACTTTTAATAGGCACTCCCGTGCCCACTTCATCCCCCAAGTTTCCGTGAAGAACCAAAAATATTTATTTTTTATGTTTTATGATACAACCTATGTACGCCTTCGGGCAAACAAAATCAAGGCTTACGCCTTGTTTTTCCTCGGCTTGTTCGTTCTTCATCTTTTTTTCTATCCTCTTAAAATGAGCAGTAAAAAGCTTTCGTTTTTTACTGCTCGTTTTACTTTATTAACCGGCGGTATTAAGAATCTGTGTTGCCTTTGAAAGGCTTTCCCGAATCAGCTCGTCGGCATATTCTTCCGTATTCAAGGAATCCTCGGGAAAAAGAGAAAGAAGCGAGCCTTCGGGAAGCGGCGAGCCTTCCCCTGCAGTATATTCCTTCAGAACGTAGCTGCCGTCTTCATCAACGCCGAAAACAATCAACGTGGGCACAAAAACGCCCTGCACCTTCTCGGGATTTCCGTTTTTTACGGAATATTCCGCATCATAAACTATGATACCCACCTTTTCTATCTGCGTATGAATATTGCTTCCTACAGTAGGAGTTCCGCTGATTATAGAGTGGGAGACTACCTTATATACCTGCGTATGAATGAGACCGTCGGAAAGGTCCTCGGAATATTTTTCTTTAAGCACACGGGAAATTGCATCGTCCACGTCCTCCTTCAGAGTGGGCGCAAAGACAGATTCGAGTCCCTGCTCTCCCCAATAGCTCAGCTCCTCACCGTCGGCAGATAAGACGATATTATTGTCCCGTACACCGAAGGAATAGAAAATTTCTTTGTTTTCCGCAGTAAGAACCCTCAGCTTCATCCCCGAATCGGTATTCGCAAAGGACATTTCACCGGGAACACCGTTGAAAATATTAAAATATTCATTTCTGCCTCCGTCCTCTGTGCACTCGCTGACCAGAAGCCTAAATGTGAACAGTCCGGAAGTGGGACCGTGGGAAACAGTACAGCTTTCGTCCCTTCCGTCTCCGTCAATATCAAATACAGCAGAATCAATAACGGGAGAAAGCTGTGTGCTGAAAAACGGCAGTTCCGACCAAAAAAGCGTATTAAGCCTTTCACGGTAGTCCTCATCGATGCTGTAATAATAGCTTGAATAAGGCATAGAAACGGCTTTTACGGTAACGTCGCTTCGGCTGATACCCTTCTCGGACATATAATACGCAACAATTGACCTCATTTCGACAAGTGTTGCAGAGGACTTATGAAGCTCCCACAGCTCCTCACCCGTATATACCGTGCTCCTTGCAGGAAGAAGTCCGCAGGAATATGAGTTTTCCGCCATCTGCCAGATATATACCTCAAGTCCGTTTGAGGTGTCAAGCTCAAAATACATAGGATATTTGCTTTTCAGCTGTTCGGCATCCATTATCGGTACTATAACAGTATCGCCTGCGTTACTGCTGTCTTCGCCGATATTACTGCCCGTTTCATATTTCACGGCTCCCGCTTCGCTTCTCTTTATCAAAGCCAATGCATCGTCTGCCACGGCACAGAAGTATTCGCCGCAGTAGAATACTCCCTGCTCAAAACCAAAATATATCCATTGACCGTCATAATAAATCTGACCGTCAAAATAAAACTCCGTTCTGTCAACGAGATTATCCCATACCCATTTGCTGTCCTTCAGCTGAGCTATCAGAGCCGCCAATTCGTCATCCGACAGCTGACAATACTTATCATACTGCGGTATATCCGTTTGCAGGGTCGGCTGCGGATAATAATAAACTGCTCCGTCAACGGCTGTCTGAGTCATATCAAAGAATGAAGCATCCTCTGCCCTTTCAACTCTGTAAAGCCAGCGTATCATTGAGCTGTCCGTGTTCAGAGGCTCCGTCATACCCATTTCGGAATAACCGACGCCTATATAAAAGCTTCCGTCCTTTTGCTCAAGAATAAGATACAGGAGTGTACTCTCCGCTCTTTCGCAGTATACCTGCCAAGCACGCTTGTTATTCTTTTTCAGCTCGGAAAGAGTATAGCCCTCTTCAAAGCTGCCGTAAGCAAAGCGGGAATCAAAATTGTTTTCGTCAAGCTTAATACTCTCCATAATTCCGCAGGAATATACGATATCGTATTTTTCATATAAATATCTGCCGTTTACTATAAGGAACAAGGGTGCTCCTTCAGCTGTCTGAACGAACGAGAAGCTGTCGCCGGTGTAGATAAGCTCCATCGGCTCAAAGGTATAAACCGTCATTCCATCGGCTCCCTTTGACAGCTCAAATTCTACCCATACCTTATTATCCGTACTGTCTGCACCTCTGATGCTGAAGGGGGCTTCAAATCTGTATTTTCCCGCACGGGTCATTATCTGATCGCTGAGATGATAGGTTTTTTTGGTTGTTGAAGCGGCCTTCAACTCATATCCTATAAGATGCCATACGGGATTTTCTATCATACTGCAGTTTTCCCAATTACCGTCCTCTTCATAATATACGGCAAACTGCTCGCCGAGCATTATCGCGCTGTCCGAATCATTTTTCCATTTTATTTCAATAAACGTATCGGGGCCTGTAAAATCCGTTGAAATAATCTCAACCGAAACACCCGTCACGTCCGAGCCGCTTTTCTGATTTTCTGCCGACAATTTACCCGTTTCGGGGTCTGTCAGAAAACAGACGGCGGTAATTATACTTGCAATAAGCGCAACGGCAATAACCCAGAAGGCAGGCTTCTTATAATTCATCACCGATCTCACTCGGTCCCGTACCCCGACCTCGCCGAAGGCAAGAGGACAGGCGGCAATCATTCTTCTGTTTACGCTGCAGGTAAGAAGTGCCTCGGAATAATCTGCTCTCTGCTCACAGCTTAGCACCTTTATTACCTTTTCATCGCAGGCAAGCTCAATATCTCTGCAAAGAAGAATATATCCCAGCCACACCATTGGGTTAAACCAATGAAGAGTGAGAATCAGAAAGCCCAGCGGCTTCCACAGATAGTCCCTTCTCAGAATATGTGCCTGCTCGTGTGCAATAACGTGCCGTGTATTTTGCTCATTTATATTAAAGGGTAAATAGATTTTCGGTCTGAAAAGTCCGAGAACAAAGGGAGATACCACGGCTTCGCTCTGATAAATATTATCGCGAAGCAAAACCGCCGTTCCTATCTTGCGCTTTAAGCTTATATAGCTTACAAGGGTATAAAGCAAAAGCGCTGCAATACCTGCACACCATAAGCCGGCAAGATACGGCATAATAAATTGAAAGACATTGATTTCTTTTTCCGGCTGTAAGACTACCGTGGTTTCGCTGATTATGGGATTAATCATACTGTCAATTACGGCAACTCCCGAATCTATAACAGGCTGATTCAACGCAGTTTCGGGATTAATCGTCTGATTGCTCGGAATAAGACTTAACGCACTTTCAAACGAAAAAGGACAAACAAGGCGGACGGCAACAATACCCCACAACAGAATGTTTATCCATTTAGGCACTTTTTTCAGCAGTAAGCGAAAGAGAATAACTGCAATAATGATCCAGCTTGCAGAAATGCTCATATTCACAACTCTTACGAACAATTCACTCATTACTATTCTCCTTTCCGCAGACGGTCTATCATCCTTTGCACCTCATCGATTTCCTTTTCAGAAATTTTCTGATGCTTGGTAAAGGCGGCTACGAAGGCAGGAAGAGAGCCTTCAAAGGTCTTTTCCACCATTTCGTTGATTTCCGCCGCCTGAACTTGATCCTTGCTTACAAGAGAGGTTACCGTTTTATTGTTATTTTCAAGAATACCTCTCTCGGAAAGACGCTTTATAACAGTATAGGTCGTAGTAGGCTTCCAGCCCAGCTGCTCCTGACAAAGCTTTACCAGCTCCGTGGTTTTTATCGGCTCGTTTTCCCATAAAATGAGACAGAACCGATATTCGCTTTCAAAAACTTTAGGTATATTCATATTGACAACTCCTTTTATTCTAATGCATTAGAATTCACCTTTATTCTAATGTATTAGAGAACATTTGTCAACAGTTTTTTTATTTTTTTGAAAAAACCGATTTTAAAAAGAAAAAACACCGCGAAAACCAATCGGGTCTTCACGGTATTTGTCAGCTGTAATTATTCTTCTGTTTCTTCTTCGTCTTCCTCTTCAGGCTCCTCAAGAATTACGTCCTGATTCGTAAAGAACTTTATCTTATTAAGCGGAACCCCCAGCGTTTTCTCGCAGGCACCGCTCATAAGGGGCATCATTCTTGCTTCAATTACGGTGTTGATAGCCGCAAAATCAAGAAGTATCTGAAGCTGTGCCTTGAAAAATTCTTCGTCCTTGTCAGCGAAAAATTCAGCATCAACCTCTTCAAGAGTAACGCCCGTGAGGGACATATCCTGATTATAAAGCTTTCTGTATTTGTCAAAGCACTTCTGCATAATATCAAGCATCTGCTCTTTGCTTCCGTTTTTGACAATATTGTTAAGAGAAGCTGTTTTCATCTGAAGCTTGAAGGAAAGCTTACAGGTTTTGACGATTGCGGCAGCAAGCTTTGCAAGGTCGGGATTAATCCTTTCGGGAATAAAAATTTCTCCGTCTTTCTTATAAAAATAAGCCATATCAATTCTCCTTAAAAAAATACTGACAGTATATTACCACAAAACGAAGGTTTTTGCAACATAAAATCTCTTCACCCTAATGCGTGGGGTTGCTAAGGACAGTTTATAAAAACAGTCATTAGATACCGTGCATTGCAGAAGGAAAAGAAATAACCAAGAGAGAGTAAAATCTTTCTTGGTTTTCTTTTTTATTAATATTTGCACATTCGACAAATCCTTCTTTAATTTGTACAATGAAAGTACAAAATTTAAAGGAGGACTTTTTATGTCAAACAAAAATTCTATCCGCTATCGAAATGTTGGAGATTATCTCATTCCAAATCTCTTATTGTCGCCTGAAGAGGCAAGTGTTACCCTTGGAAAATGGGGTATGTTGCACAAAGATTATTTGCAAAAAAACAAGAAGTTGGTATTTACAACACTACTTACCCAAGGCAAACTTTATCAGCACTGTGCTGATGTGGAAAATCAGGCTTGTGATATGTTTGATACTCTTGTTGAGCAAATGAAAAATTCTGAGGGTATAACAGAACAACTAAAAGAAGAAAATCAGATGGAATGGATATGCCGTATGCAGAATATTGAGGCTAGGTCAATGGAAATAGTGATTACAGAGTTAATATACAATTAGAGGAAAACAGCGGTAAGATTATTCTTATCGCTGTTTTTACACTGTGGTAGAAAAACTTGTAATTTTATGTTATAATACTCATTAAATGCAGGGAGGTGATTAAGTGGGTACTATTTTAGAAATCTTTAATAATAGAGAAATTGCTATTGGTATTTGGGGAATATTGGTGATTTCAATATTGTTGTTTACAAAACCTGCACACGAATTCTTAAAAACAGCTTTACCAATTTTATTTTGCAAGAAGTTTGTTGTTTTTTATGTAGTATTTATAAGTTTTATTGTTGCCGTTATTGGTTTATTAAAATGGATAAATTTTTGGGATATCTCATTGCTTAAAGATACAATCTTTTGGGTTGTTTTTGTAGAGTTACCACTATTTGCCAAAGCAATTGATAAAGCGAAAGATCATAGGTTCTTTTTTGAACTATTCAAAAAGAATATAAAGGTAATCACCTTATTTGAGTTTCTCATTGATTTTTGGACATTTAGTTTAATAGCAGAAATTATATTAATCCCCTTGACCGTTATAATTTCTTTTCTTTATGCGTTATCTGAAAAAGAAAAGAAACATAAACCTGCAAAGAAATTTTTCAATGGGTTGATAACATTGTGGGGAATTATAATTGTAATTTATGCCATATATAACACCATTTCTTCTCCTGAAACATTTTTTAATAAAGATGTTTTAAAATCATTTATTCTCCCTATAGCTTTGTTGATATTAAATATGCCTGTTGTATATGGGTTATCTCTATATAACGGCTATGAGCAACTGTTTATCAGAATTAAAGATGGAGCTAAACAAAAACTTAGAATGAAATTGCAGCTATTATTTTTTTGTGGCATAAACTTATCTAAAGTTACAGCTGTACGCAAAAATATTTCTAATACGCTCTTCGTTAGTTTAAGTGCCGATGATTTGAAAGAGAATTTAAAGAAGCTTAACCATCATTTATCTATGCAGATTGGAGATAATTATATGAAGCGTTCAAATTATTATTTATTTGCCAATATAATAGCAGTTATTGGTAGTGTTATAGGACTCATATTAACAAATTCAGATGTTTCAATTAAAGACCTTCTAACATTTAACTTTTCAATTGTAGTGCCGAGAATGCAAGATATACTTACATACATTTTTTCAGTATCTTTAGTGATGAGCATTGCATTGTTGATTTTTTCAATTGGCTTTAGAAAAAAGAAAAACGAAGAAATATCACAAGTGAAAAAATATGCTATTTTTGAGTTTTTATATTCTTTGAAACGACAAAAAGAGCAGCTTCAAGAATACCCACCAACAGATGAACCAATAAGTCTTTTTGTAAATTATATGGTTATAGCAAATGATATAAAAATTTCTGCAACCAAAGTGCTTGATGTTTACGGGAATCTATTAAATGCTTGGGAACGTGAAAGTATTGAATCACTTAAATTTTCGGCTATTGCATTACTTTCAAATGTTACTATTGGAGATAAAGAGTTTTCAGAATATGATGTTACTAGTTTTTGTGAATACTACAACGGGAAATTAAAAACAGCAATCACAAATAAAGATTTTAATTCATTTACTTCTCCAATGAAAATCGATATAGAAAAGTATTCAAAGAAAATTGAAATTACATTTGAGGATTTTAAATATTACTATTAATTGCAAAAAAGTAATTTGCGGATATTAACATATTTTCATAATATTGACTTTCCTGGTACAGAAGAGTATAATTATAGAAAATTACTGAAAGGCAGGTGGACAAAATGACAATGAATCTTAATCTTATGACTTGGAGAGCCGTTTTGTCCGTTTGCGATTGATGTAATATATCTTTCAGAACTTACAGGCATCTCCGTATATTTTCGGAGGTGCCTTAATTTTTTATAGGAAGTGATTTGTATGATAGGAATAAGCATAGCAGCTAAAAGAGAATGGAAAGCGGTTTTAGATAAATTTCAGATTAATTTAGATAGTTGCACTAAATATCCGTTTGGTGAGTATTTTACTGTTGAAATTAATACTGAAAATGTATTGTTTTATAGATGCGGAGTTAGAAAAGTTAATTCTTCAGCGGCTACCCAATATATGATAGACCATTTTGATTTGAAGAAAATAATAGTTGCAGGAACTTGTGCGGGGATAGATGATAGATTTAAAAACTTAGATATATTTATCCCAAATAAAGCAGTTCAATATGATTGCACTATAAAAGAGCAAGAGCCCTTGATAAAGGACGCTTTTACAGTGCGTTTTGATTTAGACTTATTGGGGTTTGATGTGCTGACGGGTACAATTGGCACTGCTGATAAAGCTGTAGTTATGTGGAAAGATTTTTTGGAATTAAAAGAAAACTGTATAACCATTGCAGATACAGAATCCGCCGCTATTGCTTATATTTGCAAAGCTAACAATGTTGAATGTATTATAATTAAAGGCATATCAGATTTTCCGACTAATGAAAAAGAAAAACAAGATGAACAGCTCAATACATTTACAACTAATGTACCAATTATCATAAATAAAATTGTTGATGAATATTTACCTTTGGTTTTAAAGTCATCAATTAATTACAGAGGTTAAATTTATGAGCATTACATACAAACAATTTGAAAACTGCTATGCAAAAGCTGTTACCAATCTTCAAAAGCAATGGGAAACCGAAGCAATAACCCATGGCTTTGTTGCCGATACTGAAGATGAAATCTTAAACTATGCTAAAGAGTATTTTTATGTTGCTCTTGACGGTGAAACTATTGTCGGTTATGTGATAGGTGAAGCAAAAACAAACAACAAAGATAATTATATGAATGTGTTTCCTATGAATGAAAGATATCTTCAGGTTAATGATTTGTATATTGCCTCTGCATACAGAAGTAAGAGTATAGGAGCAGAACTTTTAACAATGATTGAAGAGAAAGCAAAGATAAATGATATAGAGCACATTTTTCTTTCATCTGCCACAGTGGATGCAGAAGCGATACGCAGATTTTATGAAAAGAATGGCTTTAAAATATGGACCACAATGTTTTTTAAGTAAAATTATCGAGAGGTGAAGGATAATGAAAATCGCAGTTTTAGGCTATGCCGGAAGCGGCAAAACATATCTGTCTGATTACATAGCAAAAAAGAAAAATATCCCCGTCCTTCACCTTGATGATATCAAGTGGGACAAGGAATGGAAACCTATAGATGATTCTGTTGTACTGCCCAAGGTTGCAGATTTTATGGCGAAAGAAGATTGGATTATTGACGGCTACTATACATACCTGATGATAGACGAGCGACTACAAAAGGCAGATAAAATAGTCTTGCTTCAGCTTCCGAGAGCTACCTGTTTTTGTCGTGCAGTTAAACGAACAAAGAGCCGCAGACAAGACGGTTACGCTAATGATATGAATTGGTGGTTTGTGAGGTTTACTCTTTTCGGTTGCAGAAACAAAGAAAGACGCAACTTTTATGCTGAAATTGCAAAGAAGTACAGCGATAAAACTGTTGTTTTGAAAACGAAACGCCAGGTTGAAGATTTTATGAGGAGTATATAATATGCCGAAACACCCATTCCCCCCCTTGTACGATAAAAACTCAAAAGTGCTTATCCTCGGCAGTTTTCCATCTGTTAAATCCCGTGAGCAGATGTTTTTCTATGGTCATCCGCAGAACAGATTCTGGAAGGTTGTTTCTGCCGTTATGGGTACGGATACACCCGTAACTATTGAGGAAAAAAGCAACTTTCTGCACGCAAATCATATTGCCTTATGGGATGTAATTGCATCTTGCGACATAACAGGCAGTTCTGACAGCTCGATTAAAAATGTAGTTGCAAATGATCTTACAGAGATGTTTGAAAACGCTGACATCAGGCGGATTTTTGTCAACGGCAAAACCGCAGAAAAGTATTACAACAAGTACATCCGTGACACTATCGGCAGTGAAGCTGTTTGTCTGCCCTCGACCTCTCCTACAAATGCCGGTTGGAGTGTTGACAGGCTTGTTGAGGCGTGGGGAATAATAAAGAATTATATTGATTAAGGAGTAGCTATGGCAAAAGTATATTTGATTTGCGGCAAGCTTTGTTGCGGTAAAACTACATATTCACAGAAGTTTTGTGCAGAAAATGATGCTATTGTGCTCTCTGTTGACGAATTGACACTTACTGTTTTCGGTCAGAATTGCGGCGAAAAGCATGACGAATATGTATTGAACGCAAAGAAATATTTATTGAACAAATCATTAGCGCTTATTGATAAAAACATCAATATCGTTCTTGATTGGGGCTTCTGGATAAGAAAAGAAAGAGCGTTTACCAAAGATTTTTACAAATCACGTGGCATTGATTGTGAGCTTCATTATATTGATATAAGTGATGAAACTTGGAAAGCACGCATTGACCAAAGAAATAGAGCTGTGCTTACAAATAAAACGAGTGCTTATTATGTTGATGAAAATCTTCTGGCTAAATTCAATTCGATATTTGAAGCTCCGAGCGAAGATGAGATAGATGTTGTTTGTTAAGGTAATATAAATGGAATTAGGTGAACAAAATGATAGACAGAAGCATTCCATATTACAATTTGATATTAAAATGCACTAAAATTTGTACAACGCCTGTTTCGTTACCCGAAGGTTATAGCTTTAAGTTGTATGATGTGGGTGATGAAAAATATTGGGCAAAACTTGAATACGAAATTGGTGATTTTTCATCCGTTGCAGAAGCTGAAATGTATTTCAAAACAAATTATTGCAATCAAATTGATGAACTGAAAAAACGTTGTGCTTTTGTTGTTGATGCTTACGGAGATTTTATAGGTTCGTGTATCGCTTGGCACGATTTAAAAGACAATGATACAGTCGCATCTCTTCATTGGCTTGTTGTTTCACCGAAGCATCAAGGCAAACATATAGGTTTAGCACTTTGCCAAAAGGTGATGAATATATTCAATGATCGTGGTGAAACTCCCGTATATATTCACACACAACCGTGGAGTTATAAGGCTATCCTGCTCTATATCAAACTCGGCTTTAAAATTCAGAAAACTGATACTTTTTCACATTATGAGAATCAGTATAAAAAAGCCATAAAAACTTTAGAAAATCTGCTTTCCGAAAGTCAGTTTAATCAAATTATTTTAAGTTTGGAGTAAAACACTATGGATATATTTAATAAAATATGCCTACAGTTAGATTTAGGCGAAATAATAACACAGCCGACTCAACTAAAGGGTGGCTTTATGCACAAGATGTATTCACTGTTCACAACAAAGGAAAAATATGCAATTAAGCTGTTAAATCCTTATGTTATGAAGCGTGATACTGTTTTTGAAAATTATCGTATTGCTGAAGAGCTTGAAGAAAAATTAGAGGAAACAGATATTCCTATACTTCCTGCTTTAACATTTAACGGTAAGAAGATGCAGGAAATTGACGGACAGTATTTTTATTTGTTTGATTTTTATGAGGGCAAATCTCTCAAAGGCGAAGAGATTACTATTGAACACTGTCGAAAGATTGGCAAGTTTCTTGCCAAAATACATAACATTGAGAAAAAAGCACAAGCATACAATCGCAGTGAAATAAATGTTGATTGGGATATGCTGATTGAAAAACTTTCAAAAAGCAATACCGAGTTATATAATCTAATAAATGCTAATCGTGACATTCTTTATGAAAGTCAGCAAAAAGGTAATCTTGCTACAAAGAAGATGCCACCTATACTTACAATCTGCCACAATGATATGGACAGTAAAAATGTTCTTTGGAACGGTGATGATTGTAGAATAATTGATTTGGAATGTCTTTGCTATTCAAGTCCGTTCGTTGAACTGTACGAAATGGCTTTATGTTGGTCAGGTTATGAAAACTGCAATATTGATTTCGAACTTTTTAAAGCACTTATCAAGTCTTATGCTGATAACGGTGGAGTTCTGCCCGATGATTGGGAAACAATCTATTACAGCAGTTATGGCCGTTTAGAGTGGCTTGAATATAACGTCAAGCGTGCTTTAGGTATTGATTGTGGCGAAGATGAAATTGAGATTGGTATTTCAGAAGTCTGTGAAACTATGGAGCATATAGTTTATTATTATGATGTTCGGGATGAGATTTTGGAAAGTCTCAATAATTTATAAAAGTGTATATGTAACAACCGCCTTGCTTGTGTTTTGCAGGCAAGGCGGTTGTTATTATTGGAATAATTGTACAAGTTGTGCGGGCGTGAATTATTGATTTCGACAAAGTTCGATATTTTATGAGAAAATAGTGTTACTTTTTCCTTTTTACAGCACTTTATAAATATAAGAAAGATTATATTTTAAGGAAAAAAGCTTATAAAAACAAAAGAAATCGGACACATCAAAACAAAAGAGGAAATCACGGAAATCCTAAACAGTAATGGCTTATCACATTATCATGTAACATACCACGGCAGCAAAGGAGTTTTTATCCCGACAATCGATAGTGAAAACTGCTACACCTATCCCGGTATATCCGTGACAACGTGCAACAAGGATATTTGCAGAGTGCACCCGCACGAAATTATATACATTGCCATTGAGGACAGAAAATCCGTGCTGTACCTGACGGACAGTAAAATTGAAACCCACTACTCAATGGAGCACTGGAAAACCGTTCTCGATGAAAAATCCTTTGCCCAACCCCACTACAGCTACATAGTCAACCTGCATTATGTTAAAGAGGTAACCAAGGATTTCGTTACGCTCCGATGCGGTGAGGAAAAGTATAAGGTTTATACTTCAATGAGGAAGATTGGGGCGTTTAAAAAGGTGGTTGCGGAGTTTGAAAAATAAGCGTTTTTGTCGAAAAATACGACATTTTTGTTTAACCGATTGAAATTAATATTGGGTTATATAAAAATATTTTATGAAATTATTTAATTAAGATATATGCTTTTAGGCTTATGTAGATTTTAAGATAAAAATCAAAAAATATGAGGTGTTTAAATGAAAAATCAAGAATTTAATAAAAACAATTTACCCCACAAAAGTACTTTTGCCATAGACTTTAAAAAAATTCAGCTTATTATTGTAGAATTTTTTATCAAAACTTTTCGTTTTTTATCAAAAATATTACCCATAGTACTTTTTCTGTGTCTGACCGTTTTTTTTATCCTAGCACTTGTCTTGCTGGTTTATTACGATAAAATGGGGGAGGTTGACACAGCTTTTAAATATATGTTAATTCCGATATATATATTTTCAGCACTTTTTTCAGGTCGCCTAGCAAAACAAAACATAAAAAAACAAATAGTTGTTTTGTTGAAAAGAGAACCAGAATCTAGATGGGCAACAAAAGAAGAAATAATCAAAACGAAAAATATCGAGAGAATAAAAAGAGATGATTACAAATACAATAGTGCGGGAATTCCTTTTATTGTTAATGATTCTTCAATTTATGTAGATAATAGCGAAGCTCACTCTTTGATAATTGGTTCTACTGGTAGTGGAAAAACAAGAAGGTTAGTTCTTCCTTTGATTAATTTGTTAGCAAGAAAAGGAGAATCAATTGTTGCAACTGATCCCAAAGGAGAATTATATAAACACTCAAAGAATTTATTAAAAAAATTAGGATACAAAATTGTATGCCTAAATTTTCGTAATCCTATAAATGGAAATGCTTGGAATCCATTATCAATACCATATGAATATTATAAATCAGGAAATAAAGACAAGGCTATGGAACTTCTTTTTGATCTTGGTCTTAATATTTTTTATAATAAAACCTCATCAAATCAGGATCCTTTTTGGGAACGGTCGGCTGCAAATTATTTTTCCGGCTTAGCATTAGCTCTGTTTGAAAATGCCAAAAGCGAGGAAATTAATTTGAATAGTATTATCCATATGAGTACAGTTGGATATGAAAAATGTGGTGCAGGGACTTATATAAAAGAATATTTTAACTTTTTCGATAGAGCACATGTTGCCTATACAAGCGCATCGGGAACAATAAATGCACCAAACGATACACGAGGTGGCATTCTATCGGTTTTTCAAGAAAAATTGTCTGTATATTGCAATCAAATTGAATTATCTAAAATGTTATCAGCAAGCGATTTTATTATGTCGGATATAGGAACTGAAAAAACAGCAATTTTTATAATAATGCATGATGAAAAAAGTTCATATCATCCTCTAGTAAGTGCTTTTATAAAACAGTGTTATGAAGAACTTATCGGCACAGCGCACAAACACGATGGAGTTCTTCCGGTTCGAGTGAATCTTGTTTTAGATGAATTCGCAAATTTACCGCCAATAACTGATATGAGCAATATGATAACTGCTGCAAGAAGTAGAAAAATACGTATTAATCTTATTATACAGGGCTCACAACAACTCGCAGAACATTATGGAAAGGAAACCGCCGAGGTAATTAAAGGTAATTGCACTAACTGGATTTTTCTTACAAGCAAAGAATTACCACTACTCAAAGAATTAAGTGAATTATGCGGGCAAACATTTGAGCAATATGAATTTAAAAATCCTAAAGAACGGCCTTTGATAAGTGTTGCACAGTTACAAAGATTTAAGGTAGGGGAAATGTTAATAAAGAGAGATCGTCAGTATCCGTTTAAAACATATTTGCCTGATATTAGTGAATATCTTGAATGGTGTCAAGAAAATACGGATTGTGATGATAATAAAAATACAGTTTACAATAGAGAAGAGGTATCAGTTTTTAATTTAATAGAGTTTGTAAAAGAAGAAAAGAAGAAAATCTTGATAAGTAAATTAAATAATAAAGAAGCTGTTAACGGTGATGCTCAAACGATAGATGATAGAGATTTAAATGATCTTCA
The DNA here is from genome assembly GCA_045589015.1 of Acutalibacteraceae bacterium. GTDB lineage: Bacteria > Bacillota > Clostridia > Oscillospirales > Acutalibacteraceae > RUG806. The sequence goes on from JAZNFG010000034.1 coordinate 14,069, forward strand.
TTCAGAAGCTATAGATAAAGTGATTAAAGATATTGATAAAAAAATTAAGGAACTGGAAGAAGAAGAGAGAAAACAATCAGAAGAAAAAATACATAAAAATGACTCTACAGAATAATTTTCAAGATAAAGTAAAACAGTACAGATTTTATTATGTATGCTAGGTTTTGATATATTAAAATTGCCCCCACAAATGTGAGGGCAATAACTATTGATTTTATGTTTCACTATTCAGATTGTTTCAACTCGCAAAACAAAGAATAAACATCTCCGCAAATCATATCATCAAAGTAATCTTTTAACTCTAATATAGCTTTCCATTTATTTGCGGTAGTATCTTTAATGCCGAATTTCAGAACGCTGTTTACCATTTTCTTTTCAGCATAACAATAGCCGTTGGTTAATGATAAAGCATCGCAGAGCTGAATCAGTTTATCATAATCATCGTATGAAACATTATCAAGATAGTTCTTTATAAACTGCTTTTCATCTTCAGAACAGTCCCAAGTATCATAAATAGCATCAGCATCTTTATATTGGAAAGTATGTGTAATGCAAATTCTTGCACCATCTTCAAATCCGATACTCGTCAAATAATTAAATCCTTCCAAAGCATGACGGGCTTGCATTGTGCCGTTTCTTCTTCCTATATCATGAAGAAGTCCAATGATGTAAGCCTTTTCAGTATCCATATTTGCTTTACTTGCAATCTTTTCAGCTAAATGAGCGACATTATATGAATGGTCAATCCACGCACCGCCGTTTAACTCTTTTGCTTCTGCAATTAATTTTTCAGCATACTGTCTGTTCATATTAAACCTCTTTTTTTACTGTACCGATATAAGCGACTGTCTGATTTTCGATTTTCACAATACCGTCGGTTTCAAACTCATCAAAAATATTTTCTATTTCTTCTATGTACAAGTCAAAATTGCTGTCGCCTTTTTTCAAAGAATATGAGCCTGAAAGACTACGGTTTATAAATTTTTCTCTGTCAAAATATAACGGATTGTCAAAAGTTATATATTCATAATTATTATCAAAGAAATATTTAATTCGGTCATCATGTGGCTTTGTGCCACCGCTAAAACCTTTAAAGTTAGGACAATACTTGGAATAAACACTATGTAATTTCTGATTAATCAATGCTTCAGTATCTCTGGTATTCCAAATTAGAAATGCTTTTCCGTTAGGCTTGATTATTCGGGAACATTCTTCTTTAAAACTTTTTGTATCAAACCAATGAAATGCTTGTGCAGTGGTTATTAAGTCAACCGAATTATCAGGGAGCTTTGTTTTTTCTGCACTGCCTGCAGCAGATTTGAAATTAGGATACTCACACAATTCTTTTTCAGCAACAAGTCGCATATCAGTGTTTGGCTCAACACAAATAACATTACAGCCTTTATCAAGAAGTTGTTTTGCAAATTTGCCTGTGCCTGAACCGATATCAGCAACAACAGACGAAGCAGAAAATTCGTATTTATCAAACAAGCAATCAATAAATTCAGTCGCATAACTTGGCCTGCTTTGTGTGTATTCATTTGCAATACCATTGAATTTTTTAGTGGCATCCATAATTTCAACTCCTTCTTTAAAATCATTTCCATTTGTCAAAAGGCAGAACATCAACTATTTTGTTAGGTGTTATCTTGATATTAATTATATCATAGTCTCACCACTGATTTCAATCAGTTTACATATACTTGTTACTTTAGAAGTATCAGGTGTTTTTTTGCAAAACTGCCCTCACAAGGAGAGCAGTGATACATATTGATTATAACATTTATTTGTCAGTTGCTTACCTGATGGTTAGTATATCTCTTATAGATTAAGGGTAAGCAAACAATTATTACCGCTAAAGCAACAAGTGGAAAAAGGTAGCGTATATCAATAAAAGTCCCATCGAAATATGCATACCTCGGATACCCTGTTATATATGAGCCGAAAACCATACTTACAGGCATAATCTCAATAATCTGAGAAATGTATTGATTGCCGTTATATCCGATAAACTGTGAAAAAAACGGAAGAAGACAAACAAGCGATGATACTGCTATAGATGTAATCTGCTTTTTGCAGAATGCTGATACAGCAAGAATTATAAAGCAAAGAGAAATACACCCGACAAGAATAAACGGGATAACCGATAGAAGTTTTGTCAGGTGACTTTCACCCTGGCCAACATTAATGCCTTCTGTTCCAAGAAAAATAAAACTGATAATAAGTGCCAACAGAACATATACCACAAAACAAATTACTGTATAAATTAGTGATGCAATAATTTTCCCGCTTGCAAGGGTACCTCTTCCTTTTTTACTCGAAAGAAGAAATGCATCAACGGAAAGTGAGTATTCCGCTGTAAACACATTGCAAATACCGAAAATTATAATAATTGCAAGAAAAATCCCCACATCCTGAGAGAGTATAGAATAGAAATTTTCCCAACCATAGTCATATCCGGAAATAAAGCCTTTTTCAAGTAACTCTCTGTGCTGCTTGGCTAAAAAAGCATTATAATCCCTGTAATACTGCGTTTCCTCGGTGCTGTTTGCATAATATTCTTCACGTTCAATGTTTCTTTCAAGATTTTCGTAGTCTTTTACACTCCAACAAAGCTGTATATATTCAGGAATGTACTGCTTTTTTATTGAGACTTTAGGTGCATTTGACATAAGAGAATCAAATTCTGCTTCAGTTATTTCTCCCGTTTCTAATTTGAAGAATAAATCTGAAACATTTATATCATATTTGCCCCAAAAGACTGTTCCACCGTCAACATAGTCCTTAAGCTGTTCCTCGTGGCTTTCATAATAAATGTCGTCGCGGCTTTCAAAGTTTTCAACAGCTTTTCGCAGCTCGTCAATAGTGTCATTTGATACGAAAACCTCAGTAGCCTTTTCTCCCTTCATAAGTGTCATATCAAAATGACCTCTTGTACCGGCATTATACTGATATACCGCAATTGAAGATATTGCAATCATAGCCGCAAGGCATATAACAAAAGCACCTATAAAAAGCTTGTTCTGAAAAATCTTTTTAAGCTCATACTGTATAATGGTTTTCATTTGTTGACACCTCCCCGAAGAAATTGAGATAAACGTCACTTAAATCAGGCTCACAGGGTTCAGCGTTTTCGCAAGGCTTTTCATCAGAAAGAAGTCTTATTGAGATAAAATTATTAGCCTCTGAAAAAACTTCACCTACAACAAAACGCTTTTGAATGGAAGGAAGAGCTTCCCGTTCAGATTTTATGCTCCAAATCTTGCCTTTTACGCTTTCTGTAAGGCTCTGAACAGTTCCGTCAGCAACAATTCTGCCTTCTTTCATAATAAGCACTCTGTCAGCAATAAAAGATATATCCGACACAATGTGTGTAGCATAAATTACAATTCTGTCCTTTGACATTTCCGTCATCAGATTGCGGAAACGGATTCGCTCTTTCGGGTCAAGACCTGCTGTCGGCTCGTCAAGTATGAGAATAGCAGGGTTGTTCAAAAGAGCCTGAGCTATACCTAATCTCTGTCGCATACCGCCTGAAAAGGTTTTAATTTTCTTTTTCCTTTCATCATATAAATCTACATATTTCAGAAGCTCTTCCGTGCGGCTTTTTCTGAATGAGCCGTTAATACCTTTAAGAGCACAAAAATAATAAAGAAAATCCTCCGCTGTAAAATCTTTATAGTAGCCGAAATTCTGCGGCAGATACCCGATCAAATTGCGGTATTCTGCATCAAGCTTTACTATTTTTTCACCATCAAGACGTATTTCACCCTGAGTAGGCTTTAACACATCTGCTATCATTCGCATAAGAGTTGTCTTGCCCGAACCGTTTGCCCCCAAAAGAGCATAAACTCCGTTTGTAAGAGTAAGACTCAGATTATCAACCGCTTTTTTATCACCATACTTTTTGGTAACATTAATGATTTCAAGCTTCATACATTTTCACCAGCCTTTCAAATTTAAAGTTTTTAATTGCAATAAAACCTATAAACAAAGCTGAAAGAATAAGCAAAAATAATACTAAAGCAATACTTGTCGGCGGCAATTCAAATATAAAATTTTGCACTCTTGCAGTTATCTCGCTTTGTGAAATTACAAGACCAAATAAAACAGATACTATTCCTGCGGATATGCCTATAACGGATTTAACATTGAATATACTGCACATTGAAAGTACAAAAGTAGCCGAAAACAAAAAAGCAATAAGAGAAAAAGTAATGGTATAAAAAACAGTTTCTGATATAAGACTACCTATACATACTACTGCAAGGTCATATATTCCGCACAAAACCAATCTGCCTGCAAAAACAGTTTCAGGCTTATACAGACACGCACTTTCCATTTCAAGAAAACTGTATGAAGATGAAAAGTATATACAACCAACACTGCCTATAGCAAGAAAAGGAGTAATGATACAAGCTATGAGAGAAGATACTGCTGATTGTGAATTTAGAGCTATAACAAACACTACAACAAGATATATAATGGAGAGAACAAAAAACCAAGGTGTAAGACCTTTTACTATGCCTGACAAAAAGCCTGATAATGAAAATGCCGGTATATGTCTTGTGTTAATCATTGAAGCCTGTGCTTTCAGATTATCTTTAGCCTCTTTGCTGTGCTGTTCAGTTTCGTATAGTGAAAGAACTTTTGCAATTTCTTTTTTTCTTACCATAATTCACACTCCTTTAAAGCCTTTAGAGCTCTTCTCAGACGGGTTTTTACCGTAGGTATTGGAACCTTTTGTACAGATGCAATTTCTTTTATTTTCAAGTCGTGATAAAACCTAAGAATGATTACATCTCTCTGTATATCGGGAAGAGACAGTACAGCTTGACGTACAATGAAGGATTCTTCTTTCTGTAAGATTTCATCTTCGGTGACTTCTTCTGTGATTTCTTCGCCAACATTATCAAGAGAAAGTAAGGAAGTTTCTTGTTTGTGTCTACGAAAGAAATCGTTTGAGGTATTTATCGCAATAGTAAAAAGAAAACTTTTGAGCTTATTCTTTTCTTTGTAATAAGGAAGGTTTTTAATGAATTTGATAAAAGTGTCCTGAGTAACATCCTCTGCAGCGGCTTTGTTACCCATACGGCGATAAAGAAATCTGTAAACTTCATCATAATATCTTTCAATAATTTCGTTTAAGGCTTCTTTGTCTCCGATTTTAGCTCTTTGGACAAGCTCTTTTTCATCCATTTTATCACTTCCTTACACTTATATAACGGTTGCCAAATCAAAAAGGTTTCATATATTATAACATAAATTTATAAATTAATTTAATGGCATTGTAACACTAAATTTTTCATACCAAATATTCAATGTTTCGGTATATTAAAATCGTATCATAATTTCTTGCTACAAAAGATAAGTAGAGATGAGTAAAATGGCAAAGAAAAACTGCCCTCACGTGGAGAGCAGTTGAAAATATTAAACAAAATAAAAATCTATCGCTGTATCAGAACACCTTTCATAAACGGTGTTTCATTATGTGTTTCATATATTACTTCCTTTTCTTCTTCTGTGCATCCAATCAATATTTTAATTTCTGAATCCTTCTTCATCAAATCAACAATGCACATTATTGCATCAACCCTTTTTTCACCACTACCTACCCACACATCAATTCCTGCACCATCCATAGAGGTTGTATCATTTAAATACCCATAATCGACTCGATAAATAAAATCAGGATATTTAGGATGTGAAGTTCCTTTTGGTCTATCAATTATTATTTCTGAATTATTCACTAATTCATCTAATGCATTCCAAAATTCAATATCAGGTTGCATTTTACTATCCTCCACAAATACGAATTTATCGCTCTGACTTTAACAAAGCATAATAACAAGCATCACAGATCCCCTGATTATTCCAATCAGAGCTACGTAAAGTTCCTTCATACTTCATACCGCATTTTTTCATTACTCCACCGGAGTTAGGATTTCTCGGGTCGTGTCTTGACTCAATACGGTTTACCTCTACTACATCAAATAAAAAGTCCATAACTGCTTTAAGTGCTTCCGATGTAATTCCTTGATGCCACCAAGTTCTACCGATACAATATCCGATATGCATCATTGAAACTTCTTCGTTCATATGTACCACAGCAATATCACCAATAGGCTCATCACCGTTTTCTTTTAACACAATAGCCCAATGATAATAGTTGTCGTTGGAATACTGTTTTACCCAATCATCTGTTATGTTTTGGCTTACCTCTTGACTTGAATGAGTCTGCCACATTAAGTACTTAGTGACTTCTGAATCGGATGCCCAATTCTTATACATCGCGGCAGCATCTTCACTCACATATCGTCTTAAAATCAATCTGTCTGTTTCTAACATTTGTGTTCCGCAATGTTTCATTTTAATTGCACCTCCATAATTCTAATAAGCACATTATATCACACCAACACCACAAAATTCAATCTGTTTACATTCACTTGTTACTTCAGAAATATCAAGCGTTTTTATATAGAAAAACTGCCCTCACGGGGAGAGCAGTGTCTGTTGTCTATATTCTTGGTTTGGCATTATTCATTCTGCATAATGACCAATTAAGTGTGGATGCTTTGACTTCATCAGCAATTTTCCACAAGTTATCCGTGATGCGAATTTCAACATTTCTTTGTATCAACTCTGAGTACAAATCCGAAACCTGATGTTTTGCTATTGGTACTTGTGGTGTTTTTGAAATATAATATCCGGCTACATCGTCTTGTAATTCAAAATCGGTTATATCAAATTCATACAAGTACAAAGTAGTATTTTTCATTCTATCAAACCAACTGTTTTCAATTACAACAACATGCTTAACAGACGATGATGTAAAAAATTGATTTTTGTCGCAATCAGAAGTGTTTTTGCCAATGTGGTATGTAACTCTCGGACAATCTCTTGGTGTTAAAAAATTAGGTAGCCGTTCTTCATCAATAGCCCAAACTAAACCAATATTTTTATCTAAGTCGTTGCGAGTGGGCGTTCTTGGATTAAAAACTTCAATATCAGATTCTTCGCTCACATGAAATAACCTCATTGAAAAACCTCCTTATCATATTGTAGTTATAATACTTTACGCATAATAGCCTGTCCGTTTACTCTTGCAACTTCAACAAAACCTGCTTTTATGTAAAGTTGCATAGGACCTTGGAAATCAAAACTGTCTCTGTTTTCGATAAGCTTAGTATAGCCTTCAACAGCTACATAACCTTTTTCTTTTGCATCACTGCATACTCTTTCGATAAAAGCTGATGCAATTCCTTTGCCTCTGTAGTCAGGTGCAATTTCAAAGCAAACGATAGAAACAGTTTTGCCACAAGTGTTATCCTTTGCAAATTGAGGAACAAACCCTGAATAGCTGTCAATATCTGCAACATTGCACCAACCGATAGAAACATCTCCATCAAAAGCTAAATAACCGTGTATTTTATTTTCGTTAAGCATTTTTACAGCATACTTACGGAGAGTCTTCTTAACACCAAAGATTTTGAACTTCTTAACCATCTTTTTAATTGTTTTTTCATCCTGATTCGGAGAAGTGCAATAGCATGGTCCGTTAGGATTGCCGTCAGTAAATGCACGATTATCAAAAAAATCAAGATAATCCTTATTCAGTTCAGATGATAAAGGCTTTATTGTGATTGGATTCATAAAATAATCCTCCGAAATATAAAAGTCAAATTCACTGATACATTATATCACACCCACACCATAAATTTCAATGAGTTCACATTCACTTGTTATTTCAAAACTTTTCCGTCAACACGAACTTTAATTTGTGAAAACCTATTGACAAGTATGTATCAGTTCTGTATACTTAAGGCACAATTTGATATTTAACAACTTTGTAGCGCGTAAGCGGAGCAATTTATATTGACTACCCAAGCACCGTATGAAGATAAGAACAGAGGCAATCTGTACTTATTTCTGCGGTGTTTTTTTTGTTTGTCTTGCGTGATACCGACGGTAAAAGTCCTTTCCTCTGTTCATCGGAGGTGAGGACTTTTTCTGCTTTTATGCACCTTGAAAATTTAATGACCGTCTGAAAGTGATATGATTTTGCGATGATATGAGCGAGGCGACGTTGCGGTGAGATTCCGGGGTAGGAACTATTTCAGGTGAAACGGCAAGAAATTTGTAGAAAATCATTGACAAAGGAACAAATGTTCTTTATAATGTTAAATTGGTAAATAGTGTATTTACCATAAAACTTAATATCAACTGAAACACATATTTTTTACTTATTGGATTTATGCCAACACATATTATCTGACCGAAAAAGTATAGTCCGATACTCGGTTAGCAACATACGGACAATCAGAGCTTAAATTTTAAGCCGTTACATAGTTTCAGTGCAAACTGTGCGAGAGGATGAAATGTCTTCCCGCTATTTGTGCTGTCTATGTGACGGCTTTTTTGTTTTCTGAAAAGTGTTTATGAAAATCAGGAACAATTTTATGTGGCTTATTCCCATTACTTATAGAGGCAATTTCTTTATATAATAACTGCCCCCACCAATGAAGCTATGTATAAAGAATACTACAGCCACCCTTACATAGCGAAGCTCATCTGCGGTATACACCGCAACTAAAGTTTATCGCTCCCTTGATAAGCGAGAAATTTTAGTTTATGAGCCTCGCAGAGCCCACTGACATTCTTTGCACGGTGAAGGCGTGAAAGTGTCATAGTGGGTTACGCACTTTCAAAGAAAGTCAGCGGAACAAATAAAGCAGTAATGCAGAAAGGAGGTAAAACCTATGTCAAAGAAAAACTACAGTGTAGCAAGAGTTGTCACTCACACTCAAAGCTCAATCGGTAAATGTGAAAGGCACAACGAGAGAAAGAATGAGTCTTACGCAAATATGAATGTTGATATGGCTCGGTGTGATACGAACGTGCATTTCAAAGGTTGCGGTGAACTGACATACAACGAACAACTGAATAAGCTCATAGCCGAAAAGAAGGTCTGTATGCGTGGTCTGAAAGCTGATGCCAAAGTATTTGATGAAATGATATTTGATGTCAACACAGACTACTTTGAAACACACGGCGGTTATGAATATGCCAAAGAGTTTTATGCAGAAGCATACAGGTTTGCAGTAGCCTTGTATGGTGAACAGAATATCATCTCTGCCGTAATGCACGCTGATGAACTGAATGTCGCTCTCACAGAACAGTACGGAAAACCTGTGTATCACTATCATATGCACCTTGTTGCTCTACCCGTAGTTGAAAAGCAAATCTTATGGACAAAGAGGTGCAAGGATAAATCTCTTGTGGGTACTGTCAAAGAAACTGTCAATCAAATCAGCCATTCAAAGAAGTGGAAATCACCTCAGGCTGTGGATGAAAACGGCAATGTCATATTCAACGAAAAAGGTAAGCCTGTGCTGATTCCGTCTTACAGTATCCTGCAGGATGATTTCTTCAATCATATGCAAAGAGCCGGTTTTAATGATTTTATCCGTGGTGAAAAAGGCAGTACGGCCGAACACTTATCTTGTTTGCAGTATGAAATACAGCAGGATAAGAAACGTCTTGAGGAAATCAAAGAACGATTGCAGACGGAAGAAATCAGATACGATGAAATTCAAACCGTACAGAAAACCTTCAATGAAATTGACGGTATGGGTAAGAAAACTCTTCTGGGCAAAGTAACAATTTCAAGTGAAAATTTCAATGACCTGAGTAATATGGCAAAGCAATCCGTTGCAGCAAGGAGTAAAATTTTTGACCTTGAGGGTGAAAATGAAAGACTCCGAAAAAGGAATTGGGAGTTGCAAAGCAGTATAAACAGACTGAGTAAAAAGCTTCATGAGCTTGAACAAGTCTGTGCACCGTATCTTGAGGCATTGAGGCTGATGCCTGAAAAAGTAAAAGCATTTATCTCGGATGTGCTTAAAACTGTCCGAAAAGAGAAAACCAACAAAAATATAGAAATCAAAAAAGAGAGGTAATTAAATGAATAAAGAAGATAATTTTATTAACACTCTGTTTGAGAAAGCAGAAGAAACAGAGGCAGTAAAGCCTCAGACTACAGAAATTGTAAGTATGGATATAAATAAAATTGTTCCGAATTTCAAGAACCCATACAAGTGCCGAGAGGAAGATATGAAACCGTTGGAAGATAGTATCCGTGAAAACGGTATTATTCAGCCCCTTATGGTACGAAAAGATGATAAGGGTGATGTGTACGAAATCATATCAGGACACAGACGTTTCCTTGCAGCAACAAGGCTTGAAATGACAGAGGTTCCGGTTGTTGTCTTGGACATAAGCAAAGAAGAAGCAGACATCATTCTCGTTGACAGTAATCTGCACCGAGAGCATATTCTGCCAAGCGAGAAAGCATTTGCTTACAAGATGAAAATGGATGCCCTGAAAAAGCAAGGCAAACGCACAGATTTAACTTCGGACCCGGTGGGTCTGAAGTTGAACTCTGCGGAAAAAATCTCACAAGACAGCGAAGACAGTGCAACCCAAATCAAAAGGTATATCCGTTTGACTAATCTTGAAAAATCAATTCTTAACCTTGTGGATGAAGGAAGAATTGCAATGCGTCCTGCAGTTGAAATCTCATATCTTACTCCCGAGGAGCAGATGATGATTTTTGAAACCTATGAGAGTGATGAGGTCACACCTTCACTTGCACAAGCTCAAAAAATGCGTAAGCTCTCTGAAGAGAATCAGCTTAATGCTGATACGGTATTAGCAATTCTGACTGCGCCAAAGCCTAATCAGGCGGAGGCTATAAAGATACCTGAAGAACGTATAAACAAGTTCTTCGGTAAGAATTACACCAAACAACAGAAAGAAGAGCATATCTTAAAAGCTCTGGAATATTATCACAAATATCTTCAGCGACAGAGAAATAAGGATAGGGATGCGAGGTGATGCGGATGAAGAAACTTTCAATAGCCCCTAAGATTGTTTCAAGAAAAGGTTCAGGCAGAATAGATGATAATATTCCCGTTGATTTTATGGAATATGCAATTTCAAAGCCTGATGAAATAACGGAGACGGAAGAGTTTCACATTGTTCCCGATGAAATCAAAGTTTCAGAACAGATACACGGCATTATTTATGATGTGACGGGTGTGTTTGACGGCAAGTTAAATAAATCGTTGTTACAGCAGTTTAAAGAAATTATACTGTCGGAACAGATGTCATAAAACCGCACATTTGAAAAATGGCAGTCGGGCATTGTACAATGGCAATACCTAATGCAATGCTCGGCTTCCGGAAAGGAGATTTAGATTATGGCAAAGAAAGCCGAGAAAAATATTAATGAAAAAATAACCGCATTATACTGTCGTTTATCTGTTGATGATATAAAGGATAAAGACAAAGATAAGGATAATAACAAGGATTCAGAATCCAACAGCATCACTAATCAAAAGCGTATTCTTGCAGACTATGCCAAGAAGCATGGATACAAGAATACAATGTTCTTTGTTGATGACGGTATATCAGGTACAACCTTTGACAGACCTGACTTTCAGCGTATGGAACGCATGATAGAGACAGGAGAAATCGGTACAGTTATCGTAAAGGATTTATCCCGTTTCGGACGTGAGCATATACTGTTTGACCACTATACTCAGGTGCTATATCCGTCTTTAGGTGTGAATTTTATATCCATTCAGGAAAATGTTGAAACCATAAGCGGTAAGGGTACAGAAATGATGCCTTTCCACAATCTGTTTAATGAGTGGTATGCTTCACAGACAAGCAAGAAAATTCGTCAGGTGTGGCAATCAAAATCTGACAACGGGGAAAGAGTTTCACCAACAGTTCCATACGGATATAAAAAAGATGCTGATAATCCTAAGCAGTGGCTAATTGATGAACCTGCCGCAAAAGTTGTCAGATATATTTACCAATTGGCTCTTGAAGGTTTAGGTACAACAAAAATTGCTCGCAGGCTTGAAAGAGACGAAATCTTAACACCAACAGCATATTATGCTTCAATAGGACGAAAAACAAGAAATCCTTTTACAACATCTTATGCTTGGGCTGAAACAAGTATTGAGCATATCCTTGATAATATGCAATACACGGGTTGCACTGTAAACTTCAAGACAACAACCGTTAGCTACAAGGTTCATAAGAAAATGTATAACGATACTGAAGATTGGGTTATCATACCGAATACTCAGGAACCGATTATTGATATGGATACTTGGGAACGAGTTCAGGAAATAAAAAAGCACCGTCGCAGGAATACTGCAACGGGCAGAGAAAGCATATTTTCAGGATTGGTTTACTGTGGAGATTGTGGGTCAAGACTGTATTTCTGTGCAGCTAAAAGTATAAAAGAACATCAGGAGTTCTTTCGCTGTTCGGCTTACAAGGAAAACAGGGGTAGTTGTTCTATCCACTATATCAGAAATGTAGTGTTAGAGAAAATGGTGCTCAAAACTATACGAGAAGCGGCAGAATATATTACAGAATATGAACCCGTATTTCTGTACTTGTTTGCAAAGGAACACAGGTTAAGCATCGCAAACAATCTCAAGGAAGCAAAGTATGAACTTATGAAAAACAAGAAACGTATTAAGGAGTTGGATAAGCTTATTGAGGCGGTGTTTGAACAAAACGTTCTCGGCAAATTACCTGATGACCGTTATAACCGTATGCTTACTAATTATGAAAATGAGCAGAAAGATTTAATGCAAAAGGTTGAGGATGCCGAGAAACTTATCAATACCGCACAGCAAGAAAACATTGATGTCCGAAACTTTCTTGCTAACATCCGTCAATGTACTGACCTGAAAGAACTTACACCTTCTATTGTTAATAAGCTCATTGATAAGATTGAAGTCTTTGACCGAGTAAGAGGCGAAGACGGAAAGAAACATGTTCCTATAAAAATACACTTTGTCGGCGTTGGTATAATACAGTTCCCTGATGCTGAAATGTTAGAAAAAGCAAAAGAAGAAATAAAAGCCTATTCCAAAAAGGCTTCGTAAAAATGAAAACACGGTGTAGCCGTAACTGACTACACCGTATATTTCACCTAAACTGTCCTTAGCCACCTGTGGCTAAGGCAAAGAGATTTTTTTTTGTTACCAGCTGAGGGAGTCGCCGCCGTTGGCTCTGAATTTACCGAACACAAGGGTGCTTTCAAAGGGTACGGCATAGGTTCCGTCATTTGTCAGAGGAACAAGGCACTCATCGTTATAGTTTACCATAAACTGAGGAAGAGCCTCGTAATCCCATACGGTAATCTGCTCCTCGGAATAAAGAATAAGGTCAATAAGATGTCCCCAATAACGTCTTGAAGCATCGTGCTTGAGATTCTTGCCGAACCAGGTTATATCGGGATAATCACAGGTTGAAGCGTCTACCTGAAGGTCAACGGACAGATGGTTGCCGCCGCAGGCACATTCCTCTGCCTGCTTATAATCAATACCTAAAATACCGTCAACCTCACTGCAGGTTGCACCGAAGGACTCAGCAGAGGTACAGATTGAAAAGTCTGTCATTCTGTCGTTATCCGTCGTGAAGGGAGCCATAGGATATCCGTATTCTGCAATAATACCTACGTTCTTTCCTTCTGCCATAAGAGTGTCAATGATATTGTTCATATTAGCCTGAACCTCGTTATGATAATAACGGTTCTTTTCAAGCATACCTGCATACTTTTCCTGAAGCTCGGGAGTGCCGTAAAGGAATTCCTCAGCTTCAGCATATCTCTCGGGGCTCATCATAGCAAAGAAGCCGGGTATTGCGCCGAAGGTCTCAAGAAGATAGGGGTCAACAGCCGCGTCAAGACGCTCCGAAAGGTACTCGTTTATGATATCCACAAGAGCATCAAAAAGACCTACTGCGTAAAGCATTTCAAAAATATAGTATAATCCGTTTCCGTCAAAAGCAGTTTTGAGGAATCTGAGAAGGGAAAGACTGTCAATACCGATGTTACCTGAAACGGGGTCCTCACAGGCGGCAACACCGTTCATAGCACCGCACATAAATATTACGGAGTGAATATCGTCGCGCTTTTCGGGATCAGTCTCATTGTAATAATACTCGTAAAGATAAGTCATAACAACACAGTTACCCTGTGAGAAGGCTGTAATTGCAACCTTATCGCTGCCTGTAACCTTCTTGACTCTCTGAATATAATCGTGAAGCTCACCTGCAAGAGTATGCATATCCTTACGCCAGTCGAATCTGAACAGATAGCTGTGCTCATAGCCGTATTTGGGGTCGATGAACTCTTCTTCCTCCTCGGAGGGCTCTTCAGGCTCAGAGGGGTTGAGTACCGAGCCTATAGTATCGAATACGGAATTAATCTTTCCCGTAAGCTCATTGAAGAAATCACCGATTTTTGTAAGAAGGGTTTCTTCGGGCTCCTCTTCCTCTTCGGGAGGTAGGGGCTCAAGGTCATCGTCAAGACCGAGGCTGTTATCATACTTACCGCCTGTGCCTTCCTTCATCGTACCGTCGGGGTTACAGCTGATATCTGAGAAAACATCAAGAAGGAAGGGACCGAGATTCTTATCAACGAGGTCGTAATTCTTAAAAATAAGACCTGTCAGGAAGCCGGGAACGTATCTTACGATTGCGGGCAGAAGCACGTCCATTGAGGGTCCGAAAACCGTGGTATCGTCGCCTTCGTCCTCGGTGTCAAGATTTCTGTAGATAGTCTCACCGAAGCCGGGAACCTCTACAACGGGAATCTCGTCTATAAGAGTGAGATTATTAAAATCCTCTCTGTAATCAAGGAACAGCACGTCAGCATCGTCGGACTCAGTTTCTGCGGCTGAGGCAGAAGCTGCCGAAATGCTGAACAGCATTGAAAATGCAAGAAGCAAAGCAATTATTTTTTTCATATAATTTCCCCCTCGGAAAACATTATTAGTAATATGTTACTATTATCTTAACGATTTGTCAATAAAACCTAAGGTTTTTCGATAAAAAAATTAATAATACAATACTTTACACGGACTTTTTTATAAGGTATTATAATTACAGAAGATGTTTTCGGGAGTGAAATAATGAAGAAGCTTCAATGCGAGGTTTGCGGAAGCCTCGAAATAACAAAGGTAAACGATGATACGTTCAGATGCACTCACTGCGGCTGCAACTATACTCTCAGTCAGACAAGAGTGCTTTTCGGAGGCTCGGTAACCGCAGTACAGCCCGATTTCAATATAAGGGCGGGAAGGCTTGAAAAGTATAACGGAGAATCCGTCGCGGCAGTTATCCCCTCCTCGGTTACGATTATCGGCAACGATGCCTTTGCCGATTGTCCGGGACTGGAAAGGGTAACAATTCCCGACTCGGTAAAAATTATCGGGAGTAACGCTTTTTCGGGTTGCTCGGGACTTACGGAAATAAGCATTCCTTCTTCGGTAAGGATTATAGAATACGGTGCATTCAGAGGCTGCAGCGGACTCACGAAAATCGAAATTCCGGAAGATGTCACTCAAATCAGCGAGCACACCTTTGAAAACTGTGAAAATCTAACCGAAATAACCATAAACGGAGATATCACAAAAATCGGGGCTTACGCCTTCAAGGGCTGTAAATGCCTCAGAGAAATGCATCTGCCGCAGTCTGTCTCCCGTATAGAAGCATCTGCGTTTTGCGACTGTCTGTCTCTGCGAAGTATTTATATACCACAGACCGTTTCATACATAGGTGAGGATGCATTTTATAATTGCAGCGGTATTTCGGATATTCAGTGCAATTCCTCAGAGGCACTTTCCTACTTTGTCAGAGAATTTTCTCCATCGGTTGATATTAACGGATATATGAAAAACGGACTTTGCCGCTTCTGCGGAAGCCAATTCAGAGGTATTTTTACGCTCCGTTGCAGAGAATGCTCACGGGAAAAGGACTACAAGCTTAAAAAGGGACAAATAATTGTAAAATAAAAAAACCGTATCGGTCAGAGATGATCGGTACGGTTCTTTATTGCTCGGCGGGCTTATCTGACAAAGGGCTTGCTTACGGAATCAATCATCAAGCTCGAGGTTTTCGATTTCCTTAATTATTTCCTTCTGTCTTTCATAGAAGAGAAGCTCCTTGTTGTGGTTAAAGTATTCCCGGCATCCGTAACGGCTAATGAAGCGGGCTCCGAAGTAGCTTATTGTAAGCTCCGTCACAAGAATAAGAATTTCCTGACCGTCGCCGAATACCTCCTCGCAGAATTTGAATGCATTGGAAAGCTTTTTGCCTGCCTTTTCTGCAAGAGCTTTAAGGCTCTTTGTGTTTTTGTCAAAAGCCGCCTTGATAAGATTAAAGGCTTCGGCTGAATCGTTTGTATGATTTATCTTCTGCTCCTTAGTCATTTCAACAAGCAGAGCAACAGCGGTCTTTAACACATAGGCATCGTCAGCAGAAAGCGTTGATGCAAGCTTTCCGTTTTCGATTTTCTTGTTAAATACGGAAATCTGCTTTTCGAGAGCACTAACAGCATCCGTATCGGGACGCGCAAGCTCCATTTTTACTGTTTTCAGAGCCGACAGCAGCTCAGTCGCACTCCTCTCTTTAAGGCATACGTCGCGGAGATTTTCGGAAATGCCGTCAAGAATGAGTCCGAGCAGAGCAAGACGCTCATCAAATTCTGCAAACTTTGCTCTTGTCTTGATTTCGGAGGAAACTGTACCTGCAAGGATACTGTTTATCTGATAATCTGACTTGTACTTGTTGAATAGGTCATAGTAAACAGCAAATTCCTTTGCGATCTTCTTATTTTGCAGATACTGCACAATAAGCTTTTCGTCAATTTTAATACCGAGCATCTCATAAAGACGCATCATATCGGAAAGATCGCTCCAGCCTCGGGCTGTAACAAAGCTTTTGCCGTCTACCGTGCTTTCTATTTTATAAAAATCGGATTTTTTATTATCAAGGTAAGTAATAATTGAAGCGTGAACACCCTTTTTATAAGCATATTCCTTCCACACGTTATAATCAGGCTCAACGTCAATTCTCTTAAGTCTGTCCCACGTTACAATATCAAATTCACGGACGGATTTATTGTATTCAGGAGGATTACCTGCCGTAACAACTATCCATCCCTCGGGCACACGGTGTCTGCCGAAGATCTTATACTGTAAAAACTGAAGCATTGCAGGAGCAAGTGTTTCTGAAACACAGTTGATCTCATCAAGGAAAAGAATTCCCTCCTTGTAGCCTGTTTTTTCTATCATTTCGTAAACGGAAGCGATAATCTCGGACATAGTATATTCGGAAATACTGTATTCCTGACCGCCGAAGGTCTTTTTTTCAATAAACGGAAGTCCGAGTGCGGACTGACGGGTGTGGTGAGTCATAGAATAGCTCACAAGTCCCACGTTCAGCTCATTTGCAATCTGCTCCATAACAGCAGTTTTTCCGATACCGGGAGGACCCATCAGAAAAACGGGACGCTGTCTTTCTACGGGAATAATATAGGCTCCGAATTCATCCTTTTTAAAGTATGCCTTTATGGCATTTGTAATCTGTTCCTTTGCCTGTTTGATATTCATTTAATTGACACCCTTTCTTTCTCAACCCCGCAGGTTGTACTAATCTGTTGTTTTTTTTATTAGAATTCAGACGCGGATACTTTTTTTACAAAGCACTTTTCCGTCTTATATTTCATTACTTTGCAATATAAGCCTGATTGCCCAAGCAGGAACCTCAGGATTGTTATAATTGTCATCAATAAAGACGAAGGCTGTATCATAATCAGGCTTTTTTTCGGGGAAAACACCAAAGCCGTCAGTGAAATAAATGAGCCCCTTAAGGTTTTCAAATTCCTTCTCCTGTCTCAATTCTTCAACGTAATTGAACACCGGACGAAAATCTGTGCCTCCGAAGCCGTGAAGCTTCATAGTTTTCAGATATTCGTCAAATTCCTCCTGGCAGGTAATTTTTTTATCCTCCTGAATTGCCGCGTCGCACTGAATAATATGAAGATTGATTTTTGTAAAATAGCTCTCCTCATTTTTCAGAATATTATAGGTCTTCTGAATAAACTTCTGCACAAGCTCTCCCTGCACGGAGCCGGAAGTATCGATCGCAATAACAAACTCCTTTATTCTTTTGTCCTCTTTATATTCAAGAGGCTCTACGAGAGGCATTTTGTCATAAAGCTGAAGCCCGTACGTGTAGAAAACGTAATCGAATTCATCGTCATTGATTTTCATTGTCTCACCCAGAACCGCAAACTTTTTAAGAAAAGCTGTATAGTCGTATTTTTCACGGTTCACGGCAGTGAGATTCTGAGTCATAGAGGATGGCAGATTCCCCCTTTGCTTTCCGAAATTCTCTATGTCTACCTGCATTCTTTCGGAAATATCCGACCATTTCTGTTCCGTTTCCGAAAAGAAACGGGCTTTTTTACCGGACGAAGCTTCATCGGAATTTTTGTCATCGGATTCCGAGCCCGAATATATAAGTCCGAAGCGTATTTTGATTTCCTCTTCGGTCATATACCATATTTCGTGATTATCGGCATAGAAAAGACCTCTGAGACGTGCTGCTTCGGCAGGGTCAACGACGTTATCCTTAAGATAGCCGTAAATTTTTTCTGCGGTAACAAGCTTTAATTCCTTTTTAAGCTTATCGATAAATTCACGCTGACGGCTGTCACGGAAGGTTTCAACAGCTTTAAGCTCCAATTCCGAAATCATATTTTCAACGGCAATATCACAGGCGAGATCCCAGTAGACACGGTTCAGCGAGGGTTCCATATACATATGACGGAAAACACAATGCATAACTATATGAAGATAGTCACGAACGGGAATTTCCTTAGCCGTTTTATAGTTTTTCAGAATATGGGACGGATTAAATAAAATATGCCTTCCGTCAGTCAGAAGAGAGGATTCTTCAATCAGGAAAAACGTAAACTGACTGAGAGCAGCATCAAGAAATCTCAGATGCACAAGCAAGGTATTTCTCGAAAGCAGCAACACTTCCCTTGCAAGAACTTCCATTTTCTCATTTTTTTTATTTTCACTCAGAATAATCACCTCTAAATCTCTTTATATGTGAAATAATATCATTTTTTTCTCAAAACCACAACAGGGGGGCAAAAAACTAAAGGCCTGATATTTCAAAAATTTATCTGCCGATATTGAAATCCGTTTGAGAATGAATATAATATTAACATATAATCAATTCCGCCGTGTACGGTGCTTTGACACAAAAAACTAACCCTTCAGGAGACTTTTATGGCTTGGTATAATGAAGCAGTCTTTTATCACATTTATCCTCTCGGTATGACAGGGGCACCGAAAATCAATGATTATTCCGAACCTGTCCCGAGACTGAGAGAGCTTTTTGAGTTTATTGAAAAGCTGAGTGAAGCAGGCTTTACAGCCGTCTATATAGGCCCTCTTTTTCAATCGGTAGGCCACGGATACGAAACCACGGATTACAAGCTTCTTGACAGCAGACTCGGTACAAACGATGAGCTTAAGGAATTTGTTTCCCTTTGCCACGAAAAAGGGCTAAAAGTAATTTTCGATGGTGTTTTCAATCATACGGGAAGAGATTTTTTCGCCTTCAGAGACATAAAGGAGCATCGTGAAAATTCCCGATATAAAAATTGGTACAATATTAATTTTTGGGGCAACAATTCCTACAACGACGGCTTTTCCTATGAAAATTGGGGCGGCTATGACCTGCTTGTCAAGCTGAATCAGAAAAATCCTGAGGTTACGGACTACATCTGCGACGTTATCCGCTTTTGGGTAAAGGAATTTGACGTTGACGGTATAAGGCTTGACGCGGCAGACGTGCTTGATTTTGATTTTATGAAAAAGCTCAGAGCTGTCTCAAACGAGGTAAAGCCCGACTTCTGGCTTATGGGTGAGGTAATTCACGGGGACTATAACCGATGGGCAAACGATTACACACTTCACTCCGTTACAAACTATCATCTTCACAAGGCACTTTATTCCGGACATAACGACAAAAATTATTTTGAAATTGCACATACGGTAAAAAGGCTTGCCGATATGAATATTTCAATGAAGCTTTATAATTTTGCGGACAATCACGACGTTGAAAGGATTTATACGAAGCTGTCTGACAAAAATCATTTTACTCCCGTACATATTCTGCTCTACACACTTCCGGGAATCCCGTCTGTTTACTACGGCTCGGAGCTTGGAATACAAGGCAGAAAGGAAAGGCATTCCGACGATTCGTTAAGACCCGCTCTTACACTCACACAGTATGAGGAATTAAAAAAAGACAATCCCTGCTTTGAAATTATAAGTGCACTGGGAAAAATCCGCAGAGAAATAAAAGCACTTTCCTACGGTGAATACAAGGAGCTTCTTCTGACAAACAGGCAATACGCCTTTTCCCGCACGCTCGGAAATTACTCCTGCATTATTACTGTCAACAATGATGAGAGTGACGCTTCCCTTTGCGTCCCCGCAGTGGCAGACGGAATGCTCAGAGGTGCTTTACGGGGAGAGAGAGTAAAAGCAAACGGCGGAAGACTTAACGTTACTCTAAAGGGCTGTTCGGGTGAAATATGGCTTCCCGAGGGTGAAGACTGTCCCGATTTCACTCCGCTTAAGGCCGAGGCTTCCGTAATCCCTGCACCCGACGTTAAAGACACACAGCAGAAAACTGCTCCGACGTCAAACGCTGAAGAAAAGCAAAATACGGAGAAAACAGTTATCCCCGATAAGCCCTACGAGCAAATGACCGTCAGCGAGCTTCAGGCCGTGATTCTCGCAAAGCTCGCAGCCCTCGGCCCCGTAACGGACAGAATGAGACAGGACGTTGAGGAAAACGTTTATCACAACTCCCTTGTAAATTGGGCAAGGAGCTTCAGATAAATATTGCATTTGAGAAAGCAATATGTTATTTTTTTAATATAAATGAAAGAGAAGGTGTTTTTTATGAAGAATATCAATGCGGCAATCTACGGTGCAGGCTCTCTGGGAACCGTGCTCGGGGCTTATATCTCAAAGAACGGCGGAAAAATCGACCTTATAAACAGAAATAAGGCTCACGTTGCGGCTCTTAACGAAAAGGGAGCAAAAATCACGGGTACGGTTGATATGACAGTTCCCGTAACGGCTTTTACACCCGATGAAATGACAAAGAAATATGACGTTATTTTCCTTATGACGAAGCAGCTCTTCAACAAAGAGGTTGTCTCTATGCTTAAGGATTTTCTCACCGAAAAGGGAGTTATCGTAACACTTCAGAACGGCATTCCCGAGCCCGGCATTGCCGAAATAGTCGGTGCAGAGCATACAATGGGCTGTACGGTTGAATGGAGCGCAGAGCTTACAGACCCCGGCGTATGCCGTCTTACGTCCGAGCCCGACAGCTTATCCTTCCACATGGGAAAAATGGACGGTATCACAAACGAGCAATTCAATATGGTAAAGGAAATTCTTGAGCTTATGTGTCCCGTGCACGAGGAAACGAATCTTATCGGCGCACGCTGGTCAAAGCTTCTCATAAACGCTACGTTCTCGGGGCTCGGAACGGTTGTGGGCGGATGCTTCGGCGATGTTTCCGAGAATAAGGCGGCAAAAAAGGTAGCGGTGCGCTGTATGAAGGAATGTATTGACGTAGGACACGCTGCAGGTGCAACCTTCGCCCCCGTTCAGGGCAAGAACATAACAAAGCTTTTCTATTACAAGGGTACGGCAAAGAGAATCTTTGCACAGCTTCTTCTCCCCGTTGCGATGAAAAAGCACAGAGATATCGTTCCCTCAATGCTTCAGGATATCAGAAACGGCAAGCCCTGTGAGGTTGATGCAATCAACGGCGTTGTCTGCGAATGGGGCAGAAAATGCGGTGTTCCCACTCCCATTAACGACAAAATCGTGGAGCTTATCAAAAAGGAGCAGGAGGGCAAGCTCAAATGCGTTCCCTCAAATATAATCTATTTTGACGATCTGCTTTAATTGTCAGAAGCATCACGGACAATAAAGATAAATACGCTTGCCGCGGCAAAAAGTTGCGGCAGGCTTATTCTTTCATATAATAAAGGGAAAAAATATTATTTAACTATTGAAGTTATCCTTATTTTAGGTTAAAATATAACAAGCTTTTACCCCGAGGGAGATTTGAAATATGATATATCAGAACATTTTAGATGCTATAGGACACACGCCTATAATTCAGCTGAATAATATGGTACCCGAAAACTGTGCAAGGGTGCTTGTAAAATATGAAGGACTAAACGTTGGCGGCTCTATCAAAACGAGAGTTGCTTACAATATGATACGCGATGCCGAAAAAAGAGGAAAAATCAATAAAGACAGCATAATCGTTGAGCCAACCTCAGGAAATCAAGGCATAGGGCTTGCACTTGTGGGTGCGGTTCTCGGCTATAAGGTCAGAATAATTATGCCCGATTCCGTCAGCATTGAAAGAAAGAAATTGATGTCACATTACGGTGCCGAGGTGGTTTTGATTCACGACGAGGGCAATATCGGCGACGCCATAGCAAAATGCCTTGAAACGGCTTTACAGATGGAAAAGGACGACCCCAACGTATTTGTTCCCCAGCAGTTTGAAAATCCTGCAAATCCTATGATTCACCGTCACCAGACAGGACTTGAAATATTAGAGCAGGTCGGCGGTCCCATTGACGGCTTCTGCTCAGGTATAGGCACGGGCGGTACAATCACGGGTATCGGAGAAACGTTGAAGGCTTTGAATCCCGATATGACGATATGGGCGGTTGAGCCTGAAAACGCCGCAATTCTTGCAGGCGGAACCGTCAGCGCACACATTCAGATGGGCATCGGTGACGGACTTATTCCCGAAATTCTCAATACCGGAATATATGAGGATATCTACATAGTTTCCGACGAGGAAGCATTAAGAACCGCAAGGGATCTTGCATCAAAAGAGGGACTTATGTGCGGTATATCCTCGGGAACAAACGTTGCGGCGGCAATAAAGCTTGCCGAAAAGCTGGGACCGGGCAAAACCGTAGTAACCGTTCTTCCCGACACAGCAGAAAGATACTTCTCCACTCCCCTTTTTGACGAATAAAAATTAAGGTTCTTCACGGAAACTTGGGGGATGAAGTGGGCACGGGAGTGCCTATTAAAAGTTTTGGTTGAGCTTTTTCAAAAGCTCACGGTGTCAAGAGGCAGAGCCTCTTGTCGCACTCCGCAGAGTGCGAAATCCTTTTTCC
>JAZNFG010000035.1:0-41445 GCA_045589015.1 Acutalibacteraceae bacterium
TCGCCGGGGGTCGATGCCCCCACAGTGTGGGGGAAATGTCACGAAGTGACAAAGGGGGACGGGGTCGTCAACCTTAAAGTGCGAAGCACTATTAATAGAACTTTTCTGAGATATCCCCCAAGTTTCCGTGAAGAGTCAAAACTTTTAACACCAAGGATTAAAACGGTAGGACAGGGGACCGGTAGGACAGGGGACGGTTCTGTGTCTTATGTTAATTTCTTTCTGTAATCCCCTTGGCAGTCCCTGTCCTCCTCACACTAACGTCCTCCGGCTTAATTCGTGTATCAGTCTAAGCCGTCGGGAAAGCAAGCCTCACCCACGGTTATTTTAAGAAATTCGGTCAAAAGTCGGAAGCCTTCTTCAAATGCTCTGTCCTCATTTTGATACTTTTCGGAAAAATGTCTGTGCCAGTTCTTTGCATCGGCAATTCCTTTTTCCTTTCGGAGATACTCCAAAAACTCGGAATACAGTTCAGCGTCTGATAAGCCGCCGCTAAAGCCATAATAAGAGGTGCTGAACCAATCCAGATTTTTTGTAAAATTTTCATAATCACGCTCAGCAGCTTGTGCAAGCATATCAAAAAATCTATACAAGCCACTCTTTTTATATGCAGGTATTTTTATGTATTCATCAAAAAAATTAAAAAAGTTGTTTAATGCCACTTTTTCATTTTCGCTGTGCTCAAGAATTAATCCGCAGTAATTAAGGCTGCGTGTATCCTTATATTTTTTTGAAACATATTCCGTAAAGCCTATAAGCGGACTCTCGGGCTCGGTATTTTTGCAAACTATATAATATCCGTACTCAAGTCCTTTTAATTGATGACACAGGTTTGTCAGACTGTATTCCGCTAAATACATCGGCGGACATTTTTTTACATCTTTTATATAATCTAAAATCGGATTCATAAAACACCTCAACGAAATTGACAATCCAATGAAAAAAAGGTTTAGAACAGGGGACGGTTCTGTGTTTTGTCCCCTGTCGCAATTAAGGAGCGGTTATTTCGGGGACGAACTCACCGCTGTCGGTCTTTATTAGTGTCTGAATAAAATAATAGGGATAATTGTCCCAATGAAGGGTTATTGCGATTTGAGATATTTCTTCATTGTTTTTTAGTTCTTCAGGCAGCTGCTCATATACACTCTTATCGTAAACAGATTCGGTAATTTTTTTAATCTGAGTCAGGTCTTTTTCAGATTCTAAAACTACCTCATCTTCATCGGAAGAAGTATATATACTTACGGTATCGGGCGGTTCAGTACCGAAATCGGGATAGGGTATATCCGACGGAAAAACATATTTTTCGTCATACAGCTCTCCCAATATCATTATTCCGAATCTGCCGTCATTATTTTCATCAATGAAAAGTGCTGTGTCCCTGCCCTTTTTTCCTTCACCTTTTACGAGAAATTTATCTCCCTGCGATATTCCGGTATACCAACCGTCATTGAAGGTTTTTTCGTAATAATGAGTCGAGTCCATTATGAAATCGTAGCCTGTCGAAAAATCAACGTACGTTGCCTTTGTCGGTGTATACAGATCGCCAAGGCCAAAAACTACAATAAAAGCAAAAACAAATATAAAACCGCCGACCTTTGTTATACGGCTCTTGGAGAATTGTAACTTTTTATTGTCTCCTTGGCTTTCTGCCGTTTCCCCATTTTCCGCATTACAGCTCTGTCGCCTTTTTTTTCTAAGCCCGATTAAAGATAATATACCGGACACAAAGCAAGAAAAATAAATTAACAGACAAAAACCAAGCTTCAGATAGGAAAAAATATGTGCCTCAAATGATGAAAGAAAGTTAAACGTATAAACTAACGTAAGAACCGATACAGAGAAAACAAGTATCATATCTTTTATCACACCGGGGATTTTTTTTATAGCAATCAATACAATCAATATTACTATCTCAACCGCCGCGGCAATAAGCAACACCGTTTTCAATGCTTCGGAATTATCAGACAGGTACTTTATCATTAACATCAAATTTTCCGCGATAGTATCTTTCACCATAAATTTCATCGCCCTCCCAACCTGAATAATGTGTTGAATACTCTTTGACTTTTTCACCTAAATAATTTTCCTCTATATTAGAAATGCTTATAATAACAATACCATTTTGCATTCTTCCATCTGAGGTTAAATTACCGGCAGTTGCAATTTGATTAAGTTCTAATGCGGTATGATTAGGAATAATTGCAGAAATTAAAAAATTAGCAATAAAAGTAGAAATAGGGTAAGCATTCAAGCTCGGATAAGAATATGTAATAATTTCCAAAACAGCAGCAACCGTAATATCAACTGCTATCTCCGCATATTCTCTTATCTTATCATTTGAAAATAGGACTTTTGCTTTGCCGAATATAGTTTTTGTGCATAATTCAATTTTTGTGTCAACATCACCTTCAGTAAAAATATTATATGCTCCTGCATACGTTGTTTTAAATTTAAACCAATCAATTTCATTTGATTTTGATATGGAAGCAATTGTTGATGTCTCCATTTTTATTTGCATAGAGCTATTTATAGAGTTTCCTCCATTACCTATTATTGTTTTATAAAAAGCAGTAAGAGTATTTAATATTTTTTTAAAAGCATTAAACAAGTTGCTTATGGGATCAGTACCATAAGGATCAACGAACATCACCGGATTGTTGTTGCAGTATGCAAACATATTGGTTCCCACGACACCCTGTGCTGTGTCTGCATATACGTCTGCATTCATAAATCTGCAGAGCATCGGTGAGTAGAAGCGGGAGCCGAGGTAGTGGCTGATGCCGATAGCGGGGGCGAAGACGTAGCCGCGGTAGGTTAAGGGGGCGGTCTGCTATGGACAGAGAGTCGGAGTAAACCGTCCCCCGATAAATTTGTTTTACTGTTCGTTTTCTTCCGATGCTTCTGCTTTCTCTTCTTCGTCATCCTCACGATACATATACGCTTGTATTTCTTTTCGGAATCCGAAAAAAGACACGGTTAAAAAAACCAATAGGGCAGTAACTATCATAAGCATCATATAGAGCGCATCATCCATCCCGTTGGTGCTTATAAAATTTGCAAAGATAATGAAAGCAACAATAGTCAAAAAGGCAAAAATTCCTGCCTTATCAGTATATCTCAGTTTCATAATATAGTCACCCTTTATATTATTTAGTATGAATTAAAATGCTCAGAATAATTCCAGCTTAAATAATCGTGGTAGTATACTTCAAGAAATGAGCCTCTGCTAATAGTCAATCCGGGATAATCACCAATTTGCCATCCAAACTCAACGTCAACCCTTTTCATTAATTAAGAAATAATATTTAAGATAAATAAGCCATTGGACTCACTCTCTTCAATATTTCTTTACAATCCCATTATATCACACTTTTTTTCAAAATTGTTCTGCATTTATTCCGTATTTTTCTGCATTTGTTCTCGGGTGTCAAAAACGGGTGGGGTAGTTTGTGCAAAACGACCGATTTTGAAGAAGGACGCTTTGACCGACAAAAGGCAACGTAAAAAGGCAGAGCGGGGGTGCCGTTCTGCCTTTGGGAGTCAAAAATTAACGCTGTGTGTTATTTTTATTTAACGATACGTACCAATAATATGCCGGAATGCAAAGGAAGATTAGCCACATAGGATGCCAGAGAGAGGCGGTAAAGCCTGCGATAAGGAAGAGAATTACGGCGTACAGATACACGGGGAGCTTGAGAAGCATCCCTTTTTTTGTTTTTGCCGTAAATGCCCATGCGGTGAGATAGTATGCAGGAATTGTCAGGAAAAGCATCCACGCGGGGTGCCACAGCCTTGAAGTAAAGCCGATAATGAGGAAAAGAATTACAGCCAGAAGGAAATAGGGAATTCTCAGGAGCTTTTTGCCGAGGTCATAAAGAGACGGCTTTTCGTCTGCTGCCGCGTCTTCCTTTTTGTCGCTTGCATAGAAGCCCTTTTCCTGTCGGGATGCCCCGTTTTCTTCCGCAGAGGCTGTGCCGTTTTCGGGGTCGGCTGCCGTCGCTGTATTTGCCGATAAAGTCAGCTTTTCTATAATTTCCTCTGCGCTCATATCTCCCAGAAGGTCATCGAGGGAGACACCGTAAAGAGACGACAGCATCATAAGATTATCCGTATCGGGTGAGGCTTCGCCCCTTTCCCATTTTGAAATTGCCTGACGGCTGACACCGATTTTTTCTGCAAGTGCCTCCTGCGAAAGAGAGAAATGCTTTCTTAAGGCAGTTAATTTTTTAGCTGTAAAAAGATTCATACAGACCTCCGAGAAGAGTAATTTGTGTTTTGATTATATTTTCTTTTTCGGGAAAAATCAAGAAAAAGGCGGTTGCGCCGCGGTTGCGGATAAAAATGTAAACCCAAGTATATATTGAAAAACCGTTTTGTAAACTCGGGTTGGTGTTTTTTTGTTTCCCTGTCGGATAAACTAATTATGCGGTGAGAAAAGCCGTAACACTTAATTTTTTAACAGGAGAAAACAATTTATGAAAACAATAAAAACCCAACACTTCGGAATTCAGAGAAAAATAGTTGCAAATATGACAAGCGAAAGCTGGAGAAGCATTCCCCACGTATCATATATGTATGAAGCGGACGTGACGGAGCTGTATTCTCTTTATAAGCAGATGAATGCCGAATACAGAACGAAGGTTACCTTTAATACCGTTATTCTCAAAATCATAACAGAGGGACTGAAGGCTGCCCCCGAAATGAATTCTCACATCAATTTTAACAGAAGATTGGTCAGAGGTCAAATAAATACTTTTGAAAATATCGATATTTCTATGCCCACCATTCTTCCCGACGGTAAAATGATGACCGTGAATCTCAGAAATTTTGAAAACCGCGACCTTGATGATATGACGGCTTATATTAATGATGTGACGAGACGTGCGGAAAATACAAATCTGGACGAGGCACTTTTTTCCGTATCTCTTCACGACACTCTGAAGGGACTAAAAAGCGGACATCTGATAAAAACGGTATACAGACTTATAGGCTCGAAAACGGGCAAGCACAGAGTACGTACCCTGTCGGGCAAAAAGAAAAGGGAGTACGAGGCAATTCCCGATACCGAGAGACTTACAGCCTATGACCTGGAGCAGGGCACGGTGACGGTATCCAATATCGGCTCAACCTATCTCGGGCAGAAGGGTGCTATGGCTCTGCTTGAAATTATACCGCCTCAGGTATGCGCCTTCGGTGTGGGTGCGGTGCAGAAAAAGCCCGTGGCTTGCGAAAACGATAAAATAGAGGTGAGAAGGATTCTGCCCGTCTGCATAGCCTTCGACCACCGCGCTCTTGATTTCGGTGAGATAGTTCCCTTTATGAAAAGGCTTGACGAAATATTCGAAAATCCCGAAATTATTTATTCGTGGAGAAAGGAAAACAGAAAGCTCCGCGTAATCTCCGCGTAAACCGTATTTTCCCCGTATGCCTCAGACGTTATCCGTTAAATCTTGTGGCGTATTGGCATCTTGAACAAAGCTCTGTGACGGTCCTTCCCTGACTGAAGCCGTTGTATATGCTTCGTGCCGTTTCGGTTCCGATTATATCCGCAAGCTCCTGCTCAAACAGATTGCCGAGGGCTATCTGCCCGTCTGCATCAAGACAGCAGGGAACCACCGTGCCGTCGCAGAGTATTCCTATATGGTCGCGCAGTCCCATACAGAAGCGTACGCTCTGTACGGGTGCGTCCTTGTCGGGCCATATAAATTTCTTTGCCGATTCAAGATAAATTTTCTCGGACAGCGTAAAGCCCTTGCGGTTTTCTCTGAAGTCGAATTCGTTTTTCAGCAGACCGATAATTTTTTCGTTGAGAGAGCTTTCACCGCCGTCATTCCAAAGCCTCAGCACGCATATCGTTCCGAGGCGTTCAGCCCTTTTACAGAAGTCTGTGATATCGTTTATATAATCCTCAAGGGAAACCGCAGCTTCGTTTGCTTCAAAGGAATGTAAAGAGAAGGTTACCTTATACGGCGCATTTCTGAGGATCTCGTCTGCGCGGCGTGAAATAAGGAAACCGTTGGTTGCGACGGTGCAATTAAAGCCGAAGGAGCTTGCTTTTTCAAGAAAATACGCAAGCTCGGGATGCATAAGCGGCTCACCCATAAGATGAAAATAAAGATATTTCGTATGCTCCCTTATACGCGGCAGGAGAAGGTCAAATTCCTCCCTTGACATAAACTTTTTTTGCCTTGACGTTTTGTGACAGAAGGAGCAGTCGAGATTGCATATATTGGTTATCTCAAGATATATTTTCTTAAACATAAGCATTTCCCTTTTTTTAAATTAAAGGCTGAAGCTCAGACGCAGGAAAGGTGAGCCGTGTCTTAGTACCATAATAGCATAAAAGCTCCCGTTGGGGCAAGAGCCTGCAGCGGAATCAATGCTTTCGGCAAAAACGCTCAAGCGAAGCTTTTTATCGGCACTACCGTGCCTGCTTCATTCTCCGCTATTTCCGTGAATAACTCAAAAAACAAACGGAAGCTCTCTGCGTCAAAGAGAAGAGGCTTCCGTTGCTTCTTTTTTGAAATTCGGCTCAGTCAACGAAATTGAAATCGTCCTTGTGCTTTTCCATAAATACTGCGTAGACCTTGTCAACAAGCTCCTGGTCGTCGATACCGATATACGTATCGTATTCGGAGTCAAGCTCCTCTACAACCTCAAGAATATGCACAAGCTCATCCTCGTTATCGGTTACGGGAATAAGCACAACGTAGTCCTTGCCTTCAAACTCAACGAAATCAAGAATTTCAAATTTTTCAACGTTTCCGTCCTCGTCAACGAATTCAAAGATGTTGCTTTCCTCGGGCTCGGGGATATTGTTTTTGTTTTTGCTCATAATAAAAATTCCTTTCAGAAATATAATTACAACGTAACATAAAGATTTTCAAGCTTGACGGCGGCTCTCAGAATCTGCCGTGCATCGTAGGACGTAACCTCTCCGTCCCTGTCTGCATCGCCTGCAAAAAGTGTCTTTCCTGCGAGGGTGACAAGACCTACCGAGGCTCTGAGAGCCTGACGGGCATCAATTGAGGTTATTTCCCCGTCACCGTCCACATCACCCTTGCTGAAGGCGGAGCTGATTGTAACCGAAAAAATCTCGGAGAATTCCTTGTAGGTTACTATAATATTCTGCTTTGCATCAATTATCGTATTGTCGGGGGTGCTTATTTCATAATCGTCAACGTATATAAAGCTTTCGTCCGTATAAACGAGCCGCACTCTTATACCGCTGAGGTCAATTATTTCACCCTTGAGAAAATTCGTGCTTATAAGGTTGCCGTCCTTATCCTTGAATTCAACGACGATTTTTTCGGGCTCCGCAACGGAATATCTGAATTCAAGAGTGACGTACAGCTCACCGAAATAAACCTTAATTTCATTTCCGGGGCCTACGGCAAACTGCGAGGGGTCTCCCACGGCAATACAGGAATAGTGGTAAACGTCTTCCTTTTCCCCGTTATCGTATTCAGCCTCAAGTACAAGCCCCTTAAGTGAGGGGAGAGCCGTGTTGTCGTATACGGTAAGGTTGTCGGGCAGGGTCTTAACCGTAAGTCCTATAAGCGTACGCGGAGTAACCGAAACGTCCAGCGTGCAGAAGATATCCTCATATTTATAGGTGATTTTTACGGTATGATTGCCTTTTTTCAGAACGCTTCCGTGGCTTTCACCGTGACAGCCGCTTATGGTGAAATCGGGATTCTTTTTTATCTGCTCAAAGGTAAAAAATCTGTTTTCGCTTTCATTTTCGTAATGAAGCTCTACAATAAGTCCCGAAAGGTCTAAAATTCCGTTTTCCATATATGACGTTTTCGGGGATGCCTTTACTGTGAGAGCCGTCACGGGGAGTCTTTCTACCGTAACGGTAAATTCCGCGGAAAAGGAATTTATGCCGTCGGGGGAATAGGTCACAAGGATTGTTTTTTCACCCGGGGAATTCATTTCGGGAGTAAAAACGCTGTAGCCCGAAATATAGGTCTCCCGTGAATTTTTGTCTACGGAAACCACCGTCATTCCCGTAAGGTCAAGCTCCTCGGTGCCGTCCGTATAGATGAGCTTTTCGGGGAGCGTTTTTATTTTTATTTCCGTAATTTCGTCGGTGCCTTCCGTCGGCTCAAGGGGTGTCATGGCACCGAGCTGTATCCAACCCCATATTCCGTCCTTTGCAATAAAGGCATAGCCGAAGCCGGAGCGTGTCTCCGTAATATTGATATACGTATTTTTTGTTACCTCGCAGAGCTTTTTACCGGTAATGCTCGGAATCTCGTAAACGGCGGCAACATCCTTTGTCACGATATACGTGACGGACTGTGCGGCATTTACCGCGGGCATTTCGGAAATCAGCAGTATTCCGAGAAGCACAATGCATAATAATTTTTTCATAGTATCATTCCGTTACAGTTTTTTAAGGCAGTAAGCCGTTTTGCAGAAGAATATCGTACATATTGTCAAGACCTACGGCTATTCTCAGCAGGGCTCTGGCACTTTGGGCAGATACCGTGGAGGTGCCCTCAAGGTCAGCGCGTCTGAGAAGCTCGGGGTCGGCAAAATCGAGTCCCACCACCATACGAAGCACACATCTTGCATCATTTGCCGAAACCGTGCCGTCTCCGTCAACGTCACCGTATTGCTTCTCTTTTATGTATTCCTCACGCTTTTTTCTTTCCTCTTCGGCTTTTTCTTCGGCGGATATCCATTTTGCATAAAGAATCTTGTCGCCCGTTTCACCGGGGGATATCTGAGTTACGGGGTCGCCCGAGAAGTCCTCGGTGTAATACCAGCCGCCGAAGGTGAAGCGTGTGTCGGGGGTATTCAGCGGATTTATTATCTGCGCGGTTCCTACCGTATAGCTGTCGGGATTGAGGGTATTGTCCGCACCTATGAAGCTTAAATTCATATCGCTTCTTGTGACGATCTTATAGTTAATTTCATAGGTTTTCGGTATCCAATGGGTATTAAGGAAGAATTCCGAGGTGCCCTTCCCCAGCAGTCTTATTCTCGTATCGTTTTCCCCCGACCAGCCGTCAAAGGTATAGCCGGTTCTTTTCGGCAGGGGAAGAATAAGGTCCTCGCTCAGCGCTTCGTCCAGAGTGACGGGAATGCCCGTGGGAAGAAGCGTTCCGTCAGAGGTAATAAAAACATCGGTCTTTTCTGACGGGGTAAAGATATAAACCGTTCCGTCCGTGCGTTCTTCAAAATCCGAGGAGGCAAGAAGCACTCGCAGAGAGAAAAGCGTTACGTCTTCGGAAAAAGCATCTTTGCCGAAAGCCTGCAGTATTTCATCGGCTGAAACGGTAAAGCAGGTATCCGTCAGCTCCTTCAGAGTAATGTATTCCGAATTTTCATAGGATATCTGAAGATAAAGCCCTGAGGGGGCTAAAAGGTATGCCTCGGGAGAGTTTCTCAGAGCCTCCTCGGAGCCGTATTCTCCGAGCGCGACGGAGAGAATATATTCTCTTAACCGCTCCGCTGTTTCAAGAGAATGGGTGAAGCTTACCGTAAATGAAGAGGAAAGCTCACCGCCGTCGAAGTGCGCCGACTCAATAACGGGAGCAGGCGTGAATTTATCCTGAGACGTTATTGCCGTAGCAGGGAATATATGTAAAGTGAAGAGAAATATCAGAATAAGAATACCCGAAAATATTTTTTTCACTTCATCACTCCTTAAAATTCAATATCCGTTACTATTATATAAATATTAAGCACCGCAAGTCAAGAAGAATAAGTTTCCTGAAATCATATTTAATAAACAAAATTTGTGTAGACTTTTTTCAGCCTTTATGTTAACATAGAAATAGTTTGTTTACAGCAAGAGGTGTGGGGTTTTGGCAAAGATCGGTTTTGATAATGACAAATATCTGGGAATGCAGTCTCAGTGCATCAAGGAGCGTATTGCTCAGTTCGGCGGAAAGCTTTATCTTGAATTCGGAGGAAAGCTTTTTGACGATTATCACGCTTCGAGAGTGCTGCCCGGTTTTCAGCCTGACAGTAAAATAAAGATGCTCTATGAGCTTCGTGAGCAGGCAGAGGTTGTTATTGTTATTTCAGCGGATGCAATAGAAAAGAATAAACGCAGAGGAGACCTCGGAATTACTTATGATGCCGACTGTCTGCGTCTTATTGATGCCTTCAGGGAGATAGGAATCCTTGTGGGCAGCGTCTGCATCACTCAGTTTGCCGAGCAAAGTGCGGCTGTCAGCTTCCAGAAGAGACTTGAAAGCCTCGGAATGAAGGTTTACAGGCATTATCTTATTCCCGATTATCCTGCAAATATTCCTCTTATCGTAAGTGACGACGGCTTCGGAAGAAATGATTTTATTGAGACGGAGCGTTCTCTTGTTGTTGTGACCGCTCCCGGCCCCGGCTCGGGAAAAATGGCAGTCTGTCTGTCACAGCTTTATCACGAGCATAAAAGAGGACAGAAGGCAGGCTATTCAAAATTTGAGACCTTCCCGATATGGAATCTTCCCTTGAAGCACCCCGTAAACGTGGCTTACGAGGCGGCAACGGCTGACCTTAACGACGTTAATATGATAGACCCCTTCCATCTTGAGGCGTACGGTGTTACTACCGTAAACTACAACCGTGACGTTGAGATATTCCCCGTGCTTAATGCCATTCTCACAAAAATTCTCGGTGAATGTATATATAAATCCCCCACGGATATGGGCGTAAATATGGTTGGCAACTGTATCTTTGACGATGATGCCGTATGTGCCGCGTCAAAGCAGGAGGTTATAAGAAGATATTACGAGGCGGCTTGTCTTGCCCGTCAGGGACTTGGCGACCCTGCTGTCGTGCACAGAATAGAAATACTTATGAATCAGCTGGGTATTACCACCTCGGACAGACCTGCGGTAGGTGCGGCTCTTAAAAAGGCTGAGCTGACGGAGAATCCTGCCGCCGCGGTTGAAATGCCCGACGGTGAGGTAATTACGGGCAGAACCTCGGATCTTCTCGGTGCGTCCTCTGCTATGCTCATAAACGTAATAAAGAGGCTTGCGGATATCCCCGACGAGGTGCTTCTTCTTTCTCCGTCGATTATTGAACCCATTACGAGGCTTAAAACGGAGTCTATGGGAAGCCATAATCCCCGTCTGCATATTGATGAGGTGCTTATTGCTCTTTCAATCTGTGCCGTAACCAATCCCGTGGCAAAGAAGGCTCTTGAGCAGCTGCCCGCCCTTAAGGGACTTGAGGGTCATTCCTCCGTTATGCTTTCCTCCGTAGACGTTCAGACCTTTAAGAAGCTGGGAATAAATATGACCTGCGAGCCGAAGAGTCAGACGAAAAAGCTCTATTACAAATAAAAACTACGGATCATCGCGTTTAGTCCTGCGGTGGTCCTCTTTTTTTGTGAAACTTGCAGTAAAAGTAATTGTCGTACGCACGATAAATATTAAAAATATCTATTGTAAGCGACAATCCGATTGACATTTAGTAACAAATGGTTTATAATTTATTCATAAATCGCACCTCAGCGATTTATGGGGAACGGAGATAAATATGACAAAGAAAAAGATTGCATTTATTGCAGACCTTCACCATTATTCGGAGAAGCTCGGTAACTGCGGAAGAGCGTACGAGCTCAGAGAGGGCAGTGACCAGAAGTGCCTTAAAGAAACGGGCGCAATAATCGATAGTGCTTTTGAACGGTTTGCTTCCGACGGTACGGATGCCGTCTGCGTTGCCGGTGACGTAACGAATGACGGTGAAAGAGTAAGCCACGATGAGGTGCTGGAAAAATTCCGTCGTTTTGCCGAAAAGAAAAAGCTTTACGTTATTACTTCAACACACGATTGGTGCTCGGATAATAATCCGAGACGCTTTGAGGGGGAAAATATTTTTAACGATGTTGAAGCTGTTTCTCCCGAATGGCTCCGTGAAGCCTATTCGGCCTTCGGCAAGGACGATTGTATTTCATCTTACCGCACGCGGATAGGACTTGAATCAAGGTGCTATCAGATATGCGACGGACTCAGACTTCTTGCCGTGCACGACGACTGTGACGGCAGGGGAGGAGCCTCGGGCTACTCGGAGGAGCATCTTGAATGGATGCTTTGTCAGCTGAAGGAGGCTGAGCAAAGCGGTAATAAGTGTATCGCTATGGAGCATCACCTTCTGCTTCATCCCTTCTGCAGGCTTATAAACTCGGGACAGTCCATATCCGACAATTTTGACACAGCCGCCCGCCTTGCCGATGCGGGACTGCGCCTTATGCTTGTCGGACACTCCCACATGCAGAGAACCACGGAGTTTATTTCGGAAAACGGCAATAAAATAACTCAGGTAAACCTCGGCTCTCTCACGGGACATCCGGCTCCCGTAACATATCTCACCTTCGACGGTGAAAGCGTTGAAATCAGCGTACAGTCGCTTGACGGCTTTACGTATAACGGACAGACCCTCGGAGAGGAATATCTCCGCCGCCATACCCTCGGCGTGCTTTTCAATCTTCTTGAAAGCGGTGCCGCGGATAAGAAGGATTTTTACGAGAGACTCCGTGCAAACGGTATTAAAATACCGTCCTATGATGCTTTATATCCCGTTATACGCTTTGCGTGCAAAAGACTTCTGAGAGTACGCTGCGGCACGGCGGGAGGACTTATAAATTTCTTTACTCTCGGCAGGGGTATTGACAGGAAGGCAATTAAGGAAATTAAAAAAATGCCCTTGCTTGAGCTTGTCAGTGAGGTTTTCCTCGGTGTTTTCGACGGCTCTGCAAGGCTGAAAAACGCCCCCGAAGCCGTAAAGCGCGCAGTCTGCGACGTAGGCTCGCTGCCGTCGCGTATCATAAGACGGCTTCCCGTTAAGGATAAAGAAAAGATATTGAAAACCACCTCTCAGACAGATGCGCTGACAAGGGAGCTTTGCTACCCGTCAGAGCCCGATAATATAAATACAGTAATTGCATTATGAAAAATGATGCTCTGAAAATAATAGATGCCGCAATAAAAGCGGCAGACCCTTATGAAAATACCAAAAGGCTTCTTGAAGAAATACTCCCCGACGGAAAAATAAACGTGCTTGCCGTGGGAAAAGCGGCTGTACCTATGGCGGAGGCTTCACGGGACGTGCTGGGAGACAGAATTGAAGAGGCACTTCTCGTTACCAAATATTTTCATTCCGAGGGCTTTTCCCGATCCCCCTTTGAAATAATCGAGGCGGGTCATCCCGTAAGCGACGATAACAGCATTAAGGCAGCTGAAAGGGGACTCGCTATGGCTCAGAGCCTCGGAGAGGGCGACGTTCTTTTAGTGCTTTTGTCGGGCGGCGGAAGTGCTTTGCTTGAAAAAAGCAGAGTCGCTCCCGACGTGCAAAGGGATATCACCCGAAGGCTTCTTGAAAGGGGCGCACCCATAAGAGAGATAAACGCCGTCAGAAAAAGGCTGTCTCTTGTCAAGGGCGGCGCACTTGCCGCGGCGGCATATCCTGCCCGTGTGATAACCGTGGCTTTAAGTGACGTGCTTTCCAATGACAAAAGCGTTATTGCCTCGGGTATTACCGTAAGGGACGAGGAAACCGACGACTTTGTGAGTGAGGTTCTGGAAAAATATCTTTACGATATTCCCGATAGGGTCAAGGAAACGGTTTTTACAAAAAATGATATTTTGATAAATGACGGCGGCTATTATTTTGCGGGGGATATAAATATTCTCTGCGATGCCGCAGGAAAAAAGGCGGAAAAGCTGGGGTACAGCGTGCATTACGGTCCCCGTGACGTTTCGGGAGAGGCGTCCGAGGAGGCTGTAAGGCTGATTGAGTCCGTTGAGTCTCTTCCGGGAAAGCATTGTTACGTTTTCGGAGGAGAAGCCGTGGTCAGAGTAAAGGGCACGGGAAAGGGCGGCAGAAATCAGGAGGCTGCACTTTCGGCGGCAATAAGGCTCAGAGATAAACGCGGTATTGTGTTTGCTTGCGCAGGCTCTGACGGAACGGACGGCCCGACTAATGCCGCAGGCGGTATTGCAGACGGCAAAACCTGCAGTCTGATGGAAAAGGCGGGAACAGACCCCGAAAGGGAGCTTGCCGACAACAATTCATACTATGCCCTGAGAGCCTCCGGTTCTCTTATAATCACGGGACCTACGGGGACTAACGTAAACGATCTTATAATAATTCTGACGGAAGATTATGAAAAATAACAAAATTGAGCTTGTCCGTTATACAAGGGGCGAGGAAATATTAAACGTGCTTACTCACGCGGCGGGACTGATAATTCCGCTGTTTATAATAATGAGGATATTTCCTCTTTGTGAGGGAAAGCCATTTTATATGCTTTGTGCCGTGCTTTATGCTCTCGGCTCGTTTCTGACGTTTTTTGCCTCGGTTGTGTATCACGCCGTACCGCCCTCCGACGTAAAAAGAGTGTGCAGGGTAATTGACCATACCGCCATATTTTTTGCGGTTGCGGGAACAATAACGGGCTGTGTGCCTGCGGTATTCCGTGAGGGACAGACGGCAGGGGCGGTGCTTATGCTTGTGCTTGCCTGGGGCAGCGTTATTGCAGGCTTTATTCTTACCGTATTTTTCTTTGAGCGTACGGGTACTGTCAGAACGCTTATTTATATCTTTTCTGCGGCTCTTGCCGCGCTTGCAGGCGGAAAAACCTTTTTAACTCTTGATAAGGGTGCGCTGATTTGCCTTTTTACGGGCGGTGCGGTGCTTCTTATCGGCTGTGTGCTTTACAGGCTCGGAAAAAAGAAGAGATACGTGCACAGTATTTTTCACGTGTTTATATTACTGGGACTGGGTATTTACTGTAACGGAATATATTATTTTGTATATAACCTTTAATTAATACAGTTTAGGAGTCGGTAGGTATGGAAAAACGAACAATCTGTCTTACGGGTGCAACGGGACACGTAGGTTATGCTATTCTGAAGGAGCTTCAGAATTACGATGACAGGAGCGTGAGGATTCTTTTAAGAAAGGACCCCGGATATTTTGACGGCCTTGTATGTGAAAAGGTAAAGGGAGATATTACGGATTATGATTCCCTTCTTGAGGCATTCAGGGGCTGTGACACAGTATATCACGTTGCAGGCTGTGTTGAAATTAAGCCCGGTAACGAGGATTTCATTTATAAGGTAAACGTAACGGGCACTGAAAACGTTATAAGAGCCTGCCGTGAGACGGGCGTTAAGAGACTTGTGTATATGTCCAGCGTTGATACGTACGAGCCCCTTCCCGACGGACAGGTAATGACCGAGGTTTATGAATACGACCCCGACAGATTAGAGGGTACATACGCAAAGACGAAGGCAGAGGCTACGGCTAAGGTGCTTGCCGCAAACGAGACGGGTGTTTTAGAAACTGTCGTATGTCAGCCGAGTGCCTGTATGGGACCGTACGATTTCAAGATATCCAGCATCGGAAGTATGGTAAGAATGTTCTCATCGGGTAAATTCCCCGTTACGATGACCTTCGGTGCATACAATTTCGTTGACGTGCGTGACGTTGCCATCGGCACTATACTTGCAGGTGACAAGGGTGGTGCAGGCGAGGTATATCTTCTTTGCAACAAAAGCTGTTCGGTTGACGAGTTTATCAGACTTCTTGCTGAGGTCTCGGGCAACAAGCCTCCGAAAATCAAGCTCGGCAAGGGTATAATCGACGTTGCGGCTCCCGTAATGGAGGTATTTTATAAGGTATCGGGACAGACTCCGCTGTTTACCCGCTATGCCGTAAGAAAGCTCTGCTCAAACTGTAATTTCTCCTATGAAAAGGCAAAGAAGGAGCTGGGCTATGCTCCCCGTTCTCTCAAGGAGAGTCTGGCAGATACCATTAAGTGGATAGCTGAAAACGAAGAGAAGTAAGCAAGTCTGCTTAAGAAGGTATTATATAAAACAAAACAACGAAGTCAGTTCATTCAGAGCTGCTTCGTTGCTTTTTTTCGTTTATTTGTTTATTCGGCTGATGAGAAAAATTCTACCTGTTCTCCGTCGGGGCCTTTTACGAAGGCACAGGTTATTGTCATTTTGTACGGTGCAGAGTCAAGGGGGACGGTCTTGGGTGCTATGAAGGGGATAAAGCCTGCATTAACGGCTGTTTCATAAGTCCTTTGAACATCGTCGGTGCAAAGAGCAAGGTGCTGCCACTTGCCTTCTTCTGCATACTGCTCACCGCCGTTTGCAAAAAGCTCGATTATTCCGCCGTCGCCGATGTCAAGCATAACTATAAGGCCTTCGTTTTCTCCCCAGCGTACCTTTTCCTTAAGCCCTAAAGCCTCATACATTGAAATGCTCTTTTCTATGTCGCGGCATCTGAGCGCGATATGGTGGAAGCCGAGATTTTTAAGTATTTCGTTTGCCATATTATTTCTCCGTGTATTTATTTATAAATTCGCAGATTTTGTCTATGCAGAGTGCGCCTTCCTTTGAATAGGGAAGAAGGCAGGCAAAAACGTGGGGAAGATTTCTGCCTTCAAATTTCGGGAAATCCAGAAGCTGTGCGTCAACGGAATTCATAAGCAAATCCTTATAAAGCCTTCTCGTCTGATCGTGTGCAAGGGCGTCTCCCGAGCTTGTTATGAGAAGAGAAGGAGGGAAGGAATCCGCTTCATCTAAAAGCTCGTCGATATTCAGATACTTTCTTGTGCTTTTTTTCAGTCCCTTTTCTCCCCACATCATACGGCAGTAAAGACCCATGGGAAGTCCCTCGTTCATATATGCCACGGGAGAGGTGAAGACCGCACAGCTGAAATGCAGACCGTGATCCTCGGTATCGAAATGCTCGCGCAGCTTTTCTGATTCCGAAAGGGCGGCTGTAAAGGAAGCCAGCTGACCGCCTGCGGAGTCACCCGTAATAATGATATTATCGGTGTCGCAGGGAAGCTCGCCGAAAAACTCCTTTGCCTTTGCTATAGCCCTCGCAATATCCTGAAGCTGCTCGGTGACCGTAACCTCGGGCACAAGACGGTAGCTTATATTGAATACGACAAAGCCCCTTTTTGCAAGGTACTGGCTGTATATCTTATTCAGGTCCTTTGTGCCGTACATCCAGCCGCCGCCGTGAATTTCAATGATTACGGGAAGCTTTTGCTTGGTGTCCTCGGGATAATAAATATCAAAAAGATGGTATTCGCTGTCGGAATCCGTGTAGGAGATATTGTTTATCTCCTTAATGCCGTCGGGAAGGCAAAGGGTTGCGATTCTTTTGTCGTCGTCTGCCTTTACAAATTTGTTCCAGAATAAATCAAAGACGTTAATAAGAGCATTCATAGCATTATTCCTCGTTTTTGAGTTCCATATAAGCACATACCGAGAGGATAAGTGTGCAGATAAAAACAAGAATTACGGCGGTATAGGCAATTCCCAGCTTCATATATTCAAAGGTTGCCACGTTGCCGAGAAGCATACCGAGAAGCTGATTCGTATTGCCCAGAAGTGAATTGAGGTTGAACGCACCGTTAAGGAAGGGCTTTGCGAATGCGTTGAAAAAGCCGTTCATAAGAAGCGCGCTTGCAATACCGCCCAAGGAAAGCAGAATGCTTGCGGAGGGCTTTTTTGCCGCTGCCGTTACGATAATAAGAGCCAGAGCAATAAGAAGTGTGATTACGAGGAAAACGAGAGCTACGATGCCCCAATGGAGTCCCGGAAGCATATCGAGTATTTCCTGCTTCTTATCGCCTGCGAAGGCATCCCATAAGGACTTGTATACGCCCATAGAGTCCGCAGAGCCGCTTTTGTAAACGCCGTAAATATCAAAAAGGCTTATGAATTCGCTGAGACCGAAGTTTTCAAGAAGGTTGGTCTTTGAGGTGGAAAGTCCCGATGCAATATATATTCTGAAAAGGGGAAGGAATATAACTGCGGGGAAAATAAGAACGGAAAGGATGGGAGTAACTATTCTGTTGATTAATCTCATATCGGTCACCTTTTATTTTTTGTAGGAGGAATTGAGCTGTACGGTTCTGTTGAATACGGGAGCGCCCTCCTTTGAATCGGGGTCAACCGCAAAATAACCGTTACGGACGAACTGGAAGGATTCACCGGGCTTTGCCGAAAGCACGGAGGGCTCTGCAAGGCAGTCCCTGAGGACTATAAGAGAGTCCTTGTTTATTGCGTCAACAAATTCCTCGTCGGGGATTCCCGCAGGGTCTTCAACGTTGAAAAGCTTATCGTAAAGACGTACCTCAGCCCTTACAAAGTCGGGGCCTGCCCAATGAATGGTTCCCTTGACCTTTCTTCCGTCGGGGGAGTCGCCGCCCTTCGTTGCAGGGTCATAGGTGCAGTGGATACAGGTAACCTCACCGTTTTCGTCCGTTTCATAGGACGTACAGGTAAGGAAGTATGCACCCTTGAAGCGTACCTCGTTTCCGGGGAACATTCTGAAGTATTTTTTCGGGGGGTCTATCATAAAGTCGCTCTTTTCAATGTAAAGCTCTCTGCCGAAGGTGACCTCTGATTTGCCCATTTCGGGGTGGTCGGGGTGGCGGTCCACAAGAAGCTTTTCCGTCTGTCCCTCGGGATAGTTATCAACGATAACCTTCAAGGGCTCCAAAACAGCCATAGCTCTGGGAGCATTGGCATTGAGCTCGTCTCTGACACAGCTTTCAAGAAGAGCATAGTCAACTACGCTGTATGCCTTTGACACGCCTACCTTTTCAATGAAGCTTCTGATTGCCTTTGCGGGATAGCCTCTTCTTCTCATACCGCAGATGGTTGCCATTCTGGGGTCATCCCAGCCGCTGACAAGCTTGTCCGTTACAAGACGGATGTTTCTTCTTTTGCTTGTAAGACAGTAGGTGAGGTTGAGACGGGCAAATTCAATCTGTCTGGGGGGCTCATTGAAGCCGATTTCATTTACGAACCAATCGTAAAGAGGTCTGTGATTTTCAAATTCGAGAGAGCAAAGGGAATAGGTTACGTTTTCTCTTGCATCGGAAAGGGGATGAGCGAAATCATACATAGGATATACGCACCACTTGTCTCCCGTCTGATGGTGGGAAACGTGCATAATTCTGTACATAACGGGGTCTCTCATATTAAGGTTGGGAGACGCCATATCTATTTTTGCACGCAGTACCTTTTCACCGTTTGCGTATTTGCCCTCGGTCATTTCGGCAAAAAGACGGAGATTTTCTTCCGTGCTTCTGTCTCTGTAGGGGCTGTTTCTTCCGGGCTCTGTAAGAGTGCCTCTGTATTCTCTCATTTCCTCAGCGGTAAGGTCGTCAACGTAAGCCTTGCCTGCCTTGATGAGCTTTATTGCGCATTCATAGAGGAAATCAAAGTATTCGGAGGCGTAGTATACGTTTTCCCACCTGAAGCCGAGCCATTCAATGTCTTCCTTTATTGAATCAACGTATTCAAGGTCTTCCTTTGAGGGGTTCGTATCGTCAAGACGGAGATTGCAGATGCCGCCGTATTTTTCAGCGGTTGAGAAGTCTATGCATATAGCCTTTGCGTGGCCTATATGCAGATATCCGTTGGGCTCGGGAGGAAAACGTGTTTGCACGCGGGTATTCTTGCCCGAGGTCAGCTCCTCGTCTATAATGTCGTGTATAAAATTGCTCGAAAGAGCAGAGGATTCAATTTCAGCCATTTTATTTGTCCTTTCAGTGGAAATTATTTAATGAATAATGTCGGAAGACGCTTTGCGTCTTGATTATATTCGGTTTGCGGGGTCTTAGAATTCCGGAATCCAAAATCCGGATTTGCAAAGCATCGTTCTCCGGATTCCGGATTTTTTACAGTGTTGCTTTGAATGAATCAAGACGGTTCATTACCTTTTCTCTGCCCAGAGCCGCGAGAATTGCGTGAAGGTCGGGAGTGTTGGTCCTGCCGGTTACCGCAACGCGGATTACGGTTGAAACGTCTCCTACGTGACCCTTGTAGGCATCGGGATTCTTTTTGTATTCCTTTACGTTGGGAGTAAAGCCCAGAGGCTCGCAAAGCTCCTTGATTTTGGCGAACCACGTGTCCTTATCGTCGTTTTCGTCAAATACACTCTTGTAGGCATCTATAATTGCCCTTGCATCCTCTGCCTTTATGTTTTCGGGCAATACCGCCTCGTTTACGAAAAGGCTGTCATACATATATGCTACGTAGCCCTTTACGTCGGACCAGGTAACTATGTCCTTACGGGGCTTGGGTGTTTCACGGTCGATATTGAGAATAGCCCTTGCATAATCGGGGTCTGCCGTGAAGAGCTCATAAAGCTCCTTGTCGTAATCCCTTGCCCACTCTACGGTATGCTCGTAAACCTCTGAGGCTGACATAAGAGAAACGACGTTTTTACAGATGTCATTGAGCTTCAGTATGTCGAAAAGCGCACCCGATGAGCTCATTTTCTTGAAGGAGAAGGGGAAGGAATATTTGTCTGCCGTGGGATTAGCCTTTCTCCAATCCTCAAAATTGGAGTTTGCAAGAGTCATAAGATACTCGATAACACCGTCTGCGGGGAAGCCCTGCTCAACGTAAAAGCTTACGCTTGCCTCGGGGTCCTTTCTCTTGCTGAGCTTTCTCTTATTACCGTCGTCAAGCTTCATAATGGGGGAGATGTGTGCAAACTTGGGAGCTTTATAGCCGAGAAGCTTGAAAAGCTGAATGTGAAGGGGAAGTGAGGATATCCATTCGTCACCGCGTACGACGTGAGTGGTTCTCATAAGATGGTCGTCAACCGCGTGTGCGAAGTGGTAGGTGGGAATACCGTCGGTTTTCAGAAGCACAAGGTCCTGAATATTCTCGGGCATTTCAATTTTGCCCTTTAT
The DNA here is from genome assembly GCA_045589015.1 of Acutalibacteraceae bacterium. Classification (GTDB taxonomy): domain Bacteria; phylum Bacillota; class Clostridia; order Oscillospirales; family Acutalibacteraceae; genus RUG806. The sequence continues at coordinate 20,711 of JAZNFG010000035.1, forward strand.
CTGATCCTCAACGATTATCTTTTTGTTTTCGTCACCGTCGGAGCGAAGTCTTACGGTATAGGGAATACCTGCCTTTATCTTTTGCTCCTGCTGCTCGATTGTGAGATTGCGGCAGGTAGCGTATTCACCGTAGTAGCCGGGGTTTGCCCCCTTCTTTTCCTGTTCCTCGCGAAGCAGGGAAAGCTCCTCCTCGGTACAAAAGCAGGGATATGCGAAGCCCTTGAGCACAAGCTCCTTTGCAAATGCCTGATAGATATCCTTTCTGCGGCTCTGCTTGTAGGGGCCGTAAGCACCCTTTTCGGTGTCCGTGCCCGTGGCACCCTCCGTGGGAGCAATACCGAAGGCGGTAAGTCCCTCGATAATCTTATCTATAGCGTCGTGAACCTCTCTTTTCTTGTCCGTGTCCTCGATTCTGAGATAGAAAACGGAATCGGGGGTGGCTGCTGCAAGGCGGTCTATGAGACAGGAGAACATATTTCCTATATGCATATATCCCGTGGGGCTGGGAGCAAATCTCGTTACCTTTGCGCCCTCGGAAAGCTGTCGCGCAGGATATAAGGCTTCATAGTCAGCAATTGTCTTGTCAATATGTCCGAACAGGAGTTCGGCAAGTCTTTCATTATCGGTCATTTTTCTTCATCCTTTATTTAAAGATATACAAAGTAATTATATAGCAATGATTTTTAAAAGTAAATAGGAAAGTGGAAAAAGGGCGGGAAATTATAGGGAGGTCGGAGGTCGGAAGTCGGAGGTCGGAAGCGGGAAGTCGAATCGGTAGGGTAAGGACAAAAAAATATCTTCATCAGAAATTTCAGTCTGATGAAGATATAAATTGCTTTTATTGTGTGAGGTTACGGCTTTGTAAAAATCTGAAAGCTGTCTCCGACCTCCGACTTCCGATTTCCGACCTCAGGCTCAGCCGTAAAAGTGGTGCTCGTACTGAGCGGAGCCGTCGGAGGCGATGCTCAGAGTCGTGCCGCCCATAAGGCCTTCCTCATAGTAGCAGCCGTAGCCGAGCTTGAGTCCGTAGGTGAGCTGAATGCCCTCGTAGTTGATGGAAGCGTTACATACGTGGTCGTGTCCGAAGATAACGTTCTTTGTGCTTCCGAGCTCAAGCATCTTATCCGTAAAGTGATTGTCAACCGCACCGGGGCAGGGTGTTTCGTGAATAACGCCCTCTGCCTTGTCGGCATATTCGCCTGTCCAGAGGTTGCTTTCGGAATCGTAAATGAGAGCTGCTGCGCTTCCGCATTCGGGGCAATTGCCGCCGTTGAGCTGAGCCATCGTATAGTTATTGCCGCAGCAGGTGAAGCCCTCATAGTAATCATACCATACCGTTTTTACCTCATAAACGGGAATGTGAATGAAAAGTGAACTTTCAACGCTCTTTCCTGCCTGAGCTTCAATGCCCTTTACTGCCCATTCGTACCACTCGATCTGATTTGCCCAGAGGTGGTCGTAGCCGCTGACCTCGGAGCCGTCCTCAAGAGTCCAGGTTCCGTTATCGTGAGTATCCATCATAAATACGGAGTGGATAACCTCACCGTTTTCCGTGATGTTAATGATATAGTTGCCGTAGCCCATATCCTTGGGACCGAACCTCCAGAGACAGTTTTCTGCTTCGTTGAAGAGATATCCGCACCAGAATTCGCTGATACAGCCCTGACCGTCGTGGTTGCCCATAACGGGTGCCCACGGAATGTCAAGAGAATCGATGAAATCAACAAGCGTACAGTAAGCAACCGTGTCCCACGCATTGTCACCCGTAAGAGTGATAAGGTCGGGCTGTGTGTCTGCAACAAGCTTATTAATCATATCCTTTGCATATTCGTATTCGGAATAATAGTCCTCATTGTCGGAAATCTGAATATCCGCAAGATTGAGAATAACGAAATCCTCTCCGGGAGTCTTTTCAAGCTCAATCGCATAATCTGCCGTGTATTCCTGTTCCTTTGACCAATCCTCAAAATATGAAGCCTCGTTCATAAGTGCGGGGATGGGGCCTAAAATCTGGGGAAGGAACATAAAAAATGCCGTAACGAGCTTTAAAATGCCTAATACTGCTGTCATATAAGTGACCTCCTTAAACGTTTATATGAACATATTACTCTTGTTGCTTTGATTTTTCAAGAATCAGATTTGCTTTTCATATTTTATTGTAATTTATATATAAAACCGACGAATCAAATTTGTATAAAAGGACAAAAAGGCAATTTTTACATTGAAATGTCAATTCTTTAGTGATAGTATATGATAGAAAAAATATCCGGAGGGAAATGAAAATGAAAAAATTTATTGCAGTTCTTCTTTCATTTGCAATGATTTTACCTATGGCAATAGTGCCTGCTTTTGCAAGTGAAACAAAGGCTTCTGCCGCTGCCGCCGCAGCTTCTGAGACGGACAGCGTTTTTGCCGAGGGCGAGGACAGCCTTGTTGTATTCGTAACGGGCATCGGTCAGAGCTTCTCCTATCTTTTTGACGAAAGCTATACCGAAGAGGGTGCTTTTGAAAACGGCACGCTTCAGGATTATGAAAACTATGCTCCTCTTATTGCCGAAGGAAAGTATTCCGCAAGATGGAATCTTTTCAACAGCTTTGACGAGGCATTTTCAAACGGTGAGACGATAACCGCTATTATCTCCGTTGTTTTCGACCTTATCTGCTCTGCATTCCTCAGATATACGATTATTGAGCAGGATGACGTAAACACCATCGTAAGAAATCTTTTCCGCTTCAACCTTGTTGACGAAAACGGAAACGGCGACCCCAGAGTCGTAACTCCCAGATACACAATGCCCGTATCGGAGTTCCCCGGAGTTGTCCGTGAGGACGGCACGTATTACAGCGAAGCTAAGGACCGCTTCTATTCCTCAATTCCCTGCAAGGATATTGCCGAAGAGAAATTCGGTGAGAGCTTTGAGGATTATCTTTACGTTTTCAATTATAACGCATTCTCCTATACCTCAAAGAACGTTTCGGGACTTCACGATTTTATCGAAACCATCCTTGCCGAAAATAAGGTAGGCGCAAAGGACGTTGTTCTCGTTCCTATGAGTATGGGTGCATCAGTTGTTACCGCTTATATGGATGAATATCCCACGGTTGAGGAAAATCATATCAGAAGAGTAGTCAGCATCGTAGGTGCCTGGGACGGCAGTGACGTGGTTGCCGACCTTCTTACACAGCAGTACTGCGACAATTCCGCAGACCTTTTCTATAACGGACTTATTGCCGACCTCGTAGGCGAGCCCTGGGGATATCTTATCAACGTGGTTCTCCGTCTCTTCCCCAAGCAGGTTCTCCGTGACTTCATAGATATGGCTCTTCAGGGAATCGCAACGGAAATGTTCTGTATGACTCCCTCTCTTTGCAACCTTGTCCCCGTGGACAGATACAGCGAGATAGAGGATCTTATTTCCTCCGAAATCGTAAAGGCTGAGGCTGATAAGTTCCAGCTTGCAAAGAGAAACATTGATACCACAATGGCAAATCTTGAAGCAGAGGGCGTTACCTTCTCATTTATTTCAGGCTACGGTCTTCCCTTCGGCGCAATAACAAGCGACTACAAGATGTTCGGCTTTATGAAGAGTGCTCCCACGACAAACTCCGACGAAATCATCAACATTGATTCGACGGCTCCCGGAACCTCCTACGTAACACCCGGTACTCAGTTTGAAAATACCGAGGGCAGAGAGCTTTCTCCCGACGGCTCAATCGATATCTCCACCACAAAGCGTAAGGATGCATCCTGGTTCTTCTACGGTCAGAAGCACGAGCTTGAATACAACAACACGGCTCTTGCTCTTGCTCTTGAGCTTGCAATCGGTAACGTAAAGACGGTTGCTGACTGTGATAACCTCGAAGAGGACGGATTATACTTCCCCAGATTTAACGAAGCAAGAAATCTCAAGCCTCTCACAAGAAGTTATCTTCCCGACCTTGAAAGATACTGTGAGGAAACAGGCTATCAGCTGACAGCCGAGCAGGAGACACTTCTCAAGAAGGCTGACGATATGACAAAGAATACCGTTAACGATTACGAGGCTGACAATGCAATTCTTGCAGAGGTTGAGGCTATGCTCGTTGAAATCGGCGTTTACAGCCCCGAGGAGGCTCCCGGCTTCTTTGATAAGGCTCTGAACACGGGACTCAAGGGTCTTAACGACTTCACCTATATGGTTTTCGGTGCAAAGGGCTTCTTTGATTTTCTCCCTTCCGTAAAGGCAAAATAAATTAATACCGAGAGGCGCTGTAAAAAACTTTTGTTTTTTACAGCCCTCTTGCTGTGTATTGTTTTATGCGGTCTTCGCTTTTTTTACAGCCCCTTGCTGTGTATTGTTTTATGCGTCTTCGCTTTTTTTACTCCCCCTTTTTTGCATCAGAATAAATTTCGGGTATAATTCACAGCGTGAAAATTCTCCTGCGGTGTGCTGTGATGAAAAATACCTTTAATTTACGATTATGAGATTCATAGTTTACAAAAGCATAAATAAGTGGTAAAATCAAGTAAAATAATATTTGGAGGCTTCAGTATGAAAAAACTTAAAACGGTTATCGGCATTTTGCTTGCGTCCGTTATGCTTCTTTCCTGCTTCGCTCCCGTTTTTGCGGGTGCTGCGGTGGTTGACCCCAATTCTCCGCTTGAAAGCTGGGATTACGGACATCTTCCCCAGATTTACGTGCAGGGCTTTGAATCCAAGTGGGTATATTTCAAGGATGACCCCGACCACAATTCACTTCTTTTCCCCGTTGACACAGACCGTCTGCTGGGCAACTTCGGCAACTTCAAGGCTTATGCCGAGGAGGCTATGGCCAAGGGCGACCCCAGACTTGCTTACAATATCGTATACGGCGCACTCTGGGACAGCTTTGGTCCCACCGCTCTCAAGCCTGACGGAGTTACAATGCAGGATGAGGTAACGGTTGACCCCGATTATCTCAACTTCAGCCAATCTGACGGTGAATATACCTTTAAGTACGATGCACGTCTTGACCCCGTTGATATTGCTCATACCCTTCACGAATATATCGGCTGGGTAAGACAGCATTCGGGACAGGATAAGTTTGAGCTTGTAGGCTCAAGCTACGGCACGTCCGTCGTTGTTGCTTATCTTGCACTTTACGGCTGGGAGGAATTCGACTCTGTTGTTCTCTGCGTTCCTTCTCTTGAAGGCGTTAACTTCGTAGGCGAGCTTTTCTCGGGCTCCTTCAATTTCGACCCCGATGCCGTTGAGGCATTTGCTTCGGGAATGATTGCCGACGAGACCGTTCAGCTTCTCCTTTCCGTGCTTAACGATGCAGGAATTCTTGACGTTTTGCTTGCTCTTGTTGTTGAGCCTGTGCTTAACGTTGCCGTTATGAACGCTCTTGAGGATATCATACACGATATTTTTGCAACTCATCCCGCTATGTGGGCATTCGTTGAGGACAGATATTTCTATGATGCTCTTGAAAATATCTACGGTGACGACTGGAACGAGGACACCGAGGAATACCGTCAGCTTATAGATAAGGTTGTTTTCTTCCACGAGGAGATAAAGACCAAGGACAGAGAAATTCTTCAGGCAGCTGTTGATGCAGGTGCACATATTAACGTTATCACAAAGTACAACAAGGCTCCCTTCCCCTTCTCAGAGGACGGAAACTTTACGGGAGACGGCTTCGTTGACCTTGAAAATGCAAGCCTCGGTGCAACCGTAGCTATGAACGGTGAAAAGCTCCCCGAAGACTATACACAGGCAAGACTTACCGAATATAATCTTATGTCCCCCGACAGAGTAATCGACGCATCAACCTGTCTTCTTCCCTTTAATACCTGGTTTATAAAGGACCTTGCCCACGGTGAAAAGCCCGATTATTACTATCAGGTTATAAACCGCATTCTTTACGAGGACCTTGACGTGTTCACGTCCGATACTCTTCCTCAGTTCCTCGTCAACACGGGAAGCTCTATAGTTCCTCTTGAGCAGGAGGATGAGCAGCCTGAGCTCAGCTTCTTTGAAAAGCTTATCAAGCTTATGAAGAATCTTTTTGAAATGCTTATCAACGCCGTTAAGGGTATGTTTGCCTGACACGTCGCACCGTAATGATAAATAAAGTAAGCACGGAGCTGCGGTAAAAATGCAGCTCCGTGCCTTGTATTTTTCTGTTGAAAATCAGTCTCTTCTTTTTCTTGCTTCAAGTGTGTTTTTCATAAGCATAGTTATGGTCATAGGGCCTACTCCGCCGGGGACGGGGGTTATGTAGGCTGCCTTTTCGCTAACCTCACTGAAATTTACGTCGCCGGTGATTTTGCCGTTTTCAAGACGGTTGATGCCCACGTCAACGACAACCGCACCTTCCTTTATCATATCCGCGGTGATGAAATCTGCCTTTCCTATGGCGGCAATTACTATGTCACCCTGACTTACAAGCTCCTTGAGATTTTTCGTTCTTGAATGGCATACGGTTACGGTCGCGTTTTCTCTGAGCATAAGAAGTGCGGCAGGCTTGCCGACGATATTGCTTCTTCCGACGATTACGCAATGCTTGCCCGAAATCTCAATTCCCTCGTGTCTCAGCATTTCCACAACTCCCGCAGGGGTACAGGGGGCAAAGCAGGGCTTGCCCGAAAGAAGGTTACCCGTATTTACGGGGGAGAAGCCGTCAACGTCCTTTTCGGGTGAAATGGCATCTATCACCTTGTTTTCGTCAATATGAGAGGGCAGAGGCAGCTGACAGAGTATTCCGTCAACGCTGTCGTCAAGATTCAGCCTTTCTATAAGCTCAAGAAGCTCTGCTTCCGTTGTGCTTTCCTCAAGTGCGTATTCAAAGGACGTGAAGCCGCAGGCTGTGCAGGCCTTCTTCTTGTTGTTTACGTAGATTCTTGAAGCAGGATTGCTGCCCACGATGATGACCGCAAGTCCGGGGGCTCTTTTACCCTCGTATTCCTTTAACACCGTTTCCGATATTGCAAGTCTCAGCTCCTCGGATATTCTTTTGCCGTCTATTATTTTTGCTGACATTTATATCATTCCCCCGCTTTGAAATTTTTTCTATATTATATTTACAGACAGTATATTTTGTCAATAATTCTTTTAATAATTAAATAAAATAATATAATAGTTCATTAACTTTAATGAATATAATAGGCGGTTTTGGGTAAATTTTCTTGACAATTTCCGTCCGATGTACTATATTTTCTATGTTAAATAAATAACTTTACACGGTTATTTAAAAAACGAACGGAGGAAAAAAGAAATGAAAAAGTTTTCAAAAGCAATTGCACTTCTTCTCAGCCTTTCAATGGTTCTCTGCTTTGCTGCTTGCGGCGGCAACACAGAGGAGACTACTGCAGGAGATGAAGGAACAACAGCAGCAGGTACAGATCTCGCTTATGATCTTACAAAAGAAGGCGACTATACAGCTGACAATACAGAATATGTTATCGGCGGTACAGGTCCCCTTACAGGTGACACAGCCTCCTACGGTATTTCCGTACAGCAGGGCGCACAGCTCGCTGTAGACGAGATTAATGCCGCAGGCGGGCTTAACGGTGTTAACTTCAAGCTTGATATGAAGGATGACAAGGCTCTTCCCGCTGACGCATCAACAGGCTACGATTCACTTTATGAGTCCGGTATGCAGGCTTCTATCGGTTCCGTTACTTCCGGTGCCGCAGAATCCTTTGCAAACAGAGCTGACGAGGACGGCGTGTTCTCACTCACTCCCTCAGCTTCCGCTGACAAGGTAATCAACGCAAGCAACTACGCTTTCAGAGTTTGCTTCGGTGACCCCGACAACGGTGTCCTTTCCGCTGAAAAGCTCGCTGCAGAATATGAGAATATCGGTGTTATCTACGATACATCCGATGCTTATTCTTCAGGTATCTATGATGCCTTCAAGGCTAAGATGGCTGAGCTCAACGTAACCTACATTGAGCAGTCCTTCGACGCAGAGAACAACCGTGACTTCTCAACTCAGGTTGAGGCTCTCAAGGATTGTGACGTTATCTTCCTTCCCATTTACTACACAGAAGCAGGACTTATTGCTAAGGCTTGCGTAGCAAAGGGATGCGACGCTTTCCTTTTCGGCTGCGACGGTCTTGACGGTGTTGCTGCCCAGATAGACAGCACAGTTACAAACAAGATAAGCTATATCACTCCCTTCGACGTAAACAGCACAGACGCTAAGGTATCTGCTTTCGTTACAGCTTACGAAACAAAGTACGGCTCCAAGCCCGACCAGTTCGCAGCTGACGGCTACGATGCAGTATACGTAATCTTCAACGCTATGAAGAAGCTCGGTGTTGACAACGTTAAGGTTGATCCCGCTGAACTCGGCAAGGCACTTACAGCTACTCTTACATCTGCTGATTTCTCCTACGACGGAGTTACGGGCGGTATGGTATGGGATGCATCCGGCGCTTGCGTTAAGGATCCCATCATTGTTGAGCTTCAGTAATTTAAGATTTGCGAATCTTTGAAATATGCCTGAGGGCTTTTGCCCTCGGGCATATAACCGCATATTCACGCTTTTTTTCTTTCGTTTAGTCAAGACCCCCTGAAAAAGGAGATATGAAATGAGTATTTTATTTGACGGACTCAGCCTCGGTGCCATATATGCCCTTATTGCCCTCGGTTATACGATGGTATACGGTATTGCAAAGATGCTGAATTTTGCTCACGGTGATATTATTATGGTCGGTGCCTACGCCGTTTTTGTTATGCTTATGTCACAGGGACACATAGCACTTGCTATTGCAGTTTCTGTTATTATATGTGTGATTATGGGTGTTATCGTTGAGAAGCTTGCCTATAAGCCTCTTCGCGGTGCTTCACCCCTTGCCGTTCTTATTACGGCTATCGGTGTCAGCTATCTTTTACAGAGTATTTCTCAGCTTGTATTCGGAGCTGACCCCAAGACCGTTACTATAGCTTCTCTCGGCACGGTTACTATTTTCGGTGCAAAGATAAGCGTTTCATCAATCGTTACTCTTATAATCGGTGCCGTAATTATGGCAGGACTTACCGCCTTCGTTAAGCTTACGAGAACGGGACGCGCTATGGTTGCCGTATCCGAGGATAAGGGAGCCGCAATGCTTATGGGTATAAACGTCAACAAGATTATATCCGTAACCTTTGCCATAGGCTCCGCTCTTGCGGCTGCTGCCAGCCTTTTCTATCTTATGCAGATTCCCTCGGTTGAGCCTACTCTCGGCTCAATGCCCGGTATAAAGGCATTTACTGCGGCGGTTATCGGCGGGATCGGTTCAATTCCCGGTGCTATGATAGGCGGTGTGCTTCTCGGAGTTATCGAAAAGATATGTCTGAGCATTCCCGTGCTTGCTCCCTATACCACGGCAGTCGAATTCGGTCTCCTTATAGTTATTCTTCTTGTAAGACCCATAGGTCTCCTCGGCAAGAAGAGAAGAGAGAAGGTGTGATTTATGATAAAAAGTATATTAAAGTCGGATGACTTCAAAATCAAGAACTGCATAAATTACATCGTTATTATTGCGGCTCTCGTTGTTCTTATATTTATGCATTCCGCAGGAGAGCTTAAAACCTCTTATGCAAACCTTCTCGTTCAGATAGGCTACAGTATAATTCTTGCCGTATCCCTTAATCTTGTTGTCGGCTTCCTCGGTGAGCTTTCTCTCGGACACGCAGGCTTTATGTGCGTGGGAGCATATCTCGGTACCTTTATTTCAATTCAGCTTTCCTCGGTTATTGAAAGCAAGGTCGTATGCCTTCTTATAAGTATGCTCTGCGGCGGACTTCTTGCCGCCTTCTTCGGCTTCCTCGTAGGACTTCCCGCACTTCGTCTCAAGGGTGACTATCTTGCCATCGTTACTCTTGCCTTCGGTGAAATCGTAAGAACCGTATTCAAGAATCTTCCCTGGTTCGGCAAGGCTATGGGTCTGACTACGGGTGACGTTAAGTTTACAAAAAGAGATTTCCCCCTTTTCATTATAGTATTCGTCGTTGTTCTTATCGTTCTTTTCTTCGTGCAGAATCTTGTCAGAAGTAAGCACGGCAGAGCAATAACCGCAATAAGAGATAATGAAATTGCCGCAAAGGCTATGGGTATAAACGTTACCTTCTACAAGCTTTTCGTTTTCGTTATTGCCGCATTCTTTGCAGGCGTTGCAGGTGTATTCTACGGTCACTACACCACACCCGTTATGTATACCTTCTTCTCCTATAACTACTCCATTGAGATTCTCGTTATGGTCGTGCTGGGCGGTATGGGCTCAATCAACGGCTCTATTATTGCCGCAACGCTTATTCCGATTATTAACTATAAATTACAGGAGGAGCTTCCCGGTGAGCTTGCCGCTCTCAAGTTCCTTATCTATGCACTCATCCTTATCGGTATAGTTATCTTCAATAACGCACCTAAGCTTGCTCCCATAAAGGAGAGATTTTCCGTCAAGGCGGCATTTGCAAGGCTTATAAAGAAAAACCGCAAGCCCGAGGATATTCTTAACGACCCTGCTCATTGGGACAAGATTCCTACGAAGATTGCTATGGATGAGGTTCTTTCCACCGATATTCAGCCGGGTAACGATTACGTTCCCGATAAGCCCGGAAAAGGAGGTAAATAAGGATGTCTGAAGTAATACTTAAAACCGAAGACCTCGGTATTTCCTTCGGCGGTCTTAAAGCCGTTCAGAACGTGAATATTGAAATAAAGAAAAAACAGCTTTACGGTCTCGTAGGCCCCAACGGCGCAGGCAAGACCACCGTGTTCAATCTTCTTACGGGTGTTTATCAGCCTACTACCGGCACGTTTTATCTCAACGGCGAGGAGCTTAAGGGTAAGACTCAGGAGCAGATAAACCGCAAGGGAATTGCAAGAACCTTCCAGAATATAAGACTTTTCAATAATATGAGCGTTATCAGAAATGTTCTTGTGGGACTTCACAATCAGCCCGAATTTAAGTGTAATCCCTTCATAAGCCTTTTCAGACTTCCCGCTCACTATAAGACGGAGGAAAGAATGAGAGAAAAGGCAAAGGAGATTCTTCGTATCGTAGGACTTGAGGAGGAAAGAAACAATCTTGCCTGCAATCTTCCCTACGGTAAGCAGAGAAAGCTTGAAATTGCCCGTGCGCTCGCAACGAATCCCACCCTTCTTCTTCTGGACGAGCCTGCCGCAGGTATGAATCCTCACGAAACAGAGGACCTTATGAGAATCGTCAGGAAAATCCGCGATGATTTTGATATGACGATACTTCTCATTGAGCACGATATGAAATTCGTTTCGGGGCTTTGTGACGAGGTAACGGTGCTCAATTTCGGTACCGTGCTGGCACAGGGCACAGCCGCCGAGGCACTCAACAATCCCGAAGTTATCAAGGCATACATCGGTGAATAAGGAGGAGCAAAATGGCATTACTTGAAGTTAAAAACCTGCAGGTAAACTACGGTGTTATCAGAGCCATCAAGGGTATCAGCTTTGAAGTAAACGAAGGCGAAATCGTTTCTCTTATAGGTGCCAACGGTGCAGGTAAAACCACTACTATGCAGAGCATTATGGGTCTTATTCCCATAAAGGACGGAACCGTTACCTATGACGGTCAGGTCATAAACAAGATTCCCGGACATAAGCTTGTGTCTCTGGGAATGAGTCAGGTGCCCGAGGGAAGAAGAGTTTTTCAGGAGCTGACGGTCTACGAAAATCTTATTATGGGTGCGTACACTCAGAAGGACAAGAAAAAGATAAAAGAGGATATCGAGGATATCTACACCCGATTCCCCAGACTCGGTGAAAGAAAGAATCAGATTGCGGGAACTCTTTCGGGCGGTGAGCAGCAGATGCTGGCTATCGGCAGAGCTATGATGAGCCACCCCAAGCTTATGATGCTTGACGAGCCCTCAATGGGTCTTTCACCCTTGCTTGTTGATGAGGTTTTCGGTATTATAAAGGAGCTTCACAAGATGGGCACTACGGTGCTTCTTGTTGAGCAGAATGCAAAGAAGGCACTTTCAATATCCGACAGAGCCTACGTTCTTGAGACGGGTGACATAACCGTCAGCGGAACGGGAGCAGAGCTTCTTGACAATGAAGACGTCAAAAAGGCATACCTCGGCGAATAACGCTGTATAATATAATAGGTATATATTAATAAAGGTCACTCTCCCGTGAAAAGGAAAGTGACCTTTTTTATGATTGATATTTACCAAACGATAAGCCTTGAAAGCTTGTTGTTGGTTTTGAGAATGCTGTCTGAATTAAGGCTGTTAAGCTTTTCAAGCGGCCATACGAGCTCTTCAAAATTTCTTGTGTCAACATAGCTTGTTGCAAGAATTATATCCGTCTGGGCAAGAACACCGCTGAGATTTTCAATATTCTTTGTAAGTAATACTTTTATTTCAGCAAATTCGGCGGCGTCACCGCAGGCTGCAAGTGCCGACTCAAAAGCGGTCTTTGCCGTCAAGTAATAGGATTTAGCCTTTTCCGTATTGGGAAGAACCTTCCAGGAAACACCGTCAAGCATTGAGTTATAGCTGTTTATGCTGTATGCGTAATCGAAGGCTGCCTTTGCTTCGGCAAATTTTTCCTTAATGAGCTGAGCCTGCTCGGGGTATTTGTCGGTTATGAAAATCTTGCATCTGCCGCATTTGCCCCAATCGGTATCGTGACCTGTTTTTTCAGCCATAATATGATTGCCTCTTGTGCAGAGCTGATCCTCGGTGCAGGTGGCGGCGGGTCTGTCGGGGGTATGTCCCGCTTCAACGGTTCTGTCTTCTGAGAAGCCGCATCTTGCACAGGTATATTTTTCCGTGCCGGCTACCTCGCAGGTTACCTGAATGAGAATCTCAGGCTCTCCGAAATCGTGTCCCAGGGCAGGAATGTTGATTTCCTTTGCAGGCTCGTCACATTCGGTGCAGGTCCACGTGCAGATGCCCGTTTGTGTGCAGTCGGGCTCCTTGGTTACTTCCTTGTTGAAGAAATGCTCCTTAGCCTCAAGATTTACACTCATTCTCAGTACGGAGCGCGCATCGTTTGCATTTATTAAGCCGTCATTGTCAACGTCGGCTAAAAGCATCTGCTCCTCGGTGAGAACCTCAAGATATACGCTTGCTCTGAGGATGTGTCTTGCGTCGTTTGCGGTTACGTCTCCGTCGTTATCCACAACGTCACCCACTAAGGCTGCGCTGCCGGAAACGGCAAATAATACGAGAGTCATTACCGCAAGAGCGCAGACGCTGAAAATTTTTGCTGCTGAATATTTCATTATACGTATTCTCTCCTTGATTTTTTTGTCTTATAACCGTAACAATTATATGTAAAAGAAAAATAAAAGTCAATATTTGTAAAGTAATTGTAATATAACATTAATTACCTGTATTAATCCGCACTGCAAATGACGGCACCTCCGAGAACTGTATCCCCGTCGTAGAAGGCGGCGGTCTGTCCGGGGGAGGGCGCGAGCACCCTTTGCGCAAGCTCAATGCTGATTTCGCCGTCTTTGCACTCTATGGCTGCAGGGACAGCGGCGGCGGTGCTTCTGATTTTTACCGAGGCTTCAAAACGGTCTCCGAGGGGAGCGTTTACTGCCTTGGAAAAATTTTTTGCAGTAATATGAAGGCTGAAGCGTTCATCCCTTTTGCACAGAGTTACCGTGTTGTCAAGGGCATTGATGTATTTTACGTATCTCGGCTCTCCGAAGGCACCGAGTCCCTTTCTCTGACCTACGGTATAATTTATTATACCCGAATGCGTGCCGATTATTTTGCCGTCGTTATCAAGGAAGCTTCCGGGAGTACAGCCTTTATTCGTATGCTCAAGTATAAATTTCTGATAATTATTATCGGGGATAAAGCATATTTCCTGACTGTCAGGCTTTTGCGCGTTGGGAAGTCCCTCCTTCAGCGCGTATTCCCGTACCTCGTCCTTTGAAGCGAAGCTGCCCAGCGGAAAAATAAGTCGGCTGAGCATATCGGGGGAGAGTCCCGATAAAAAGTAGCTCTGATCCTTTTTTGACGGAGCTGCCTTCAGCACCGTGCCGCCGTAACGCTCGCTTTCTTCGGTTAATGCATAGTGGCCCGTTGCGACGAGATCGGCACCGATATCGGACGCGACGTCGGAAAGTGAACGTATCTTAACCGTCGGATTGCACCTTACGCAGGGATTCGGAGTTTTTCCCAAAAGATATTCGTTTATGAAATATCCGATTACGTTTTCCCTGAAACGCTCTCTGAAATCTGCCTTCAGAAGCTTTATTCCGAGAAATCGGGCAAGAGCCTCCGCGTTTTTTGCTTCCTCTGAGAATTCGTCTGAGTCGGGGGTAAGCAGCAGATAGCAGCCGATAACCTCAAATCCGTCTTTTTGAAGAATCCTTGCGGCAACGGAGGAATCCGTACCGCCGGAAAGACCTAAAAGAACCTTCTTCATTCCGTATAACCTCTTGTAAAATAATCTTTTATTAACATAATAACACAAAAACTCTTGAAAATAAAGTTTAAAAGCTGTATAATGGTGTATATACTTAGCCAAATTATGCTCAATTTTCGGCTAAAAAGTGAAAAACACGTTTTTTTGTTTGCAACCGCCGGTTTTTTCTCTTAAAAAGCACGGTTTCATTCGTTTTATTCAAGGGGGTTTTATATTTTGAGCGGAGATTTACATTGTCATACGCGTTTATCAAACGGAACGCTGAGTGTTGAGGAATTGATAGCTCTTGCAAAAAGCAAGGGAATTGATACAATTGCCGTTACCGACCACGAATGCTTTGCAGGCAGCACCAGAGCAAAAATCATAGGCGAAAGATTCGGCGTGAAGGTTATTTCCGGAGTTGAAATTTCCGCTCAGGTATCCGACGGTGACAATACGGATATTGTACATATACTTTGCTATCTTCCCGAAGCACCCGACAGGCTTGAGGGTCTTTTTGATAAGCACCGTAAGGCAAGAGAAAAGGCGGACAGATTTATGCAGATGAGACTGCAGAAGCGTTATCCGTCGGTTACTCCCGAGTTTGTCAGAAGATGCGCTTTGGGAGCTACCAGTGTGTTTATACAGCATTTTATGAATGCTCTTATCGAGCACGGTGAGGCAGATTCATATTACGGAGAGGTATATAAGCAACTGTTTGATCCCGAATCCGAGGATAATATCATATATAATGCACAGTTCAGCAGCCTGCAAGAGGTTCTTGAGCTTATACGCACGGCAGGCGGTATCGCGGTGCTTGCCCATCCCGCAAAATACGGTGACGTAAATAAGGCAATAGAATATGCGTCAATGAGCTTTGACGGAGTCGGCTTTGACGGAATCGAGGTCTGGCATCCGTCTGCATCTGCGGAATATTCCGCTGAGCTTCTTGCATACTGTAAAAAGAAGGGACTGCTTGCAACAGGCGGCTCGGGCTTCCACGGAGCATACAATAACGGAGTATTTTCTCTGGGCAACGTGCTGACACCCGACGCACAGATCAGGGAGCTTCTCGGCTATCAGGCAAAGCAGAAGAGGCTTCAGAGAAAGAAGCTTGCCGAGGAAGAGGAAAAGAATAAGGAATAAACTTTACGGAGGGAACGGTGTGAAGGATACGCTCCGCACGGAGACTGCAGAATATGAGAACGACGTCGTGGGTATTGCCGCTTTTATTGAGGAAACAAGACATCAGATATTCAACGGCAATATTTCAAAGGCGAAGGAGCTGGGCTCTGCGATAGTAAGCTCGTTTTCATACAGGGATGCTCCCGAATACATTATATCAAAGGCAAGGGAATCGGGCTTTTTCGTAACCGACGATATTCTCCTGCAGATAAAAATTCTTTCCGTTTTCTGTGCCGAATATTCGATAAACAGGTTTTTGCATTCCCCGACGCTTACGGGCGCGGCTGTCAGTGAATTTTATGCCGTGCTTGAGGATATGCACCCCGAGCTTTATGCCGAGCTTTCAAAAACCTCATTCTTTGCTTTTTATCATTATTATTCAACAAAGCAGGAGGCGGATTTTGCCGAAAAAATAGGCGGTCAATTTGCCGCCGCGTGCGGATACGGCGGAAACGGAATACTCACCGCCTTCGGAGCGTGGCTTTTCGGATACAACATCGAGCTTTATAAATCGGCATTTATCAGTTACGGCTTTATTTGAAAAAATTGAAAAAAATACTTGACTTGAAGGAATCCTTGTGGTATACTTGCTATACCTCTGCGAGGGTTCTTTTTTTTGCCCTTGAAACCGCAAGAATTCACGGTATGCAGAGGGAGGCTGACATTAAATGGAGGTGCCGTTATGAGAGTAAAAATCACTCTTGCTTGTACAGAATGCAAGCAGCGCAATTACAACACAATGAAAAACAAGAAGAATTCACCCGACCGTCTGGAGATGAACAAGTACTGCAGATTCTGCAGAAAGCACACTCTCCACAGAGAAACCAAGTAATATAAAGCAACGTTAGTCTGAGTGTTCCTCACGGGAACGCTCGTATCGTTATGCTTTAGAAAGGATGGAATTACTATGGCTGAAAAGAATCTTGACAAAGATCTGAAGAAGGAAGCCAAGGAGCTTGAAAAGGCTAAAAAAGAGAGAATCAAGCAGAGCAAGCCCAAGAAGGAAGGCACTGTATTCTCAAGAGGCACTTCGGCAGTAAAGAAGTTCTGCAAGGATTTCGTCGGTATCTGTAAGAAGGTTACGTGGCCTACAGGTCAGCAGGTAATCAAGAACGCGGGTGTAGTTATTGCAACTATCGCAGTTGTTGCTGTTGCTGTTTTCGGCGTTGACTGGGTACTCACTGAAGTATTCAAGCTCGGCAAGGAAGGCGCAATAAACCTCGGTGAGCAGTTTGCAATTGAAACAACGGCGGAGGAGACTACTGCCGCTGAAACCACTGCAGCAGCTGAGCAGACCACTTCGGAAGAAGAGACTGCTTCAGAAGAAGAGACTACCGCTGAAGGTGCAGTTGCAGAAGAAAGTACTTCCGAGGAAGCTTCCTCCGAAGAAAGTACAACAGCTGAATAATTTTCCGGCTGTCGGTATTGGAGGAGCATTATGATAATCAAAGAAGGAAACAAGGAATTCGAGGTTTTTGACGTTCAATGGTTTGCCGTAAGAACGAGGGACGGCTGGGAACGCAAGGTTTGCGATGCTATTCTCAGCAAAGCCGTCAATCTCGAAATGGAAGACAGAATTCTTGACGCTTGCGTTGTATATGATACCGTACCCAAGAAAAAAGCAAAGACCACCGAGCGAAAGAAGAAGGTATACAGAAGCGAATTCGACATCGGTACCGATCCTATAGTTGATGCTTATATCAACTTTACCGAGGATGAGCTTCAGGCAATGCGTGAAGAAGAGGAAAAGAAATACGAATACACGCCTGCGGAGGAGGTTTCCGTCAAGGGCTACGTGTACGTAAAGCTTTCCCGCGTTCAGGAGGACGAAAAAAACAAAAACGGAGAGATAATCGGCAAGGTTCAGAAAATAACCAACGGAACCTGGCAGGCTATCCGTAACGTAACCGGTGTTATGGGAATATACAGTCAGATGAACATTCCCGTTGCCATAAGCAAGGCAGACGTTGCAAAGCTTCGTCTTGAGGACCCTTCTGCAAGAACAAAGCCGGGTCACGTTGTCCGCGATGCAAAGAAGACCGAGACTGCGCCCGTTGAGGCTGCACCCGTCAAGGCACTCTTTGATGTGGGCGATACGGTTATTGTAAAGGAAGGCGCTTATACCGGTACACCCGGACAGGTTACTTTCATTGATCTTGAAAATAACGTCGTTAAGCTGGATATCAGCTTCTTCGGCCGTTCGGTAAGCATTGAGATTGCTATAAGCTCAGTAGAAAAGGTTTAATTAATCTAAAAAAACAAAATTCGGTAATCAGACCCCTGCGGTCTTGTTATAGCGTCCCTCGGGATGCTGTGGGAGGTGCGAAATTTCAGCGCGCCGCCACTACCACATTTTTTATGGAGGTGCAGTTATGGCACAGAAAGTTACAGGCTTTATTAAGCTTCAGATCCCTGCAGGTAAGGCAACTCCCTCTCCCCCTGTAGGTCCCGCTCTTGGTCAGCACGGCGTAAATATTATGCAGTTCACCAAGGAATTCAATGAGAGAACAAAGAATGATATGGGTCTTATCATCCCCGTTATCATCACGGTTTATGCAGACCGTTCCTTCACATTCGTTACAAAGACTCCCCCCGCTGCCGTTCTTATCAAGAAGGCTGTTGGTATTGAAAAGGGCTCCGGTGTTCCCAACAAGACTAAGGTAGCTACTATCACAAAGGAGCAGGTCAGAAAAATCGCAGAGCAAAAAATGCCCGACCTTAACGCTGCAACAATTGAAACCGCTATGAGCATGGTAGCAGGTACAGCACGCAGCATGGGCGTTACTGTTGTTGATTGATCGGCGGAGGTAGAGAAATATGAAACACGGTAAGAAGTATATTGAGAGCGCAAAGCTTGTAGACAGAGCAAAGCTCTACGAAGCAACTGATGCGCTTGCACTTGCAATTGAAACTGCAAAGGCAAAATTTGATGAAACTGTAGAAGTACACGTACGTCTCGGTGTTGACTCCCGTCACGCTGACCAGCAGGTCAGAGGCGCTGTTGTTCTTCCCAACGGTACAGGTAAGAGCGTAAGAGTCTGCGTATTTGCAAAGGGCGACGACGCTAAGGCTGCTGAAGAAGCAGGCGCAGAAATCGTTGGTGCAGAAGAGCTCGTTGCCAAGATTCAGGGCGAAGGCTTTATGGATTTCGACGTATGTATCGCTACTCCCAATATGATGGGTCTTGTAGGCCGTCTCGGTAAGGTTCTCGGTCCCCGCGGACTTATGCCCTCTCCCAAGGCAGGTACTGTTACTCCCGACGTTGCTAAGGCTGTTAACGAAGCTAAGGCAGGTAAGATTGAGTACAGACTTGACAAGACAAACATCATCCACTGCCCCATCGGTAAGGCTTCCTTCGGTGCAGAAAAGCTCTATGAGAACTATGCAACCCTTCTTGATGCTATCATCAAGGCTAAGCCCGCTGCTTCCAAGGGTCAGTATATCCGCTCCTGCGTTGTTACTTCAACAATGGGCGTAGGCATTAAGATCAACCCCAACAAGGTTCTTAAATCTGCCGAATAATCAAAATTCAATATTTTTACCTTGCGGAAAGAAAATTTCCGTAAGGTGAAGATTTATCTTGACAAGTACTTTATCTTGTGGTAGTATACTTGTGTTGCTGTTCTAAAGACAGCAGGTGCATTTTTATGCGTAAGTTTAACCGCCTGCCGAGGAATGGAAATAAAGACTCAGTGTTTTTATGCCCTTTCGCGGATTTTCGGCGGAAGGGCTATATTTATTATTTCATAAGGCAGGTGAAACAATTTGCCAAGCGTAAAGGTTTTAGAAGAAAAGAAGGCTCAGGTTGCTTCTCTTAAAGAGAAGTTTGACGGTGCCGTTGCAGGTGTTGTTGTTGATTACAAGGGTATTTCCGTTGCTGATGACACTAAGCTTCGTAAGGAGCTCAGAGAAGCAGGCGTTGACTACTCTGTAGCAAAGAACACTCTTATCCGTCTTGCTATCGAAGGCACGGCTCTTGCTGCTATGGATGATATCCTTAACGGTACTACTGCTGTTGCTACAAGTAAGGAAGACTATGTTGCAGCTGCAAGAATCCTTTCCAAGTTCGCTGAAAAGAACGATAACTTCAAGATCAAGGCAGGTTTCCTTGACGGTGAGCTTATCTCTCTTGAAAAGGTTGACTCTCTTGCTAAGCTTCCCTCAAAGGAACAGCTTCTTGCAACAGTTTGTATGGCATTCCAGGCTCCTATGGCTTCATTTGCACGTGTAATTCAGGCTATAGTTGACAAGAACGGTGAGGCAGCTCCCGCAGAGGAGGCTCCCGCTGAAGAGGCTGCACCCGCAGCTGAAGAAGCAGCAGAATAATTTGCTGTAAATCAAAAAAAATTAAAACTATATTTTTATTATTTGGAGGAAATTAAAATGGCATCTGAAAAGATTACTGCTATTGTTGATGCAGTTGCTGAGCTTTCAGTTCTTGAACTCAGCGAGCTTGTTAAAGAAGTAGAAGAAAGATTTGGCGTAAGCGCTGCTGCTGCAGTTGCTGTTGCAGCTCCCGCTGCTGAGGCTGCTGCTGTTGAAGAGAAGACAGAGTTCGACGTAGTTCTCGAGTCCTTCGACGCTGCTGCAAAGATCAAGGTTATCAAGGCTGTTCGTGAGCTTACAGGTCTCGGTCTTGCTGAGGCTAAGGCTGCTGTTGAAGCTGCTCCCAAGGCTCTCAAGGAAGGCATCTCCAAGGAAGATGCAGAAGCTGCTAAGGCTAAGCTTGAAGAAGCAGGCGCAAAGGTTGCTATCAAATAAGTTATCTGAAAAGAATACTTATCCGCACTTGTCCGAAAGGATGGGTGCGGTTTTTTTGCTTTATGGGAAGGAATTTTCTATAAAGCAAGAGGATTATATTTTTCTCCGAACGGGAAACAGGCTTTCCTTTGGCGTGTGACTATCCGAAAACCTTTTGCCGTTCGGCTTCAGCGAAGTAGTTTTCTTTGTTTTTTTAATCTAAGCTCTCAACATTCGTTAGTTGTTGTTTTTGCGTAGTTGTTTATGATATAATCAAGGGGCAAAACCATATATAATCGGACTACGTTGAGACAGTAGAAGGGAATGATATTATGGCACTTGAAAAGAGAATCAAAAACGATGTAGATACGGATAAAAAGCCGAAGGTGTATTTTACCTGCCATCCTGACGATTTTGAGATGTGCTTTGATAAAATCTGTGAGGAT
>JAZNFG010000036.1:0-74287 GCA_045589015.1 Acutalibacteraceae bacterium
TCTTGTCGCACTCCGCAGAGTGCGAAATCCTTTTTGCTTTTATAGCGCAGGAGGGTTAAGGGAACCCTCGCCGGGGGTTCCCTTAGTGCGAAGCACTATTAACCGGACTTAAATATGATATCCCCCAAGTTTCCGTGAAGAGTCTCTTTTTTTCTATCTTCTTAAAATGAGCTGTAAAAAACTTTCGTTTTTTACAGCCCCTTTTCTTTTGCTTTATAGAAAATTCCTTCCGATACCGTAAAAAGATTATTACGTATCGAGATATTCGTAGCCTTCTACATAGTCTGCCGAGCGTACCATATACGTTTTTACGTTCCACGGGTCGGCTTCGGTTATGTCGACTATTCTTCCGCCTCTGAGATCTCCGTGGCAATAGCCGTCATAGCCGATGCCCGCATCGTAGGTGAGTCTTATTCCGAGATACGTGCCCTCGCAGTCGTTGATGTGGTCGTGTCCCACAACTACGGTTTTTACATCGCCTCTTTGTGCAAGAGTTGCAAGCATTCCGGAGTTTACGGGGCCACTGCCCACGCTCTCACGGTGAGTGCCCCTGAAATCGGTCTCCTGAACGTTTTTGTAAAGAAGCACGTATTCGGGGAATGCCATGTGCATAACCATAAGTCCTGGCACCTTGCCGCCGTTTTCCTTTTCCGTTCTTTTTGACTCGTTCCAATACCACATCTGTTGGTCGAACTTTACTGTATCATAGGACGATGAAACGTGAAGCGGGTCGGAGAGCTTTGTTTTTGTGTCTCTCGGCAGTCCGCAATAATCGAGAAATTCACCGATTCCTCTGCCGGAGTCAAGTCCCCAAACGTTGTATACCGTCTTATCGGAGCTTTCCGATTTGATTTCAAGAAGCCAGTTTCCCACACCGCTTATTTCCTCGGGACCCGCGCTTGAAAGACAGCCCTCAATGGACTCGTAAACAGGCTGCTGATCTTTTGTAAGAAAGCCTCTTTCCATATCGTGATTACCGAAAACGTGCGCCCAGGGTATGCTTCTTTTGTTAAGCGGCTTTACGACAGCCGACATAAACCGACGGAGTGTATCCTCACTTTCCGCACCGTCCTTCCATACGTTGTCACCTAAGAACAACACAAGGTCGGGATTTGTTGCTCCGACAATGGCATCGATATCGCGGACAACTCTTGTGTCAAAATCCTTTATACCGTGTGAATCGGAAAAGCAGAGTATTCTGAAGCTGCCGTTTTTGAATCTCAGTTCATTTTTCATAATCATTCACCGTAATAATATGCTCTCAGCCTTTGGATTCCTTCATCGTTAAAGGCTTCACCCGTAACGATTACGTCGTCAAGTCTGAAAATAAAGTCGTGGGTAACGTTGTTGTACTGTCCCTTGCCGTCGTTGCCTACAATGAAGGGGAGAGCGGTATCGTAACCGATTCTGTACTCCTCGGGGATTGAAATAACGTGGCGCAGGCTGAAATTATTGTAAAATCTTATTTCGTTCTTCTCTGTGTCAAATGCGGCGGCGTAATGCATCCAGCTGCCGCCTGTACCATCGGGAATGGGGACTACGGTATCAAGATGGTCGTCTCCCTTTGAAACGTTGAACATAACGTCATAGTTTCTCAGAGCCACGGTCATACCCTTTTCCTTTCTTTTCTGCCACCACCAGTCCTGATTGCTCATAAGTGCGGGTGCCTCGCTGATGGAGGGGTCTGTTTCAACCCAGAAGGCAACGGAAAAGGATTCGTTTCCGAATTTTATGCCGTCGGTTACCGCAAAGCCCGTTTTGCCGAATTCTCCGCAGCTGCCGTTTACTCCGTTTGAATAGAATTTGACCGTTCCTTTTTCTTTTATCTCACAATTTCCGCTTGCATCCTCAAGGGAATTGTCAAGATGCATAAGAAGCTTGACCTTGTCCTTGTCAATAAAATCGAAGATATTTCCGGGAGTTTCTCTGACGGGAATAAGGATTTTTTCGGCAGGCTTTCTGTAATACGGCTTCGTGCCGTCCCAGATTCCCTCGGGAAGCTGTGATGTAAAGCCGTTTTCATCGTATTCGGGAACCCGAATGCCTAAAGCGTGTAGAACGATTGCTGCAATATCTCTTGTTTCCGCATATTCAATGAAGCCTTCTTTTACGTCCTTGCCGGAAACGCCCAGAAATACGTATTTTTCGGTATCGGTATATCCGCCGTGGCCGTTTCTTACTCCGCCGTGGTCGGAGATTACGATAAACAGAGTATCGTCAAGGATTCCCGCCTCGCGGTAGGCTTCATATATTCTGCCCGTATAGCCGTCTGCCCTTCTTATTTCTTCATAGTGCTTTTCCGTGCCGTAGCCGCCCGAATGTCCTGCTCCGTCCACGTCATCCAGCTGAACAAAAAGGAACTTTGGCTTTTTCATTACGCATTCGATTATAAGAGGAACAAGCTCCTTGTCATTGTCAGCCGTGAGCTTTTCGACACCGAGACCGTTTTCAACAATGCCGTGGTTTATGGGATTCCAGTTACACACGGAGGCTAAGTAGCAGTCGGGGTCATTTTCTCTTATAATTCTGAAAACAGAGGGAAGGGCATCGTTTGTGTACGGCTCGTTGCTGATGCTTGAGTTCGTGAGCTTATGCGCAAGCGGTGTTGCTCCCAGCAGCATAGCACCCCAGTTCTGCGCGCTGATTGTGGGGTTCTGTGAAATTGCCGACCAGGCAACCGCACCCTTTTCAAAAATCCTGTCAAGATTGGGTGTTTCAGTCTGAGAATTGAATTTTCCCATACCGTCAATGCCGATAACTGCAACGTATTTATAGGTGTTCATAAGAAGCCTCCCTGTAAAATATTATTTAAATTAAATGTAATATAATTTTAATTATAATTCAAGCAATATTAAATAATAAATAAGAAAAATTGTTCGCTTTTTTATTCAAATAGTTACAAATTGTTAAAAAATATCTTAAAGTGTTGCTTTTTTGCATTCTGTCAGTTAAAATAATTACAACTGTTTTTATGCCTTTTTATGAAGGCACTTAGATTGGAGCGCAAATATGAACACGAAAACCCTGCTTTATATAGCAAAACGAGTATTGTTGATGATTCTGACTGTGTGGGTCGTTATTACGGTAACCTTCTTCGTTACCCGTGCCGTCCCCGGCGGTCCTTTTATGGGTGAAAAGGCTATTTCTCCCGCGGCTCAGGCTGCTCTTGAGGCAAAGTACGGTCTCGATAAGCCTGTCTTTGAGCAGTATATTACGTATCTTACGGATATCGTTACAAGGTTTGATTTCGGTCCCTCGCTCAAGCAGAGAGGCCGTCAGGTTATCGATATTATTATCGACGGACTTGAAACCTCTGCCGTGCTTGGTGTGACCGCGGCGTTTATAGCTCTCGGTATCGGCGTTGTGCTGGGTGCTATTGCGGCTCTTCGCAGAAATAAGCTTATTGACCGCATTATAATGGTTATTACAACAGCCTTCGTTTCAATGCCCTCGTTTATTATGGGCTCGCTGCTTCTTCTGACCTTCTCGCTGTGGCTCGGCTGGTTCCCGGCAAACGGTAATGCCGAGGGCGGACTTGTGCTTCCCGTTGTTACTCTTGCTCTTTATCCCACAGCATATATTACCAGACTTACACGTTCTTCTATGCTTGACGTTTTAGGTCAGGATTATATCAGAACCGCTAAGGCAAAGGGTGTTTCGGGCGGAAAGATTATCTTCGGTCACGCACTCAAAAACTCTCTTATTCCCGTTATTACATATTTCGGACCTATGCTTGCATATATCGTAACAGGCTCTCTTGTTGTTGAAAAGATATTTGCAGTTCCCGGTGTCGGCAGAGACTTCGTTAACTCTATCACAAGCCGTGACTATCCTCTTATTATGGGTACAACAATCGTTCTTGCCGCACTTATCGTTATTATGAATCTTGTGGGTGATATCCTCTATAAGGTTGTTGACCCAAGAATCAATCTTGAGTAACAAGGAGGATGCAGCAGATGAAAAAAAATCCCTTCAGCGCACACGTAAATCTTGATTCGTTTATTCCCGCAACCGCAGAAGACAAAGAATATATAGTACAGATGCGTGAGTCCTCCACCTTCTTCAGAGACGGAGTAAAGAGACTTCTCAAAAATAAGGTTGCAACCGTCAGCCTTATCGTGGTTGTGCTTATTACACTTTCCGCTATATTTATTCCTATGTTCTGGCCCTACGCATACGACCAGCAGCTGGGTATTACCCCCGGTAAGCCCGTTGACCCTTCCTATGCTAACCTTTCTCCCTTTGAATACGGCTCTACTGAGGAGGCACGTATAGAGGCAGGAGAAAAGATTTTTCCCCACGTTTTCGGTACGGACTCAGCAGGACGTGACTACTTTATCCGTGTCGTATACGGTGCGCGTATATCTCTTTCCGTCGGCTTCTTTGCAAGCATTATCGTTCTTATAATCGGCCTCTTCGTCGGCTCCGTTTCGGGCTATGTCGGAGGAAGACTTGATATGTTCGTAATGAGAATCGTAGATATTATCTACTCTCTTCCCGATATGCTTATGGTTATTCTTCTTGCTGCTATGCTCGGAGATCCCATTGAAAAGCTTGTGGCAGGTACGACCCTTGAGAAAATAGGCTCTAACATTATAAGCCTTTTCGTTGTTTTCGCGCTTCTTTACTGGGTATCAATGTCCCGTCTTATAAGAGGTCAGATTCTGTCTCTTCGTGAGCAGGAATACGTCCTTGCATCAAAGGCTACGGGTGCAAAGGGCTCCTGGGTTATCAGAAAGCACCTTATCCCCAACTGCATAAGCGTTGTTATCATTTCAACCGCTCTGCAGATTCCCTCTGCTATCTTTACGGAAAGCTATCTTTCCTTCTTAGGTCTCGGTGTAAACGCTCCTATGCCAAGTCTCGGCTCACTTGCCTCAGATGCTCTTAACGGTATGAGCTCCTACCCCTACAGACTTGTTATCCCCGCAATAGTTATTTCGCTTATCGTTTTGTCTCTTAACCTCTTCGGTGACGGACTCCGCGATGCATTTGACCCCAAGCTTAACAGCTGAGAAAGGAGAGTATGATATGGCTTTGTTGGAAGTTAAAGACCTGCATACCTCGTTTTTCACGGATGCGGGCGAAGTAAAAGCAGTTAACGGTGTTTCCTTTGAGCTCGAAAGAGGAAAGGTTCTCGGTATAGTCGGTGAATCAGGCTCAGGTAAATCCGTTACCGCTTACTCAATTATGCAGATTCTTGCAGGCACGGGCAAAATTGTTTCCGGCTCCGTTAAGATTGACGGACAGGAGCTTGTCGGTGCAGGCGAAAAGGTTATGAAGACTGTCAGAGGTAACAAGATTTCAATTATCTTTCAGGACCCTATGACAAGCCTTAACCCCACCTATACTATAGGACATCAGCTTATTGAAGCAATTACGCTTCATACGGACAGAAATAAAAAGCAGGCTTATGAAAGAGCAGTTGAAATGCTCAAGCTCGTAAACGTTAACGAGCCCGAAAAGAGAATGAAGCAGTATCCCTTCGAGTTCTCCGGCGGTATGCGTCAGCGTGTTATGATTGCTATGGCTCTTGCCTGTGAGCCCGATATTCTTATTGCCGACGAGCCCACCACAGCTCTTGACGTTACCATTCAGGCTCAGATTCTTGAGCTTATGGGAAAGCTTCAGAAGGAGCTTGGTATGGCAATTATAATGATAACTCACGACCTCGGTGTCGTAGCACAGATGTGTGACGAGGTTATCGTTATGTACGCAGGCTCAATCTGCGAAAAGGGAACTGCAGACGAGATATTCTACACTCCCGGACACGAATACACAAAGGGACTTATGCGTTCCATTCCCTCAACTACCTCTGCAGGCACAAAGCTTCAGCCTATTACGGGCACACCCATTGACCTTCTCAATATGCCTAAGGGCTGTCCCTTCGCACCCCGTTGCGACGGTGCTATGAAGATATGCCTTACGGGGCGTGCTCCCGTAACCGACCTCAGCTCTACACACTGGTCGGCTTGCTGGCAGTGTATAAAGACTCAGCTTGACGAGGGTAAAATCACTCTTGATAAAATCAACGAAGGGGGAGAGGAATAATGAGCGAAAAAACACCCCTTATAGAAGTCAAGGGCTTAAAGGAGTATTTTAATATCAACGTAGGTATGCTCCGTTCAAAGCCTCTCAAGGCTGTTGATGACGTTTCTTTCTTTATTAACAAGGGTGAAACGCTCGGTCTTGTAGGTGAATCCGGCTGCGGAAAAACCACCGTCGGAAGAACACTTCTTCACCTTTACAAGCCCACCGCAGGTGAAATATATTATGACGGCAAACTCATTAAGAGCAAGGCGGACATAATGGAATTCAGAAAGAAAGCCACAATGGTTTTCCAGGACCCCTATTCTTCTCTCAATCCCAGAATGACAGTTTCCGATATTATCGGTGAGCCTCTTGATATTCATAAGCTCTGCGCGGGTAAGAAGGAAAGAGAAGAGAGAATTCTTGAGCTTATGGGATACGTAGGACTTAACTCCGAGCACGCCTCCCGTTATGCACACGAGTTCTCGGGCGGTCAGAGACAGCGTATCGGTATTGCCCGTGCGCTTGCCGTTAACCCCGATTTTATAGTTTGCGACGAGCCTGTTTCCGCGCTTGACGTTTCAATTCAGGCTCAGGTTATAAATATGTTCGATGAATTGCAGGATAAGCTTAATCTTACCTACCTTTTCATCGCTCACGACCTTCTTGTTGTGCGTCATATTTCCGACAGAATTGCGGTTATGTACCTCGGTAAGATGGTTGAGCTTGCAGATGCAAATGAAATCTGCGACAGACCCCTTCACCCCTATTCAAAGGCTCTTATGTCGGCAGTTCCTATGCCCGACCCCAAGGTAGCAAGGGCTAATCAGAGAATCGCTCTTCAGGGCGACATTCCCAGCCCCCTTAACGCTCCCTCCGGCTGTCCCTTCAGAACACGCTGTCAGTATGCAACAGACAAGTGTGCAGAATGTATGCCCGAATTCAAGGAGGTATCAAAGGGACATTTCGTAGCCTGCCACAGGGTTGCAGAAATAAATGACTAAAGCATTTATTTCTGAAGTGATATTCATTCCTTGCGGAATGAGTGATATTATTGCTTCGCAATAGTGATATTTCCCTTCGGGCAGCGATATGCTTTCCTGCGGAAAATGTTGAGGAAGACACCTCGTGCCTTGATTATATTTTTTGTTTATGTCTTCTCTGAACTCTGAATCAACTCTCTTTTTTCAGAGAAGTAAAACAGAATCCGATTTGCAGGGAATAGCTGAGGGAAGGTCATTAACAGTATGAGGCGGTTCGCAGAGGTGCTACGGCATCCGAGCTCTGATTTCCGACCACTGACCTTTCTCCGAATTCCGAATTCTCCCGTTCTTGGTGTGGTGTAAAATGACGTGCAATACATTTTGCGCCATATAGAGATATATATTTTTTCGAAAGGAAGAAAAAACAATGAAGAAACTTATTGCTCTTGCACTTGCACTTGTAATGGTTCTCGGCCTTGCAGCTTGCGGCGGCAACGAAGAGGAAAAGACTCCTGTTAATTCTCTTGCAGTTTGTCTTGCATCTGAACCCGACACTCTTGACCCCGCTCTTAACTCTGCAGTTGACGGCGCTACAATGTGCGCACACCTCTTTGCAGGTCTTGCAAAGTGGACACAGGACGCTGAAGGCAAGCTCGTTATCGAAGCAGACTGCGTAACAGAGCTCGTTGAAGGCGTTACAAATGAAGACGGTACTGTAACTTACACATACACACTTAAGGATGGTCTTAAGTGGTCTGACGGTAAGGACCTTACAGCTGCTGACTTCGTATTTGCATGGAACCGTGCAGCTTCTCCCGCTCTTTCCGCTGACTACAACTATATGTTCGATGTAGTTAAGGGTTATGCTGAAATGTGGGAAACAAACGATGCTGAAGAATTCGTTAACCCCGATGCTAAGCTTGCTGTTGAGGCTACAGACGCTAAGACTCTCGTAGTTACTCTTAACAACGCTGTTGCATACTGGAACGAGCTTCTTGCATTCCCCACCTACTTCCCCGTACGTGAAGACATTGTTGCTAACGAAAACTGGGCAACTGAGGCTGCTACATACGTTAACAACGGTCCTTACACAATGACCGGTTGGGAGCACAACTCAGTTATCACTCTTACAAAGAATGAAAACTATCACGCTGCTGACACAGTCACAATGCCCGAACTCAAGTTCTATCTTTCCGATGATTCCAACAATATGCTTACAAACTTCAAGAACGGCTCCTGGCTTCTTATCGATGACGTTCCCACAAACGAAATCGCTAACCTCAAGACAGACTATGCTGATGAATTTGTAATTGCAGGTCAGATCGGTACATACTATGTATGCTGGAACGTAAATGAAGAGATCCTTCCCGAAGGCAACACTCTTACCGGTGCAGAAGCTGAAGCTGCTAAGGCAGAAATCAGAAACGCTATCGGTCTCCTCTTCGACAGAAACTACATCGTTGAAGAAGTTGCTCAGGGCGGTCAGGTTCCCGCTTCCTCATTCGTTGCTATGGGTATGACAAATCCCGACGGTACAGAGTTCTACAAGACAGCTAACAGCTCAGAAGATGCATTCGACGGTTACTATGACGTTTCCAAGGAAGCTCTTCAGACAAACTATGACGCTGCTATGGCAACTCTTAAGAAGTACTATGCATTCGACGAAGCTACAGGCAAGTTCACAAACTTCCCCAAGCTTACATACCTCTACAACACATCTGACAGCCACAAGGCTATCGGTGAATACCTTGCAGGTGCTCTTGATGCAGTAGGCATTTCAATGACACTTGAAAATCAGGAATGGGCTACATTCCTTAACACAAGAAAGGACGGTCAGTATTCCATCGCTCGTAACGGCTGGGTTGCTGACTACTCAGATCCCATCTGCTTCCTTGATATGTGGACAACAGTTTCCGGTAACAATGATATCCAGTACGGTAAGGGTGCTCACGCTGAGCTTGCTATCTATGATCTCGACCTCACAGCTTACGGCTATGACGTAAAGGTTGAAGACGGCACATGGGCTGAGACCTATGACGTTCTTATCAGCACAATCAAGAGCTGCACAAATAACGAAACTCGTTATGAGCTTATGCACCTTGCTGAAGATATCCTTATGTCAACAGGTTGCGTAGTTCCTCTCTACTTCTACACCGACCTTTATATGGTTGATGACAGCGTAGAAGGCTTCTTCTCCAACCCCCTCGGCTACAAGTACTTTATGTATTGCACAGTTAAATAAGGTGCTTTTAGACTGACGTTCGCATAAGTCGAAAAAATAATTGTCTCCCTTGAAGGTAATCCCTTCAGGGGAGACTTTTTCTATGTCTGCAATACGGTTGCGTTTTTTGAGATATTGCAAAAAAATTTTATGATTCCGTTTGACGGGAGGGGGGATTGTTCTGTTTTTTATCCTTTGCAATAAAGCCTATTATCTGTCCTGATATCACAACCGTCAGTATGGAATAGACGATTTTTGTCAGCGGAATATAAGTCAGAGACAGCAAAAGCACCGTAAGGTCCGATATCAGGTATACCCATTGAATTTTAAGTCCCGTCAGCTTGTTAATGCTCATAGCAAGTGCATCGTCTCCGCATGGGGCTGAGCCTGCTCTGACACAAAGACCCACACCCGTGCCTACGAATACAGCACCAAGCGCGGCACAGAGTAAGGGGTAAAGAGCAATTTCGGGATATATTCTCGGGAAAAGCTCAAAAAATCTGTATGAGAGACTAAAGGCTGCAGTCGATACGGCAGAGTATATCAGAAAGCTTCTGCCGAGAGTTTTTATTCCTAACAGATAGCATAGGGCGTTGAGAATAAAGCCCGATAACGAAGGGGAGATGCCGAAGGCATTTTCGAGAAGCAGGGTAAGTCCCAGCGTTCCGCCCTCAGTTATGCTTGATATAGAATGAATATTATACATTCCGAATGAGAGGATTGCACCGCCTGTCGCCGCAAGTGCCGTGTGCGGGGCGGTGATTCCGTTGAAAAGCTTTTTTATGGTAGTCATATTTTTCTTCCTGTAATTAATTTAGAAAATTATAACAGAGCAGTATTTATTTTTCAATACCCCTTTAGAGGATAATTTACACGTTTAACAAAAGATTAACACAATTTGTCAATTATCATACTTGCAATTTGCAACAGTATATAGTAAAATATATACTAAGTATGAATGAAAAACAGAAAGAGGAAAATATAATGAAGATTTCAAAGAAAATTCTTTCGCTTTTCTTGGCTGTGATTATGCTTTTTACAGCTGTTCCCTTTGCAGGAGCAATAACTGTAGCTGATCTTCTTTCCCCTGAGACTCTTCTTACGGCAGGCTTCCCGATAATTTCAACTGCTCAGTTCGGTAAGGTGCTCGGATTTGCCGTGGATATGCTTTCCTTCCTCAAGGGAGAGGAAATAGAGGTTGAGCATTTTAACGTAACCATAGACGACGTTATTATGGAGATTTCCGCCGATATCTGCGAGGAGAGCGGTCTTGACCTTGCTCTGATTGCTTCAAATATTCCCGATATAAATAAGCTCGCAAAGAATCTCGGCAAGAAATACAACATCGACGTAACCGAGTTCAGAGAGGCAAGATATCTGAAGGCTGATGAATACCTTGCAGATGACGCAGGCGTAATGGCTGCCGTCTGTCACGCAATCGGTGCATATATGAGTGTTATCGAAAAGATGGATATATATACCGTTGCTACCGATGACCCCGATGTAGTTAAGGTTATGCTTTATCTTGAATATTCGGATAATACAACAGAAACCCACGATGCAGGTCTTCTTATTAACCGAAAGACGGGCGAGTGCTACAATGAAAAGGGCACAGGTATGTTCGGACTGGGCTACAACTTCAATATAAACGAAATGGTAGTATATACAACGGTTGACTGCTGGATGAGAAACTTCGGCTTCTGTATTTTCTATGACGTGCTTGCAAATTCAATGCCGATTTCCTACAGCTACGTTACAAGAAGATTCAAGTTTGAATATGACGGACTTGAGTGGATGATTCAGATGTGGAAGGGAAATTACTTTATCTCCAACGGCGGTGAGGTCGGTATCTATTCCCGTGAACCCGGTGAATACCTCAATTCCTACTATAACTGTGCAACTCCCGAGCAGGAGCTTGAAATGTCACTTCAGGTTTTTGCAGGCGATAAGCTGCTTGTAGACAGACCCTTGGAGCGTCATTGGTGGCAGACAGGCTTCCATATCAGCAACAGAAAGTATCTTCCCTCGGCTCTTACGCTTAAAACAACTATCGTAATGCCCGACGAGGGTATGCTTGAAGCCTTCACTCAGGCAATTGAGGATAACGTAATGAACGACGTCGAGTACACCGTTGACGGCCTCGCAGTTTCAATAGTATGGTAAAAACAAAACACCCTTCTGCTTCGGCAGAGGGGTGCTTAATTTTCGCATATAACAAGAACTCCCTACAGCACCAAGATTTGGGGTAGGGAGTTGATAAATCGTAAATATTTTTATTGTTTTTCGCGTTTTTTCTTCTTTATGCCTTCCTCGGCATAGCGTTTGTTGAAGATTTCCTCCGTGGCAAGTGCAATTTTCGTTACTCTGACGTCTGCATCCTCGGGAAATACGTACCACGTGTCATCTAAGGTGTTGAGGTTGATGCAATCGCGCTTCCAGCCGTAGCGGTATTTGTATTCTATATGGCAGGCATACTGCTGTAATGCGGGAATGTCCATAGAGAATTCCTCTCCGTCATAATCGCGTATTCCCTTCAGCTTAAAGCCGTCATAATCGTGAACAAGATGTCCCTTTCCCATATAAATAAAGCCCTTTGCATTGGGAAGGTCGTTGACTAAAACGTCGCATTCGGTACGGTAGGTGCCGGCGTAAACCTCTTTTTTGACCTCTTCGCGTTCCCATCTGTACCAGTCTGAGGGGAATTTAAATTCCGTTTCCCCCTTGTCTGCTTCAAGCTCACCGTAGAAATTCAGAGTCCAGCTTTTAGAGCATTCACCGCAGAAAAGCTGTGCGCCCTGTGAGGACATTTTTGTTTCACATCCGCAGGCAGGACATTTATAAAGAACGTTGTGAAGACCCTCTGCGCGCTTTTTCTGTTTTACTGAAACTTTGTTTTCACTCTGCCATCTCCAGTCGTCGTGAGCTAATGCGGCTCTCAGCTTTTCATTAATTTCCTCTACCGTTGCTTCTTTTACCTCTTCTGCTGACATAAGAAGTCCGTGTTCAACCTCTGTTTTCAAAAACCAGCGCAATGCCTTCTGATTCCAGAAGGGATTAAAAATATGATGTCCCTTCATCTTCATTGTAACGACGGGCACCTTGCACAGCTTTACAAGCTGTCCTGCAGAATCGGGAATTGTTTCGGTAATACCGCAAAGAGAATATTTAGCTTCGGGATAAAGACCGTATATTTCGCCGTTTTTCAGAACCTTTCTTGCAACAAAAACAAGGTTCATATCCGTCGTAAACTTTCGGGTGGGGAAAATTCCGATTCTTCTTGCCATCCATTCTCTGCCGATGAAATCGTCAACGGCACCGGGAAAATGACCTCTGTGACCGATAAGAAGTGAAGTC
The DNA here is from genome assembly GCA_045589015.1 of Acutalibacteraceae bacterium. Taxonomy (GTDB): domain Bacteria; phylum Bacillota; class Clostridia; order Oscillospirales; family Acutalibacteraceae; genus RUG806. Next base: position 12,589 of record JAZNFG010000036.1, read on the forward strand.
ATAATATAAAAATCATAAAAGCAGTTATGGTTACAGAACAGAATATACGGAGGTTTAATGCCGTAATGACCGACAGTTTTCGCCTTGACCCGATGCAGGTCCTTTCTGAGCTTCGTGCCTGCCCAGATGGGACCGATAAATATAGGCCACTGACCGTGGGGCTTTTCTTCCATATCAAACTTCTTCGTTGCAGGGGGACCTTTGCGGATACGGTTGCCTATCTTTTTGTATTTCATATTCGGAAAACCTACACTTTCCTGTTTTTTAGCAGTATTCAATTAATTTTATCACAGAATAAAAAAAATTTCAACATAAATAAGCGTAGGTATTCATATATGAAACAATTATGCAAAAAAATGTCTGAAATCTGCTCAGGCATTTTTTTGTTTTTTCTATTCCTCGTGGGAAAATAATTTCATCTGCATCTATTATCAATGCTCTGCTTTTTCGTAGAAAAAATTTCTTGCTAATGGATTTTTGAGCTTTTGAAAAGAAATCCTAAAACAACAAAGAGCCGAAAACCCTTGTAAAATAAAGGTTTTTCGGCTTTTGTTTTTATTTATTTTCTTTTGCAGTTTTTAGTGTAGAAATAAGTATTCTTTTAATTTCAAGGCAATCATCCAGCAAAGAATTGCCTTCCTTATCGGTTATGTATTCAGATAAAATCAAAAGTCTTAACCAATATTTTGTCTCAGCGGTTTCTTTCAGAGAAATCTGCAGCTTTGCTATAAAATCAGCCTTGCTCTGACCGTAAATCGCTTCGTTGGCGTTTGCACCGATTGATGTTGCACTGCGGATAATCTGTTTTGAAATAACTGTTTCCTTTTTCTCTTTTGTAAGATATTTATTGAGCTTGACTATTCTTGCGGCAAACAACAAGGATTTATCCAATAACGGATTATCCTTTTGCATATCGTTATTCTCCTTTTTAAAGAATAAAGAAAAAATAATAAAGAATAAAGAATAATACAGAAGCGGCACCGAAAACGGAAACATTTTTATTTCTTATTTATTCTTTATTCTTTCTTCTTTTAGGCGAGCTTGTCTCGCCGCTTCTGGCACCCCCTGCGAGAATCGAACTCACATCTAATCCTTAGGAGGGATTTATTCTATCCATTGAACTAAGGAGGCACAAATTATCAACAGTAACCATTTTAACAAAACTATCCTTAGTTGTCAATGTTTTATTGCTTTTTTTGAGGTAATCTTCTTGATTCGACGCGGTATATATGATAAGATTGATTTGCGGATATATATTGAATCCGTTTATTCAGCATCCGAGAAAAGGAGCAGATTATGAACAAGTATAAGAGCATTTTGTGCTTATATCTGACCGTTGCGGTTTTGTTGTCCGCAACGCTTACGGTATCGGGCATAAGGCTTCCCACCGATATATTTACGAATGCTTCTCCCTCGACTCAGTCCGTTTTCGACGAGCCCTCCGACGAGTGCATTTCCCCCGAGGCTTTTACTGAAAGCCCCCTTGTGTCTGAGGAGACCTCTTTAGCGACCTCTTATATGCCCGAGGCTTTATCCGAGGGTGATGAGCCTGCAAAAAGCACCGTGACAGAGGAATATACACAGGAGTCCTCAGAAAGCGAGGAGCCGTCCTTCTCAGATATACTTGAGCCCGAATACGTAGAGCCCGTTTATGTGGATTCCTACGTGCCCGATTCATCAGCTGAGAACGTTTCGGGACTTAATATTTTCTCCGATACCGTAGGTGCCCTGTCTTCGGCAGACAGCGTAAACGTATATACCTTTTCCGTAGAAGCAAGAGCTATGTTCAGATATTCGATTATCCACGACGAGCTGACGGGAGTGGCAGGCTGGACGGTATCTCTTTATCAGGAGTATCTGATAAACGGCACAGGTGACGAGAGGGCATACAGACTTATTAACGTGCTTAATACCGAGAGCTCCTCAACCCGTGATACGTCTCCCGAGTTAGGTCTTACGGGCGGCAGCTATCGTCTTGTTGTAACAAAGGGTATGGCATTTTCGGACAGCGCCTATAAAATCAGCGTTGAGCTTGTTGACGGCGGTGGATATGAAACCGAATGTAACGACAATATTTACAGATACACCGAAATCTACAATTCCTCTCCGTTAAAGGGAAGTGCATCATATTTCACCGACAGACAGGACGAGGACTTCTATATGTTCCGTATGTATTCAGACGGCTTTGCAGAGCTTAAATTTGAGCATCCCGCAGTAAGCGATAAAACCACAGTCTGCTGGCAGGTGATATTTTTCGCAGAAGACGGAACGAAGCTTTATTCGGTAAACTCTTTGTTTACCGACACTCTTCTGAAAAGCGGCCCCATAGGTCTTGATGCGGGTAATTACTTCGTGCTTGTAAGAAACAGAGTATATACGGATATTACATATACGCTGACTCTCAACCGTACGGGCGGTCTCGGATATGAAAATGAAATGAACGATTCTCCCGAAACTGCAAATGATATCAGCTTCGGTGAAACCGTTACGGGCGTTGTATCATCAAAGATAAACGGCCTTGACCGTGATTATTTCAGAGTAACCGTCCACGAAAACGGCAGACTCTTTACTGAATTTGCCCACGACCCCTCGGCAGAGGATACGGACAAGAACGGCTGGAATATCAGACTTTTATCTGAGGACGGAACGGTTCTTTATCAGATGATTTCCGCCTGGGGTGACGATGTGATAAGCGCTTCCCCCGTAGGTCTCGGACAGGGGACGTATTATATTCTTATAGACAGCGAAAGCCTTTATCTGAATTCACAGCGATATTATCTGACCGTTGATTTTGATACCGGTGACAGCTTTGAGAGTGAGCCGAATGACACATTCGCCCTTGCAGACACACTCAAAAAGGATAGTCCCGTTACCGGACAGCTTGCAGAGCGCGGCACGGATTACGACTTCGACTGCTATACCTTTACTGTTGAGGACAGCTGTGACGTGACGGTTGCGTTCTTCCACGAGCTTTTAGACTATTCAAGAAATATTTTTACGTTTACTCTTTATGATGAAAACGGTACAGCCGTGGCTTATGAGACCGCAGAGGAGGGCAGAGCAGCAGTTAACGTGCCCTCGGATATCGATACCGTTGAGGCTTGCTACAAGGCTTTGCCTGCAGGAAAGTATTATATCAGAGTTGCCACAGGGCTTTTCTTTGATAAAATAGAATATCAGATAAATTACAGCTATTAAGGAGGAAATATTGTGAAATTTTCAGTCAGCTCTTACAGCTATTCACAGCTTACGTCTTCGGGCAGATATACCGAGCTTCAGCTTATAGCTCTTGCAAAGGAAATGGGCTTTGACGGTATAGAATTTGCCGAAATTCACGCTCCCGAGGGAACGGACAAAAAGGAATATGCCGCTCTTCTGAGAGCAGAAGCCGAAAAGCACGAAATTGAAATTTCAGCATACTGCATAGGTGCAAATCTCATTTACGATACCGAAAAGGAAATCGAAAGGCTTAAGGGTGAGGTAGACGTCTGCGAGGCTCTCGGATGTCGTATTATGCGCCACGATGCCACGGGAGGCTACCGTGACGAAGAGCGCGCTATGGGTATGGGCTTTAATAATGCACTTCCCGTTATCGTAAAGGGCTATCGTGCCGTTACTGAATATGCCGAGACAAAGGGTATTAAGACCTGTATTGAAAACCACGGCTTCTTTGCTCAGGATTCCGTACGTGTCGAAGCTATAATAAACGGTGTAAATCATAAGAATTTCGGTGCTCTCGTTGATATCGGTAACTTTATGTGCGCAGACGAGGACCCTGCCGTTGCCGTAGGAAACGTTGCTCCCTATGCCGTGCACGTACACGCAAAGGACTTTCATTTCAAGAATGGAACCGAATTCGTTCCCTCTGACGGCTTCTTTATGACGAGAGGCGGAAACTTCCTCAGAGGTGCAATTATCGGTCACGGTGCCGTACCTGTTGTTCAATGTCTGAGAATTCTCAAAAGAGCAGGCTATAACGGTTATATCACGGTTGAATTTGAAGGTATGGAGGATGCCGTATGCGGTGTAAGATGCGGACTCAATACCCTTAAAAAAGCAGATGAGCTCATTTAACGAGATATTTATGACACAAGCTCTTGCGCTTGCGGAAAAAGCAGGTGAAGCGGGAGAGGTTCCCGTCGGTGCCGTAGTTGTGCATAACGGTGAAATTATCGGTGTGGGGATGAACAGACGCGAGAGCAATAAAAATGCTCTGTGCCACGCGGAAATTGAAGCTATAGATGCCGCCTGTAAAAGGCTCGGCGGCTGGAGGCTTCCCGATTGCCAGCTTTACGTTACGCTTGAGCCCTGTCCGATGTGTGCGGGTGCCATAATTAATTCCCGTATAGACGAGGTATATTTCGGTGCCTTTGATAAAAAGGCAGGAAGCGTCGGCAGTCTTGTCAACCTCTTTGATTTGCCCTATAATCATAAGCCTGCAGTCACGGGCGGAATTATGGAGGAGCGATGCGCAGGCGTTTTATCCGACTTTTTTAAAAAGCTCAGAGAATCAAAGGGATAATTTATAATACCGATTTAAATCATAAAAAGGGGCTGTAAAAATCTTTTGTTTTTTTACAGCTCATTTTAATTGGATAGAAAAAATGATGACCAACACTCAAGCCGAGGGGGAACAGGGCGTAAGCCTTGTTTTCCCCTTCTTTGATCTTTGAATTTTTCAATCGCTGCTTGAGAATGCTTCAATAAATGATTTATTGCTTTTAAGGCTTATTTGCATTATTATTACAGCAGACCGGTCAATATTATAAACGGAGGAAGGCTAATGAATATTTATCTCGGAGAAAACGTCAAAAGATTAAGGCTTGAAAACGGTATGACGCAGGAAAAGCTTGCGGAATATCTCGGAGTATCATTTCAGAGTGTCAGCAACTGGGAGAGAGGGGAGTCCTATCCCGATATAACTCTGCTTCCGAGGCTTGCCGTATTTTTCAGGGTAACGACGGACGAGCTGTTGGGACTTAATAAGGCAGAAGCCGAAAGGAGAGCGGAGGAATATCTGCGTCTGTATGAGGAGCTGAGATACAAGGACACCTCATTTGTGTTCGGAAAATTCCGCGAGGCGGTTAAGGAGTTTCCGGGTGATTTTCGTATTCTCGTAAGATATATGGAGCTGCTGATGTGCGAATGCAGGGAGGATGATTTGCCCGAATACGAAAGAGCTTCGGGAGAGCTTCATTCGATATATGAGAATATACGAAGCCGATGTACCGACGACAGTATCAGAATGTGGGCAAAAAGGCTTATGTGTCAGCACCTGCACACAAAGGCACACGTTACGGGAAATGCTGAATATCAGGCACGGGCAGAGGGGCTTCTGGAGGAAATGCCTGAGCTTATAAATACAAGGGACTATCTTGCCACAATGCTGATTACAGACAAGAATAAGCACTATAAAGCCTGCTCTCAGGTTATAGAGCAGCTGCTGTTTCTTCTTGAGCATTCGGCAGACCATTACTTTTTGTATGACAGCGGCTTCTCTGTAGAATATAAGATAAGTGCGCTGAAAAAGCTCATATCAATATACGATATTATCTTCACCGACGGCAACTACGGAAGGCTGTGGTGTGACGTAATTTACAATTACGGCCATCTGGGGCATCTTTACCACGAAGCGGGTGATGATTCGCGTGCTGTCGAAAGCCTTGAAATATGCGCCCGTTTTGCGAAGAAATACGACAGCTTGCCCGAGACCAGTGAGCGGACGGCTCAGTTTTTTGAAAATACCGAATTTAAGAAGATTCCCAGAGGAAAAGCTATGTGCTGCAGAATGAAGCAGCTTATGACCGAAAAATATCCTCTGAGCGATGATTTTAAGGCTTCTGAGGAATTCAAAGCCGTGCTTTCAATGCTTGAATAAGCCAAAGGGTTGTGCAGAAAGTCAATTCTCTGCACAACCCTTTATTGTGTTATTTTATTCGGTTTTTGTAATTGCTTATCAGCTCTTGGGAACTCTGCTGATAACTGTTGCAACAACGGTGACTGTGTCGGCTTCTCCGATTGCTTCGGGAATTGTGAAGCTGTATGCGCCGTCCTTTTCCTCAAGTATCTCAAAGCCGTCAATGCCCCAGGTAATCATTACGAACATTTCTGTTATGGTGCTGTTTTCGTCGGTTGATTCAATTGTGAAGCTGACCTTTCCGCCGGGAGCGAGATTGCTTGCTTCATCAAATGTGACTACAAGGTCATTATCAGCACCTACGGCAATTCTTGTTACGGGAGCGCTTTCGCTGATAACTGCGTGACATACCGAGCATTCAATACGGCAGGTAACCATAAGGTTGCCATCCTCGTTGACAATACCGGAGTCTGTGATAATTGTTGTCTTTTCGGTATGTGCGGTCTTTGCGATAGGCTCTGTTCTTATAACACCGCCGCAGGTTACGCACATAAGTGAGTTTTCACCGGTTTCCATACAGGAGGGCGTTTTTGTTTCCTTCCATTCGCCGGGTGTATGTCCGTAGGCGGGTATAACCTCTGTCTTTACGTCGCCGCATCTTGTGCAGGCGCAGGCTCTTTCACCGTTTACTGCGCATTCTGCAGGCTTTGTTTCCGTCCACACGCTTTCATCAAAGTTGTGACCGAGTGCCTTGCCTGACGAAACCTCTGTTCCGGGAATATCCTCACCGCAGAAGTCGCATACGTCAATAACGGTCTTTGCCTTTGTGCAGGTGGCTTCGTTGACCTCTCTTACCTGCTTGCCGTTCTTGTTGTTACAGGGACGCTGGAGAAGAATGATGGGCTGCTTTGCGTCGCAGTTCTTGCACTTATAATAGCCTTCGCCGTTTTCCTTACAGAGAATGCCTGATGTCCAGTACTGTACGGATTGGTCGAAAACGTGAGCCTTTGCGGGAATTTCCTTTGTTGCGGACTTGTCACCGCATACTGAGCATTCACCCTGCTGAAGACCGGGATTTGCGCAGGTCGCAGGTGTGACGTTGACCCACTTCGTAACGGTGTGACCCTTTGCGGGGATAGGCTCTGAAACGGGACCGCAGTAGCGGCATACGCCTGTCTTTTCACCGTCGGTTGTGCAGTCAGCCTCTGACGCTACTGTCCAGCCCTCTGTCAGAGTATGCTCTGTCTTGGGAAGGATTATCTCTTCTGTTTCACCGCAAACCGTACATACTGCGTCTGCAGTACCTGTCTGAGCACAATCGGGCTCCTTAGTTACCTTGTAGTGCTTATTGTCAAACTTGTGTCCGAGAGCCTGTGTTGCGGATTCATCGGCAGTAAGGTCGCAGTATACGCATTTTGAACCGACGATACCGTATTCCGTACAGGTTGCCTTCTTGATTTCAACGTTATGCTCCATAAGGTGGCCGTGTGCCTCGGTTATAATGCCGCGGCTTACCTGACCGCAATGAGAGCATCTGTAGATATCATAACCGTCCTCTGTGCAGGTGTTTTCCTTTTCGGTGACCCACGTAAAGGAGTGGCCTGCAGGCGGATTTTCTACCTTTTCCTCGTATGTACCGCAGACCGTACAGGTTCTGTTCTTGGTTACGGGGTTAAGACAGCTCTTTCCGTCGGGGTAATTCCATTCACCCGAATGCTCACGTGTTGCGGGAATCTCAACTTCCTTTAACACCTCGTCACAGCTGAGGCATCTGATTTCAGCCTTTCCCGTGTGAGAGCAGTCAGCCTGCTGAGTTGTCTGCCAGGGAGAGGGGATATGCTTGTCCGTTGAAGCGGGAACCGTAACGGTTGCATATATCTTTATGCAGGTGGTGCATACCTTAACTGTAAGTCCTTCCGTAGCACAGGTTGCGGGAACTATAACGATTTCTTCAACGTTGTGATTGGGAAGCTCGTCAAGACCGACTGCAAGACGCAGGGCAAGACGTGCATCCTCTGCCGTTATTTTTCCGTCACCGTCAACGTCCGTTTTCATAAAAGAGGACGTATCGATAGCTTCAAGATTTACGGAGAGTCTGAGGATAAAGCGTGCATCGTCTGAAGTAATCTTGCCGTCACCGTCGGCATCTCCGCCGCTTACGCACTCATAGAGGCTGTCTACCTTATCAAGCTCAAGAATGCTGTCCGAATCCATATCAAAGCCTGCGAATGCGGATACAGCAAAGATGCAAAGGAGAGCCGCCGCCGTGAGAACTGCGAATATAAATTTGCTTCTCATTTTATTACCTCCTGAAGAAGTACAAATATACAGAATTATTTTATCACACAATTTTACTTATTGCAACATAATAATTAAGAATATACTTTGTAAATTATTGGTACAGATTATAAAGACTTATATAATTTAAGCCAGGAAGCAATTTTTTTGTCGTCCCATTCCGAGGGTATGGAGTTTTTTGCCGCAGGGAACATAGGCATATCCTTCATTATTTTTACTACGTCGGGAAGAAGCGACGCCTTGGGAAGTGCGGCAATCAATTTATCGATTACGTAAGAGGGTGTGATACCGGAAATGCCGCCTGCCATACCTATTTCCTTTTCGGAGAGAATACCCTTTTCAAGGAAGAAGTCTATATCCTCTCCCGTGATTACTCCGAAGAAGCGTCTGAGGATGCTTATCGGGACAAGGTTATTTCCGAAAAGAGTAAAATATCTGTACTGATACTGCCACAGGTCCTCTTTTTTGTAGCCGTTCTTTTCTGCTGCCATAACGGCAGAGGCTAAAAGCTTTCCTGCCTGAAGCGAAAGGTCGATGCCCGAGCCGTTCAGCGGTACTGTCATTGACGCGCTGTCTCCTACGAGGGCGTAGGAATCGGCAACGATAAGGGGAAGCGTTTTTGAAAGAGGTATCGTAGCGGTATTTCCGCCGCGGACGGGTGTTGTGCCGATGCCGGGATAGTTTTCTCTGATATCCGCAAGCGAGGTCTCTATTTCTTCCTCGGTAAGACGGCCGAATTTTCCTATCAGAACGTCAATATAGCCCTCCTCCGTGATTACCCAGTCTATTCCCGGCTTATTACAGTTGAAGAAGAAAACGGAATATACGGGATCGGTGATATACTTTTCGGTGTTTTCATAGTAGGCTCTGAATATTTCAAAGGTGTCCTCTTCGGGAATTTCCTTTTGAATGCCCAGATGCTCGGGAAGGCTTCTTCTCACGGGTGAGTTCATACCTGCGGCATCAATTATCATATCTCCCTCAAAAACCCTTTCCTCACCGTTCAGTAAGGCTCTGACACCGGTTACCTTTGCTCCCTCGGTAACGGCACCGAGAATCTTAGTGCCGAATATGAAGCTGACTCCCATATTTTCACAATGCTCTATGAGATATCTTATAAGGAATTTTCTGTCGATTGTTATGCAGTTTGACTGGGAAACACCGGGACCTCCGTCCATAACGAGCTTTACGGTCTTTTTTGGATTGAAATAGCACATATTCAGTCCGCGCTTGAATTTATCCTCGTCGGGCACGGGAATGTCTGCAAATATAAATGCGGGGATGTCCATAGTATCGTGCCAGTCGTGTCCTATCGTGTCCTTATCTTCTTTTTCAAGCACCGTGACGCTGTAACCGTTTTTTGCAAGAATTGCGGCGGCTGAAAGTCCTCCGTGACCTGCTCCTGCAACAAGAATACGCTTGCTCATAGTATTACCTCCCTGATATTTTTCGTGCCCTCGTTCCTTCTGCCGTACCATACGCAGACTCTTGCGTACTGAGCAAGGTCGGTTACGTCGGCGGCGGGGAAGAAACGAATAGTGATTTCTTCGTTTTCATCGGCAGCCTCCGGTAAGCTGTCCGAAAAATATTTTGCAATGCTTTGGGGAACGGATATTTGCTCGGGGGCTTTGTTCGGTATATAAAGCGAGGCTCTCTGACAGTCGGCGAGTGCATTTGCCGTACTTAGGTCTGTAAGCTCCGTCAGAAAGTCGGCAATAAAGCAAAAAAGGTTATTTGTATCATATACGGATGAAAGGAACAGATTTTCGTCCGGCTCGTAGGATATACTGCCGAAACGGCTGTCGTATATTCCGAGAGTATCCCGTGCATCAGCCACTTGTCTGAGATGCTCCTTTGAAGCGGAAAATACTCCGCAGATATAAGAATCGGGGTCGGAGAATGCAAAATCAATGAGACGGCTGTAAAATTCCTTGTAGGAGATGTCTCTTTCCTGTCTCATATATATAGCTGCTTCCCTTGTGATTCCGAGACAATGGAATGCCTGCACCACCGTTGCGAAGAAGTAGGAGCTTATCCAGTCCTCCTTAGTCATCGAGGAGGTTGAGGTAATGAGTCTTGAATACTCCGTGATACCCGAATCCTCTTTTTCACAGTGGAACTGTCCGAAGGGAAGGGTAGTGGTTTTTATGCTGTATTTCTCTTTATATTCTTCGGAGCCGAGAAGAGAATTTGGAAGAAGCTCACAGGGGTATACGTTTATAGATTTGTGCTGACCGTTTTCGATAAGCGTGCATATTCCGTCCGTGAAACTTTCGTAGGTCTCCTCGGGCAGACCGAGGATCAGCTCCGAGTACGTGGGTATGTTCTCTTTTTCGTACATTTTCAGAAGCTCTCTGAAGTGGGGAAGGTCTATGTTTTTTCTGCCGATAGCCTTCAGTACCCTCTCGTCCACACTCTGGAAGGAAAGAGTCTGGGATTTTCCGATACCGTAGCGGCTGAGCTTACTGCTTATTTCTCCTACGAATTCGCATCTGTTTTTTGTGAAGTTTACCTTGAGCTTTGAGGGATATCCCGTGGTCTGCTTCAGCTCAATAAACATATCGGTAATTTCCATATCTCTGTCAAAAATGCCGAAATTTGCATCTGCACAGTAGACGTATTCTATTTTATGCTCTGACAGCCATTCAAGCTCTTTTCTGACCTTTTCGAGGCTGAAAAGCTTGATTTTTGATTTGAGTGCGCCCCAGTCGCAGAAGGCGCATTTGTTGGGACAGCCTCTGTTGGTTTCGATTATTGCGGAGAACTCTATGCCGTCCTCGAGAATCGGGTCGAATATTCCCGTAAGATAGGGGGAGGGGTAGTCGGGAGTTGCGGGAATAAGTCTTTCACCGTTATAAACCGAGCCGTCGGGATACTTTGCCGAGATATTCGGTATTTCATAAAGTGAGCTGCCGTTTTTCAGATTCAGAAGTATATCTCTGAAAGCCTCCTCGCCTGCGGAATGAATAAAGATATCCGCGTCGGGATATTCTCTGAACGCCTCTTCTGCGTCGGGGGGAATCTGATGTCCGCCGAAAACGGTTATGCATTCGGGATATCGGGACTTCAGCTCCTTTGAGAATGCCTTGTTGTATTCGCTGTTCCATACGCTTGCCGAAAAGCCCACAAGAAAAGGCTCGCTCATTTTGTCAACAGCCTTTTTTATGTCAGCTCTCGTATATATGAATTTTCCGAGCGTATACTCGCTTTTGATTTCATCGTTGTCAAAAGCAAATGCGGCAAGACAGCCTATGGCATAGGGGATATATGTGTTTTTTACGCTGTCGCCGTAGATTGCGTTTGCCTGAACCAGATATATGTTTTTCATTTGCTCACCTTAACTTTTATTCCGTCGTAAAGAGCCTCGGGATTCGTGGAGACGGAATTCATTATCTTGTCCGATTTTTTTATTCCTGCGGTAATTTCCGTTCTGCCGTCAAAGGAAAGTCCCGTGCGGACCTCGGTTTTTGAAAGAGTCTTGCTGAAGGCGGAATATACCCATACGTAAGGCTGATTTCCGTCGATACAGACACTTTCCGTGCTGACGGTCAGCGCATTTTCAGAGCTTTGAGTGATTGTTTTGAAGGAGAGGGAGAGGCCTTCTTTTTTCGGAGCGTCGGCAGAATCGACGGTTACGTACACCGCATAAGAGGACGTGGAGGGCTTCGTTTCAAATAATTGAGTATGAAATTTTGTTATAAGAGGAGAATCGGGTGATTCCTCCTGAATACGCGCCACCTTGCCTGTTACCGTTATGCCGTTTTCGTCGGTTATTTGGACGGGATGACCCGTTTCGATATAATGAACATCGTAATTGTTGTCAATAAACACACCCTGCATTATACCGTCCTTCATAACGGAAATTCCCTGTGAAAGAGAGTATCTTGAAATAGTTTCCGTTATCGGCTTTTCGTAGGAAATTACGGGCTTCTTTGCCTCGTTTATTCCCGTTCTTGCCGCCGCGGCAATAATCAGAAGAGCAAGGACGGCGGAGAGGATAATAATAAGCCTGACTCTGCGCTTATCTCTTTTTATTCGTTTTTTTTCTGCCTTCTTTTCCTTTTTCAGCTTCTTTTGCTCCTCCTCGGGGAGAAAGCGTATTGCTTCGTCTGCCGTAAGAAAGCGTTCCCGGATTTCTGCCGTGCCGGCGGTATTTTTTATGATTTGAGTGGGGATATTTTCTTCATCTATATCAAAAACGCCGGAGATATCGGGATATTCATTATCGTTATTCGGGCTTTTGTTCATTTTGTTATCATCCTTTTTCGTGTTCTATCATCTTATTATAATACATATAAATAAAATATGGAATATAAAAATTCAAATTAGGCGCAAATAAAGGGGATTATATTTATTATGCAAAAAAAAGTGCTTTCTGTTTTGTGTATTTTTTCTTTGCTGACTGCGCTTGTGTCCTGTACGAGTCAGCTGAGAATTGATTTTTCGGAGCTGCTTAAACGTACTCAAAAGCAGTTTCCCGAGCTGACGCTTGATATGGAAAATGCGTTTTACTCGGACGGCGAATGGTTTTTGTTCGTTTCCCTGTGCGCGCAGGATGATATTCTTCTGACTGCGTCCGCGGACGAAAACGGCTGCTTAACGTGCGTGGGAATAAGCGCGGTAAGAATAATTGATTGCGAAGAGCAGAAGAAGAGCTTTATTGAATTCAGCGAAGCCGCAGCAGGTGCTTTTATGGGGGAAATATCCCCGTCCGCTCTTCTGAATGAGCTGGGGCTTTATGACGAATCGCTGATTTTTTCTCAACAAGTCCGCTTCTCCGAATACGGAAGATTCTCGGCATCATTTTTTAATGCAGACGTGGGAAGCACCGTCCGTATTACGATTAACTGAAAAACAAAAAAATAATATACCGATAAACTAAAATGAGCTGTAAAAAACGAAAAGGTTTCTTACAGCTCTGTGTTATTTATGCCTTATGCCATTTTACGCCCTGAGGTGTGTCCTCAAGCACGATGCCCATTTCAGTGAGCTTGTTTCTTATTTCGTCGGCTTTTGCCCAGTTCTTTTCCTTTCTTGCGGCTGTTCTTTCCTCAATGAGTCCTTCGATAAGGGCAGTATCCGTATCATCCTCTTCGGTCTCCTCGTTGTAAACGATACCGAGAATGTCTGTAAGCTTGTCAAAGGTGTCTCTTGCAAGCTCAAGTGTGCCTGAAGCAGCGTCGGGGACAAGCACGTTTTTGTTGATGTATCTTACGAGGTCAAAAAGAGTTCCGATAGCATCAGCGGTGTTGAGATCATCCTCTAATGCCGCTGAGAACTTGCTTTCAAATGCCTTCAGCTCAGCTGCAATTTCCTGTGAGGCTTCTCCCGCTGCCGCATTTGCAAGCGCAAAATCAAGAGAATCTCTGCAGGTGTGAAGACGAGTAAGCGAGGTCTTGCACTGCATAAGAGAATCGTAAGAATAGTTTATGGGGCTTCTGTAGTGACAGGATATCATAAGAAGTCTGATAGGCTCATAGCCGAACTGCTTTGCAACGTCGCGGACGGTGAAGAAGTTGCCCTTTGATTTTGACATCTTTTCGTTGTCAACGGTAATAAAGCCGTTGTGCATCCAGTATCTTGCAAATTCAGTGCCGTTACAGCATTCGCTCTGTGCAATTTCGTTTTCGTGATGAGGGAATACAAGGTCCTGACCGCCGCAATGGATGTCTATCGTATTTCCGAGATATCTTCTGCTCATAGCCGAGCATTCGATATGCCAGCCGGGACGGCCCTTGCCCCAGGGGGATTCCCAATAGGGCTCGCCGGGCTTTGATGCCTTCCACAGCGCAAAGTCCATGCTTTCCTTTTTCTTTTCGCCCACGTTTATTCTTGCGCCTGCCATAAGGTCGTCAAGGGGCTGATGGGAAAGCTTTCCGTATTCGCTGAATTTAAGGGGGCTGAAATATACGTCGCCCTCTGCCTCGTATGCAAAGCCCTTTTCAATAAGAGTGCTGACAATGGAGATTATCTCGTCGATATTTTCCGTTGCCTTGGGATGGATTGTAGCCTCTCTGACGTTAAGTCCCTTTGCATCGTGCTTATATTCCTCGATGTATTTTTCGGAGATTTCCGAAAAGGTAACTCCCTCGTCATTTGCACGGTTGATTATCTTATCGTCGATGTCCGTAAAATTCTGAACGAAAATAACGTTATTGCCCTTATATTCAAGGAAGCGTCTGAGAACGTCAAAAACACAGATGGGACGTGCGTTGCCTATATGTATGTAGTTATAAACCGTGGGTCCGCAGGCGTATATTCTGTATTCGCCCTCCTTTAAGGGCTTCAGCTCTTCCTTCTGCCTTGTAAGTGTATTGTACACCTTCATAAAATATCAGTCTCCTTTTAAGTCGGACAGCTCCTTTTCAAGCTGCTCGATGCGTTTGTATAATTTGTCGAATTCCTGAGCTACGGGGTCGGGAATATGTATCTGGTCAAGATTATCCACTCTTTTGCCGTTGCGCTTTACTACCCTTGCAGGGGAGCCTACCGCAGTACAGCTTTCGGGTATTTCGTGAAGCACCACGGAGCCTGCCGCGATGCTGGAGTTGTCACCTATTCTGAAGGGGCCGAGAACCTTGGCTCCCGCACCTATCATAACCCCTGAGCCTACGGTAGGGTGTCTTTTGCCTACGTCCTTTCCCGTACCGCCCAGCGTTACTCCCTGATAGATGGTAACGTCGTCACCGATTTCGGCTGTCTCTCCTATAACCACCCCCGTGCCGTGGTCTATGAAGAAGCGTCTGCCGATTTTTGCGCCGGGGTGAATTTCTATATTTGTTTTTCTTGCGCTTCGCTGAGAGATAAATCTTGCGATAAAAGGCATTTTTCGGGTGTAAAACCAATGGGCGATTCTGTGCGCTCTCACGGCCTTAAGTCCGGGGTAAAGAAGCAGAACCTCAATAGCGGAGCTTGCCGCAGGGTCCCTTTCCCTTACGCATTTTATATCCTCAAGCATCATAGAAAAGAAATTCATCGGTTTTCACCGCCCTTTTGTTGTTGTAGCTTTGCCTGCGGCCGTTTTACTGCCCCGATGCGGGAGCGGTTGTGTTGAAACTTTCAAGGAATTCCTCTACGGCATTTCCGCCCTGAGAGGAGGGGCTCTGTGACGTTTCCTCCTCGTCGGAGGTGTATACGACAACAGTTACCGTGGAGCCTTCCTTAACAACGCTGTTTGCCGCAGGAATGGTCTCCGCAACGTTTCCGCCCTTGTGGGTGCCGTCATTGTGAAGCTCTGAGCGGACAACTATAAGTCCCTGTGCCCTCAGAGCCTGCTCGGCAGCCTCGTATGTCCAGTCGGTAACGTCGGGAAGGGCAAATTCCTTGGGCCCTGAGCTTACCGTGAGAATTATCGTCTCACCCTTTGATGCCTGTGACTGGGGAGGAATGTTCTGTTCGATAACGATGCCCTCCATTACCGTCGCGCTTGACTGCATTATCGTGTTGAATATGAAATAGTCGGTATACTGCTTGTTTGTGATTATATCCGTTATATATCCGCCTACGAAATTGGGTACGCTGACTATCGACGACTGCGTTGCCGTAGTCTCCTCGGTTGCGGGATTCTTCAGCTTGACGATTTCGCTGATGAGAACGCCTGTGCCTATCATAAATATTACGATAATGACACAAAGCACGGCAATAAGTCCGTTATTCTTTTTCTGCTTTTTAGCTGTTGACTGAGTGCTTTGAGCAACGGGCTTTTTCGTCTGCTGTACGGGCTCTGCCTTCTTCTGAAGCTGCTGGGGTATTTTTTCGGGGGATACGGGGTCAATAAGCGTGGGAGGCTTCGGCTGATAAGCGGGAGCAGATGCACCGATTGCTCTCTGAGAGGCGGAAAGGTCGCTTCTCAGCTGCTCGATGTTATCCGTTCTGTCGCCGGGATAAATAGCCATTCCGTTAATGAGCGCATTGATAACGTAGGGAGGGAGCTGCTCGGCAAATTTTGCGGGAATCATCATTCTGTCGTTTTCTGCCCGCTCTCTCGCGTCAATGGGATTTGTGCCGATAAGCGTTCTGTAAAGCACGCTGCAGAAGGAATATATATCCGTTGCCGCGCTTATTTTGCCGTTTGCGGAATACTGCTCAATGGGAGCGTAGCCCTCAAATATCTCGGGTGTGATGACTCCCGGTGCCTTTCTTGCAGGCTCTGTGCAGAAGTCCGTGAGTTTGAGCTTTCCGTCCTTTGAGAATATGAACGAGTCGGGGTTTATTCCCTTATGGAATACTCCCGAGGTGTGAAGCGTTCCGAGGGTGGAAAGCACGGGCATAAAAAGGATTCTTGCCTTTTCCCACGTAAAATATCCCTCGGGGGTGGAGTTTATGAGTCTGCTTCTGAGAGTTTCTCTTTCGGATTCGTCATAAACCGCGTACGCAGTACCGTTTGCCGTGAATACGTCCGTTACGGTAATGAGCGCGGTAATGCCCTTGAGACGCATAATTTTATTCCAAAGCGAAACGAAGGAGTCAAGATATCTTTGATACGGCTCCTGCTGTCCGTCGGCGGCGGATACCGTAATCAGGTCTGCATCTCTTATTGCAATTTCATCGGGGAAAAACTCACGCACGGAAACCTCCTTGTTCAGTCTGAGGTCATAGGCGGCATAGGTTATGCCCTCGTGATTTCTTTTCTGCATTTTTGCTGTAAGATATCTTTGGTTTATTATGCTTTTTACGGGAAGAAGCGGGGAATTCTGAATAATATTTTCTTCTTTGCGGCAGAAGGGGCACATACCGTTTTCATCCTTTGTGCTCAGACACACCATACAAAGCGTTGAAATATCTGTCATTAATGATTCATCTCCGTATTTATTCATAGTTTATCACCCTACAGTTTACCACAAAGAATTTTTTAATACAAGTATTATTTTACCTTTAAAAGGCAAAATACTCATACGGGAAGCGGGGTTTGTTAGCACACTCTACGTCAGAATGCTATTTTTTTGAAAAATTGATGAAAAACTATTGACAAACGGCGGAAAAAGGAATATATTATAGGTGAACTTAGCACTCGCCGACTAAGAGTGCTAAACACAAAACAGGAGGTCTTACCGTGGAGCTTTCCGAGAGAAAAGAGAAGATCCTTTCCGCTATTATTGAAAGATTCCTTACTACGGGTGAGCCTGTAGGCTCCAAATTTCTCGTTGACGTTCTGACCTTTCCTGTGTCATCCGCAACCGTCAGAAACGAAATGGCTTTTCTTTCGGATAACGGCTATCTCAGCCAGCCGCATACGTCTGCTGGCAGAGTTCCCTCCGATAAGGGCTACAGATACTATATAGACAGACTTCTCAGGAATTATTCTCCGTCCGATGCGGATATGTTCAGAATTCTCAGCAGTATCGACCGCTCCGAGGGTGATTCCGTAGGTCTTCTGTCTCAGCTTTGCGAAACGCTCAATACCGTTACGGGACTTACCGCGGTAGCGGTGACCCCCCACAGCGAGAGTGCTGTCATAACGGGAACGCAGGTGGTTCCGCTGAGCGCAAAGACTGCTATGGTAATCGTAAGAACCTCTGCAGGAGTTACAAAAAGCAGAACGGCAAAGCTTGAGGTTGACCCCGATTTTGAGCTTATTGAGCTGTTTTATAACGTAACGGGTGCAAACTTCATCGGTGCAAAGGCCTCCGATTTCACTACGGCAAAGCTTCAGTGTGCGGCTGCTGCCCTCGGTGAAAAATCTCTTGATATCATACCGCTTATCGTTTCATTTTTTGACGCGGCGCTTGAAGCATCGGGCGCGGACGTTATCGTAGCGGGACACGATGCTCTGCTTTCAAATCCGGAGCTTTCGTCTAATTCTATTGAGATTATGGAGCTTCTGAGAAATAAAGGTGCCGCGGCTCATGTTATGGAGGTAAATTCCGATGAGACGCTTGAGCTGAAAATCGGAGCCGAGAATGAATATCATTGTCTGAGCCGCGCGGCGGTCATCAAGGCTCCCTATAAAGCGGGAGAGGATGCAGGCGGTTCAATCGGAATCATAGGTCCCACAAAAACCGATTATTCACGGGTTATACCGTTAGTAAAATATATAAGCGAGATAGCAAGCGCTATTCTCAGCGAAGTAATTGATAATTAAAATAAGAAAGGAATGTGTGAGTTGGCTAAAGAGAAAAAGAACAGCACGTCCGCAGAGGAGCCTGAGCTTCAGGAAAACGGGGCTGTCGATACGCAGACTGAAGAAGCCTCGGCAGACGAACGCGATGCGATAATCAGGGAGCTCAACGATAAGCTCAGCGAGGCAAACGACAAGCTTCTTCGTTCCGCTGCAGAGTTTGATAATTTCCGCAAACGCAGTATTAAGGAAAAGGAAGCAATCTTCGGGGATTCAAAGGCTGACATAATTTCAAAGCTTCTCCCCGTCGTTGATAATTTTGAGAGAGCCGCCGCCGCTCAGGCCGATTTTGAAAATTACAAAAAGGGCGTTGAAATGACGGTAAAGCAGCTGCTTGACGTGTTCTCATCCTTGGGTGTTGAGGCATTCGGCGAGGCAGGCGAGCAGTTTGACCCTATGCTTCATAACGGAGTTATGCATATAGACCGCGAGGATCTTGAAGAGAACGTGATTTCAGAGGTTTATATGAAGGGATATAAGGTGGGCGAAAGAGTTATCCGTCCCGCAACGGTTATAGTAGCAAACTGATAAACAAAATCAATAAATATTAAATTTTTTACGGAGGTCGTAATTATTATGGCAAAAATTATCGGTATTGACTTAGGTACAACAAATTCATGCGTAGCAGTTATTGAAGGCGGCGAGCCCGTCGTTATCGCAAATGCGGAAGGCTCAAGAACAACTCCCTCTGTAGTTGCCTTCGGCAAAACGGGAGAGAGAATGGTAGGTCAGATCGCAAAGCATCAGGCTATTACAAATCCCGACAAGACGGTAGCCTCCATCAAGAGACAGATGGGCACCGAATACAAGGTAAACATTGATGACAAATCCTATACTCCTCAGCAGATTTCCGCTATGATTCTTCAGAAGCTCAAATCCGATGCTGAAAGCTATCTCGGCACAACCGTTACAGAGGCTGTTATCACCGTTCCCGCATACTTCACCGACGCACAGCGTCAGGCAACAAAGGATGCAGGTAAGATTGCAGGTCTTGAGGTAAAGAGAATCATCAACGAGCCCACGGCCGCAGCACTTGCTTACGGTATTGACAAGGAAAACGACCAGAAGGTTATGGTTTATGACCTCGGCGGCGGTACCTTCGACGTTTCAATTATTGAAATGGGCGACGGTGTTCAGGAGGTTCTTGCAACTGCAGGTAACAACCGTCTCGGCGGTGACGACTTTGACCAGAGAATCATCGACTGGATGATCAGCGAATATCTCAAGACAGACGGAATTGACCTCAGAGGAGACAAGCACGCTGTTCAGAGACTTAAAGAGGCTGCTGAAAAGGCAAAGATCGAGCTTTCCGGTGTTACAACCACTTCTATAAGCCTTCCCTTCATTACTGCCGATGCAACAGGCCCCAAGCATCTTGAAATGACTCTTTCCAGAGCAAAGTTCAACGAGCTCACCTCTGACCTTGTTGAGGCTACAATGGGTCCCGTTCGTCAGGCAATTCAGGATTCAGGTCTCAGAGTTTCTGAGATAGACAAGGTTCTTATGGTCGGCGGTTCTTCAAGAATTCCCGCTGTTCAGGAGGCTATCAAGGCATTTACGGGCAAGGAGCCCTTCAAGGGAATCAACCCCGACGAATGCGTTGCAGTAGGCGCAGCTATTCAGGCAGGTGTTCTCGGCGGCGACGTACAGGGACTTCTCCTTCTTGACGTTACTCCTCTTTCTCTGGGTATCGAGACTCTCGGCGGTGTATGCACAAAGATTATTGAAAGAAACACTACCATTCCCACAAAGAAGAGCCAGATATTCTCAACTGCTGCCGACAATCAGTCCTCAGTTCAGGTTCACGTTCTTCAGGGTGAAAGAGAATTTGCAAAGGATAACAAGACTCTCGGTATGTTTATGCTTGACGGCATTCTTCCCGCAAGAAGAGGCGTACCCCAGATTGAGGTTACCTTTGATATAGACGCTAACGGTATCGTTCACGTTTCCGCTAAGGACCTCGGCACAGGCAAGGAGCAGGCTATCTCCATTACAGCATCCTCCAATATGAGCAAGGAGGATATTGAAAAGGCTGTCAGAGAAGCAGAGCAGTTTGCCGCAGAGGATAAGAAGCGCAAGGAAGAGCTTGATATCAAGAACAGTGCAGAGCAGATGGTATACGAGTGTGAAAAGCTTCTTTCCGAAAGCGGTGACAAGCTTGCAGATGCCGACAAGGCAAACGTAAACACAGCAGTAGAAGCACTCAAGGAAGCTCTCAAGGGTGAGGACTACAACCTTATCAAGAACCGTCAGGAGGAGCTTACAAAGGTATTCTACGAAATCTCCGAGAAGCTTTATAAGGCTGCCGCTCCCGAGCAGGGTGCTCCCGACTTCGGTGCAGGTGCCGCAGGCAACCCCACGGAAGGTGCCCCCGGTGAGGACGGATACTACGATGCATCCTATACAGACGTAAACTGATCAAATCCAAATTCAGCTGCGGAAGACTCTCCGTTTTCCGCGGCTTTATGAACATATAAAGGATAATTGCTATGGCAGAGAAACGAGATTATTATGAAGTCCTCGGCGTGTCAAAGGGCGCATCGGACGATGAAATAAAAAAAGCCTACCGTAAAATGGCAAAGCAGTACCATCCCGACCTTAATCCCGGAAATGCTGAGGCTGAGGCTAAGTTCAAGGAATGTAACGAGGCATACGAGGTGCTTTCCGATGCGGATAAAAAGGCAAAGTACGACCGCTTCGGCCATGCAGGCGTTGATCCCAATTACGGCGGCGGTGCAGGCGGCGGCTTCGGCGGTATGGATTTTGATATGGGTGATATCTTTTCATCCATTTTCGGCGGCGGCTTCGGTGGCGGCTTCGGTGGCGGCTTCGGCGGCAGACAGAGCAACCCCAATGCTCCTCAGAGAGGCTCGGATTTGCAGACCAATATCACGATTTCCTTTGAAGAGGCCGCAAAGGGCTGTAAGAAAACCGTGGACGTCAACAGAATTGAGGTATGTGACGGCTGTTCGGGCTCAGGTGCGGCACCCGGCTCAACTGCGCAGAGCTGTTCTGCTTGCGGCGGAACGGGTCAGGTGACAACTCAGCAGAGAACCATCCTCGGTGTTATGCAGACTCAAAAGCCTTGTCCCACCTGCGGCGGTAAGGGTACTATTATTCCCAATCCCTGTTCAAAATGCCGCGGTCAGGGCAGAGTAAGACGCTCTGCAAGGGTTGAGGTAAATATTCCTGCAGGTATTGACGACAGACAGGCAATTTCCGTGCGTTCTCAGGGCAATAAGGGTACAAACGGCGGTCCCGCAGGCGATCTCAGAGTCGGTATCAACGTAAGAAACCATCCCTACTTTGAAAGAGAAGGCTATAACGTATGGTATACCGCTAAGCTGAGCTTTGCTCAGGCGGCTCTCGGCTGTGAGCTTGTCGTTCCCACTCTTGACGGTGACGTAAAATACAACGTTCCCGCAGGAACACAGGCAGGTGCGGTGTTTAAGCTCAAGGACAGAGGTATTCCCAATCTTAACGGCAGAAGCAAGGGTGACCAGCTTGTAAAAATAGAGATAGCCGTTCCCGTAAAGCTTTCGGAAAAGCAAAAGGAGCTTCTCAGAGAGTTTGAAGCAGACCTTAACCCCGCAAACGTCAATTCCCTTAACGACGATAAGGGACGAGGACTGTTCGGGAAAAAGAAAAAGTAAATAAAACAAGACACGTTCTTGCCTGAGTGCAAAAACGTGCCTTTTTTTCGTAAAAACGTTACTTAAATGAGTGGCGGGTGTGTTTATATAATTTAATTGAGATACGTTTTGAATAACGTATTTCAATACTTAAATGAACGAGAGAGCTTAGTTTTTGCGGATGTAAATCTCTTAAGGAAATAGTGATGCCCGAAAAGGCGGTATATATAGGCCCTATGGCATTTAATAATTGCTCGTCACTCAAAAGATTTGATATTCCTGAAGGAATCAGATACGTAAACAACGCCTTACTGTTCGGTGCTTCCTCCCTTGAAGCCGTAACAATACCGGAGGGGATAGTGTATATAGGAGACGGTGCCTTTGCACACACAGCCCTTGAAGCTGTGGTTATTCCGGAGGGAACGGAAAGAATTAATTCGTTGTTTATCCGAGAGGTTTTTCCGTTGCGGATTATATTGAAAGCCGTGAGAGAAGAAAAACGTGGGGCTCATCTTATGAAGAGCTGCTTGAGGCTGTTGCAAGGGATTCCTTGCAGAAAAAGGGGCTCTATGGGGTTCAGATAGGTGATGCCGATAAAAACGGGAAAACAGAAGCCTCGGATGCAAGAACTATTCTTCGTGCCTCCGTCGGTCTTGAAAACGTAGATTTTGAAAGAATCTATATCGGAGATATTGATAACGATAAGGTAATAACCTCCTCTGATGCAAGATTTGTTCTTCGAGCCTCTGTAGGGCTTGAGGACAGCTCAATGTGGGTATGACGGCTAGGGTGACGGAAATCAGCCGATAAAAAACACGGTTCGGATTGTTACCGTCACCCTTAGTTAATAATAGCTTGTAAAAATTCTTAACTTTATAGGAATGTAAAAATTCGGGACTCGCTTTTGCGAATCCCGGATTCTTTTCATTCAAATTTATATGCGTTTTCGTCAAAGAAGGCCTTATATACTTTGACACACTCAAGCTCAGTCCACTTTTTTGTTACCGCGGGTACGGAGTCAATGTCATATATATTCGCACCTTTAAGGGAGAGAAGGAAAGGGGAATGGGTGGAAATAATGAACTGACAGCCGTGATACCGAACGCTGTCCTCTAAAAAGTATTTCAGCTGAAGCTGGTTTTCCGGTGACAGACTGTTTTCGGGCTCATCGAGAATATAAAGAGCGTTATCGTGTATGGCATCAACAAAAAGCGACAACGCGCTTTCCCCGTTGGAGCGTTCGGTCACGTTTCTCATAAGCCTTGAGCGTATGAACTGCGACTGACTGATTTTTCTGTTTCTTGAATCCGCAATTTTTTTCCATCTGTCATAGTCGTCAATTCCGTGAAGAGTAGTGTCTGCATTTTCGCTGTTGTTTTCTATCCATTCATCAAGAAGAGCCTGACGTTTGGTATCAATTCCGTCGTTAAGCCTTCTGATATCAAGCACTCTTTCAAATACGTCATCGCTTGAAAGAAAACGTGAATCGGGAGAAATCCTTTTTTCGAGAGTGTATGAGCAAAGTGAAACGTAATCATCAAAAAAGTCGCTTCTGTTGAAGGGCGACGCACGCCCGATTGCGAGCTTTGACGAAATAACATTGAGAATAGTGCTTTTTCCGCTTCCGTTATTGCCGCAGAAAATCGTGATATCACCGAAGCTGAGGCTGTCGGGGAAAAGCCCTTGCGTAAATATACCGAAGGGGTATTTTGTGGTATAGCAGGTTCTGCGGTTTTTTCCTGCGGGAGCGCTGAGAAATGCAAATTCATCCTCGGGCAACGGCAGGCTGAATTCGGACAGATACTTCATTTTTTTCATCCTTTTTTTGTTTTGTTATGGTCAAAGCCTATTATAATTGTTATGCTGTCCTTTGAATGGTACAAGAAAAAGCTTTTTTTATATTTTTTTTGATACAGAAAAAATGAGCTGTAAAAAGCTTTCGTTTTTACAGCCCATTTTAAGGGGGAGAAAGTATCTTCACTTGCCCCCCCTTGTTTTATATTGTTTTATGCGGTCTTCGCTTTTTACTTCCCCGGGGTTGATAAACTGTAAGATTTTTTCTTATTCCGTAACGCTGTTACGGTAGGACGGGGAGAATGCCGAGGAAATTTCTTTGCTGTCTGTTACGTTACCGATAATTTTTAACTCGCCTGAAGCGGTGAGCCCTGCAATTATCTGTTTGCCGTAAGCACAGGAGATAAAATACATATTTTCCCATTTTGCGGCTTCGATTCTGTTATAATCAGAGTACTTCGAGGGAGTTCCCGCAAGATGTACCCTTCCGTCTGCGCTGAGTCCGATAACGTAGCTGTCATCAGCGGCAATATCAATACAGTTGACAAAGCGTGTGCAATCGCTTTTTCTGTCGTCCTCCCCCGAATATAGAATCTGTCCGTTGTTTGTCAGTGCAACGATATACTTATCTCCGATATCAACCTTTATCACGTTATTCCAGCTGTTAACCGCGGAGACATATTTTTCAATACGGCTGTCCTTTACTGCCGCCGCACAGACCGTGCCGTCAGCCTTTAGTCCGACTATGCACTCATTTGTGCAGGCAACGCTCTTTATATCCGTCCACGCCGAGATGGTATCTCCGAAGGCTGTGATACCTCTCGGAGTAACCGTACCGTCAGAGGATACGGCATAAGTACAACGGGGTGATGACGCAATATATACAATGTTTTTTAAATCAGAAAGTCTGCACTGTCCGTATTCGTCGTCACCCTCTGCAAATACCGTACCGTCGGTTCTGAGAAATACCGTATAAAGGCGCGAAAGAGCAACCTGCCTTATATTTTCGTATACTGTCGGGGTCGTGAGACCGAATCTTAATACAATTGCCTTATTGGTCTTGTTGTTGCAGAATACGATATTGTCAAGTGAAACACTGAGACGGCTGCCGTTTTTCGGAAGCTCGGAACTTAGAGAACCGAAAATCTCACCTTTTTTGAGGTTTATCAGTTTGAGCCACTCATTATATGCGGTTTCCCCTGAAAAAAGAGTGCAGAATGCGGCTTCGGTTCCGCAATGCTCACATCTGAGCCCGTCGGAATTACTTGTCCTTTTGCACACGGGGCATATTTTATTCTGTGACATCTTAATTCTCCTTTTATTTGATGAATCTTTCCCAGAAATACGTGACGGGTCTCATTCGCTTTTCTATATAGACAGAAGCGCCTTTGCCTGATTTCGTTTCAATTGCACCTAATACGATGCCGATGATACAGCCGTCTATATCTGAAATAACGGGACCTCCGGAGTTTCCGGGCTTGACATCTGCGTCGATATAATTAATGATTTTTCCGTAGTCTGACTGATGACTCTTGATGTGACCTGGATCTACGGAGCAGTTCAGCTCGTCATAGCCGCCGGAGCTTATCTTGGTTGCAAGCGGGAAGCCTGTGATAATAAAGCTTTCCGAATCAAAAATAGGACTGTCCGCGGGGCGGATAGGTAAGAACGGGAAGTTGTTTCCCTCCATCTTTATTACAGCCATATCTATATCACCGTCTGATGAATACACGGGCTCCAGCACGGTGCAGTCAAAATAACTGTACTCTTTGCCGACGGCACCGGGAGTGTAAAGCTTTGCTCTGACCTTAGCGGCATTTTCAACCACGTGAGCACAGGTAAGAATGTGCCCGTCGGAGGTAATAATTGCGCCTGAGCCTGAGCCCTCGTTGCCTTTTTCATCCTCGGAGATGATAAGCACGGTGCATTTTTTCAGATTTTCGATATATTCATTCTTCGCAACGGGATCTGTACTCGGGGGACAAGGATTAACTGCAGGGATAAATAAGTCTCGGGAAAGTTTTGAGGGGATAACGGTTCTGTTGATTTGGGCTTGTAATGAAAGCGGAATATCGTCAGCTGTAAGAGTGTTAAGGAGCGCAGGATTGCTTGCAATTTCCTCTTCTGAGAGTTTTGATACGCGTGCCAGCATCCTGTTAACACATTTATCAAGATAGTTTCTGACGTATCTGCCGTTGCCGAAATCCTTTTTTGTAACTGCAGTCTCAAATACCTTGAGAGAATGCTTTCTGAATTTCTCATCGGATACATTAAGCTTTGTCGGACAGTTGAGATATTTATCCGTGTCAGCCTTTGCGGCAAAATCATCCATAATTGAAAGCAGCTGCGCAGGGGTGTAGTCCTCAAAATAAAGCTTTGCGTTATCCTTGTCAAAGCGGCTTGAAAGACCGCTGTCATATTCAAAGAGATTGAACATAGCGTGCGGATAGCCTGCAAGGATTATACAGATGTTTTTCATAATATCCGCATTTTCAACAGTCGTGAGAAGCTTTTCTATAATAGCTGTTCCTGTACTCGTATGCATAAGCTGAGGAGCCTCGTCAATGAACAGGATGCCGTTTTTGGCAAGCTTGAGGCATTCCTCGAAGCTTTCGGGGTTTGCCGCCAGCTGCTTCGCCGTTCTTTCAATTACGTGACCCTGACTCAGTGCGTTTACGCTCTTGAGTATACCGCCAAAAAGGCGCGCAACCATTGTTTTGCCCGTTCCGGGATTACCCATAAAGGCATAGAAGCCGGGAGGCGTTTGACTGCCGTAAAATTTTATACGGGTTGCTACGGCATTTATTGCCGCTTTTACGCCGTCAAGTCCCGTAAGAGCGTTAAGCTCGTTAAGCGCCGTTTCCTTGTTTGTTGACGCAAGACACAGGTATTTTTTGTAGACAGGAGGGAACATATCCCGTTTGATAAGTCTTTTCGGAGCCTTGTCGGTTTTATCTGATATTCCGTTTTCCTTCTTCCAGGAATTTTTCAGCTCATCTGTAAGCTTTTCGATTTCCTTGCCGTTGCCCCATATAGCGGAGTCTTCGGTGAGACCGCCGCGGGAGCTTACCCAGTTAACGAAAAAGTCAGGAAGAAGCTCAGAGGTCTCCGTATCAAACTTAAAGGAATTTTTCGTCTGCTCTTCAAACAGCTTCTGCATTTCTTCGGGAAGAAGATCCTCAAGCATAAACACTCTCGTAAGATTTGAAACAATTTCGGGGCACTGCTTTCGGAAGCTTTCAAAGCCTTCCTCTGTTTCGATGAATATGACTGAAAGCTTATCAATATTTCCCGTCATAGCACCGCCGATTGTGCTGAGTGCTTCAGTTCCGAAGGTATTATCGGAGGCGGACTTGGGAAGCATAGATGAGGGATTTTCCACGAGCATACAGCCGCCCTTTGCCTTTTCAATGGTACCAAGGGCCTTAGGAACTGTCTGTCCTACGAAGCCGGCTTCAAAGTCTCCCTTGGAGGTGACCGTAACCTCATTTCGGTCAAGCTCTCCCAATGCGTGAAGAGCAGCGGTAACGGCTCTTGCGGCAGTATGTCTACCGCAGCCCTGAGGACCGACTATTGCAAAGTGACAGCCTGTTTGCTTAGCTGCATCAAAGAAGCGTTCTTCATTGAGACCGTCTCTTCTGAGAAGAAGATAATCCTTGATTTCCTTCTTTCCGACGAGTCCGTCAACCATTTCCCAGACTGGCTTGTCCTCCGGAATCGGAAGAGCTTTGTATGATGCCGGGAATCTGTAATCCTTGGGGGTTGCAATATTATCCTCGGCTATAAGATCCCAGTTAAGAGCCATTTCATTGAAGAGGTCGGGAATATCGGAGGCTATGAGCCTTGAGCGCTTTGATACCTCAATAAGTGCTGCCTGCTCCTTGGTTGCTATAGCATTTTCGTCGTGGAGCTCCTCAAGAGCAAGACGGCGACTCTTCTTTTCTATTGCTGCCGGCACGAAGGTGTCTCTGATAAAGCCTGCATTGCCGAAATTCGGCTGAGGATTCATAAGATATGCGCTGAAGCCCGCGTGCGCCCTCTTCAGAAAGTTTTCCGTGAATTTGTGTCCGTTCTTGTCGGCAAAGAAGGCAGTAAGAGCCGTAAGCTCAGAAGCGGTGTAGTTGTCGAATCTTATTCTGTTATCTGTAGGGAAACGACGCTCAAGACCGTCATCATTGTGTATCAGAGCCGTTATTCTGTCCGTATAGCCTGCAAGAATAACACAGGTGTTTTCATATATGTCGGGGCGGTCAAGAATGGGAACGAGAGCACGCAGAATACTGCTTCCTTCACCGTTTTCCGTGTTGTCAAGGAATTGGTGAGCCTCATCAATAAAAATTACACCGTTTTTTGCATTTTCAAATGCTTTTTCTATGATTTCTGAGATTGAAGGGTCAGGTTTTCCGTAATCTATCTGCGGGTCGGGAGCTCCTAACTGCTTTGCCGTAACCTCATAAACAAAATTTCGCTTGATTCTGCCCATTCTGAACAAAAGGTTTGCAAAAAGTCTTGCCATATGCGTTTTACCGGTTCCCGGAGGTCCGTGAAAGATAAAACGTCCGGCTCCCGATTCTTTTTTTGTATCCAAGCTGATTCTCTGTGCCAGCGCGTGCATACGCTTTTTTACGTTTGCAAGACCTATGGTACATTCCTCAAGCTCCTTAATGATATCTCCTACGTTGTCGGGGAGAGGCTTCAGAAAGGCCTTGTGAGTATCCGGAATGTCTTCAACCGTGAGCACGAGAGTAGACGTGGCAGGAAGCCCCTGCTCGGAAAGCCTTGCAAGACAGTTTTTCTTCATATTTCCGAGAAGAACGTCAGCTTCACGGGCATTACCCCATTTCGGGCCGTGGTTGTTTGCCCAATTATCGCAGAAGGCAGTGAATTTTTCCTCAAGCTCGGAATCTAAAACGATATTTTCGGCTGTCTTTTGTGCAAACAGTCGGAAAATACTGTTCATTTCCTCTGCCGTATAATCCTCAAGGGTCATTTTTGTTGCAAATCTTGAATCAAGACCGGGGTTTGCGGCAAGGAATCTCGTCATTTGATTCTCGTAACCGCAGATAACGACGGCAAACTGTCCCTTGTACTGAGTCATATCGTTTACAAGCTGATCGATAGCTTCTCTTCCGTGCTGATTGCTGTAAAGAGCATAAGCCTCGTCTATGAAAAGCACGCCGCCCATAGCCTCGTTGACACGCTGTCTGACTAATGCCGCGGTCTGACCGACGTTTGCACTGACAAGGTTTGCTGCCGTACAGGGGATACAATGACCTCTCGGGAGCAGTCCCAGCTCATAATAGAGTCTTCCCAGCTGTTCTGCTATTGTGGATTTTCCCGTGCCCGGATTGCCCTTGAATACAACGTTGAGAATATGTCCGTTTTCTGTTGTTGTTTCAAGAGGGAAGAATCTCGAAGAGCTTTCGGGGAAGGCTCTTCCCTTACCGCTCTGCTTACTTGCCTCTACCCAATTGTTGATCCATTTTTTTACGTTTGAAAGTCCGATAAGAGAGTTTATCTCTTCAACTGCACTTTTTTTCTTTTTTACTGCAAGAACGTCAAAATAGTTTTCGCACGTCAGCTCATCCGAGGGATGGAATCTGAAATATTCGGAGATACGTGTGCTTAATGCCTTAAGGGATAAGCCCTCTGTGGCACTGATATAGGCTATTGCCTCACTGAGGGCCTTGAGATCTACCGTATCAAAGCGAAGCTCGCCGTTAAATCTTTTTCGGGTAAGGAATTTGGCAATTTCCGCGGCATTCGGAGTGGGAAGCGTTATAACGCGGTTCTTGTCTGCATCCGCTGCAGTATATAACGGGTGAATGGTAGAGTTAAAAAACTGCTGCCAATATGCATTTCCTATTCCCGCATAATCGTCAAAGCCGGCATCCTTTTCAGCGTTAAAAATATAAAAAACGGAATGAGGACGGTCGGTAATAAGAGCTTTTATGTTGCTGAGAGCCTCCATAGCCTCGGCAGGGAAGTCAAAGGCTATGCTTGAAATATTCGGGAATACGATGCCTACACGGTGTCTTGTCTGATGAAGAAGGGCAATTATCTGATCCCAAGCACTTTCAATCGACATATTTCTCAGACTGAGAGTCTCGGTTTCGATAACAGGGGAGGCTTGTCTTGAGGTTTCAAGCTCAAGATACTCTTCTCTTGTCATAGCTCCGCCGAGCGGGTCATCCTCCTCAAGCTCAGCAAACATAGAAATCCCCTGAGGGGTGGTGGCTGACAGCTTCTCCTCCTCAAAGGGATGCTGCATAAGATAAAAGCTTTTTGCGTCATAGCAGTGCAGACGGTTGATCTGATCAAGAAAGAGTACGATATCAAAATCATGGGCAAGAAGCTCCTGATGGAGCTTCTGCTTTATATCCATAATAACAAGCTTATCGTCAATAAAATTGTCGGTGGTAAGGCCGGTTATGATATAATGACCGCCGATGATAAGCTCGGGTGCAAAATAGCTTTTGTTTTTTGGTAACATCAGTTTACCTCCGTTTAAATCAGTTTGCTGCTGTGTGTCGGTTGCTCTGCTGTCTTTTTACGGACGTATTGAGTGCTTCGTCACAGGGCGTAATTGTCTGCACGGTTTTTACATCCTTTTTGTCCTTCTTTTTCCAGTCTGCAACCTCGTTTGCCTTGCTTTCATTAACGGGAATGGGAGAGCCGTCGGAGTCAAAGCCGTGAGCCTTCATAATTGCAGAGAGATTTTCGTCAAATCTTTCTGCGGCTGCCTGCGTGTTGCCGGGATTGATAATTGTTGTTTCTGCCGTAACCTCGGGAATACCCTTTGAAAAGTCATTTGAGAGTATGATGCAGGCTTCGAAGCCGGTTGCGTCATTCTTAACGTGAAGAATACTTGCGGCACGGCTGTCACGTCCCTCAAAGCCTGCCTGAATACCTGTCGTAAGTCCGCATTTTTCGGCAAGCTCCGTGCCAATTGATTTTAATATGCGGACTCTTTTTGAACTGAGAGTAACCGCGCAGAAGGAATCGCTCATAATGTCGTGTGCCTCGTCGGCAATAAGCTGAGCCTGCTTTGTGATATCGTCAAGCTCATCAATGGAAACATCCCTTGAAGAATCGGAATTAAGGATATTTCTGAGAGCTCCGACCGTTCCGTTAAGGGCTGTAAGACCGCCGTTGGACCAATGGTCGGTATCGTGTCTGATGGTTCCGACGAGATTACCGTTTTCATCAACAAGATCGTCAATGCTGATAACCTTTGTTTCCTCGATTTCCTGTTCCGCCGCACTTAAAGCCTGAAGAGTAGCACTGAGCTTTGATGCCCATTCATTCTCGGCTGCAATAAGGTCTCTGTAGAAGTCGTGTGCCTCCTTAAATGCATCCTGAGCCCTTGTAAGTGCAACTCCGGAAAGGGCGGCATCTGCTAAAGCACCGTTTGCGTCTGTTGCGGCAATAACTGCATTCTTTGCTTTGTTTATCGCATCTACAACGCGAGCCTTTCTTCCGGGAAGAAGCATATCGTCACGAAGATCATTTACCTTTTTGAGAAGCTCCTCTGATACCTGAATATTATCATTTGCGGTACCTATAACGTCATCTGTATTGCCAAGCTCGGTTCTGAGCTGCTGAAGCTTTATGTCAGTTTCATTTCTGAGCTGATTGATTTCGGCTTTGATGGCTTTGTTGTTCTTGTCTATAACATTTTCGATTGCCTTATTGTTTTTATCAATGGTTTTTGCAAGGTCATTTCTTGTGTCGGCAAGGGCTTTTCTGAAGCTGTCCTGCTGTGTTGCAAGTGCCCTGTTCGTTGAATCTATGGTTGCAAGCAGCTGCTTTTTTGTTTCGGAAGCGGTCTGCTTAGCGTCGGCAAGCTGTGAGCCCATAACGTCCATTCTCTTTTTTAACTCACCGTGATAACGGTCCTGCGCTGCAAGATCCCTCATAAGTCTGTCGTTTTTAGCTTTTTCTGCCCTTGCTTTTTCTTCTGCGCTTCTTGCGCTTCTTTCTGCACTAAGAGCTCTTGAGGCTTGCTCTCTGGTTCTGTTGTATACGTCTCTGTCTACCGTAATTGTTTTCTTTCCGCTCATTTTATAAGCTCCTTATATCAGTATTTTGAATCAGTCGGTATTCCGATATCGAAAATTCCGCGGGTCGGCTTTATTATCTGTTGCGTCTGTCTTTCACCGGTGCCGTACATATAAAGATAGTCCTCATATCTGTCAGACAATTTGATTACCCGCTGATTTGAAGAGCCTCTGAGAGACTTGTTGTCATCAAGCTCACTTATGTACGGACCGTCGATAAGCAGATCGCAAAGCTCAAGCAGTTTTTTCATCTTTTCATCAGCTATAATCTCCTCATATAAGAAACCGCTGTAGATGATAATGCCGATGTCTCTGTGCTTTTTTACTTTTTTTATAAGCTCTGTCAGAGCCTCGGCTTGAAGAAAGGGCTCGCCGCCGCTTATGGTCATACCTTCTGCTTCTGAGGGTATTATATCCCACGCAAGCTCTCCCGTATCAAAGGGGGTGCCTTTTTTCATATCGTGCGATTCTGGGGATATACAGCCGGGGCAGTTTCTGTTACAGCCGGATACCCATAAGCCGTAGCGCTTATGGGGACCGAGTACCGTAACGTTGTTATGCTTCATATTTACATAAAGTATCATATTCAATTCCTCATAGAGGTTGCCTTTTTTACAGTGCTATCGTTGTCGAGGGTACAGGCCTTGGAGCACTCTGCAATAATTCTGTCGATATCCTCAATAGCCTTTTTGGCGGTATCTATATTTTCTTTTACCTTGCCGGATTTAGTGATATCAAGAGTTTCCTTGAGTGTCTTGTGATCCGTATCAAGAGCCTGTGCCATAGCCTCAAAAGTAGATTTTGAATTATCGAGCATAAACGCATACGAATCGCGGAGTGCTTGTGCGGAATCAATGCTTTTTTTAAGAGCCTCGGCTTCTTTCTTTATTGTATTCAGCTCGTCGGTATGAGTTTTCATTATGTCTTTAAGCGGTGCCATCTTATCAAGAATAACTTTTATGATATTCGTCTCAACGCTTGTTTTATCCTGCTGATATATAAGAACGGTATTTTCGATATCATCCTTTGCATCCTTCAGCTGTGCTATCTCGCCTTCGATTCTGTTTGCTTCATTCTGAATTTTTGCTTTTTCATTCAGAAGCTCCTGCATTTTTTCGGGAGTGCTGTTTTTCTTCGCCTCTTCAAGACGGCGAATCAAATCGTCGCGTGTCTTTATATCCTCTGCCGTCTGCTTTTCTTTTTCAGAATAGGTATCAATCTTCTCCTGACGCTCATTCAGCTCGTTTTGTACCTTTTTAAGCTTATTCTTGATTTCTGTAAACTCGGTATCCATCAGCTTTTTTTTCTTCTCTTTTTCTGCAATTTCCTCAGAAAGGCTTGAAATTTCCTTAGCAATTTCCTCAAATACGGTATCGGAACAGTTTTTAAGCGAATCCTTCAGACTGGCGCGGAGTTTTTCCTTTTCTTCTAACTCTGCGGTGAGCTTTTCAGCTTTTTCCGCAAGCCTTTCATTCTCTGTTGTAATAGCGGGAAGCTCCATCCTTGCCTTTGCAATCTCCTCGCGGAAGCGGGCAGCCCTTGCCTTTTCTTCCGAAAGCTTTTCTAAAGCTTCAGTAGACGGCACGATATCGGGAGATGCCTTTATTGTTTCCGCAAGCTCAGTAAGACAGCCCGATACGTATTCCGTTGAAGCGAATACGCTGTCGTTAGTGTCTTTATCAAGGACAACCTCTTTGAGAATTCCCGAAACAACCTCTATAAGACCGCCGCAGGTATCAAGAACCGCAACGGGAATATCCTTATCTTCCTGAAGCTTATTAATAAAATCGGCGATGCTTTCCAGCTGCTGTGAAATTATTGCATTTTTTGTCATTTGAAGGATACCTCCGTTTTACGAATAAATTTTTTCGTCAAGCTGTGTGCTGACGGTGCCTTGACTGCTTTTGAACGACAGCATAAGCTTCTCTCCGTCGTAAAGCAGAGCAACGGAAATAACACCCGTATCGGTGTTTGCGGGGAAGATTTCTGCGGGAATTTCAACGTTGTAGCTGTTGCCGCCGGAAAGAAGTCTCAGGGGGGAGCCTCTGTGTGCAAAAAACGGCTCACAATAAGAGGGGTCGGAAAAAGCGGTAAATGCTGCCGCGCTTGACGCCATAAGACGGTATTCATCGGAAATACCGTCGGCAGTCAGCTTTTTCAGAATAAAAAAGATATTGTCCTTGACGGAGCGTCTTTTCTGATCGGTTTCTGTAAGAATAGCTCTTCCCATAGCCTCAAAAGCAACGGTATCACAGAAATACTCTTTATTCTCCACGTAGAAGGGTATCGCAGGAGAAAAGGGCATAGTGCAAAGCATTTCCTTAATGCTGTGAAGAGCAGGGTAGAAGGCTGCAAATCTTCCTATCGGATGTACGTTTACTGAAGGATTCTCTTTGACAGCCTCTGCGGTCGCTTTTTTTATCGCATCCTCATAACCTTCCTTATAAAGCTCAAGAAGACTTCTGCAGGTAATGCCCGCATCTTCGTCTAAAACCGCGTTCTTGGCTTCGCTCAGCCTTTGCTTCAGAAACTGTGTAAGCTGTGATGAGGCATCTGCGCAGAGCTCGAAAACGTCAGCCGCTTTGTCGGGAGTGCCGAAAAAGTGCTCAGCTGCAAGTGTATAAAAATCCTTCTTAGGGGGGGAGCTCCATTCCCCCGTTATGTTGAATTGACCTTCTGTGAAATTCTGCACGGAACAAGCCGTGAGAGTGTCCGTGTCAAGTATTATAAAAGTGCTGTTGTCACCGATAGCTTCTTTTTTGATGAGCACGGCGGCAATAGCCTGCATACGTGTAAAAGCATTTTCGCTCATTTATTTTCCTCCGTTCAGATGGTCGGACCGTCTTTTTTTACTCTGACAACTGCCTTCAGCATAACAGCCTGCGGATTGTCTCCGAAGCCGGCCTTCATAAATCCGGGCTTGATGCATTCCTCTACAGTCATATATAACGAGGGGTAATCGTATTCATTTTCCGTAACGTGAAAATCCGGATTGAAATGCTCTCCCTTTTCAGGATAAAAGGCGGTAATTCCTCCGGGCAGAATAGAACGGCTGAGATTTTCGTTGAATTTTTTGAGAGAAGCTATTACGCTTACAAGCACCTCTGCCTTTGCCATATCTGTTGTGCTTGAAGCTGCCCTGCTTTGATGCTCAATAAGATTTTTATTGTGAACATCTATAATCTTATTAAGATTGTCAATACACATACATAATGGTGTCATCTGCTTTGTGAAGAGCTCTCTTTGCCAAGCGTCAAGGGTAGTCGTAACCTGCTGCTGTATATTTGCCATCTCACGAACCTTTTCCGATAATGCGGCTATACAGCTGTTGACGGAAGAGTTCATTATTATGGAAAGCTCAGAAGCCTGTGCTGCCATTTTTTTGTTAAGCTCAGAGCTGCTTTCTCCGAATTCCTTGGCTTCTGCTTCAAGAGATATTTTGTATTCCCTTTCTCTCTTTTCAATGTCGGAAAGAAGAGCTCCGATTGCGCCTTTTTTTGCGTCTTCTATGGCTTGGGCGGTTACTCCGCCAAGAATCCTTTGCTTTTCTCTCTCTGCCTCGGCTTCAATCTCTGCCTTTCTGTTTTCAGCCTGAGAGACTATTGTATTAGCGTGTTCTCGTGCACGTGCGATTTCGTTGTTGTATTCCGCATCCAGTTTTGCCTGTTTCCTGTCTAACTGTTCCTTCTGATAACAGAGATCGTTTTTGATATTTGCAATTTCGATTTTTGCATTTTCTGTTTCACGGCGGTTTTTTTCTATAATGGATTGTGCTTCGACTTTGGCCTGTGCCTTTATTCTTTCTGCCTCTGTCTTAGCTTCTTCTAAAATTTTGTCAGCTTCTTTTTCTTTTGATGCAGACTGTGCTTTTGTTGCGCATATCGAATTTTCTGCTGTGAAGCCGTTATTCAAAACGTCATCGGGCTTACTATCCCTTGTATCGTGAATAACTCCGTTTGCCGTGTCGGGAGCAGAACCGCCTGTCTGTGATGAATATCTATGCGGGATATTGGGCAATAACTCTTTATTGTCGGGTTCGTTACGGAAAACTCCGTCCTGAATGCTGTTATTCTGAAAATCCTTATAAACACCGTTGTTGCCGTTGATATCAAAAGCCGGTGCGGTTGTCTCTTTTGAGGCCTCGGTATATTCGCGCTGTTCGGAAGGTCCTGTTATAGGAACATTTCTGTTGTACCAGCTGTTTTTGTGAGGATGGTTATTTTTATTCATAACTTTACTCCTTTTTTTGATTATACTGATTTTTACAGCTTTACTTTTCTGCAGATAATTACTGCTAAACTCGTATTAATGATTACGAGCTGAATTGTAAAAGCATCGAGGGGAGGGAATGCTGAATCGGAAGGTGAAAAATATACGGTATATAATGCCTTTATCTGTATCCGTTTATGTTTTTAACATTCATCTATGATATTTCCGTTGCTGTCCTTGCATACTATTGTAGCGCGGCGGATATTGTCAACGTGAATCTCAATGGTGGCTTCTCCCTTGATATAAAAGTGGAAGCGGCGGACTTCGGCATAAACATCACTGTTGTAATTTGAAGTGAAATTCTTTTTATTTCTTGTGTGGTAAACTATGATTTCAGTTTTTCCGCCGTTGCCTCTTACTGTGAATTTCTCGCTTTTTGCGGGAAGAAGAGCGGTTCTGTCAACCAGCTTATGTATAGTATTTCCTGAACGGAGGCAATAATCGGTCTCAAGATGCTGACGGAGAATTTCGGGATGCTTTTCTTTGTTGCTTTTGTCGGTTTCGGGACTCACGGGATCAGTATTTTCAGTCGTATCCTTTGCTGTCTTAGCAGTACTTGTTACAGGATTGCAGTTTAATGCATAGTGTGCGGCACCGAAAACAACGGCATAAGCCGGCTTATAAAGATTGACGGGAATATTTAAGCTGTTTTTTCTTAATTCATTTTCAATATCCGTTTTGATAAAGGGAATATTGCACGAGCCGCCCGTAAGGATTACTTCATCAACAGTAATCCCTTCCTTTTCTGCTATCTCAAGAAGAATGGATAGCTTAGCAAAAGTAACGTTTTCATCATTCTTTATCAGCTTGCGGAACTTGTCCTTTGTAAGAGACAGTATTGCTGCTTGGGTGTCACCTGTTTTGACAAAGTTATGATAGAATGCAGTATCCGTGTATGAAAGGGAATGCTTCATTTCAACTGCAACTGAGTGCTCTAACATATCAAGCTCACGGGGAGTCGGCTTATATTCATCGGGAGTAGATAACTGCAGCAGAATTTCATCTTTGATTTTTCTGTCAAAAACTCTTCCGCCGGTTTCGGGGTCAGCTTCGTGATCAATTGCATCAAAGGGTGACTTCGGGTCTCCCGTATACTTTACAAGAGCTGCATCAAAGGTGCCGTGTCCGAGGTCGTAGACAATTTTTGCGTGATTTCTCATATCGGTGTCGGACCTGTTGGTTTTATCCGTTGGCAGATGTAATTTTTTCAGACTTTCGTACATAGCGTCAATCGCGGCGGCTGACGGCTCGGGGAGCATTGCAATAACCTTGATTTTATTGCCGTCAAGAGTAGCTTCTTCAACGCATTTTTTCATTTTTTCAGGCTTGTCCGTGTTAATAAAGGATGCGGGATATGTGAGCACTATCTGATAAGAGGGCTGCTGTTTTCTTTTCTTCAGCTCCTCGTTTGCAAGCCTTAACAGCTCGACGGTAACAGCCGCATATACCTTTGACGGGGGGACGGAATATTTTATTCCGGCTTCCTCAAGGTCGATTTTGTCTTTGTCAAAATGCGTTTTTACGTTATAAACAGCTCTGTTTGCAAGTCTGGCACTTACGTTATTGACCTCAACGGTTCCGTCGGGAGTAACGTATGCGGTTGTGGGCATTCCCCCCGGCATACTTGCATCCAAAAGAAATACGGGGTCGGAATTTTTGTCCTTGACCCAGGCAACCTTGCCGAAGCCGTTGCCTGTGTCAATAGAAACTATATTATTCATAGCTATCCTCCTCTTCTTTTTACACGTCGGATTATGTTATCCGAGACCTTAATACTCGTTTTATTTGATGTTGCTCGTTACGTCACACTTTTTTGTCTGAGGCTTATGTGAAGGAACCTCAGGCTCCCAAACGGTAAGTGTGAGAAGGTTTTTTTCGTCAATTGAAATGCGGGAGATGTATTTATGGCCCTTTTTTACCATCTGCTTGTTGTCATATCTGAGACTGCATATCTCTGTGTAATCCGTAGTGGTCTTATTTATATCGGGATTGAGGTGCTTTGCTTCATTGATTCCGAAAGTAACGTGTTGCGAATCATACAGAGCCTCACCGTTAATATCCTGTGACGTTACGGGTATTACTGTTCCTGCGGGGATATAGGTTTTTATATAATCCTTGCCCGTTTCCTCATTAGTATAGCAGATGCCGATATCGTGAACGGTTCTCTGAATAAGGGGCGTTGATTCTCTAATGCCGAATCTTGCAGCACCGCGGCTGATTGCTTTAGAGGGAAGATGCTGATGAATTCTGCCCTTGTAGTCTGGAAGGGCCTTTTCAAGCGCTTCCTTTACCATAGGCATACTTGATGCACCGCCCGTGAGAACAATGTGCGCGGGGGCTTCTTTTCCGTGTATAGGCTTCAGGGCTTCTTTTACCATATTAACGGTGATTTCTACAAGATCCTTTGATGCTTCTTCAAATTCGGCTCGTGTAATCATATCCATAAAGGTGCCGTCGGGAAGGAAAATATTGGGGTCATACTGTGTCTGATTGCTGAGACCTCTCTTGATTTCTTCAAGCTTATTGTCTATTGCTATCTGGGTAGCTCTGTCGGAGGCAAATTTGCCTGCCTTCTTTAAGAGAATAGCTTTGAGTCTTGCATCAAACTCATGTCCGCAGGAATCTGTAGTTCCGTCATTGTATATGGGATCATAATAGTATTCCGTACCGTCGGGAAGACGCTGAAGCTCGGGATATGCCTTGACTCGGGAGATATCAAAGGTTCCGCCGCCGAGATCATATACGAGAACCTCCATAGGCTTGGTGAAGGTAATTGATGCAAGGTAGTCAAGTGCCGCCGCCGCAGGCTCTGTGATAGTGCCGATTACTTCAATATGTGTGCCGTCACTGAGAGTTGCCTTTTGGGCAAGGTCCACAAGCTTCTGGCGGTCAGCAGAAGAAAAGCTTACGGGATAAGACAGGCAGATCTTATTGGTAACGGGAAGCTGTCTGATTTTTAACTGATTTTCGGCAATTCTCATAACGTGCTGTATTACAGCGGTTATCATATCTTCA
Organism: Acutalibacteraceae bacterium; assembly: GCA_045589015.1. GTDB lineage: Bacteria > Bacillota > Clostridia > Oscillospirales > Acutalibacteraceae > RUG806. The sequence goes on from JAZNFG010000036.1 coordinate 51,631, forward strand.
TACTTGAAGCTTTTGCCGTCAATTTTAACGGAGCCGGAATTCATTTTTCTTTTGAGAAGAATCTGACAGTTTTCTTTCGGATTTCCTTTTGCGGCAGCTTCACCGACGAGCGGCTCATTACCATATCTTGTTGAATAAAAAAATGCAGAAGGAATGCCGTTGGGATTCAGAGACTGAGGATCGGAAAGATCGATATAAAGATCGCCTCTGCGGGTTTCTTTGTCAAGATTCTGAAAGAATCCTATCTGTGAAAAACAGTTTCCGAAGTCAAAACCGATGGGGGAATTTGCTAATTCGAGAATTGTCATTGTAATAATCTCCTTTTTGTTGTTATGATAAAGTTAACATAAACAATACTCCGAAACAATAATATCAGACAAATCCGACAATTTTTGTTATAGGTGCTGAAATGCCGACAGGATATTTGGTCAATATTTTGTTTGCACCGTATTTTTTTTCTGTTACGATTGACAGTATAATATGTTTTCCGCCGTTCTGAATGAGGGGGTTGAAAATTTTGCGGAGTTAATATACAATAAATATTTGTAAAGGGGGGGGATACGTATGAATTCACATTGTAATTTCTGCCGCTGGGTAACGGCTGATATAAAAACCTTTTGCCCTTATTGCGGCAGAGGAATAGAGCTTGATTTTGAATGTACCGAGGAGGAATTGCTTTCCGAAGGCTACGTAAGCTTCAATGAATTTCACCCGGCAGAAGCCGAATGCGGTGCAGACAGTCAGATATCGGCAGATTACGACGTGTCTTCGGGAAACGGCAGAATTACCGAGACGGACAGCACGGCTGTGTTCAACGACGATTTTGCGGAGCTTTACGGTACGTCTGCAATAGATGACGATTCACTTTCCGTTTCTCCGACGTTTGCCCCCAAGGAAGCTCAACCGGAGCCGATAATAAATCCGGTCAGAAGGAATACGGAAAAGATAACACCGGCAAAGGCTGTTGCGCCGGATACTTTTGATGAGCTTTTGTCTGTTATTAATGCGCGCGGGACGGATTATGAGGATTCCGAAAACGACAGACCTAAGGCAAAGGAAAAATCCGTTTTTCCGAACGGACGGGAACTTAACGTAAAAATCGATTCCTCTGCCGTTGACAGCTTCCGTAACGGATATCCTGATACTTCTGCGGATTCTGACAGCTTCATAAATTTAAATACCGTAAGCGGCGGATATTCTGCAGAAAGTAACGGAAGCGGTGAGCGTTTCGGGGATTTCGGCTTCTCGGCAGATAATAGCTTTGCAGCAATTGAGGAAGAATATGAAAAGCAAAGGCGTGCCGCCGTTTCACGTGAACGCAGGCAGTCGTTTCTTGACCGTCTCCGACGTATAAATCCGAGGACTGTTTTCCGGGTTGCTACGGTGCTTGTGCTTATCGGTGTTGCCGCATATATATGGAGTATTCGCTACGTTATTATCGAGGGAATAACAGATTTTCTTATATCTCTTATTGGCCCTCTTGTTCTTATTCTTATTATCGGAAGCCTTGTAAGCTCGTTATTCAGACGCCGCCGCTGAGCAATATACTGAAAAGCTGCGCAGTAAATTGATTGAAGAATTGTAAAATGCAAGAAACAAAAACCGTGGGAAGAGGTCATCTTCCCACGGTTATTTGTTTTTTATTATTCCTCTTCCTCGTCAAGCTCGGTGTATGCTTCAAGCACCGTGCCGCAGGAGGGACACTCAAAGGTCTTGCCCTCTTCAAATGCGGATTCGTCAATGAAGATAACCTCGTGGCAGTTTGAGCATTCGATTTCGTACTCGTACTCGTCATAATCGAAATCATCGCAGCCGTCACAGCCGTCGCAGATGCCGTCGCAGAATTCATCGTCGTCATCTTCGTCATCAATAAGCTCGTCGAAGAAGTCGCCCTCGTAAACGAACTCTTCAAGGTTTTCAAGGTCCTCGTCGATAGCATCAATCTGGTCACAGTTGTCGGCAACCGTAAGAGCGATGTCCTCAAGAACGTCAGCCATAGCGGCAAGAATCTTGCCTTCCTTTGTGGATTTGTCTATTTCAAGACCGTCCATAAGTCCCTTGAGGTATGCAACCTTTTCCGTAATTGTCATAATAAAGCACTCCTTTTATGATAATAATCGTTTTTTTCGTAAATCAAAGCGGCCGCTTTTTCGGCAGCCGCAGATTTTCTTTTAATTAAGCACGGCCGAGATATTCGCCTGTACGTGTGTCGATCTGGATCATTTCGCCTTCTTCAATGAAGAGGGGAACCTTAACCACAGCACCTGTTTCAACAGTTGCGGGCTTAAGTGTGTTTGTAGCCGTATCGCCCTTGAAGCCGGGCTCCGTCTCAGTAACCTGAAGGTCAACAAAGTTGGGGGGCTCAACACCGAATACCTTGCCCTTGTAGGAAAGAACACGGCAAACCATATTTTCCTTAACGAACTTGAAATTATCGTCAAGCTCGGAAGCACCTACGGGGATCATATCGTAGGTTTCGGGATCCATAAAGTAGTAAAGGTCACCGTCATTGTAGGAATATTCGCATTCCTTTCTCTCAACGAAAGCGGTGGGGAACTTATCTGTGGGGGAGAAGGTCTTTTCAACAACGCTGCCCTGAATAACGTTTCTTATCTTTGTACGAACGAAAGCAGCACCCTTACCGGGCTTTACGTGCTGGAATTCAACTATCTGCCAAACTCCGCCTTCCATTTCAAATGTAACGCCGTTTCTGAAATCGCCGGCTGATACCATAAATATCATTCCTTTCTCGGTAAACTTATTTATTTACCATAACATAATATCGTATTTCTCATATTATTTCAAGTACTAACTTGAATATTTTGCTTAATAACTGCAAAATAATTACAAAAAATACTTAATTTTTACAGAATTATAAGCTCCTTGGGACAGCAAGTGAGATTTATACAGCCGTTTTCGGTGATTACTGCCATATCCTCTATTCTTACACCGAACTTATCGGGAAGATAGATTCCGGGCTCAACGGTTACCACGTGGCCTGCCTTCAGCGTATGGGGAGCCTTGGGGGACAGACGGGGAGCTTCGTGTATTTCAACGCCTACACCGTGACCGAGACCATGACCGAAGCTTTTTGCGTAGCCTGCCCTTTCGATAACGTCACGGGCAGCCTTATCCGCGTCAACACCGCTGATTCCGTCGCGAAGTGCCTCTAAGCCCTTAAGCTGTGCTTCAAGCACGGTGTTATAAACCCTTCTCATTTCGTCGGAGGGCTCTCCGAGACAAACCGTTCTCGTCATATCCGAATGATATCCGTCTACGACTGCACCGTAGTCCATTGTGATAAAATCACCCTGCTGAACCTTGTAGCTGCCGGGAACACCGTGGGGCATAGAGGAATTTTTACCTGCTACGGCAATAGTCTCGAAGGAAAGTGCATCGGCACCGTGGGAGAGCATATAAAAGTCAAGCTCAAGAGAGATTTCCTTTTCCGTCATTCCCTCTTTTATAAAGGAAAGAATGTGTGTAAAGGCATCCTCTGCTATTTTCTGAGCTGCCTTGATTTTGTCTATTTCCGCCTGTGTCTTTACGATTCTTATTTCCTCTATCGCATCTGCAAGAGCACTCGTTGTCACGAACTGAGCGTCGGGGAGCTTTTTGCACAATTCGTCAAACTCGGCAAGAGTCAGTCTGTGGTTTTCAACCGCCACGGTCTTAATGCCGTTTTTTGTGAATATTTCATTGAATTTTTCATATAAATTAGTTGAATCAACAACATATTCGTCACCGATGCATTTTGCGGCAGCCTCCGTATAGCGGCTGTCGGTAAAAAACAGAGCCTTTCCGCCGTAAACCAGAAGTGCGCCGTCCGAGGAGGGAAATTCAGTAAAATATCTTCTGTTTTCCTCTGAAAATATTATAGCCGCATCAGCAAACGAAGCTACCTTTTCCCAAAGCTTATCCGTGTTGAACATCATACCTTATCACCTAAACCTTTGCTTTCAAGATATATTTTTTCAAGCCTTCTGATTTTGAGAAAATGAAAAAGCGCAAGAATTTCTCTTGTTTTATATTTTACTCTTACCGAAATTGCCCCTGCGTTGTTTGCTCCCTGAACGTCCGTGAAAAGCTGGTCGCCTATCATAACGAAGCGTGCAATATCCGTTTTTACTGCTTGCGCGGCTTTTCTGAAGCATTCCGTTTTGGGCTTATCGGCATTTGCAATATACGGGAGTCCGCCCATTTTCCCTGCAATCAGCTTTGCTCTGATATTATAAGTGTTTGTGACAATTATGACGGGTATTCCCGCAGCCTTTATCCTTTTCAGCCATTCCTCTACTCCGGGAAATAACTGCAGGGTGCTGTCGTAAACCGTCGTATTATCAAGATCGATTCCCACGGCATCTCCGCCCATACGGAAAATGTCGTCGGGTGAAATATCCGTAACGCTGTCGAAAAAGAATTTCGGCAGTGAATTTGTATTTAGTCCTGTAGTTTTCTTCATTTTTCCCTCAAAAAACAATAACGGACCCGAAGGCCCGTTTTGTTAAAAACTTATTTGAATTTGCGCTTACGAGCAGCTTCTGACTTTTTCTTTCTCTTTACAGAGGGTTTCTCGTAGTGCTCTCTCTTACGTACTTCCTGGATAACGCCGTCGCGAGATGTCTGACGCTTGAATCTTCTGAGTGCGCTGTCAAGAGATTCGTTTTCTTTAACTTTTACCTGACTCATTATGTATTCCCTCCCTCCGCTTTCTGCGTGGGTAATTAGCATTAATTCTTTGACATTATACAACAGTAGTTTGCTACTGTCAATATGTTTTTTTTACCTTTTTTTGCAATTTTTTGTCTTTTTTATTTTTTATCGGTCGGTGAAGTTTTTATGCTGTTTTTAACTTTTGTGACGCTCTTTGCAGGCACGTCAGTTTTTATCCTCGGAATGCTTATGATAAAGGATTGTCTTGATAAAAGCTTTTCTGCAGGGACAGCCGCAGTGCTTAATAAATGCACCTCAAACAGATTTACGGCAACCCTTACGGGAGTGCTTGTAACAGTAGCCCTGCAGTCATCGTCTGCATCAAGCGTGCTGACTGCCGCTTTGGTTGACAGCGGTGCTTTGTCGCTTTACAGCGCATTCTGGATTATAGTCGGTGCCAATACCGGAACCTCGTTTACGGGACTTCTTACCGCCGCCTCCTTTTCGGATACCGCACCCTTGCTTGCCGTGGCAGGCATTGCATTATTAAGCTTTGCCAAAAAGGAAGGGCTTGTCAGAGCAGGGACAGCCCTTGCAGGCTTCGGACTTTTGTTTGTGGGAATGAATATGATGGAATCTGCCGCCGAAGGCTTGAAGGACAGTCCCTTTGTTATGAGTGTGCTTGCAAACAGCAGTAATGCGTTTTCGGGGATTCTTCTCGGCTGTTTTTTTACGGCGCTTATTCAATCGTCATCTGCCACAACGGCACTTTTGCAGACTATGGCGGCAGGGGGACTTATCGGTATAAGACAGGTATTTTATATTATTCTCGGGGCGAATATCGGCACCTGCTTCACCTGTGCGATAGCCGCCGCAGGACTGAAGGCTTCGGCAAAAAAGGTAGCGCTTATGCATATTGCATATAATTTTTTCGGTTCACTTATTTTTGCCGCCGCCGCTGAGCTTTTGCCCTTGCCCGAGACTATCGCCCGACTTGCTCCGTCCGGCATAAAAACGCAGACTGCACTTATAAATATAGTTTTCAATACCGCTTGTCTTGTGCTTGCACTTTTTCTTCCCGTTTCTCCCCGAAAAGGGTTTACATTTGAAGCCCTACGTGTTAAAATGAAAAAAATATGTTTTTCGGGGGAAAAAACAATGAAAAAATTATTATCAGTATTATTAAGCCTTGTGCTTGCTTTCTCATTTGTTACTCCGGCATTTTGTGCAGAGAATGAGACTGTTACCGAAGCCGCGGCGAATGAGATAGTGCCCGTTGAAGCCGACGTGCCTGTAATCGTTGTCAGAGGTATGAATTTTGCGGGCGGTCTTCAGTTCGACAGGGGAACGGAGAATGCAAGTCCCGTAAACGTTCAGTTTGACGCAGGCGAGCTTTTCAAGTATCTTGCAAAAACCTTTGCGGCAGTTGTCAGCTCCTTCAGTATTTCCGCAGGCGTGTCTGTTATATGTGAATACGTTGTAAGCCTTTTCTCGGCATACCCCTGTGATGAGAACGGTAATTCCGTTCATACGAACATTTCGGCAGAATATTATCCCGAGGCTGTTTCAAATTATCCCGAGATTATCAATCCCTATGCAGAGGACGAAATAAGCCTTGTTGCTTCTCTTGCCAAGCGTTACGGCGGCGAAAACGTATACTATTTCGTATACGATTGGCGTCTTGACCCTATGGACAATGCTGACCTTCTTGACGAGACCGTAAATAAGGCTCTTGCCGACCATAACTGCGAAAAGGTAGATATTATCTGCTGCAGCATGGGCGGAAGCATAACTATGGCTTATATGGCTGAATACGGCTATGATAAGCTTGATACCGTTATTTCAAACACCTCTGTTATGTTCGGTGCGGACGTTATCACGGACCTTTTTCAAGGTAACGTTTGCTTTGATGCGGATGCCGTTGAAAGATATCTTTCTCAGATGGTTCCCTCTCTCTCAGGTCTTATGAAGCTTATGAACATAACGGGAATGCTTGACGGACTCTGTAATTTTATAAACTCATTTGCGGCAAAATACGAGGAACAGATTTTTGAAGAATCCCTTATTCCCACATTCGCAACTCTTCCCGGCTTCTGGTCGATGATGAAGGGTGAAAGCTATCCCGCTGCGAGAGAATTTATTTTCTCCGGTAAAGAAGACGAGTATGCGGGACTTCTTACGCGACTTGACAATTTCTATAATAACGTATCCTCAAGAAGACAGGAGCTTCTTGACGGTGCGCTCAATTCGGGAGTAAAGCTTGCCGTTATCGCAAGCTACGGCTCTGCTCTTGTCCCCGCTTACGAGCACGCAAAATATCAGGGTGACGGTATGGTTGAAACCGCTCCTATGTCGGGCGGTGCCTTAACGTCCGTTCTCGGAGATATTCTTACCGATGAACAGCTTGCCGTCGGTGACAGCAAGTACGTTTCAGCGGATAAGTGCATTAATGCATCAACCGCAATGTACCGCGACTATACCTGGTTCGTAAAGGATGCAGGTCACGTTCTCGGTCTTTACGGCTCCGATTGCTCACTCTTCCTTTTTGCTCTTCTTGAAAGTGAAGCACAGCCCACGGTTGAGTCCTTCCCCGAATATCCCCGGTTTATGCAAAGCTCCGCATCGGAGACCCTTGCTCCTCTTGTCTGAGGTGATGTATGGACAGAACTGTTGAGCTTAATTCCGATTGGCGGCTTTTTGACGGGGCGGTGGGACCGTCCGTATTCGGAAGGATAGGCGGCTGTGTGGTTTCTCTTCCCGCCGCATCGGACGAAGCCGTGTTTACGCTGACGAAAAAGCTTGTCTGCCCCAAGCAGATAAACGATACCGTAACCGTTTGCTTTGACGGAAGCTTTAAGCGCATTGAGCTTTTTGCAGGCAGAAGAATGCTTGCCGGCAGGCAGGATGAAAACGGAAAATACGTTTTTGATATAACACCCGCGCTGAAAACGGGAAAGACTCTGCTTACGGCTCACGTTTTCGGAGGCTGTGCTGACGGGTTTTATCTCAGCGTAAAAAGAAATTACGGGAATAAATAAGAAAAAAACGGCAAAACTTTCTGTAAAACAATGACTTTGTTTTACGGAGGTAAATCAATGAAGCTTGTTTCTCTTCTGAGAAAGTATGACAGAAAAATAAGAAAATATTGCAGGGAACAAAACGGTCAGTACGCGGCTTCTAACGCGGCTTCCTGGGTGACGGATAATTACCGCCTTTGTTCTTTGGCACTTAAAGCGGCTGAAGGCTTTATTTCACGGCACGGTGAAAAAGGACTGCGGCCGCTGTTTTTGTTATGCCGTAATTTTTTTTCGGCGGGACATACGCCCTCCGATGAAATGATTGCTTCATTTTTTGCAGGGGAGAGGCTTTGCGTGCTTCAGAGTGAGGCACTTTCCGTAATGCTCGGGGCGGCGGCTGCCGCCGAGCTTGCGGAGAATCTTTATTCCGACAGACAAGAGCACGTAATTTACTGTATAAAAAGCCTGTTTCTTTTGCCGGGAATAGATTTTGATAAGGTATTGTTTTCCGTTTGCAGGGTAGAAAGACGGCTTTGCGAGGACCCGACGGGAGAATATGAAAAAATGTCCTCGGACACAAGAAGGCAATACAGAAAAGCCGTTGCCGACTCTGCGCGAAAAGAGAAGCTGTCAGAGGAGGATTACGTTAAAAGGGTGCTTCGCAGGGCACGGGAAGAAAACAGGCATATAGGCTTTTTTCTAAGCTTCGGCAAAAATCCTGTTAAGGGAGCCGTGTTTATCGCCTGCGAATGGTTTCTTGCCGCCGCGTGCAGTATTCTTACAGGTGCTTTTGTTCTTGGGAGTCCTCTGTGGGCTTTTTTGCTGCTGCTTCCCGTATATTCCGTGATAAAGCCGTTTACGGACAGATTGTCGGCTGCGGTTTTTCCGTCGGTTGCCCCGTTTTCAATGGACGAGGAAAAAAACGGAGATGCGGGATGTGTGATCGCCGTATCCTCTCTTCTGCCGCGTGCTGCAGACTGTGGGGAGCTGCTTGAGCCTCTTTCAAGGCTCTTCGGTGCGGATTCGGGGAAGAATAAAAAAATAGTACTTCTTCTTGATATGAAAAATGCAGGTGTGCCCGAGCTTCAGACGGATAAAACCGATATTGAAGCAGTAAAAAGGCTTGTTGACAGACTTAATGAAAAGCATTCGGGCGGCTTTGCCGTTGCCGTGCGTGACAGGGTCTTTTCCTCTTCCGAAAACGAGTTTACGGGATATGAAAGAAAAAGAGGCGCAATTACCGACCTTGCACGCTTTCTCAGAGACGGAAGTGAGGACACCTTCAGTCTTCTGTACGGTGATACGGCACAGCTTTGCAAAATGAAATATATTTTAGCTCTTGACAGCGATACCCGTCTTTCCTTTGAGGTCATAAAAAAGCTGACGGCGGTTGCGGAGCATCCTCTGAATGCTCCCGTTTACAGCAGCTCAAGAAAAAGAATCGTGTCGGGCTACGGTATTGTAGTTCCGCGTACGGAAACTACTCTTAAAAGCGCGGTCAGGACGTTTTTTTCTTCCGTCTTTACGGACGGCGGCGGCAGTGCCTATGCATCTGGAGTCTGTGAAAGATATCAGGATATGTTCGGAAAAACGATATTCTGCGGAAAAGGACTTATCAATATCGATGCGTTCAATGCCGCATTGGGAGACAGACTCGATAAGCAGCGTATTCTCAGCCACGATATTCTTGAGGGGAACGTGCTGTCAGCCGTTTTCTGCTCGGATGCCGTTTTGTACGACGGCTTTCCCTCGTCTCCCGAAGGTTATTTTGCAAGGCTTCACCGTTGGATAAGAGGTGACGTGCAGAATCTGAAATATCTGTTTTTCCCTCTCGGCACGGAAAAGCTGTCTCCCTCAACGGATATTCTGGGCAAATATCAGCTTGCGGATAATTTCCGCCGTGCGGTATCGCCCGTGCTGAGCCTTGCACTTATTCTTCTCGGCTGTTTTTTTGACGGTGACGCGGGGGCGGCTTTTACTCTAACGGGCATATTGTCCGTGATTGTGCCTGATATTCTCAGTGCCGTATGTGCTTTTATAAGGCAGGGGATAAAGGCTTTTACGGGACTTTATTTTTCATCGGGAATTTCCGATGCCGTAAGGGATACCGTGAGAGCGTTTCTTTCTCTCGGAGCCTTGCCTGCGGCAGCTGCGATAAGCCTTGACGCAATACTGAAGGCGGCATACAGAGGTCTTGTTTCGGGAAAGCACCTTTTACAATGGCAGACTGCCGCAGATGCGGACAAGAGCGGACGGGGGAAGGCACTTACGGGTACGGCTTTTCCGATTCTGTCAGCGGCTTTTCTTTTCCTTTTCGGTTCCCCTCTGCACAGGCTTGCCGCGGTGTTTTTTCTGCTTTTTGTTCCCGTTTACGTTATGAAAGGGGTAGCTTTAACGGAAAAAAAGCAAAAAGAGCTTACGGACAATGAAAAGCAGACGGTGCTGTCCTTTGCGCTGTCTGCGTGGAAATATTTTGAGGATAACGTAAGCGCAACGGAAAATTATCTTCCGCCCGACAATATTCAGGAAACGCCCGTCAGAAAAAAGGCGCACAGAACCTCGCCCACAAATATCGGACTTTATCTTGTCAGCGTGCTTGCGGCGGCGGATATGTCCTTTATAACCCCTCAGGTGATGCTTGAGAAAATAACGGCTACCCTTGATACTGTGGATAAGCTCGTAAAATACCGAGGACTTCTTTATAATTGGTACGATACGGTAACTCTCAGACCTCTCAGACCCTCTTACGTATCCTTCGTGGATTGCGGAAATTATCTCGTATGCCTTACGGCTTTGAAGGAGGGGCTTAATGAATTTGACGGCGCGGATTATACTGCCGCCGCCGCGAGAATAGAAAAAATAATAGAGCAAAGCGACCCCTCCTTTCTTTATGACAAAAGCAGAGGGCTTTTCAGAATCGGTGCGGATTGCGAAACGGGTGCTCTGTCAACCTCCTTTTACGACCTTTATATGAGTGAGACAAGAATGGCATCCTTTCTTGAATGTGCCCGAAGAAGAGTTCCTCCGTCGCATTGGCAAGCTCTCGGCAGAACCGTCAAAAAAAGCGGACGGTACGTTACGGCAGGCTCGTGGACAGGTACGATGTTTGAATATTTTATGCCCGCACTTTTCCTTGACACAGTCCCCGATACCTTTTCCTATGAGGCTTTGAAGGTATGCCTTTTTGCCCAGAAGAAGAGGGTAAGAAAAGAGGGTATACCATACGGAATTTCCGAAAGCTGCTTTTATGCTACTGATTCCTCTCTTGATTACAGATATAAGGCGCACGGACTTAAAAGCCTTGCTCTGAAAAGAGATGCCGACGACGAAAGCGTAATTTCTCCTTATTCCACCTTTCTTACTCTTCCCTTTGACAGAAAAAGTGCTGTGAAAAATCTTGCAAGGCTGTCCTCTTATCATTGTGAGGGAGAGTACGGCTTTTATGAGGCTGTTGATTTTACTCCTTCAAGAACGGAGGGAGAGGACTATCATATTGTCAGATGCTATATGGCTCATCATATAGGAATGAGTATAATTGCTATGGCAAACACCCTTTACGGAGACGTTTTTGTGAAACGCTTTATGTCGGACAGATATTCGGAAAGTGCCGCCGTGCTTCTTGAGGAAAAGCTCCCTTCCCATTACGGAATATTAAAGGAGCTGAGGGAAAGAAGACGCTTTGACAGCAGAAGGAAGGAGGGCACGGGACTTCACAGGGAGGCTCCCGACGAGGGCAGAGAGGCATTTTCATATTCCAACGGGGATATGACGGTGTTTTGTGACAAATACGGCAGAAGCCGCTGTGTATTTTCGGGCAGAGAGCTTATAAAATATTCTCCGCGGAGCGAGGGCGTATCTGTGGGGGTGGAGTCGGAAGGAAAAATAATTCCCTTGTTTCCCCGAAGGGACGGCGGAGTAAGGCTGAAAAAATATGCCGCTCTTTCCGTTGTCGGAGAATGGGGGTGCGAGCTTTCATCCGCTCTTTTCGTTCATATAAATGAAAATGCCCTTCTGCTTCCCGTAAAGGTAAAGAACAATTCACGCACCTCGGCAAGCCTTACGCTTCATTGGTATATTGAGCCGTCGATGCTTCCCGTTCTGAGTGAGGATATGCATCCCGCCTTTTCCGATATGTTTCTTGATGCCGAGTATCTTGAAAAGCACAGGGCGGCGGTTTTTCGCAGGAAAAATGCCCCTGAAAGTCCCGTGCTTGCCGCAGGCTTATACGGCGGGGGGCGGTGCAGTATTTCCCTTGACAGAGAAAAGACAGTATCGCGTACCTCGGACGGAGAATGTATTTTTGACAGAGACTACAGATGTGAAGGCAATAGCGTAAGGGGAGTTAATCCCGTGCTTGCCGTCAGCAGAAAAATAAGTCTGCAGGCAGGAAAAAGCCTTGAAGCCGTTCTGATTCTTGCCGCAGGGGTCAGCACGGCAGGTGCCCTTGCAACGCTTTCGGCAGTAAGAGGCAAGCCGTTGCCTTCTGTCAGCAGGGGTGCCGCCGCGGTATTTCTGAGAGATAAGCTGACCTTTTCTCAGGGGACGGACTTCGTTTCAAGAGTGTTCTTCACGGGAAGCGGCTCCGAGACAGCCGAAGTCGCAAGGCAGTCGGGGTTGGTAACGCGGGAGGCATTGTGGAAAACGGGTATTTCGGGAGACCTGCCCGTTATAACGGTATTTCCCGACAGAAGCTGTACGGACGTTATGCTCAGAGCCTTTATAAGATTTCACAAAAGACTAAAAAAATGCTCTGTGCCTGCGGATATTGCATTTATTTTTGAGAATAACCGCGACTATGATTTCTCGGGAGAGAGACGGCTTCTTAAAATGCTTGAGGAAGAGGATATGGGAGATATGCTGAAAAAAAGAGGGGGAGTGCATATTTTTTCTCTTTCCTCTCTTGATAAGGATTCCTTTGCGGCAATTCTCGGCTTTTCCGTCCTTTGTATGCCCGATTCGTCTGCACCGTCTCGGGCTTTAGCCTCTGACTGCGCAGATATAAAAAAAGCACGCAGGCCGGAAAATGCCCCCGACGGCTTTGTTGACGGAGGCTATGCAATAAAAGAGAGTCCTTCTCTTCCCTGGAGTCATACTCTTTCAAACAATACCTTCGGAACACTTGTTACCGACGGCTCTCTCGGCTTTACCTGGTGTAAAAATTCAAGACTCAATAAGCTTACGGAGTGGAGCAACGATACTCTCACGGGGCTTACGGGGGAAAGACTGCTTCTGAATTACGGCGGTAACGTTTACGACGTGCTGAGGGACAGCTCCTGTATTTTTTATGAAAATTCTGCTGTGTACGCCTCATCGGCGGACGATATCAGAGCAGTCGTAACCGTTGAGGTTCCCGTGAGAGGAAGCCGAAAAAGGGTGACGGTACAGCTTGAAAACAAGTCCCGTTCAAAGGCGGAATGTCTGCTTCGTTATGCGGTAGCCCCCGTGCTCGGTGAGAAGAAGGACGGCAGATTTATTCTGACAGAGAAAAGAAACAATATGATAGGCGCGAAAAATACGCTTAATTCAGATTATTCGGGAATAATGGCTCTGTTTTCTGCGGATTGTGAGACAGTTTTTTGCGACTGTGACAGCCTTTTCGGTAATGAAAAAACCATATCGGTATTGCAAAAATTTGTTCTTTCGGCAGAAGAAAAGAAAACTGCCGTCTTTGAGCTTTGCTTTGCGCCCGACCTTGAACGTGCCGCAAGGCTTCTGAGCGCACCTTTTATAAAGAAAACTAAGCGTTCCCCCGCTTTTTCAACGGGATACCCGTTTTTCGATACCTTTTCCTCGACCCTTTTGTATCATCAGGTGAGTGATACTCGACTCAGGGCAAGATGCGGCTTTTACCAATGCTCCGGTGCTTACGGCTTCCGTGATCAGCTTCAGGATGCTATGGCTTTGACAAATAGGGAAAGCAGGGCGGTCAGACAGATGATTTTCAGAGCGGCATCCGCTCAGTTCTTCGACGGAGACGTGCTTCACTGGTTTCACGCGATATACCGCGGCGGCTTGATATATAAGGGAGTCAGAACAAGGATATCGGACGATCTTCTGTGGCTTCCCTATGCCGTCGCTCACTACGTGATGAAAACGGGAGACAGTAAAATTCTCAATGCCGAAATTCCTTATCTTTCGGGAGAAGAGCTTGCTGACGGCGAGAGGGACAGATATCTTGAGTACAGACATTCCTTTATTAAGGAGAGCCTTTATATGCATTGTCTCAGAGCGCTTGGCAGAGGAATGACGCACGGAGAGCATTCACTTGCCCTATTCGGTACGGGAGACTGGAACGATTCCTTTGACAGCGTGGGAGAAAAGGGAACGGGAGAAAGCGTATGGCTTTCTATGTTTCTAAAATCCGTATGTGAAAAATTTGCAAAAATTTGCGAAATGATGAATGACCCGAAATCCGCAGAGCTGCTTCTGAGGCAGGCAGCTGTGTATACCGATGCCGTTGAAAATACCGCTTGGAACGGCAGATGGTATATAAGAGGCTTTTATGATGACACAGCTGCTCTTGGAGACGAGGGCTCCGACGGCTGTGAAACGGATATTCTTTGTCAGGCGTGGGCATCTCTTGCCGATATGCCCGATAAAACGAGAGTGAAAAACGCACTTCTTTATGCTTACGACAGGCTTTTCGATGAGCAGACGGGTGTAATAAGGCTTTTTTCTCCGCCCTTCAATGAAAACCGAAAGCAGACGGGCTACGTTAATTTTTATCCCGAGGGGATGAGAGAAAACGGAGGTCAGTATACTCACGCGGCGGTATGGTTCTGTATGGCTTTATTCAAAGAAGGTCTTACCGGGCAGGCGCAAAGGGTGCTGAAGGCTCTGATTCCGTCTGAGAAATATAAGGACGGTAAGGGTGAAATCTATAAGACGGAGCCCTATGCCCTTGCAGGTGACGTATATTATGCGCACGGACACGTGGGACGGGGCGGCTGGAGTCTTTATACCGGCTCGGCAGGATGGCTTTTGAGTCTTGCTGAGGAGCTTGACGGCAAGGGTCGCAGTGACGGGGACGGACGGTCAGATTGAATCGTTTTGTCGGGGGAGCTTCGGGCAGAAAACGTTTTTTTGCCGTAGCTTTCCCGCAAGGCATCCGCTGAGCTAAACGCTCGGTTTCTGCTTAACAGGTAAAAAAGATTCTTGAAATACTTTTGCCTCGACAAATTGCGATTTTTATGTTGCATTTTATTATTATGTGTGATAGTATATATTAAATAAATATGTAAAATTATGAAATGAGGAATAAATATGCCCGAAATCAAGCATACGCCGTGTGTGATTCTGCCGGGTATCGGTCAGTCAAAGGTCGAGCAGGTAGACGCTGAAGGCAAAAGGATAAAGATGGCATGGCCCATTGACGTAGACGGGGAAGAGGTTCTGGGCTCGCTAAAGGGCGCATTGATGAAAATGATGCTCTTCAGAAGGGATGCAGGATTTTCGGATAAGGTGGCTTCAATTATCAAGGATATTACCGACCCTATTGCCACTATGCCCGACGGCTCTATGAAGAACACCCTTCGTGTGGTGTCCTACCCCTACAGCCTTGCCGAATGCTCGCCCGATGAAAAGCGTTACATATACAAGATGGTTCCGCTTCAACAGCTTTCGGAGAGAATCGGTGAAGAAAACCTTTATTTCTTTGCCTATAATTCCTTCGGCGATACCTATGAAACCGCAAGGGAGCTCAGCGATTTTATCGATATGGTAAAGGAAAAAACGGGAAGTGAAAGGGTTAATCTTGTGCCCGTAAGTCTCGGAGGTGCTCTTTCTACCGCATATTTCCAGCTTTTCTCCCATAAAAAAGACATCAAGCGCGTTATGTATTTTGTTGCGGCTCTCGGCGGAAGCCATCTTATTGCCGACCTTATGGCAAAGGATATAGTGACCGCAAATGCGCTTTCTATGATAGAAATGCTTGCCGACAAAAAAACGGCTGACACTCTCGGAGGCTTTCTTAAAATGATGCCCGACGGTGTTTTTGATACAACAGCCGACAAGGCTATAGATGCTCTTTGCAGCTCGGTGCTTGCGAACTCATTGTCTATGTGGGGCATTATTCCGCCCGAAAGATACGAGGCACTTGCCGATAAGTATCTTTCAGACAGCTCCCGCAGGGCTGTACGTGAAAGAGCTGACCGCTTTTACGAATACCGTCTGAGGTTCCCCGAAACGGTAAGGGAGCTTGAAGCACAGGGCGTTGAATTTTTTGCGGTCTGCGGCTACGGACTGAGCTTCCCCGGTGTTGTGAAATCCGATAAAATGTCCTCTGACGGAATAATCAATGTTTCCTCAACCACTCTCGGTGCGCTGAGTGCGCCGCTGGGTGAAAGGCTGACCGAATTCCCCGAGGAGGGAAGGCATTGTACCGACGGCACTCACAAGCATCTGTCACCTGACGGAACCGTAGATGCCGCATACGGACTCTGGCCCGAAAGAACCTGGTATTTCGCAGGACAAAGGCACGACGATACGGCATATAACGACAAGGCTCTCGGCGTTGCCGCCCGTGTGCTTTCGGATGACAGCTTCACAGATATATTTTCCGACCCCGACTTCCCGCAGTTCGGTGTCGCTCAGGATAACAGAAAGTAAGGAGAAAGAAATATGGCGTTCAGACATCATAAAAAATCATATTCTCCCGAGCCGTTTCAGCAGAATGATACTGCCTTCGACGGAGCACAGGGTGAATTTTCAGCCGCTGCGGAAGCAGAGGTGCGCAGCAGAAGTGAATATGCCTTCAAGGTAAGAAATCTTACCAAGGATTACGACGGAAACATTGTTCTCAACAATATCTCCTTTGATATCCCCTCCGGCAAGATAGTAGGACTTTTAGGCCCCAACGGCTGCGGTAAGACTACTCTTATGAAAATACTCTCGGGTCTTATTCACGACTATACGGGTATGGTAAAGGTTGACGGCAGACCCATCGGTATCGGCTCAAAGGCTCACGTGGCATATCTGCCCGACTGCACCTTCTTCCCCGAAAGATTCCGCACCATAGACTGTATCAATTACTACGGTGATTTCTTTCAGGATTTTGACAAGGTAAAGGCAATAGAGTTTGCTTCCCGCTTCGGACTTGACCTCAATCAGAGAGTCAAGACTATGTCAAAGGGTATGAAGGAAAAGCTTCAGCTTCTGGTGGTTATGTCAAGAAGTGCCGATATCTATCTTCTCGACGAGCCTCTCGGCGGTGTTGACCCTGCCGCAAGAAGCGTTATTCTTGACATTATTATGAAAAACTATAAGGAAAATGCTACTGTCGTTCTTTCAACTCACCTTGTTAATGACCTTGAGCACAGCTTTGACCATATTCTTATGCTGGGACACGGCTCGATTCTTGTTAACACCGGTATCGAAACCTTACGCTCTACGGGAAAGTCAGTAGAAGAAATATTCAAGGAGGTAATAGGCGATGCTTGGGAAGTTGACTAAAAATACGTTCAAGGCAAATATGAGCTCAGTTTCAAACGTTTACGTTGCTATGGGTATTATAGGTGTTATAATGCTTGTGCTTCTTTTCGTTGACTGGTCAAAATGGGGCGATACCGGTATCGGTCTCGGTCTCGTTATCAAAATTCTTGCATCCTGTGCCCTGTGCCTTGCCGCAGGTATAGGACTTCTTATGACGGTGACGGGAATAGTTGCCGAATATAAGAGAAATATGTTCGGTGATGAAGGACATCTTACAATGAGCCTTCCCGTAAGAAGCAGTACGCTTCTTCTTTCAAAATGGATAGCAGGCTCCTTCTGGGTATTGCTTAACTTCCTGCTTCTGTGCGTGTGCGGCTTCGGCTCATTCATTTACATCGTAAAGCATTCCGTTGACCTTGTTCAGGGTAACGATATGTATTACTCCGTTTATGAGCTTATAGTTGAGCTGGGAGAGGGACTTTTTGCCAGCGCGGGAATTACCGCTCCCTCACTTCCCGTGCTTCTCAGCCTTGCATCCATCTATGCCTTTTCGGGTGCCATAAAGATTGTGGTATATCTGCTTCTTATCTTTTTTGCCATCACTCTTTCTCATTGCCGTCCCTTCCATAAGGTAGGAAAGGCAGGTAAGATTCTGTTCTTCTTCGGCGGTGTGTTCGTGGTTGAGACCTTCGCATCAATGATAACAAAGCTTATAAAGATATACATTATAATTTCTGAGACGGCTTATACCTTTACTCTTTCAGAGGCTGAGGTAGCCGCAGCCTGGGATCTCGGCTTCGGTGCCTTCTCTATTACAAATATTTACTGTACGGCAATAGCATCGGTGTTCATATTCCTTATTACCACGGTGCTTATAGACAGACACGTAAACGTCAGCTGAGGACGCTTGTGATAACGGACGGAGGGGTGTGTGAAAATTGGAGCCTAATATAAAGATTATTGATATTACTAAAGACATAATAACGACGAAGCCGTATCCCGGTGACCCTGCCCCCGAGCTTTCTGTTTTTTCTGCAACAGCAAACGGAGACAGTTGTAATATGGCAAGGCTCTGCACTACTCTTCACGCAGGCACCCACGCCGATGCACCCCTTCATTTTATAAACGGCGGAGCGGAAATAAATGACGTTCCTCTTGACAAATTCATCGGTGAATGCATTGTCTTAGAGGTTGATACCGAGGTTATAACGGGAGAATACGTGGATGAACACTTCCCGAAAAGCACGAAGAGACTGCTTATCAAAAGCTCGGGAAAGGCTTATTTTGAGAAGACGGGTGCAGAAGAGGCGGCGTATTTCGGATATGACCTGATAGGCACGGACGGAATGTCAGTAGGCTCACCCGGTGACCAGATAAATCCCCACAAGGCTATTCTCGGAGAGAGTGTTGCGGTTCTCGAAAACCTCGACCTGAGCGGGGTTAAGCCCGGCAGGTATTTTCTTGTGGCAGTTCCCGTTAAGATTAACGGTGTGGAGGCGGCTCCCGTAAGAGCTGTTTTGTTGGACGGCTATCTGTTCTGGAGCAACTGAAAATATGCGGAGTTTACATACCTTTTACAAATTATTTCCGTGAATGGTGTTACGCTTTGTATATTTTAATAATTGATAATTTTTTAACATTGTTGTAAAATACACAAGGCAAATAAAAAGTTAAAAATAAACTGATATAAAAGGAGTTTTCAACATGAGTTCACTAAACAAAAAGACAGTTGAAGATATCGCTGTCAAAGGCAAAAAGGTTCTTGTCCGTTGCGATTTCAACGTAAAGATGGAAAACGGCGTTATCACAAGCGACAAGAGAATCGTTGCTTCTCTTCCCACTATCAAGTATCTTCTTGAGGGCGGCGCAAAGGTTATTCTTTGCTCACATCTCGGACGTCCCAAGGGTGAGTTTAATCCCGAGTTTTCAATGGCTCCCGTTGCCGCACGTCTCTCAGAGCTTCTCGGCTTTGAGGTTAAGCTTGCTTCCGACGTTGTAGGCGAAAGCGCACAGGCACTTGCAGCTGAGGTTAAGGAAGGCGAAGCTATCCTTCTTGAAAACGTACGCTTTGAAAAGGGCGAAACAAAGAACGATGTTGAGCTTTCAAAGAAGTTTGCAGCTCTTGCTGATATCTATGTAAACGATGCTTTCGGCTCTGCTCACCGTGCACATTCCTCAACCACGGGTGTTGCTGATTATCTTCCTTCTGCAGTAGGCTATCTTATCCAGAAGGAAATTCAGTTCATCGGCGGTGCTCTTGAGAATCCCAAGAGACCTCTTGTTGCTATTCTCGGCGGTGCAAAGGTTTCCGATAAGATCGGTGTTATTGAGAACCTTATCGATAAGTGCGATACTCTTATTATCGGCGGCGGTATGGCATATACCTTTATGCGCGCTCTCGGGCATCACGTAGGTACGTCTATCTGCGAGGAGGACAAGATTGAGCTTGCAAAGAGCCTTATGGCCAAGGCTGAAGAAAAGGGCGTTAAGTTCCTTATTCCTCAGGATAACCGCGTAGGTAAGGAATATGCTCCCGATACAGAGCACATGCTTGTAAATTCCGACGAGATTCCCGACGGCTGGATGGGGCTTGATATCGGTCCCAAGACAGAGGAGATTTTCTCCGACGCCGTAAAGGGTGCAGGAACCGTTATCTGGAACGGACCTATGGGTGTTTCCGAATGGGAGAACTTTGCATCAGGTACAACTGCAGTAGCTAAGGCTGTTGCAGATTCAGGTGCTATCTCCATCATCGGCGGCGGTGACTCTGCTGCTGCTGTTAAGAAGCTCGGCTTCTCTGACAAGATGAGCCACATTTCCACCGGCGGCGGTGCTTCTCTTGAGTATCTTGAGGGTAAAGAGCTTCCCGGTATTGCTTGCATTGACGAGAAATAATTAATCAAAAAAGTAACGGTTTACCGTCCTTTTTCGGTCGGTAAGCCGATTTTTCGGAGGTAAATATAATGAACAAGGAATTAAGAAAGGCTGTTATAGCCGGTAACTGGAAAATGAACAAGACTCCCGCACAGGCAAAGGCTCTTATTGAGGAAATGAAGCCCCTCGTTGCAGATGCTGATTGTGAGGTTGTGCTTTGCGTTCCCTTCGTTGACATTCCTGCCGCAGTTGAAGCAGCAAAGGGCTCAAACATCAAAATCGGTGCTGAAAACGTACACTTCAAGGCTTCGGGTGCATATACGGGTGAAATTGCCGCTGATATGCTCACAGAGCTTGGAGTTGAATACGTTGTAATCGGACACAGCGAAAGAAGACAGTACTTCGGTGAAACAGACCAGACTGTAAACCTTCGTACTCTTGCGGCTCTTGAAGCAGGCCTCAAGGCTATCGTTTGCGTAGGTGAGACAAAGCAGCAAAGAGACCTCGGTTATACCGAAACTCTTCTCAAATTCCAGACAAAGATGGCTCTTACAAACGTATCAGCTGAGCAGCTCAAGAACGTTATTATTGCTTACGAGCCCGTATGGGCTATCGGCACGGGTGAGGTTGCTACTCCCGAGCAGGCAGACGAAGGCAACCGCTTCTGCAGAGAGGCTGTGGCTGAAGCATACGGTGCAGATGTTGCTCAGACGGTTACGATTCAGTACGGCGGCTCAATGAACGCAAAGAACGCTGACGAGCTTGTAGCTCAGGTTAACGTAGACGGCGGTCTTATCGGCGGTGCTTCTCTCAAGGCTGAGGACTTCTCTGTTATCGTTAAGGCAGCATCAAAGTAATTCGGAATTCGGAGAAGTCGCAGGCGGCTTTTTCAGTGATATTTATGCGGGACGGTAACCCCGTCCCCTGCATTTTATAAGAGGTAAAGAATAATGAAAAAACCTGTTGTTTTATGTATTATGGACGGCTTCGGCATCAGAAGCTGTGACGAGGGTAACGCCATAAAATTTGCAAAAACTCCCAATCTTGATAAATTCTTCGCTGAAAATCCCTTTACAACCATCGGTGCATCGGGACTTGACGTAGGACTTCCCGACGGACAGATGGGAAACAGCGAGGTAGGACATACAAATATCGGTGCAGGCAGAGTTGTTTATCAGATGCTTGTTAAGATTTCAAAATCCATAAAGGACGGAGATTTCTTTAAAATCCCCGCGCTTATTTCCGCTATGGAAAGCTGTAAGGAAAAGGGAACTGCCCTTCACCTTATGGGACTTCTTTCCGACGGCGGTGTTCACAGCCATATCGAGCATCTTTTCGGACTTCTTGAAATGGCAAAGAGCTTTGGTCTTACCAAGGTTTACGTGCATTGTATAATGGACGGCAGAGACGTTTCCGTAACCTCAGGTAAGGGATTTGTAGCTGACGTTGAGAATAAGTGCAAGCAGCTCGGTGTAGGTGAGATTGCTACCATTACCGGCAGATATTTTGCTATGGACCGTGACTTTGCCTGGGACAGAGTAGAGAAGGCTTATGCCGCATTCGTTTACGGTGAAGGACTTGAGGACAGCGATGCTGTTGGCTCAATGCAGAGATCCTACGATAAGGAAATTACCGACGAATTTATCGTTCCCACCGTAGTAAATAAGGAAGGCACCGTTAAGGCTGACGACTCCGTTGTATTCTTCAACTTCCGTCCCGACCGTGCCCGTCAGATAGTACGCACCTTCGTTGACGAGGCCTTTGACGGCTTTGAAAGAAGAAACGGCTTCTTCCCCCTTAATTTCGTTTGTATGACTCAGTACGACGAGACAATGCCCAACGTAAGCGTTGCATTCCCTCCCGAGGAGCTTACAAAGACCTTCGGTGAGTATCTTCAGGATTGCGGCAAGACACAGCTTCGTATTGCAGAAACTCAGAAGTATGCCCACGTAACCTTCTTCTTTAACGGCGGCGAGGAAAAGACCTTCAAGGGTGAAGACAGAATTCTTATTCAGTCTCCCGACGTTCCCACCTTTGATTTACAGCCCGAAATGAGTGCATACCCCGTCAGGGATACCGTTTGCGAAAAGATAAGAAGCGGTGAGTATGATGCCGTTATTCTCAATTTTGCTAACTGTGATATGGTAGGCCATACAGGTGTATGGGAAGCCGCAGTTAAGGCTGTAGAGGCAGTTGACGAGTGCGTAGGTGACGTTGTAAAGGCTACTCTTGATATGGGCGGCGTATGCTTTATCACGGCTGACCACGGTAACGCGGACAGAATGATAGGCGACGACGGCAATCCCTTTACTCCCCATACGACAAACCCCGTTCCCTTCTGCGTAGTAGGTTATCCCTGTGAGCTCAAGGAGGGCGGCAGACTTGCAGATATCTGTCCCACAATGCTCAAGGTAATGGGACTTGCTCAGCCCAAGGAAATGACGGGCGAATGCCTTATTAAGTAAGAAAGAATCTTACGATTTATTAACCACCTACCCCTTCCCTAATCCGGGGAGCTGTAGGTGGCTTTTGTTATAAGAAAAATGACTCTTCACGGAAACTTGGGGGATGAAGTGGGCACGGGAGTGCCTATTAAAAGTTTTGGTTGAGCTTTTTCAAAAGCTCACGGTGTCAAGAGGCAGAGCCTCTTGTCGCACTCCGCAGAGTGCGAAATCCTTTTTCCT
>JAZNFG010000037.1:0-9203 GCA_045589015.1 Acutalibacteraceae bacterium
CGCTTGACTATAAAACAGATGCAAATCTGCGGAAAGCACTTAAAGAAAATATGACAGATACAACCGTTATCACAGTTGCTCAGAGGGTAAGCTCGGTGAAGGATTGCGATGTCATAATCGTTCTTGACAACGGAAAGATAATAGGCAAAGGAAAACACGAGGAATTGCTCGAAAACTGCCCCGAATATAAGCAGATAAGCGATTCACAGATGGGAGGTGCCTTCCTTGAGTGATAACAAAATTAAAGTCAGGAACAAAAAAGGTATATTCGTAAGACTCAGCAAATACGTGCTTGAACAATGTCCGTTGTTTATTGTTGCAATACTTCTTACTCTCGGCTCAAACCAGCTGTCGCTTATGGGACCAAGGTATTCGGGGGCGGCAATTGACGCAATAGAATTTGAAACGGGGGTTGACTTCCCTGCCGTATGGGAAAATATTGCCTTAATGCTGGTATGTTATCTGCTTTCAGCAATTCTGGCATACGTCCTCTCGCTTGTTATGATGCACCTGAGTCAGCGGATAATCTATAAGATGCGCAAGCAGGTATTTGAAAAGCTGACAACGCTTCCCGTAAATTTCTTTGATACCCACGCAACGGGAGATATCATAAGCCATCTGTCTTATGATATAGATACCATAAACAGCACTCTGTCTCACGACCTTGTGCAGATACTGACAAGCATTTATACTGTTGTAGGCTCACTTTTCTTTATGTGGCAGATATCAAAGCCTATGATTCTGATTTTTGCTCTTACCGTTCCCGTATCGCTGTTATTTACTAAATACCGTTCAAAAAAGGTACGTCCTCTTTTCAGCAAAAGAGCAAAAAAATACGGAGAGCTGAACGGCTTTGCCGAAGAAATGCTCACCGGCTCACGTACGATTTCCACATACGGACGGCAGGACGTAATTTCATCGCGTTTCAACAAAATCAACGGCGAAGCGATGGATGCATTTTACAAGGCTGAATATAATGCCGCCCTTTTATTCCCTACCATCAATCTGATAAACAACGTTTCACTTACACTTGTAGCAGTTATGGGCGGAATTCTTTATATGCTCTCACAAAACGGAACCGTGCTTGCCGCATCGTCCTTCTTTATTACACTCGGCGGTGTTGCTCAGTTCGTGCAGTATTCAAGGAAATTTGCCGGCCCGATAAACGAATTTTCAAATATCCTTCACGAAATCCAATCTGCATTCTCTGCCGCAGAGCGCGTATTCAGAATACTCGATGAAGCTCCCGAAAAGGCTGACCCGACGGATGCAAGGGTATTAAGGGACGTACAGGGAGACGTTTGTATTCAAAACGTTTCGTTTGGCTATACCCCCGACAAAACCGTTCTGAAGAACGTATCGGTAAATGCAAAAAGAGGACAGACGGTTGCCATAGTCGGACCTACAGGTGCAGGAAAAACAACCATTATTAATCTGCTTATGCGCTTTTATGACCATCAGAGCGGCAAAATACTTATTGACGGTATACCTTCAACTGATATAAAGCGTGCGGATCTGCGCCTTGCATTTAATATGGTACTGCAGGACACCTGGCTATTCAGCGGAACAATTTATGACAATATAGTTTACGGCAGAGAGGATGCTACCCCCGAAGAAGTATACCGTGCCGCAAAATCCGCAAAAATTGATTCATATATAAACAGCTTGCCCGATGGCTACAATACAATTCTTTCAGATGACGGCATTAATATTTCCAAGGGACAAAAGCAGCTTATCACTATTGCCCGTGCGTTCCTTTCAAAAGCCCCGATTCTGATTCTTGACGAGGCAACCTCCAACGTTGACTCCCGTACGGAAATACAGATACAAAACGCTATGACGGCATTAATGGAGAATAAAACCTGCTTTATTATTGCTCACAGACTTTCAACCATACAAAATGCAGATACCATACTGGTTGTAAAGAACGGAACCATCATTGAACAGGGGAACCACGATGAGCTTATTTCAAAGGGCGGTTTTTACTATTCACTTTATCACTCTCAGTTCAACTGATAGCTTTAACACAATCTGAAATAATCCAAAAATATATTTTATGAGGTGAATTCTTTTGAAAATTAAATTAATCGATCAACCCAAAATTGTTATGACAAACAAAAAAAGCCATCACGCATATTTTGCCTGGCCCACTATTGCAAGGCTTCAGAACGACAGAATCTGCGTAGGCGCATCCGGTTACCGTGTTGAGCATATCTGTCCCTTCGGAAAAGGAGTTCTGGCGTTCAGCGATGATAACGGTGAAACATACTCTGAGCCCGTTGCGGTTTTTGATACGGTGCTTGATGACAGAGACGTAGGACTTTGTGTTTTCGGGCAAAGCGGTCTTATTGCAACATCTTTTAATAATACGCTGGATTTTCAAAGGCAGAATATGCCTCAGACAAAAGAATGCTTTGACTACGTAAATTCAGTTTCCCCCGAAGACGAGGCAAGAGACCTCGGAGTAACGTTCAGAATCAGTAATGATTACGGAAAAACCTGGAGTAAAATATATAAATCCCCTATTTCCTCCCCTCACGGTCCCACCGTACTGAATGACGGTACTGTTCTGTGGGTCGGAAGAATTCAAGGCATTCATAATCACATTGAAGCGCACACTATAGACACAAAAACGGGAAAAATGACTTTTATAGGCGATATGGGAATTTATAAATATGAGGAATTTAAAGATTGTTATTTTTATGAGCCTCACGCAATTCAGCTTCCCGACGGCAGAATAATCTGCCACCTTCGCGTAGAAAACAAGGCAGAAACTCTGTTTACACTTTATCAGACTGAATCTGCTGACGGCGGTGTAACGTGGAGCAAGCCCGTTCAGATAATCGGCGACACAGACGGGGCACCCGCTCACATTTTTATGCATTCCTCGGGTACTCTGATTTCCACCGTCTCTCACAGAAGCACTCCCTACGGAATATGGGCAATTTTCAGCGAGGATAACGGTAAGAGCTGGAGTAAAGCAAAGGTTCTCTTTGAAGGCAAGGACACCGATGACCTCGGATATCCGTCCACCGTTGAGCTTTCCGACGGAAGTCTGATTACGGCATTCTATACAAGGGAAAATGATTTTGTTCCTGCCGTTATAATGCAACAGAAGTGGACGTTTGACAGATAATTTAAAGGGAGATAATATTATGAGACTTTTAACACCTGAGCTTTATAGTGCTCCGTGTATAAAAAAACTGAATAAGCCTGTGCTTACAAAAGACGATATCCCCTATGATGCATCCTTGATTTTTAATGCGGGAGTTGCAAAATTCAACGGCAAATACGTTATGGTCTTCCGTAACGATTACGGACCTACCGAAGAGACCTTTCCGCAAATCAAATTCAGAACCTCACTCGGCTTTGCAGAAAGTGAAGACGGAATCAACTGGAAGGTCAGAGATACTGCATTGTTTGACAACAAAAATCTGTTGCCGGAGGATGAATTAAAAAGATTCTATGATCCGAGAATTACTATTTTAGACGAAAAACCGTACTTGTGTATGGCAATGGATACCCGTCACGGAGTAAGAGGCTGTATCGCGGAGGTCGATGATAATTTTGAGCAAATAAACGTTATCAGCGCATCAGCACCCGATAACCGAAATATGGTTCTTTTCCCCGAAAAAATCAACGGCTGCTACGTCCGCCTTGAAAGACCCTTCCCGGTATATTCAAGAGGCGGCAAAGACCGTTTTGACCTTTGGCTTTCAACCTCTCCCGACCTTAAATTCTGGGGTGAAACCGAGCTTGTTCTTGCAGTTGAGGACGTCCCCTTTGCAAATGATAAAATAGGTCCCGCCGCACCGCCCGTCAAAACAAACAAGGGATGGCTTACCACGTTTCACGCGGTTGATAAAGATTCTTCAAGAGGTAAAAACGGCTGGGAAAGCTCCTGGCAGAAAAGATACTGCGCAGGAATTATGCTTCTCGACCTGAACAATCCCGCAAAGGTTATCGGAATGAGCAAGCTTCCCTTGATTGCTCCCGAAAACTATTACGAAACAGAAAACGGATTCCGTCAGCAGGTAATTTTCCCCGGCGGTATGATTCTTGAGGACAGCGGTGAGGTTAAGATTTATTACGGTGCATCCGATACCGTGGAATGTCTTGCTACGGCAAGCCTCGACGACCTTATTAGTCTTTGCACCGAAAACAGATAATACACTTCCCTGCTCAAGCATTTCTGCACTTAAAGCCGACACTTTTGCATCGGATATTCAAAAATGTTGACAATTACGGGAAATAGTATTAGAATTAAATAAATTACCGAAAGGCAGGTGGACAAAATGATGCAGAAGCTTAACATCCGAAATCGGAGAGCCGTTTTGTCCGTTTGCGATTGATAATCAATCTTTCTGAACATACAGGCATCTCCGTATTCTCGGAGGTGCCTATATTTTTTACAGAAAGAGGATTTTATGAATACTGATTTTACTTTTACGACTATTACAAAAGATAACATAAGCCAATATAAGAAGCTTCGCAAAATCTTTGCTGAATATAAAATACAGACCTTGCGAAATCGCGGTGAAGCACCCGGTAACAAGAAGATGTTTTATAATCTTTTTGACGGTATCATTTCAAGGGCTTCGGAGAGTGATACTTATTATTTCATTGTTATGCAATCGGGCAAAGAGCTTATTGGCTTTTCTTCAATATCAACTGTAGCATCTGATGTTGTTTCTATTCCGTATAGCTACGGAACAGTGAACGATTTTTACGTTTCTCCAAAACACCGCAGAAAAGGGTATGGCAGAATTCTGAACAGCTACATAGAGAAAATCTTTATTGATAGCGGAACAGATACCGTATTGTTATATCCCGACCCCGTTTGCGGAATCCCGTTCTGGAAAGCTATGGGTTATTGTGATACGGGTATCAATCAGGGTTGGGGACATTATCTTGTTTACTGCAAGCATCTGATGCAGGGTGAGCATACTGCTGAAACAGATAAAGCAATATCAGAGCTTGTAAAAATAACAGATTTAATCAGCATAAATCCTTATTGCAAGCCGCAAATAAAAGAGGTTTACGGTGTATGGAAAGAATATTGCAAGGAGGCAAACCGAAAGCCTCACAAGAAAGACGTTAAAAATATGGCTTGGAATGCGAGAAAAACCAAAGCCGTCAGCTTTAAGGCATTGTATTATCAAGGAAAGGTTATTGGGTTAACATATAAGGAAGATATTGAAATAAATTATATGTTGCCTGAATACAGAGCAGGAGAAAAATATGAGCAGCTTAAATTGGACTTTTGATACAGTAGCCGACACCTACGAAAAGCTTCGCCCCGGATATGTTGATGAATTATATCGGACCATTTTTGAATATAAACCCATCAATAATCTGAGCCGTGTTGTTGAAATCGGTATCGGCGGCGGTCAGGCAACTTTACCTTTTCTTAAAACAGGTTGTAACCTTACCGCTGTTGATTACGGTGAGAATTTCTGCGAAATCTGCCGTAAAAAATTCAAAGACTATCCGAGCTTTTCCGCCAAATCGGGGAAATTTGAAGATATTGATTTGGGTAGAGAATATGACTTAATTTATTCAGCTTCAGCCTTTCATTGGATACCCGAAGAAATCGGATACAAAAAGGTTTATGATATGCTGAAATGCGGCGGTGTTTTTGCCCGATTTGCGAATCATCCTTACCGTGATAAAGGAAAGCCCGAGCTGTCAGCAGAAATGGACAGAATCTATGCAGACTATTATTATAAATACCATAACAAGAAACAAGAACCGCTTGTTGAATATTCTGAAACACAAGCAAAAAACAGAGCTTTAATTGCAGAAAAATACGGCTTTACAGATATCAGGTATAAACTTTTTTACCGCACACGCACATTTACAGCCAAAGAATACATAAAGCTTCTCGGCACGTATTCAGACCATATTGCGATTGAAGAAAAAATCCGAACAGAGTTCTTCTCAAAAATTGAAGCGGCTATCAACCGTCACAGCGGAGAAATTACAATTTACGATACAATAGATTTACAGTTGGCAAAAAAATGAGGAATTAAAATGATTGACTATACTAAAATAAATTCAGAAACGTGGGATTCGTGGGCGGAAGACAGCTGTGAGTGGTCGTTGCCCATAAGTCACGAAGAATACGAAAAAACTACTGCAGATAATTTTACAGTTTACCTTACACCGTGCATTTCCGTTCCTCACGAATGGTTTGGTGATTTGAATGGTAAAAAGGTGTTGGGACTTGCAAGCGGCGGCGGTCAGCAAATGCCTGTATTCTCAAAACTCGGTGCAGAATGTACTGTGTTTGATTATTCCGACAGACAGCTTGAAGCAGAAAAAACGGTATCTGAAAGAGAAGGCTACAGTATTAACATTATCAAGGGTGATATGTCAAAAGCTCTGCCCTTTGAAGACGAGAGCTTTGATATTGTTTTTCATCCTGTTTCTAACAATTATGTAGAGGATGTTTATCACGTCTGGAATGAGTGCTGCCGCGTACTTAAAAAGGGAGGCAGATTACTTGCGGGTATGGATAACGGAATTAACTATTTATTTGAAGAAAACGAGCCTTTAAAAGTGGTTAATTCGTTACCTTTTAACCCTCTCAAAATGCCTAAAGAACGGCTTGAGAAAATGATTGAAAACGGTGACGGCGTGCAGTTCAGCCATACATTGGATGAGCAAATCGGCGGACAGTTAAAAGCCGGTTTTTTACTCAAAGATTTATATGAAGACCGTGACAGAGAGGGCGGAAACGAAATCGGCAAATACTATCCGCAGTATTTTGCCACCCTTGCTGTGAAAAAAGGTGAAATTATGAGAGTTTCCGAAAAAACCATCCTTGAAATTGATGATAATTCAAAGTTTATTTCAATTGAGCAGCTCTCCCCCGAGGATTACAATAAGTGTTCAAATATATGGAATATGAATTCTCAACCGCTTGCTGATAAATGGCTTGAAGAGATAAAAAACGGAAATCGGATTGTATATATTTATAAAATCGGAAATGAGTTCATTGGCGAAGGTGCCTTGGTTTTAGATGCAGATGATGCTGATTACACTATCCCCGACAAGCGTGTCTACGTTTCAAGAATGATAGTAAAAAAGGAATACCAAAACCACGGTATCGGAAGTGAAATCCTCACTTTTCTTATCCGAAAAGCAAAGACTATGGGCTTTTCCGAAATGACAATAGGTGTTGATAAGGATAATGAAAATGCTCTGCATTTATACAGAAAATACGGCTTCACAGAGGTTCTTTTTGATGGTGCTGATAAAAACGGAGAATATTTTAAGCTGATGAAGAGGATATAAGGAGTATAATTATGATAAGAAAAGCAACACTTGACGATATACCCGAAATTGCCGAATTATACCGTGAGCAATTCAGAGAAATGGCGAAGCAGATTCCCGACTTTATAAAAGAGGGCGACCAAAGTATAGAGTTCCTTGCAAAAACTATTTCAAGTGATGAGTCGGATATCCTTGTTTACGAAAATAACGGCAAGATTAACGGTTTTATTCTGCTTCAAGCAAAAATAAGACCTGATTTTGAATTTATCATTCCTGCAAAATTCTGTTATATAATGGATGTAGCCGTAACCGAAGTCCACAGAAATAAAGGCTTCGGAACAGCACTTATGATGTCGGCAAAGGACTGGGCAAAACAGCGGGACTGTAAATTTATAAGCCTTGATGTTCTTGTAAATAATCACGGCGCAATTAAGCTTTATGAAAAACTCGGTTTTATCCCTAAAGCACAGGAAATGTATTGTGAATTTTAACGAAGGTGTTACTTATGGCAAAGGTCTTTTTAATCTGCGGTAAAATATGCTGCGGTAAAACTACATACGCGCAGAGGCTGTGTGCCGAAAACGCAGCCGTCTTACTCTCGGTTGATGAAATAACTCTTGCTCTTTTCGGTCAGCATTGCGGTGATAAGCACGATGAATATGTTGCAGGAACAGAAAAATATCTGTTAAACAAATCTATGGAGCTTATTAGCAAGGATATCAACATTGTTCTCGATTGGGGCTTCTGGACAAAAGCAGAGCGGAAAGCGGTAAAAGAGTTTTATAAATCCCGTGGTATTGAATATGAGCTTCACTACATAGATGTCAGCGATGAAATATGGAAATATCGATTAAACAAGCGAAACACCGCCGTGCTTTCAGAAGAAACAAGTGCTTACTATATTGATGATAAGCTTGCGATAAAATTTGCTTCAATATTTGAAGCTCCGGGCAAGGATGAAATTGATGTAATATCAAGGTAACAAATAAAAAAAAGGATATGAAGCTATGAAATTAGTTATAATATTCGGCAATATCGCTGTCGGCAAAATGACGGTCGGGCAAGAGCTTGCAAAAATTACAGACCTCAGACTGTTTCATAATCATAAGACCATTGAACCTGTAATAGAGGTTTTCGGTTATTACGAGGGGAAAACAATCAATAGATTACGACAGGTTTTCTTTGAAGAGTTTTTAAAGAGCAACAATTACGGAATGATATTCACCTATGTATGGGCTTTCGACCTTCAGAGTGATTGGGATTACATAAAATATGTTTCCGATTTATTCAAGGAGCGAGGTGCAGAGGTTTATTACGTTGAGTTAGTTGCTTCCCAGCAAATCAGATTAGAGCGAAACTCAACAGAAAACCGACTTAACAACAAACCTTCAAAACGTAATCTTGATTTTGCAAGAAAGGATCTGCTTGATACCGACAAAAAATACCGGACAGAAAGCTATGACGGAGAAATAACCTTTCCGAATTATATTAAGATTGATAACTCAAATCTCGCACCTGAGGCTGTTGCACGTATAATTAAAGAGAATTTTGATTTATAAGGGTACTATGAATATTACATTATATTTAAGTGGTAAGGAGAAAACCGATGGACACACAAAACATATTTGACAACGAAGCCTTTTTCAACGGCTACAAGGCTCTGCGTGACAGCGATTGTAATGCCAATGATTTGATTGAGCAGCCTGCTATGCGTAAGCTTCTGCCCGACCTTAACGGAAAAACCGTTCTTGATTTGGGTTGCGGTTAGGGTGACGGTAATAATACGAACCGTGTTTTTTATCGGCTGATTTCCGTCACTTCTTCGTTAAAATACTCGTCAATCCGGAAGGATTGACTCCGTTTTTGCCTTGAATTGTCAAAAATCTTCTCGATAAAAAATCTTCGACCTGAAAACAAAGATTTTT
>JAZNFG010000038.1:0-71607 GCA_045589015.1 Acutalibacteraceae bacterium
CAACAAAGCACCGTACCCTTTCGGATACGGTGCCGTGTGATAAGCTTGCTTTATGTAGCTTCGGGATTAGTACTTGAAGTTATAGAACTTACAGTAGTTCCACATGTGACCGGACTTGTTTTCGATAGTACCAACAATAAGCTTTGCATAACCGATGATAATATCAACGTCAGCAGTATGGTCGATAGATACGAACTTTCCGTCGGGAGTCATTTCAGCTTCAATCTTGTATCCCTTGTAAATTACGTGAATATCCTTGAATTCCTTGAGGATCTTGTTAACTGTGCCGTCGTTCTTGAGAGTATCCTCAATGTCTTCCCAGTAAAGGAGTGCGCCTGTTACCTGGCCGAGAACTGAGCCCTGCTTCTTGGGTGTATCCTCATCCTTCATAATGATAGTGATCTTGTAGTTAGAGCCTGCCTGTGTGCAGGTTGCGGAAGCAACCTGTGAAAGGTCTGTAAGAGTCCAAGCAGCGATTCTGTTCTTAGCCTCGTCTGAGCCCTTTGCACAATCCTGCTCACCTGCCTGATCCTCAGTTGTCATAAATGAACCGAGAACGCCTGTGATAGCATTGTTGATGATAGCGGGACCAACGTTAACGGAGTCAACGTTCTGCCATTCCTTCTTGATGTAGCCAGCCTTACCTGCCTTGATATCGTCAACACCCTTCTTGTAGAAGTCTGTGATCTCCTGAGTAGTAGCAGGCATCTTGTTACCGCTTGACTGAGCAGCAGTTGTTGTCTCACCGCTTGACTGAGCAGCAGTTGTCTGCTCGGTCTGAGTCTGAGCAGCAGTTGTCTCAACAGTCTGAGTCTGAGCTGCAGTTGTCTGCTCCTGAACACCTGCGGGAACGGAGTTTACAAGACTTCCGATGTTGATATCGTTGCCGTCTTTGTCAACAAAACGAACGTGGATTTCCTGAGTACAGGAAGCGAATCCGAAAAGCATACCTGCAACAAGAACAAGAGAAATAACTCTTAAGATGTTTTTCTTCATTAGGTTTATACCCCTTTCAATGTTACGGCATCAGCCGCTGTTATGGTGCTGCATACTTTTCGGGTATGCAATACATAACTAATTTACATCAACAAAACAAAATTGTCAAGTGACTTTATTAAAATTAACCTTGACAAATTATACAATTTTGTAACTTTTGACGTTTTTATAGGGCAAAGGAAACCGGCGTTGCGCCTTTGTCTGCCCGATGGCTGAAATACGCTTATGCGCGTTTTTACGTCAATATACGAATTTTGAGTAATTAGTCTCGGAAACGAGAGTGATATCAACGTCGGTGTTTATGGTAACACCCTTCTTGACGGAAGCGTCAATAAGGCTCATAACGCAGGTTACGTAGGTATCGTAAGCCTCTACCCTGCCGTCGGGAGAAATAAGTGCCCTTGCATAGCAGCCGGAGTAGGATACCTTGATATTATTCTTTGCTACGGTTGCGCCGACCTTGGGAGCATATACCTCTATGACGTCGTCAACGGTTATGAAGTTGAATATCTTTGCGTAAGCACCCTCGTCCCTTGTGGGATTCACCTTGTCGGGAAGAGTAACCGTTACCTCATAGGACGTGCCCTTGGCTGTAACCGTGATATCCTTTATATCAGCCGCTGTCAGCTGTGAAACGTATCTTTCACCGTCGGGGGACATAACCTCAACGCAGGAGCTGCCCTTGGTTGCCGTCTTTATCTCCGTTTCCTCGGAAAGAAGCGCACCCTTTACGAAGCTGACAAGAGAGTTTGCAATCTGATTGGAAAGCACGATATCCGAAACCGTGGTGAGCTTTGCCCTTTCAAAGGCGGGCATACTCTCCTTTACGTTATTAACGGCGGTATTGAACCATTCAAGAAGCTCGGCATCGCTCATTTCAAGCGGTGTTGCAGCCGCAGGAGCGGTGGTCTGCACCTCAGCCGAGGTGGTCTGCTCCGCGGCGGAGGTAGTGGCTTCTACAGGTGACGTAGTCACGACGGGGGGAAGAGTCTCGGCGGCGGGAGCGGTGGTCTGCACCGTACCGATATTCGTTTCGGGCAGG
The DNA here is from genome assembly GCA_045589015.1 of Acutalibacteraceae bacterium. Taxonomy (GTDB): domain Bacteria; phylum Bacillota; class Clostridia; order Oscillospirales; family Acutalibacteraceae; genus RUG806. Next base: position 2,039 of record JAZNFG010000038.1, read on the forward strand.
GTTATGTTGACCTTCATACAGGACGTAAGGCTTACCGTCAGCACGGTAATAACGAGAAGCGCGGGGAATATACGGGAGCGTTTCATAACAATTTCCTTTCGTATGTTAATACAAACAATCTACAATATCATTCAGCTTTTGTCAATATCTCCCGCAAGGGATACCAGCACCTCAACCATTTTTTCAAGGCTCGGCACGGCAACGAATTCCCTTACGCTGTGGAAATTCTCTCCGCCTGCGGAAAGATTGGGACAGGGCAGTCCCTCGTAGGATAGCCTTGCGCCGTCCGTACCGCCTCTTATGGGGACGCATTCGGGGGTAACCCCTGCCTTTTCAAACGCCTTCCTCGCGTTATCGATAAGATACATAAACGGCTCTATTTTTTCCTTCATATTATAATAGCTGTCCTTTATCTCAAGACTGAAGGTGCCTTCGCCGTGAACGGAATTGAGATAATCCGTAAGTCTTGCAAGAAACTGCTTTCTGCCCTCAAAGCCTGCCCTGTCGTGGTCTCTTATTATCATTCTTATCTCAGCCGAGGTCTCGTCTGCCCTCACGTCGTGAATATGATAAAAGCCCTCGTAGCCCTCGGTACAGGCAGGAATCTCGGCAGGCGGCATCAGAGAAATAAACTGAGAAGCATACAATACGGCGTTTTTCATTTTGTTTTTGGCAGAGCCGGGATGGATAATAACACCCTTAATTATTACCGTAGCTGATGCGGCATTGAAGTTCTCGTATTCTATCTCACCGAGTGTGCCGCCGTCAACGGTATACGCTTCCTTAGCTGCAAAGCGTGAAAAATCAAAGCAGTCCGTACCTCTGCCTATCTCCTCGTCGGGGGTAAAGCAGACGTCTATAGTCTTTCGGGGCACGTCGGGATTGTTTATAAGATATTCGCACGCGGAAACGATTTCGGCAGCTCCTGCCTTATCGTCCGCACCGAGAAGGGTTTTTCCGTCGGTAACTATAAGCTGCTGTCCCTTGTATTTTTCAAGGAACGGAAATTCCGATACTCTTGTAAAAATTCCCTCGGAGAGCTCAATATCACCGCCCTCGTATCCGATTATACGGGCATTCACGGGCGCGTCGGGCGCATCGGGCGAGGTATCAAGATGCGCAAGAAAGCCTATAGCTCCGTCAATATTACCCCTCAGACGGGCATAGACGTAGCCGTTTTCGTCAAGCACAACGTCCTGCATACCGATTTCCTTTAGTTCCTGCTCTATAAACCGTCCGAGTGCTTTCTGCTTTTCGGTGCTGGGCACGGTCTCGGAAAATTCGTCCGAGGCAGTAGGAAAGGACACGTATTTCAAAAATCTTTCGGTTACGTTCATTTCTTATCTTCCTTTTACTTCTTAGTTGGTTTTCTCCATTATACAAAATCTCCCCTGTCTGCACAAGGGAGATTTGTAAATACCTTTAATTTATTTTGCAGGATATACGCTGAGGAAGTTAAGAGTAATTTCCGCGGTTTCGTCTGCAAGGTTTTCAATGAACATATGACCGCCGCCTTCAACGATAGCGTCAACGCTTCCGTCGGGCAGTATCTGACGCAGACTTGATTTTGAAGAATCGGGAATAACGGAATCCTCACTGCCGTTTACGAAAAGAATGGGCTTACCTGCGGCAAGTGCGTCAAAATCGGTGGGAGTGAGCATTGAGAAGGAATAGCAGGCACCCTTGCCCGTTCCCTCTATTCTCAGAGGCTCGGTAATCTTTGAGATATCGTAAGAAGCGGCGTATTCCTTATCCGCAAGTCCCATCTGTAAAAAGAGCTTTACGAGAATATCGAATTTTGTCATCATCTGCATAAGGGGCCCCATAACGGCAACGAAGGCATCGTTTCCCATAAGTGCGGACAATGCAGAGGAATTTTCGTTTGCACCCGTGCCGTAAAGAAGAAGATTCACAACGGATTCGGGATATTTTGCGGCAATTGCCTGTGCTACGTAGCCGCCCATTGAGTGACCTGCAACGTACCAGGGGTCAGCTGAAAGCTCGGTCATAAGAGCGTGCATAATATCCTCTCTGGGGAGCTTCTCCATACCTGCAGTCTCTCTTGTGGAGTAACCGAAGTCGGGAAGGTCTGCCATAACGCAGGTATAGCCTGCGGCAACAAGTCTTTCGGCAAGCTCTGTCCAGCAGTAAGAGGAAAGAGCAAAGCCGTGTATCATAAATATCTGTCCCTTTGCGTTTTCGGCTTCCCATACTCTGTAATGAATTGAATAATCGGCGTATTCAAAAAATTCGCTGTCCTCAAAGGGTGTTTCCATAGCGGCAGATACGGGGAGCAAAGCCGTAAAAAGCATCAAAACGGCAACTAAAAGTGAAATTATTTTTTTCATAAGGGTCTTCCTTTCCGAAATTTATTTATAATTTATGATAACATCAAAAGCAGATTTTTTCAAGCAAAATACAAAATTAATATAAAAATACAATTTACGGTAGAAAAATTCATTATTTAATGTTAGAATATTGTTAATACGGAGGTATTAAGTATGGATATAATGGATTTAGCATCTAAAGGCATAGTAAAAATCACAAAAAGCTACGGCAAAAAGGTTCAGGCACGCTCAACCGCTCACCCCATTCCCGAGGAAAAGCCCACCCTTATTTCGGGTGACGTTTTCCGCGCAGGCTTTTCAAGAGACGAGATAATGCCCGACCTTTCCCTTGACAGAACCTACTGGATAGCAGGCCACGGCTCGGGACATAAAATGGAGGGCATCCTCTCCCCCGTTTACGTTCACGCCTTGTGGCTTGACTGCGGAAATGACGAGGGTATTATATGGATAAGTGCAGACATAGTAGGACTTACCAATATTGAGGTCAATAAAATCAGAAAAATGATACTTTCCCGACCCGAAATGAAGGGCTGCAGGGCTGTTAATTTCAGCTGTACCCATTCCCATTCGGGCATTGACACTCTCGGCTACTGGGGCAAGGCAAACCTTGTCAGCATTCCCTCTGACGGCAAGGTACCCGAATATATGGAAATGCTCTTTAACAAAGCCGTAAAGGTCAGCATAGAGGCTTATAACAACAGAAAAGCGGGCAAGCTTTATACGGGCTCGGTTGCCATTGACGGCGGACTTTCCACAGGCAGACGTCTCCCCGAGCGTCACGAGGTGCTGACAAGACTGCGCTTCGTCCCCGAAAACGGGGAAAACGAAATCTGGGTAATGAATATCGGTGCCCATCCCAATTCTCTCGGCGGCTCAAACAGACTTCTCTCGGGTGAATACCCCTACTTTATGAGAGAGCAGATTAAGGCTGAAAGGGGCGCAGACGTTATCTTCGGCATCGGTGCCATAGGCGGTATGGATGCAAAGGACTTCCATAAAGAGGACAGAGTTGAGGAAATCAAGCTTCAGGCAAAGTATTATGCAGAAAAGTCCTTTGAGATAGAAAACGACACCGAGCTTTCCCCCGAGATAAAGTTTATTTGTCAGCAGTTCTACCTTCCCGTTGACAATAACGTTCTTCTGCTTCTTGCTATGAGAGGCACTATGAGCTTCAAGGCATTCCCCTCGAATATGTCTGAGCTGGGCGTTGCTATGAAAACGGAAATAACCTATATGACGATAGGCTCACAGAAGATTCTTATGCTCCCCGGCGAAAACTTCGTTTCAACCGTGTACGGCGGCTTTATGGATGCCGAAGGCTCCACGACGGGCAAGCCTGCCGAAATAAATGCCGAGCCTCTTGCGGATATCGCAGGTGACCAAAATATGATAACCTTCGGTGTAACAAACGATATGGCAGGCTACTGCGTACCGAAAAACGACTTCGTTCTTCATCCCACACAGCCCTACCTCAACTCCACAAGAGACCGCTTCGACGAGAACCACTACCACGAAACAAACTCTATGGGCCCCGAAACCCACGCAGTAATAGCAGACACCCTCAGAACCGTCATCAAAAATTTCAACTGACGGTAATCCTTACAAAAAAGGTTACGCTGTTAAACACAAAAATCTCCCGGCAAAGCCATTGAGCCTTGTCGGGATTTCGTTTTTTCAAATTATTTTACTATCAGAAAAGGTCGATAAGCCAGCCGAACATAAAGTAAACGGCTTTCATAAGAGTAGTGAGAAGTGCGGGGGAGAAAAGGTCAACGAATACGAAGGAAAGCTCCTCGCCCGTAGCCTCTGCATAGGTCAGAATTCTCGTATCATAAGCGGTAACGTCGTTTTCGTTGAATTCAAAAATTCTTACGCTTCTTTCGTCACCGACACCGTAGGCACGGAAGCCCGTACCGCCGTTATAACCCATTTTGATGCCGTCCTCGGTAGTGCCGACGAAATCGTTTACGTGGTCGTGAGCAAAGAAAGCACCCATAACGTTGCCTGCCTCAAGCCACGATTCGTACTGACCCGTAATATTATCGAAATCCTCGCTGCAGGGAGCCTCGCCGAGAGTACCCTGTGCCTTTGTTTCGTCAAGCTTGTACCACTTGTTGTCACGGCGTGAGAATATTGCGCCCTCGTCATTATACTCGCATTCCACGAAAAGCTTATATATCTCCTTGGGGGGAATGTGCTGGAATACCATTGAAGGAACTGCCTCGCCGCCGTTTTCCTTCTTCAGCTCCTCGCTTACAGCCCTGTACCATTCGTTCTGCTCTGCCGTTACGCCTGCATATCCGCCGGACTCTGCCTTGTTGTTAGTATTCATCATAAATATGCTCATAGCGGTTTTTTCTCCGTCAGAGGTAAGCACGGGCACGTTTACCGTAAACTCCTCGGGGCCGTCCGTGGGCATAATACAGTTATCGTATGAAGCGTAGGTCGCGAACTGCTCTGCCTTTGAGAAGGTATCAAGATGGTCGTGGTCGTGATTTCCCATAGTAACAAGGAAGGGAATACCTCTTTCCTGTAAGGGAGCGATAATATTATCAATCGCCTTTATCATATCCTCCTTGGTGCCGAAGGGATAGAAATCGGCAAGCTGGTCACCGACGAAAACCACTAAATCGGGCTGTTCCTTGTCAAGAGCCGCCTCGATAAAGCTCACCATTTTTTCGTTGACACCGTCACCTACGTCCTGAGTATCGTTTATCTGCATAATCTTGAAGGTTCCGTCGCTGTTGAATTTCAATACGCTTTCCTCTTCAACGGCATTACCCATAAGGGTAAGACCCAGCACCATAACAACCGCAAGCAGAATACTGAAAACCTTTTTCATTGTCATTTACTCCTTTAAAAAATTATTTTATACCGTACTGTCTGAGACCCGACCATTTTACTCCCCAGGAGTTTGCCCAGCTCTCACAGTATAATTTATAATAGGAAACGTTGTTCTTTTTTCTGTAATCCTCGAAGAAATTGCACCATACGGCAGAGGGTAATGCCACAACAAGCCAGTAAAGAGGTCCGAGAAGCAGACATTGTATGGTGTGTCCGTATTCGTGAATCCTCGTATTATTCGTCCAGCCCTCAGCCTTGCCGTCGGCTATGAAAATAAACAGTCCGAGAGACAGACCGCCCCAATTGCCGGGGATATAGGTTATGTAGGCATTCTTAAATTTCTCCGTACGGTACTTTCTTTTAAGAATAAGATAAATAATACCGCTTATGAGATTTACGGGAAGTCCCCACGTAAACTGCACAAAATAAAAGAGAAATTTTGCAAAGCCCTTAGTTGCTATGGACTTGTCCTTGACGTTTTTTATTCTTGCTCTTTCCATTCGTATCACGCTCCGTCTTATTATTATACAGCAATAAACCCTTTTCCGCAATAGCAAAAACACTTTTTTCGTCACGGAATACAATGCAAAAAACGATTTTTTACGGAAATTGGAGGGGAATGAAGCGGGCACGGAAGTGCCAATAAAAAGTTTTGGTTGAGCTTTTTCAAAAGCTCACGGTGTCAAGAGGCAGAGCCTCTTGTCGCACTCCGCAGAGTGCAAAATCCTTTTTCCTTCTTAAAGCGCAGGAGATTTTTAAGAACCCTCGCCGGGGGTTCTTAAAGTGCGAAGCACTATTAATAGAATTTTTCTGAGATATCCCCCAAGTTTCCGTGAAGAGTCAAAAATATTTATTTTTTATGTTTTATACTGCAAGCTCTCGCCGGCCGCCCGACGTACCTGTGTACGCCTTCAGGTAGGGTGACGGTAATAATCCGAACTGTGTTTTTTATCGGCTTGTTCGTTCTTCATCATTTTTTTCTATCTCTTAAAGCTGAGAAAAAAACGAAATATTTTTACGTCCCGTTTAAGTTTTATTTCAGTTTCATAATATATACTTTGGGCACAGTAAGGATTTACTGTAAAAGATGTTTTGCTCGTTTTCTTCATAAATAATCTCCACAACGGAAAAACCGCGGCTTCATACCGCGGTTTTTTCGTTTTATGGGGAATCAATAAAATTTGTCAACAATTGCGGCTAACTTTTCAAGAAACGCCTCTTCTCCGAAGGTGTTTATTTTGAAAAACACAGCCTGGCTGCCGCCCGAGGTTATCCCCGAAATAAAAACGGGAGAAGACGGAGAACTCTGAAACAGCGTAACGCTGAGGCTTACTCGGTTGCCGCCCATATATGAGTATCTTTCAAACACTCTGACAGAGCATCTGGCACCCTCAGAGGAAAAATCAGATGCTTCCTCAAGAGAAGCGGAAATACTGCTTTCCGTGATGCCTTGCTCTATGCTTTTCAGTATTGAGTCGAAATTAACGCTGATTCGTCTTTCAAGTCTTGCCATAAGTCATACCTGCCTCCTTTTATTGTAACGGTTTTGTCTTCCTTTGTTTTTATACAAAAAACGAATTTCCACATAACGTCTTTTGGCGGTTCAAAATGTAATGCCGAGCAGACGGTATGCGTTCGCTTTTCGGTACTTTTAGGGGTAGCAAATACAGCAGTCGGCCCGTCCGCACCGCCTATAACGGCAATTGCCTGCGAAGCCTCGGGTGTATAATCGTATTGTGCAGCTGACGGCTTTATCGGATCGGAGCTTTTTGTGTCTCTCACAAAATAATCGGAATCCGTAATTTCGGGTGACAAGGTAAAGCTGAGCATTTTATAATGTGACGGCATTACGGTATCTGATGCACCGAAAGTGAAGCTTTCGTCGGAAAGACTGAGTGCCTCAAGTGTGTGAGCCTCTTTTGTGAGCGGATGAATTATCTGCTTTTTCTCGCCCGGTGCAATACTGAATTTTGCCGCCGTTACAAAATCGAATACCGCACAAAGCTTAATTGCAAGAGCCGAAGGCGTGCTTCTTGTGTTGCACGGGAAGCTTATTCTGTAAAAGCTCCAGCAGCTGTTTTCATTCAGCTTATAGTATTTTACAAGCCGCACAGCCTCCTTGTTATCGGTGTTTTCGGGCGTGTAATAAACAGCCTGCATCTGTTGCGGGAGTATCGTTTTTTTGTTTCTTAAAAGCCTTGCGTCAAAATAGTGGTTAAGGGGATTTTTCTGCTCCTGTAATCGGTATTCTTCGCCCGTGAGACAGTCCTTCGGATTACCGTTTTCGTCCGAAAACTCCTTCAGGAAGGAAGCGTATTCACCGTAATCCGTTTCAACGCAGATATCCGTAACGATTCCGCGGGGGCAGGAATAGTATGCGGGAATGAGCCATTTTTTGCCGTCCTTTGTAAAGCTTATATTGACCGCGGTTTTCTTGCCCTTCTTTTCATTAGCAATATGATGGAAGAAGCCGCCCGAAAAGTATACGTCGGAGACTCTTCCGTTCTTTTTAAAATGCATAATAACACCTCGGGAGTATTATACATTTCTTTTATGTAAATAACAACGGGTAAGCAAAGTTTTTTTGCTTACCCGTTGTAAATATATCAGAAGAGTCCGGTTATCTTACCGTTTTCATCAACGTCAATTTTTTCTGCTGCGGGAGCCTTGGGAAGGCCGGGCATTGTGAGGATATCACCTGTAAGAACAACGATGAAGCCTGCACCTGCAGAAACCTTTACGTTTTTAACCGTAACCGTAAAGCCTTCGGGGGCACCGAGCTTTGTGGGGTCATCGGAGAATGAATACTGGGTTTTTGCAACGCAGACGGGAAGAGCTCCGAAGCCGAGAGCCGTCAGCTGTTCAACCTGTTTTTTTGCGTTGGGCGTAAGTGTAATGCCGCTTCCGCCGTAAACCTTCTTTACGATTGCCTCAATCTTTTCCTCTATTGAAGAATCAAGCTCGTAAGCAAAGGTGAAATCTCCCTTTTCTTCCTCGCAGAGACGTACAACCTCGCGAGCTAAGGCTTCACCGCCCTTGCCGCCTTCTGCCCATACCGTGGAAAGAACGGTATTTACACCGAGCTCCTTGCACTTTGCAATAATGAAATCGATTTCATTATCCGTATCGGTGGGGAAACGGTTTACTGCAACAACGCAGGGTAGCTTATAAACGTTTTTGATATTGGAAACGTGACGGAGAAGATTCGGAATGCCCTTTTCAAGAGCCGTAAGGTCCTCGGTATTAAGTGCAGTTTTGGGCAGACCGCCGTGCATCTTGAGTGCTCTTACCGTTGCAACAACTACAACGGCGTCGGGAGTAAGACCTGCCATACGGCACTTGATATCAAGGAACTTCTCTGCGCCGAGATCTGCGCCGAAGCCTGCCTCCGTAACGGTATAGTCACCCATTTTAAGAGCAACCTTTGTTGCCATAATTGAGTTACAGCCGTGTGCAATATTTGCAAAGGGACCGCCGTGTACGAATGCGGGAGTACCCTCAAGAGTCTGAACAAGGTTGGGCTTTATTGCATCCTTGAGAAGTGCCGTCATAGCACCTGCTGCCTTGAGCTGTCCGCAGGTTACGGGCTTGTCGTCATAAGTATAGCCTACAATGATATTTGAAAGCTTTTCTTTAAGCTCCGTAATTGAGTTTGAAAGGCACAGAACAGCCATAATCTCACTTGCAACCGTGATGTCAAAGCCGTCCTCTCTGGGTACGCCGTTAGCCTTACCGCCCATACCGTCAACAATGAATCTGAGCTGACGGTCATTCATATCAACACAGCGCTTCCAGGTAATTTTTCTGACGTCGATACCGAGAGCGTTGCCCTGCTGAATGTGGTTATCAAGCATAGCCGCAAGAAGATTGTTTGCAGCACCAATAGCGTGGAAGTCACCCGTAAAATGAAGGTTTATATCCTCCATAGGAACAACCTGTGCCCAGCCGCCGCCTGCGGCACCGCCCTTGACACCGAAAACGGGGCCGAGAGAGGGCTCGCGCAGAGCCACCGTAACGTTCCTGCCGATTCTCTTAAGACCGTCTGCAAGACCTATGGTTGTTGTGGTTTTTCCTTCTCCCGCAGGTGTGGGAGTAATAGCGGTAACAAGAATGAGCTTGCCGTCCTTTTTGTCCGTTTCGCTGATAAGTGCAGGGTCTATTTTTGCCTTGTAATTGCCGTATTGCTCAATATACTTTTCGTCTACGTTTGCAGAAGCCGCAACCTCTCTTATGTGACGCATCTGACAGCTCTGAGCAATTTCTATATCGGATTTGTATTCCATAATGAAATCCTCCTGATAAAATCATAATTTGAAGTATTCAACGGCGGACTTGAACATCTGAATATCGTACTCGCCGGGAACGTTTTTGTAAAGACCGTCACCGATTCTTTCAGAGTGACCCATCTTACCGAATACTCTGCCGTCGGGAGAGGTGATACCCTCAATAGCACAGAGCGAGCCGTTGGGGTTGAAGTCTATGTTTGCGGTAGCGTTACCTTCAAGGTCAACGTACTGTGTTGCAATCTGACCGTTTTTGCTGAGCTCCTCGATTAATTCGCGGGAAGCAAGGAATTTACCCTCACCGTGAGAAATCGGCACGTTTACAACGTCGCCTACGTTCATACGGCTAAGCCACGGAGACTTTGTCGATGCAATTCTTGTATGAACGATTCTGCTCTGATGGCGGTTGATGTTGTTGAAGGTAAGGGTAGGACAGCTTTCATCCGTATCAATAATCTTACCGTAGGGAACAAGTCCGAGCTTGATGAGAGCCTGGAAGCCGTTGCAGATACCGCACATAAGACCGTCGCGGTTGTCAAGAAGGTCGGTTACTGCTTCCTTGACTGCGGGATTGCGGAAGAAGGCGGTAATAAACTTTGCTGAGCCGTCGGGCTCGTCACCGCCGGAGAAGCCGCCGGGAATAAAGATTATCTGACTTTCCTTTACCTTCTCAGAGAAGCCCTCTACACTCTTTGCAACGTCTTCTGCCGTAAGGTTTCTGATAACGAAGATTTCAGCCTCGGCACCTGCCTTTTCTACTGCACGGGCAGAGTCGTATTCACAGTTTGTGCCGGGGAATACGGGGATAAGCACCTTGGGACGTGCTACCTTATTCTGAGGTCTTGCGGAGCATTTACCGTCGAATGAGAAGGTGGGAATTTCGCCCTTGTCCTCCTTTGCCTTCGTGGGATAAACGTCCTCAAGAACGGCTGAATGTAATTTATAAAGCTCTTCAATTGAAGCTGAGTCGTTTCCGAGGTCGATTACGGGAGCTTCTGTGGTTGTACCGATTTTCATTACACCGGGAAGAGCTACGTCCTGTGTAAGCTCTGCGACAATAAAGCCCCACATACCGAGATGCCAGTTTTCCTTGAGGTCTGCCGTTGCCTTGAAGCCTATATTGTTACCGAAGGACATCTTCATAACGGCTTCTGCAATACCGCGCTCAACTGCCCAGGATGCATTGACCTTGCCTTCAGCGCAAAGCCTGCGGAATTCTTCCCACGTGGCCTTGAGGCTTTCCGTGCTTTCATCAGCAGCACCGAAGAGATAAACGGGATTGCCCGCTTTCTTGAATTCGGGTGTGATTACGTCCTGCTTCTTGATAGGAGCAATAGCGAAGGAGATAAGCGTGGGGGGTACGTCCTTGTCGAGGAAGGAGCCTGACATTGAGTCCTTGCCGCCGATAGCCGCGGCACCAAGCTCAAGCTGAGCGTCAAGTGCGCCTAAAAGAGCCGCAAAGGGCTTGCCCCAACGGGCAGGCTCTGTCTTGAGCTTTTCAAAGAACTCCTGTAAGGTAAGATATGCTTTTTTATAGTCACAGCCTGCTGCAACCAGCTTTGCAACAGAGTTGTAGATTGATGCGTGAGCACCCGTATACGGGTCTACGGAAAGATGGTCGGGATCACAGCCCCAGCTGAATACGCTTGCCGCATCCGTTTCCTGTCCGGGAAGCACGGGAAGAACAGCAGCCATTGACTGAGCGGGAGTCAGCTGACGCTTGCCGCCGTAGGGCATTGTGATGCTGCCTGCTCCGATGGTTGAGTCAAAGCGTTCAACGAGACCTCTCTGGCTTGCCGTGCGAAGGTCTGATGCCATTTCGCGCAGTGAACCGAACATAGCCTTGCTCAATACGGAAAGGTCCTTAGCCGTAACGTGAGCCTCAGCGTGCTTAACTGCACCGTTTGTGTCAAGGAATTCACGGCTGAGGTTTGCAATAACGTTGCCCTTCCATTTCATAACCATTCGCTCTTCCTCGGTTACAACTGCAACACGGTAGGCTTCAAGGTTTTCGTTCTGAGCAAATTCAATGAATTTATCTGCATCCTCTGCGGCTACTACGACAGCCATACGCTCCTGCGATTCGGAAATTGCAATTTCCGTGCCGTCAAGACCTTCATATTTCTTGCGTACTGCATCAAGGTCAATCTGAAGTCCGGGAGCAAGCTCACCGATAGCAACGGAAACACCGCCTGCACCGAAGTCGTTACAACGCTTGATAAGACGGGTGACCTCAGAGTTTCTGAAGAGTCTTTGAATCTTTCTTTCTTCGGGAGCGTTACCCTTCTGAACCTCAGATGCCATTGTTGTAAGAGACTTCATATTGTGACTCTTTGACGAGCCCGTAGCACCGCCGATGCCGTCACGTCCCGTACGTCCGCCGAGAAGCACGATAACGTCACCGGGAGCAGGTCTTTCACGGCGTACGTTATAAGCGGGAGCTGCGGCAACTACGGCACCGCATTCCATACGCTTGGCAACGAAGCCCTCGTGATACATTTCCGCAACGTGGCCTGTGGCAAGACCTATCTGATTACCGTATGATGAATAGCCTGCGGCAGCTGTCTGACAGATTTTACGCTGAGGAAGCTTGCCGGGTAAGGTTTCAGCTATTGTCTTTCTGGGGTCGCCCGCACCCGTAACTCGCATAGCCTGATGAACGTAAGCTCGTCCTGACAGGGGGTCACGGATACATCCGCCGATACAGGTAGCCGCACCGCCGAAGGGCTCTATTTCCGTAGGATGGTTGTGTGTTTCATTCTTGAACATAAGAAGCCAGTCCTGATCCTCTCCGTTAACGGTAGCCGTTACGTGGATGGAGCAGGCATTGATTTCTTCGCTTTCGTCAAGCTCGGGAAGAAGACCGCGTTTTTTGAGAGTCTTTGTACCGATTGTTGCGATATCCATAAGAGTCTGAGGACGCTTTGCTGCCTTCTCCTCACCGTATACCTCAACTCTTGCGGCAAGATAACGCTCGTAAGCCGCCTGAACTGCAGGGTCGTCAATGCGTACGTTGTCAATATGTGTTGAAAACGTGGTATGACGGCAATGGTCGGACCAGTATGTATCAACGACACGGATTTCAGTAATCGTGGGATCTCTGTGCTCAGTATCTCTGAAATAGCATTGTAAGAACTTGAGATCGTCAAGATCCATAGCAAGTCCCTTTTCGTCGAGAAGCTCTGAAAGAGCCTTTTCATTCATTGATATAAAGCCTTCAACGGTAGCAACCGTTTCGGGGGCACCGTAGGTTGCCTTGAGAGTTTCGGGCTTTTCGAGTGCTGCCTCACGGCTTTCAACAGCATTGATTACGTGATGCTTGAAGGCTTCGATATCAGCCTCCGTGATACTGCCGTAAAGAGCGTAAACCTTTGCCGTGCGAATAAGGGGACGCTCCCCCTGAGATATTATCTGAATGCACTGTGCGGCAGAGTCAGCTCTCTGGTCAAACTGACCGGGAAGAGCTTCAACCGCAAAAACGTAAGCCTCGGGAAGCTCTACGCTGTCGGAAACGTTATCAAGCTGGGGCTCTGAGAAAACAGTCTTTACTGCATAGTCGAAAAGCTCTTCGGTAATGTTTTCCGCATCGTAGCGGTTGAAAAGACGGATATCCTCTAAGCCCTTGATGCCGAGAAGGTTTTTTGCCTCGGAAAGAAGACCCTTGGCTTCATTATCAAGCCCTGCCTTCTTTTCTACAAATATACGATAAACCATAAATATATCCTCCATTATCATTTAGCCTGAAGGGCGCGCTGACCGATATCGGATCTGCGGTAAGCACCTTCAAACTTAACACCGTCGGAAAGACGGTATGCCTCATTTATTGCAGCCTCAAGAGTATCTGCAATTGCGGTAGTACCCGTAACTCTTCCGCCCCAGGTAACAAGCCTTCCGTTTTCCTCCTTTGCACCTGCTACGAAGGTAGCGGCAAGTGCTTCTTCGGTAAAGGAAATTTCATAACCCTTTTTATAAGAAGCGGGATAACCGGCTGAAGCGGTTATTACACAGCAGGCACTCTTCTCCGAGAATTTTACCTCTGTTTCGGCAAGTCTTTCTTCTGTTACCGCCTTCATAACCGTAAGAAGGTCGCTTTCGAGAAGGGGAAGCACAACCTGTGTTTCGGGGTCGCCGAAGCGGCAGTTATATTCAATAACCTTGGGACCGTCCTTTGTAATCATAAGACCGAAGTAAAGACAACCCTTGAAGGTTCTGTTTTCTGCGTTCATAGCGTTGATAGTGGGAAGGAAGATCTCCTTCATACAACGGTCTGCAACGTCCTTTGTATAATAGGGGTTGGGTGCAATCGTACCCATACCGCCCGTATTAAGACCCGTGTCGTTATCGCCGATTCTCTTATGGTCCATTGATGATACCATAGGCTTTACCGTTTTACCGTCGGTAAATGCAAGCACGGAAACCTCGGGACCCTCAAGGAATTCTTCAATAACGATATTGTCGCCGCTTTTTCCGAATGCCTTGTCGAGCATCATTGATTTTACCGCATTCTTTGCTTCGTCGAGGGTGTATGCAATAATAACACCCTTGCCGAGTGCAAGTCCGTCAGCCTTGATAACTGTGGGGATGGGCGCGCTCTCAAGATATTCGAGAGCCTTGTCCATATCGCAGAATACCTCGTATTTTGCCGTGGGAATATTGTATTTTTTCATAAGATTCTTTGAAAAAACCTTGCTTCCCTCAATTATTGCGGCATTTGCTCTCGGACCGAAGCAGGGAATACCTATTTCTTCAAGTCTGTCAACGCATCCGAGAACCAGCGGATCATCGGGTGCCACAACTGCATAATCTATCCCGTTTTCCCTTGCGAAATCCACAATGCCGTCAATGTCGGTGGCACCGATGCCTGTCAATGTGGCGTCCTTTGCCATACCGCCGTTTCCGGGAAGTGCAAAAATCTCGGTAACCTCGGGATTCTCTTTAATTTTTCTTATGATGGCGTGTTCTCTTCCGCCTCCGCCTACAACCATTATTTTCATTGTGTAATTCTCCGTTGATTAATGGTGGAACAGACGCATACCGGTAAATGCCATAGCCATACCGTATTTGTCTGCGCATTCGATAACAAGGTCATCACGGATGGAGCCGCCGGGCTGAACAACGTATTTTACACCGCTCTTCTTTGCTCTTTCAATGTTATCTGAGAAGGGGAAGAAGGCATCTGAGCCGAGAGCCACACCGTCACGGGAGTCAAGGAATGCTCTCATTTCTTCAGCTGTGAAGGGCTCGGGCTGAACGGTAAAGTATTTCTGCCAGTTGCCGTCTGCGCATACGTCCTCTTCATTCTTGTTGATATATCCGTCAATTACATTATCACGGTCGGGTCTGCCGATTTCGGGCTTAAAGGGGAGATTGAGCACCTTTTCGTGCTGACGAAGGAACCAGGTGTCTGCCTTTGTGCCTGCAAGACGTGTACAATGGATTCTTGACTGCTGTCCTGCACCTACACCGATTGCCTGACCGTCAAAAGCATAGCAAACGGAGTTTGACTGGGTGTATTTAAGAGTAATAAGAGAAATAACAAGGTCTCTTGCAGCAGCCTCGGGGATATCCTTGTTAGCCGTTACAATGTTATTAAGCAGTGAAGCATCAATTTTATAATTGTTTCTGCCCTGCTGGAAGGTGATACCGAAAACGTGCTTTCTTTCGATTTCCTCGGGAACGTAGTCGGGGTCAATCTTAACTATATTGTAGTTGCCCTTTCTCTTTGTCTTGAGAATTTCATGAGCCTCGGGCTCATAGCCGGGAGCAATAACACCGTCGGAAACCTCTCTTTTTATAAGAAGTGCGGTGGTTACGCCACAAACGTCGGAAAGAGCTACCCAGTCACCGAAGGAGCACATTCTGTCCGTACCTCTTGCTCTGGCATAAGCACAAGCAAGCGGGCTTTCGTCAAGTCCCTCGATATCGTCAACGAAGCAAGCCTTCTTGAGAGTATCGTTAAGCCTGATGCCGACAGCGGCAGACGTGGGGCTTACGTGCTTGAAGGAGGTAACTGCGGGGAGCCCCGTTGCCTCCTTCAGCTCCTTTACAAGCTGCCAGGAGTTGAAGGCATCAAGAAAATTGATATAGCCGGGTCTGCCGCTTAAAATTTCAATGGGAAGCTCAGAACCGTTATCCATATATATTTTAGAAGGCTTCTGATTGGGGTTACAGCCGTATTTAAGTTCAAATTCTTTCATTTTTGTGTTCTCCTTATACGTTTTTGTTCACAATTCTGGTTTCTGCTTCACCGCTTGTGAGGTCTATATATCTTACAAAAAGAGAAACCTTGTTGTCTTCGTTGAGATTCGTCCAGATAATGTCTGTGAGTGTATCAATGTCAACGTCGGGAAGCTCTAATGTTTTGGGCTCGCCCTCAAAGCTGGGAAGGGGATTGCCGTCGCACTTATAGGTGTGAATGAACTTTGCCTTTCCTGCGATGGGATTTTCGTAAGCATAGGTGTATCTCTGGCAGGAGCTGCCGTCGCCGTCTGCAGACTTGAGAATTGACATAGCGTAATTCATTTTGCCGTTTTCGTGGTGAATGATACCTGAAATACGGGGGGTGTAGTTCGGGGCATCATCCTCGAATTCACGGGTTCTGAGAGCCTGCTCAAAGGTCATCTGCTTATCCATAAGCTCGTATATAGTGTCGGTCTGGTCACCGTTTGTAACGATGGTCTTATTACCGAGAACTCTTACGGGATAGTAGATAATAAGATGGGGATCTGTCATTTTTGACTCGTCAAATGCCTTTGTTCTCATAGCATCGCCTTCGGGAACAAAAACACGGTTACGGCTGTTTACGCTTCTTCCCATAATGAAGTATGCAGTAACTGCCTTTTTTCCGTCTGCACTTTTTCCTATAATAATTCCTCTTCCGTGATAGGGGAGAGAATTAAGCTCACATTCAAGGGACTTGATTTCCATTTTGACTTCCTCCGGTTATTTAATATAGGTTTTGTTGTTTTCTACCGTTATTCTGTCGTCGCAGAAAAGCTGAACGGCTTTGGGAAGAATCCTCCATTCTGCCTGCTCCATTATTCTTTTCTGCAGCGTTTCGGGTGTATCGTCCTCCATAACCTCTACAGCCTTTTGTAAAATTATGGGGCCTGCATCGCATTCTGCGGTTACGAAATGCACCGTAGCACCCGAAACCTTTACACCCTTTTTCAGAGCCTCCTCGTGTACGTGCAGGCCGTAAAAGCCCTTGCCGCAGAAGGAGGGGATGAGAGCCGGGTGTACGTTTATCATCTTATACTGAAATGCATCGCAGACGTTTTCGTCAAGAATCGTCATAAAGCCGGCGTAAACTATAAGGTCAGCCTCTTCTTCAATAAGCAGGTCTCTCATAGCAATGCTGTAGGAAGCAATATCAGCATAGTCTTTTCTTATAAGTAATCTTGTTTTGATTCCGTTGTTTTCAGCGCGGGTAAGTGCGTAAGCATCGGCTTTTGAGGCAATTACGCAGGTAATTCTTCCGTCACCTAATTCTCCGCGGTTCTGTGCATCAATAAGTGCCTGAAGATTCGTTCCGCCGCCGGAAACAAGAACTGCTATTTTCTTGCTCATCAGAGAATTACCTTCTCTTCCCCCTCTGTTATCTCACCGATAACGTAGGCGTCGATGCCGTTTTCTTTAAGAATGGAGAGTGAAAGCTCTGCCTCGTCGGCACGAACGACAATGCTCATACCGACACCCATATTGTAGGTATTATACATATCTCTTTCGGGAATGTTTCCCCATTTTGCAATTACGTCGAAGATGGGAAGCACCTTTACTGCAGCTTTATCGATTTTTGCACAAAGTCCGTCGGGAATGCTTCTCGGAATATTCTCATACAAGCCGCCGCCCGTGATGTGGGAAATGCCCTTGACCTGAACCTTCTCAAGAAGAGCAAGAACAGGCTTTACGTAAATCTTTGTGGGAACAAGAAGAGCCTCTGCGATGCTCTTTCCGCCAAGCTCATCGCGGGGAACGTAAAGCTCGGGATTATTGTTATCGATATCAAATACCTTTCTGCAAAGGCTGAAGCCGTTGGAATGAATACCCGTTGAGGGAAGAGCGATGACTACGTCACCGACAGCCATTTTGCTGTTGTCTATCATCTTGGGCTTATCTACAACACCTACAGCGAAGCCTGCGAGGTCATAATCCTCCTCGGGCATAAGTCCGGGATGCTCTGCAGTTTCACCGCCGATGAGAGCTGCTCCTGCCTGAACACAGCCCTCGGCTACACCGCCTACTATTTCAGCAATCTTTTCGGGGAAGTTTTTGCCGCAGGCAATATAGTCAAGGAAGAATAAGGGCTTTGCGCCTACACAGATAATATCGTTTACGCACATAGCAACAGCATCGATACCGATTGTGTCGTGCTTATCCATAAGAATAGCAAGCTTAACCTTGGTTCCGCAGCCGTCCGTGCCTGAAACGGTAACGGGATGCTCCATACCTGCGATACACGAAAGGTCAAAGCAGCCGCCGAAGCCGCCTACCTCGTCAAGACAACCCTCGTTACGGGTTCTTGCAACGTGCTTTTTCATAAGCTCAACCGATTTGTAACCGGCAGTAATATCTACGCCTGCAGCTGCATAGCTGGCAGAAAAAGAATTCTTGTGATCCATATTTCATTCTCCTGTCGTGTTATTTTATTGCTTGCCGGTCCAACAATAGGTGCATACCTTGTCTGCCGGAAGACCGATAGCCTCAATAAGTCCCTCAAGCGTCTGGAATTCAAGGGAAGCAAAGTGAAGCTTCGTGCTGATGGTCTGTCTTAAATTTTTACCTCTCTGCGTTGAGGGGTCGGAATATTCGTCGAGATGCTTAAGTCCCTCTTCACCCTCAAGCTCATATATGGTGCTTCTTGTAATAAGCTCCATATCGTTTGTCGCTCTTGAGAAGTTAAGATACTTACAGCCGTACATTATCGGCGGACAGGCTGAACGCATATGTACCGCCTTTGCACCGTTGTCATAAAGAAAATCAACGGTCTCGCGAAGCTGTGTTCCTCTTACTATTGAGTCGTCAACGAATAAAAGGTTTTTGTCCTCAATAAGCTCGTGTACGGGAATCTGCTTCATTTTTGCGATTCTGTTACGCTCCTTCTGATTTGAAGGTGTAAAGCTTCTGGGCCAGGTGGGAGTGTATTTGATGAAGGGTCTTGCAAAGGGAATATGGCTTTCGTTTGCATATCCTACCGCGTGGGGCGTGCCCGAATCCGGCACTCCCGCAACGTGGTCGATTCCCTGACGTATACCGTTCTTTTCGTCGTTTCTTGCAAGAATCTCACCGTTTTTATATCTCATTATTTCAACGTTGATTCCTTCGTACGTAGACGTTGAATAACCGTAATACGTCCAGAGGAAGGAGCATATTCGCATTTCCTTTCGGGGAGGTGCAAGCTGTGTTACGCCGTCTGCCGTGATTTCAACGATTTCTCCGGGTCCGAGCTCCTTATAATCCGTATAGCCGAGCTTTTTATATGCGAAGGATTCAAATGCCGCACAATAGCCGTCCTCGCTTTGTCCGAGAATAACGGGGATTCTGCCTACCTTGTCACGGGCGGCAATAATTGATCCGTCATCCTTGAGTATCATAATGTTTGCCGTGCCTTCAATGGATTCCTGTGCAAAGGTAATACCTTCAACGAAATTGCTTTTCTGATTTATGAGAGCGGCAACCAGCTCCGTTGAGTTTACCGCACCGCCCGTCATAGCACCGAAGTGACCGCTGGAAAACGTAAGATACTGTTTGATAAGTGCCTCTGCGTTATTGATTATTCCTATAATGCAGATAGCATAGGTTCCGAGATTTGAGCGTATAAGAAGCGGCTGAGGCTCGCTGTCGTTTATACATCCTATTGCGGACGTGCCCTGCATTTCGTCAAAAATATCCTCAAATTTTGTTCTGAAAGGAGAGTTACGGATATTGTGAATAACTCTCTGTAAGCCTATTTCTTTATCATAAGCTGCCATACCGCCGCTTTTAGTGCCGAGATGTGAATGGTAATCCGTACCGAAAAAAACATCGCTTATGGCATCAGCCTTGCGGGCAGCACCGAAAAATCCGCCCATTGTGTCTTCCTCCTTTAATCGGGTATTTTATTAAAGCTGAGAAAGAACGTCCTTGTCCTTCTGAAGGACAACAGCGGCTGCTGATTTTCTCTTTTCGTCAAGCTTTTTTGCAAGTTCGGCATCTTCAACGGCAATAATCTGTGCCGCAAGAAGTGCGGCGTTGGCACCGCCGTTGATTGCGACCGTAGCTACAGGGATTCCGGGGGGCATCATTACCGTTGATAAAAGAGCATCCATTCCGTCAAGCACAGAGGATTTACAGGGAATGCCTATAACGGGAAGAGTAGTGTTAGCCGCGATTGCGCCGGCCAGATGAGCCGCCATACCTGCGGCGGCAATAATTGCACCGAAGCCGTTTGCCCTTGCATTAAGTGAGAAATCTCTTGCTTCCTCAGGGGTACGGTGTGCCGAATATATATGGACCTCAAAGGGAATATCAAGCTCCTTTAAGGTATCGGTTGCTTTTTTGATGATAGGGAGATCGCTGTCGCTGCCCATAACAATTCCGATTTTTTTCATTTTTTCCTCCTTGATAGTAAAAAAACATAAGGGCACACTTACCTTGTGAGTAAATGTGCCCAGACGGTCGGCTGAAGATTGTCCTGCTTCTCTGTGGTGCTCCACAATAATCCGTCAGTTGCAGGTCTTCATTATTAATAATAACAGTAGTTATATTAACATAAATACTGTATTAAGTCAAGGCACAAAAGCAAATGAACTCAGTTTTTATTGCTCTGTCTCTCACAGTAAATGCATCTGTAGATTCCGTTTTCGGCATCAGTAAGACGGAACTTATGCTCAAGCTCCTGCTCAACTGACGTGATGCATTTTTTGTTGTCGCATTTAAGCGCATTGTCGATTACGTAATCGGTGACAGGGTGATAAACGCTGTCCTTTTCAGCCTCCTCAAGAAGCTTCAGAATAAGTGCCATTCTTATATATTTGCCGTTAAGGGCTTGCTTGAAATAGCAGGCTCTGGGATCCTTGTCTACACCTACGCTGATCTCGTTTACACGGGGCAGGGGATGCATAATCGTAAGGTCGCTCTTTGCCGTTCGGAGCTTTTCGGTGTCAAGACAGTATGAATCCTTGAGCTTGAGGTATTCGTCAAAGTCAGAGAATCTTTCCTGCTGTATTCTTGTCATATAAAGAATATCAAGCTCGGGGAGTGCCTCTTCAAGACTCTTTGTCTCACGGTAATTTCCTTCGTTAAGATATTTTTTCTTGAGATTTGAGGGAAGACAAAGCTCTGTAGGGGAAATGAGAACGACGTTGATGTCCTCATATCTTGAAAGGGCTTCGATAAGTGAATGTACCGTTCTGCCGTATCGGAGATCTCCGCAGAAGCCTATTGTAAAATCCTTGAATCTGCCCTTTTCGCGGTGAATGGTAAGAAGGTCTGTCAGAGTCTGTGTGGGATGATTGTGACCGCCGTCACCTGCGTTGATAACGGGCACGTCGGCATTTTCCGCCGCAACAAAGGGGGCACCCTCCTTGGGATGGCGCATAGCAATTATATCCGCGTAGCAGCTGATGACCTTTGCCGTATCAGCTACGCTTTCTCCCTTTGCCGCAGATGAGCTTGTAGCCTCCGAGAAGCCGAGAACGCTGCCGCCCAGCTCAAGCATAGCTGCCTCAAAGCTGAGTCTTGTACGGGTCGAGGGCTCGTAGAAAAGCGTTGCAAGCTTTTTTCTTTTGCATTTTTCGGCATATTTGTCGGGATTTGCAATTATATCCTCTGCCGTTACTATAAGCTCGTTTATTTCGGGCACGGATAAATCAAAAATACTTATAAGACTTCTCATTACGTCCGTTTCCTTTCCTTAGGTAGTTATGCCTTGGCTCCGTTGATTTCAAGATAAGCCTTTATTCTGTCTACGTTTTCCTTGTTTGCGGGATTTTCCTCAAGATATTCTATAATATCGTAAACGTCAACAACTGAGTATACGGGGAATCCGAATTCCTCGCCTACCTCTGCCATTGCGGACTTTTCCGTCTGTCCCTTTTCCTTTCTGTCTACCATAACGAAGGTTGCGGCAACCCTTGTGTCCTTGAGAGAGGAAAGAATTGCCATACTCTCTCTGATTGCCGTTCCTGCGGTAATAACGTCCTCTACGATAACGATTTCTTCACCGGGCTGGGGCTTGTAGCCGACGAAAACGCCGCCCTCGCCGTGGTCCTTTTCTTCCTTTCTGTTGAAGAAGAAGGGCACGTCAAGTCCTTCCTTTGAAAGAGCGCACGCAACGGAAACAGCAATCGGAATACCCTTGTATGCGGGGCCGTAAAGAACGGTTTTTTTATTGCCTACCTTTTCAAAGTATGCCTTTGCATAAAACTCACCGAGCTTTGAAATCTGGTCGCCGGTCTTTATGTCGCCTGCATTTATGAAATAAGGAATCTTTCTTCCGCTTTTTGCCGTAAAATCACCGAATTTGAGAACGCCTGCACCCTCAAGGAACTGTATAAACTCTCTCTTATAGCTTTCCATAATTAATCTCCTTAACCTACGAATTCTTTAACGCATCTTCTGTATGCCGCAACGGGGTCCTGTGCTCCTGTGATGGGTCTGCCCACAACGATGTAGTCAGAGCCGATAAGCTTAGCCTGTTCGGGGGTCATAACTCTCTTCTGATCACCTATCTCACCGTCTGCAAAGCGTACGCCGGGGGTAACCGTCACGAAGTCTCTGCCGCATACTGTGTGTACCTTTTCTGCCTCAAGGGGAGAGCATACAACGCCGTCAAGTCCTGCCTTCTTTGCATTTTCGGCGTAGTGCATAACAACCTTGTCGATGGGCTCTTTGATGAGAAGGTCGTTTTCCATAGCCTCCTGGTCGGTGGAGGTAAGCTGGGTTACCGCAATAAGAATGGGGCGAGTGCCGTCTTCTCTCGTCAGACCCTCTATTGCAGCCTCCATCATTCTCACGGTGCCTGCCGCGTGAAGGTTAGTCATATCAACGTCAAGTCCCGAAAGAACAGCCATTGACTTTTTAACGGTGTTGGGAATATCGTGAAGCTTCAAATCGAGGAATATCTTGTGACCTCTTGCTTTGATTTCTTTAACGATTTCGGGACCTGCACCGTAGAAAAGCTCCATACCGATTTTTACGAAGGGCTTTTCCTCCGTAAAAAGATCAAGGAAGCTCATAACCTTTTCTTTGCTCGGAAAATCGCAGGCAATAATTACGTCTTTACCCATTACTTTGCTCCTCCTATTATTTCTGAAAGTGAATTTATTGAGTACTTCTCCATTACACGGGGAAGGTCATTTATTATATCTCTTGCGCAGAAGGGATCAATAAGATTCTGCGCGCCGATTTCAACTGCGGTGGCACCCGCAAGCATCATTTCAACAACGTCCTCTGCGCAGGCAACGCCGCCCATACCGACTACGGGAATACTGACCGCATTTGCAACCTGATATACCATTCTTACGGCAACGGGGAAGATAGCGCTTCCCGAAAAGCCGCCCATCTTGTTTGCAATTACGGGCTTCTTGGTTTTAAGGTCTATTCTCATTCCGAGAAGAGTATTTATAAGGCTGATGCCGTCTGCACCCGCAGCCTCACAGGCCTTTGCGATGCTGACAATGTCCGTAACGTTGGGGGACAGCTTGATTATTACGGGCTTTGTCGTAACAGCCTTTACAGCCCTCGTAACCTCAGATGCCGCCTCGGGAGATGTGCCGAAGCTCATTCCGCCTCCGTGGACGTTGGGACAGCTGACGTTTACCTCAAGCCAGCCGACCTCTTCGCATTTGTCAAGCCTTTCACAGGTGTAGGCGTAGTCCTCAACGGAAAATCCGCTGACGTTTGCCATAACCTTTTTGTGAAAAACCTTTTTCATTTTCGGTAATTCCTCGGAGATAACCCTTTCAACACCGGGATTCTGAAGACCTACGGCATTTATCATACCTGCGGTGCATTCCGCGATTCTCGGAGTGGGATTGCCGAAGCGGGGCTCCCTCGTCGTGCCCTTGAAGGAAAAGGTTCCGAGAACGTTTATGTCGTAAAGCTCGGCAAATTCATAGCCGTAGCCGAAGGTTCCGCTTGCGGGGATAACGGGATTATCAAGGGTTATTCCGCAAAGCTCAACACTCATTTTTCCCATATTATCTCCTCCTTCTTCAGAACGGGACCGTCCTTGCAGATTCTTTTATTGCCGTAAAGGGTCTTGCAGGAGCAGCCCATACAAGCACCGAAGCCGCAGCCCATTCTCTCTTCAAAGCTGAACTGTCCTTCGATATCGGTTGCATTGTAAAGAGCCTTCAGCATAGGCTCGGGACCGCAGGTGTAAAAATATGTTGCGTCCGAATATCTTTCAAGTGCATTCGTAACAAAGCCCTTTACTCCGCAGCTGCCGTCAACGGTCGTAACGGTAACGTCACAGCCGAGAGCCGCAAATTCTTTCTCAAAGAATACCTCGCTTTCGGTATTGAAGCCGAGAATCACACTAACTCTTTTTCCTTCTGCAAGAAGCTTTTTTGCAAGCATATAAAGAGGGGGAACTCCGACACCGCCGCCTACAAGAAGCACGTTTTCCCCTGAAAGAGAGGTGTCGTAGCCGTTGCCGAGACCTGTTAGAATGTCAAGAGTCCCTTCCGTCATTTGCTTCATCTGCTCCGTGCCCTTGCCGACTACTTTATAAATAATCGTAAGGATGCTTCCTTCAACGTCATTTACTGAAATGGGACGTCTGAGAAAAAGACCGTCGAGCTTTACGTTGACAAACTGACCTGATGCGGTTATGTCTGTGGTGTCACCCTCAAGACGCATAAGATATACGTCTTTTGTGAGGGGACGGTTTTCTTTTATCTGAAATAAACCTTGCTTCATTTTTTCACCTTATGCGTCAATTGTGGATATGCACAGCGTTGTCTCTTCGAGAACATCAAGGAGAACTCTGACCGTATCAAGTGCGGTAAAGAGGGTGATGTTGTTGTCGGTTGCATATCTTCTGATTTCGTGTCCGTCGCTGAGCGGACCGTTTGAACCGATATCTCTTGTGTTGATAACGTATGCAATATGGCCTTGACGGATTGCGTCGATGATTTCCGTGCTTCCGTCGCTTATCTTCTTGTGTACGTGTGTTCTGATGCCGTGAGCCTTGAGGAATTCAGCCGTACCCTCTGTAGCTTCGATATTGAAGCCGAGCTTGTAGAATCTTCTGATAAGGGGAAGTGCCTCCTCCTTGTCCTTGTCAGCAATCGTTGCAAATACTGTACCGTAATTCTGAAGCTTCATACCGGCTGCCTGCAGAGCCTTGTATACGGCTCTGTAGAGCTTGTCGTCATAACCGATAGCTTCACCCGTGGATTTCATTTCGGGGGACAGATATGCGTCAAGTCCTCTTATTTTTGAGAAGGAGAATACGGGAACCTTAACGTACCATCTCTTCTTTTCATCGGGATAGATGCCGAAAATGCCCTGCTCTTTAAGAGACTTGCCCATAATAACCTCAGTTGCAATATCTGCAAGAGAGTAGCCCGTTGCCTTTGAAAGGAAGGGAACCGTACGGGAGGAACGGGGATTTACCTCGATGATATATACGTCATCGTTTTCATCAACGATAAACTGAATATTGTAAAGACCCTTGATGCCGATGCCGAGACCGAGCTTCTTTGCATACTGCAGAATCGTGCCCTTTACCTTGTCGGATACGCTGAAGGTGGGATATACGCTTATTGAGTCGCCCGAGTGGATACCCGTTCTTTCAATAAGCTCCATAATGCCGGGAACGAATACGTCGATTCCGTCACAGATAGCGTCAACCTCAACCTCCTTGCCCTGAATGTACTTGTCAACAAGCACGGGCTTATCCTCGTCGATTTCTACGGCTGTCTTGAGGTAATGTCTTAACTGCTCCTCGTTTGCAACTATCTGCATAGCGCGGCCGCCGAGAACGAAGGAGGGACGTACAAGCACGGGATATCCGATTTCAGCCGCAGCTGCAATACCGTCCTCTATCTTTGTGACGGCCTTGCCCTTTGCACGGGGAATGTTAAGCTCGTTAAGCAGATTTTCAAAAGCGTTACGGTCCTCTGCACGGTCAATGGCTGCACAGTCTGTGCCGATGATTTTAACACCTCTGTCGTGAAGAGGCTGGGCAAGGTTAATGGCGGTCTGTCCGCCGAGAGAAGCAACGACACCCTCGGGCTTTTCAAACTCAACGATGTTCATAACGTCCTCGGGAGTAAGAGGCTCAAAATAGAGCTTGTCTGCCGTTGTGTAGTCTGTGGAAACTGTCTCGGGGTTGTTGTTGATAATAATTGCCTCGTAGCCTGCATTCTTGATAGTCATTACTGCGTGAACGGTTGAATAGTCGAATTCAACGCCCTGACCTATACGGATGGGGCCTGCACCGAGAACTATAATCTTCTTTCTGTCTGTAAGACGGGAAGCGTTTTCTCCGGTGTATGAGGAGTAGAAGTAGGGAATGTATGCATTTGTATGGCAGGTGTCAACCATTTTGAATGCGGGGAAGAGGTTGTTTTCCTTGCGCATATTGTATACGTCTGCCTCTGTGCATTTCCACAGACGTGCGATGTATTTGTCACCGAAGCCCATCTTCTTTGCCTGCGTAAGAATTTCAACGTCCTTGCGTACGCGAAGCTTCTCTTCCATATCGATTATGTTCTTGAATGCCTGCAGGAAGAAGGGTGTTATCATAGTGATTTCGTGTATCCTTTCGATGGAAACACCGTGATACAGAAGCTCTGCAATTGCGAAAATATTATCTGAGCGGAATTCCTTGATATATTCGAGAAGCTCTTCAACGCTCATATTGTCAAATTTGGGAAGATATATGTGGTTTGCACCGATTTCAAGAGAGCGGATGCCTTTAAGAAGAGCCTCCTCAAGGTTTGAGCCGATGCCCATAATTTCACCCGTAGCCTTCATTTGTGTGCCGAGCGTATTGGGTGCGCCTGCAAACTTGTCAAAGGGGAAGCGGGGAAGCTTTGCGATAACGTAGTCGAGACGGGGCTCAAATGCCGCATTGGTGTTTGCAATTCTGATTTCCTCAAGAGCCATACCTACGGCAATTTTTGCCGTTACTCTTGCAATGGGATATCCCGAAGCCTTTGAAGCAAGAGCGGATGAACGTGAAACTCTGGGGTTGACCTCAATCAGATAATATTCCGAGGTATGGGGATGAAGTGCAAACTGAACGTTACAGCCGCCCTCTATCTTCAGCTCCTTGATAAGCTTGATAGCGGAGTCGTTCAGCATTTTTTCGTCTTCCTTGCTGAGAGTCATAATGGGAGCAACAACGCAGGAGTCACCCGTATGAACGCCTACGGGGTCAATGTTTTCCATTCCGCAGATGGTTATTGCGTGGTCGTTGCCGTCTCGCATAACCTCAAATTCAATTTCCTTGTAGCCCTTAACGCTCTTTTCAATAAGAACCTGATGAACGGGGGAGAGCTTGAATGCGTTTGTTCCTACGTCGATAAGCTCAGCCTCGTTGTAAGCGAAGCCGCCGCCCGTACCGCCGAGAGTGAAGGCGGGACGCAGAACAACGGGGTAGCCGATTCTTGCGGCTGCAGCCTTTGCTTCTTCAAGATTGTATGTAATTTCGGAGGGAATCGTAGGCTCGCCTACAGACTGGCACAGTTCCTTGAAAAGCTCTCTGTCCTCAGCTCTTTCAATGCTTTCGCTGGAGGTTCCCAGAAGCTCAACGCCGCATTCCCTGAGAACACCCTTTTTTTCGAGCTGCATTGCAAGATTAAGTCCCGTCTGACCGCCGATGCCGGGAATAATGGCGTCGGGTCTTTCGTGACGGATTATCTTAGCTACGTATTCAAGAGTCAGAGGCTCCATATAAACCTTGTCGGCAATGATCGTATCGGTCATTATCGTTGCGGGGTTTGAGTTGCACAGAACTACCTCGTAGCCCTCCTCTTTAAGAGCAAGACAAGCCTGAGTGCCCGCATAGTCAAATTCGGCAGCCTGTCCGATGACAATAGGGCCTGAGCCGATGATCATAATCTTTTTGATGTCTGTTCTTTTTGCCATAAAAATTTCTCTCCTTATCTGTCCTGATAATTATATACTTGTTTATTATTGCATATTGTAAGACAGCACACACCGCTGAGTGAAGCATCCTCAAAGGGCGTAGCCTTGCCTTTTGACAAAAGCTCCTCGGGCTTTACCGTAAACTCACGGTTAAGATTCCATACTGTAAAGCTGTTGTCAAAGGGGATGCCGAAGCGCTTTCGCGGATTGATTGCCAGTAATTCTATAAGCCTTTCAAGAGTTATTACACCCGTTTTTACAAGATGCGTATACATAACGGGAAAAGCGGTCTCAATGCCCGTTATTCCGAAGGCACTGCCTGCAAGTCCCTTTGATTTTTCCTCTGCTGAGTGAGGTGCGTGGTCGGTGGCTATCATATCGATGGTGCCGTCCTTTATTCCCTCAATCAGAGCAAGGCGGTCTGCCTCGGAGCGAAGTGGCGGATTCATCTTGAATCGTCCGTTCTCCTGAAGGTCATGGTCTGTAAGCACAAGGTAATGGGGACCTGTTTCGCACGTTACGTCGAGTCCTTCCTTTTTTGCCTGTCTTATAAGCTCAACGCTTTCCTTGGCGGAAATGTGGCATACGT
This sequence comes from Acutalibacteraceae bacterium, assembly GCA_045589015.1. Lineage (GTDB taxonomy): Bacteria > Bacillota > Clostridia > Oscillospirales > Acutalibacteraceae > RUG806. The sequence goes on from JAZNFG010000038.1 coordinate 30,187, forward strand.
GATATTTACAGCCCGTTTCCCTTACAAGCTCAAGATCTCTTTCTATCTGTCTGTATTCGCTTTCGGAGCATATTCCCTTATGACCGTGAGTCTCAGCATATTCACCCTTGTGTATATAGCCGCCCTCAAGCAAATCGTTAACCTCGCAGTGAGCTGCTATGATTTTATCGAGTGTCTTTGCTTTCAGCATAGCCTGTCTCATCATTTCATCCGACTGGACTCCTCTTCCGTCATCTGAAAAGGCTATCGCTTTTTCTGCCAGAGCATCCATTTCGGATAATTCCAAGCCCTTTTGTCCCTTTGTGATGGACGCATAGGGGTAAACGTTTATGCAGGCTTTTTCGTTTATGGCATCAAGCTGTAGCTGCAGGTGTTGCGGACAGTCGGGAACAGGGGAAAGATTCGGCATAGTGCATACTGCCGTATAGCCTCCTCTTGCCGCCGCACGGCTGCCGCTGAGCATATCCTCTTTATATGAAAAACCCGGCTCGCGAAAATGCACGTGCACATCGCAAAAACCGGGAAAAACAGTATATTCGGGATTATTAAAAGCACCAATGCCGAAAACAGAAAATACGTCACCAATACCGTTTTGAAAAGCGGGTATTGCTGATAAGCCTATAATCTGAGCCTTCGTTGATTCGGTCATCGTTGTATTCCTTTCGCTGAATTTATGAATTTGAAACCTGAAAGTAATAAACTAATATTAATACTATAACATATTATTAATATGTCGGTTTTGGTTCTCCGATAAGTTTACCACGCAGAGTATTATTTGTCAACTTAAATTACGTATAACATAAAGATTTTTTACTTTATACAGAATGTTATGTTGTATTGTTTTGTTTTTTGTTTAAAAAACGAAGGGGATGTAAAAATGCGAAGAACGAATAAAGCATTATAAAGCAAGAGGGCTCGGACAAGTGAAGATACTTGCCGAACCCTCTAAAAACACGTAAAACGCTTTTGTTTTTTACAGTCCGTTTGCTTATGTAGTTTTTTTGACTCAGACCCGGGAAAAGCTGTGCTTGATTGCCCGCAGGGCTTTGCCGCTTGGCGGCGGCTTTATGGTATGCGTCAGCCGAATGAATACGATTGCTCCGAGCCTGTGCCTTCCGTAGCTTGAGTGACGCTGCCATCATCGGATTCGCCTGTCATAGTGCCGGCAGCCGTCTGTGCCGCGTCATCCTGTAAGACCGAGTTTTCTGTAGTTGCTTCGTTTTCCTTTTGTCCTGTGCTTGCATCCGAACAGGCTGCTGCGGTGCAAAGAAGGGCAAGAGAAAACGTCAGAATCAATAATTTTTTCAAATTCTTTCCTCCGTTCGTTTTTTTATAGTTGCCGAATCGGCTGTCTGTAATTTTAGCGGCATTGTGAGAGTGAAAAAAACACTATTTTGTCGATAATTAATTATTTTTTTGCCGTACTCGGAAATAATATTAAAAAATATAAAAAAACTATTGCATTTCAACGGTAATTTCTATATAATTAAGACCGCAAATGGAGAGCGAAGGCGCGCAAAGGATGCAAAATGGAGAGCGAAGGAGGGACAGATTTTGGCTAATAATTATCTTGGCGTTTCAAGGCACAATCTTGAAAACGGAAGCAGAATAATAATGCCGCCGCGGTTCAGAGAAAGTCTGTCTCCCGAGTTTGTTCTTTTTAAGTCTCCCGACGGATGTATCTCTGTCTATGACGTGGAAAACTTCAATGAAATACTCAAGCAGGCAAGGCTTCTTGCAACCGGCAGGGAAGGCAGAGCGAAGGCAAGAACGGTTACGAGAGCCGCCAGATATATGTCTCTTGATAAGCAGGGCCGATTTACTATTCCCGCTGATTATCTGGCTTATGCATCTCTCGGTGATACCGTATATCTCACGGGTGAAGCAAACCGTATTGAAATATGGAGTGAGGAAGCATATCTTGCACAGGGCGGAGACAAGGAGCTTACTCCTGAAATGTTCCCCGATCTTAATTATTGATGAGGTTACCCGATTATGGATTTCAGACACGTGCCGGTTTTATTCAATGAAACCATCGAATCGCTGAATATTGTGCCTGACGGCATCTATGCCGATTGCACCGCAGGCGGCGGCGGACACTCGAAGGCAATTGCGGATAGGCTTTCGGAAAAAGGGAGGCTTTATGCCTTTGACAGAGACCCTGATGCTATTGCCAATCTCAGAGTTAAATTTGCGGATTACAAAAACGTTATTGTCGTTAAAAGTAACTATTGTGAAATAGATAAAAGAATGGCTGAGTTGGGAATAGAAGGCTTTGACGGTATTATTGTCGATCTCGGTGTCAGCTCGTATCAGCTCGATACTCCCGAAAGAGGCTTTTCCTTCCGTAGTGACGCTCCTCTGGATATGCGCATGAGCAAAGAGGGAATAAGCGCAAGGGATATCATAAATACATATTCCGAAAAAGAGCTTGTGAGAATATTTACAATGTACGGTGAGGAAAAATTTTCAAAAAGCATCGCAAGGCTGATTGTTGCCCGCCGTGAGAAAACGCCTTACGAGACCACGTTTCAGCTGGTTGAGACCATTAAGGACGGTATTCCCGCAAGAGCAAGAAGAGAGGGCGGACACCCTGCTAAAAGAATTTTTCAGGCTGTAAGAATGACCGTAAATTCTGAATATGAGGATCTTGCTCCTTCGGTGGAGCGGATGTTCGGTGCGCTTAAGACAGGCGGAGTTTTGTCCGTTATTACGTTCCATTCTCTTGAGGACAGAACCGTAAAAAATAAATTCAGAGAATTTTCAGAGGGCTGTACCTGTCCTAAGGATTTTCCCGTGTGTGTTTGCGGAAAAACGCCGAGAGGAAGGCTGCAGTTCAAATCTGTTGCTCCCTCCGAGCAGGAGCTTGAAATTAATCCGAGAAGCCACAGCGCAAGGCTCAGAAGTATTATTAAATTGAAATAATTATTATAAAGGAGAAGAAGAAAATGGCAGTTAATAATTCGGGTGCTTATGATTTTGGTCGTTTTGAAACAAATACGGCGGCTCCTCAGCAGACCTCAGGTGCTGACAGCGGTACGTTAAAAAAGCTTTCGCCCTCAGCGGACGGAGATATTAAGTTTCGTCAGAGGACTGCCTTTTACAGGGCTGTAAGAATGTTTGTTTTCGTTGCGGTAATGTGTGCCGCTGTTGTGATGCAGATTTCTGCGGCTGCTCAGAATTTTGCCGTTGAAAGAGATATTCATAAGCTTGAGTATGATATTTCGGTTGCACAGTCTGAAAATGTGCGTCTCAGAGCCGAGCTTAACGGAATTACGGGAATTGCTTTTATTGATAATTATGCAACAGAGGTTCTCGGTATGACAAAGGTTGAAAGCTATCAGGTTGAGTGTGTTGACCTGTCCGGTGAGGATACGATTATTTATTCGGTAAATACGTTTGCCAAGTGAAATATGCATACAGTCGGCGGAGGTCTGCATATATAAAAATAAAGAACAAAAAAGATTCCGTCGGTAACAATACGGATGTATGGCAGGGGCGAAGAAGAATTCGCCCTTGTTGGTATTATTTGAGATATGTTCAGCGAAAGGGGATTTTGTTTTGACTGCAAGAAAAGGTGAAATGAAGAGCACTTTTCTCGGTGCGCGAAGGGCAGTTTTTGGATTGTATTTGGTGCTTATCGCGCTGCTTCTGGTTATAGGCGGCAGACTTGTTTATCTTACTCTCATAAAGGGCGATGACCTTAGGGTACGCGCCGAGGATCAGCAATATAAGGGTGTCGTATATCCCTCCGAGAGAGGTACAATATATGATTCGGAAATGAACGTGCTTGCGCAGAGTGCCTCGGTCTGGCGTGTGGTAATCAATCCGATGAAGATAGATATGGAGGATTGCACACCTGTGGAAAATGAGCAAAGATTTGAAAACGTAATAAAGGGAATCGTTGATATTCTTGGGCTTGAGGAAGAGGATGTTCGTGAGAAGGTAAAAAGCTATAAGGATAAGAATTACGGATACTGTATTATTAAAAAAAGCGTTGAGTATCAGGAGTATCTTGCTGTAATGGATTATGCGGAAAAGAATAAGCTTGAGGACGTTTTTCAGTATGAGGTCGATACAAAAAGATACTATCCGGACGGCCCCCTTGCTTCGGTTGTTCTCGGCTTTACGGGAGACGGCGGTGAGGGAAGATACGGACTTGAGCTTTATTATGAAGACAGGCTCAAGGGCGTGGACGGAAAAATCTTTACGCTGTATGATTCAAGAAACAATGAGCTTGACAGCGCAAATAAAATAATCTATGACAGTAAAAACGGTGAAAGTCCGGTTCTGACTCTTAATAATGAGATACAGACCATTTTGAGAAACGCCTGTATGGATGCTCTGAATGAGCACGATGCCGACGATGTTTACGGTATTGTTATGAATACGAAAACGGGTGCTATTCTCGGATGCTGTAATGTTCCCGATTTTGACCCCAATGACCCCGAGACGTTAATGGACCAAAGAGCGGTTGAGACTATTGAGGCTTTGACCGATGAGGAAAAAAAGCGTGCAGCATATAATGAAGAGATGTTCTCCCAATGGAGAAACAAGGTGCTGGCAGATACTTATTATCCCGGTTCCGTTTATAAGGTGTTTCTTGTTGCTGCTGCACTCGAAGAGGGTGTAATTGATGAAAACACAAGGTATGTGTGCCACGGAACGTATTCTATCGCGGATCGTATCATAAAGGACTTCAATCCTACCGGACACGGTGAGGAGACGCCCCTGATGCTTCTTGTCAATTCCTGTAATACATATTCCGTTGAGGTTGGTCAGCGTCTGGGACAGGAGCTGTTCTTTAAGTATTATGAGGGCTTCGGCTTTACGGAGACTACCGGTGTTGATATGGTAGGCGAGAGTACGCCTTCACCGGGAAACGCTTATAAATCTCCTTATCTTGAAGGAGCCAATAATGAGTTTACAAAATCTGACCTTGCCAGTGTATCCTTCGGACAGACAAATACGGTTACGACGCTTCAGGTAGCCGCTGCCATAAGTGCGATAGGAAACGGCGGTAAGCTGATGACTCCTTATATTGTTCAGAAGACGGTTGACGACAGCGGTAATACCGTATGGGAGAGAGAGCCTGAGGTAAAAAGACAGGTCGTTTCCGAAAAAACCGCAAAGACGGTAGCTTCCTATATGGAGCAGGTTGTAATTTCCGGAACGGGTAAAAATGCTTACGTTCAGGGATATCACGTTGCAGGCAAGACCGGCACAAGTGAAATTACGGATACAAAGGAAGACAATGACTATTTTGCATCCTTCGCAGGCTTTGCTCCCGTTGATGATCCCGAAATAACGGTTGTTATCGTTATAAATAATCCCAAGGGGGCACAGTATACGGGCGGTGATATTGCCGCTCCCGTAGCAAAGGTTGTTTTTGAAAAGGTGCTTCCGTATCTCGGTGTTGAACCCAGCTACTCTGAGGAAGAGCTGAATGAGCTTTCCGCTCCCGCACCGAACCTTATAGGAAAAACCGTTTCTGAGGCAAAGGCACAGCTGTCCTCGTCAAAGCATAACGTAAGAATAATCGGAGACGGAGATACGGTTGTTTATCAGTCTCCCGAGCCCGACAGACAGACTCCTCCCAACGGTGTAATCGTGCTTTATACCGAAGGTAATCTTGACAAAGAGACTGCGGTTGTTCCCGATTTCAGCGGTATGACCGTTTCACAGGCAAATCAGCTTGCCGTAAAGACAGGCTTTAACCTCAGAATTTCGGGTAATACCCTGCAGTCGGATAATATCATAGCCTATGAGCAGGATTGTCCCGTGGGAAGTGAGCTTGAGCTGGGAAGCGTTATCGTGGTTTCATTTAAGTCAAGCGGAATTCTTGATTAAAATTTTTGTGATGTGGATTAAAGAGGAAGAATAATTACCTGATAAAATGCGGAGGTATTGTTTTGAATCTTAAAATCTTATTGAATTCTATCGGTGCTGAGAGTGTGATTTCCGATACGGAGATTACGTCAGTTACCGAAAATATCGAAAATGTCATTAACGGCAGTATTTACGTTGCTGTAAAAGGAGACAGAACCGACGGAAATAAATTCGTCGAGGAGGCTTTTCGGAAGGGGGCCCGTATCGTCATAACGGAGAGTGAGTTTTCCGACCCGAGAGTAATCAGAACGGATAATGCGCGGGCGGCACTGAGCAGTCTTTGCAGCTGCTTTTACGGCTATCCGCAAAAAAGTCTGAGGATGATCGGAGTGACGGGAACCAACGGAAAGACATCGGTATGCGAGTATATAGCGCATCTGCTGAATTCGGCGGGCAGAAGGTGTGCCGTTATCGGTACTCTCGGCAGTAGGCTCGGCACGCAAAGCGTTGATACGGGGTATACGACGCCTGCTCCCGAAATATTTTTCAGCGAGCTGCGGCGTTTTGCCGACGAGGGCTGTGAGTATTGCGTTGCGGAGGTGTCCTCTCAGGCACTTTCTCAGGACAGGGTAAACGGAGTGCGGTTTTCTCTCGGAGTGTTTACCAACGTAGGAAGAGACCATCTTGATTATCACGGAAGCCTTGAGAATTATATAAAGGCAAAGGCAAGACTGTTTGCGGCATGCGACACAATTCTTCTCAATATGGATGATGAATTCTGCTCCTGTATGATTCCCGAGGATAGTGAAAGGGTATTTTTCTATTCCGTAACGAATTCGTTTGCGGATTTTAATGCAAAAAGCGTTTTATGTAACGAAAACGGTATAGGATATTATTTTATAAGCAGGGACGGAATTGAAAAAATCACCTGCAGGGGGCTCGGAAACATATCCGTGTATAACACTCTTGCGGCGGCATCTGCGGTGAATATGCTGGGACTCAGTCTTTCTGAAATTTCCGGCGGAATGCTTACCTTGCCCGAGCTTAAAGGAAGAATGCAGAAAATATCTCATAACGGAATCAGCGTGTATATTGATTTTGCGCATACGCCGCAGGCTATGATGTCTGTGCTTATAGAATTGTCTGCTCTGAAAAAGAAGCGTGTCATTACCGTATTCGGCTGCGGCGGAAACCGCGATAAGGCAAAGCGTAAGGAAATGGGGAGAATAGCAGACGTATTTTCGGATACGATCGTTATAACCTCGGATAATCCCCGTAATGAGGCTCCGGATGAAATAATCGGAGATATATTAAAGGGGATAAAAAATAAAAAGAAGGTAGTTACGATTACCGACAGATATGAGGCCGTCAGATATGCATTGTCTGATGCAAGGGAAGGCGATATCGTTCTTGTTGCGGGAAAGGGACACGAGCGTTATCAGGAGACCCGTAATAATAAGGTTTTTTTCAGTGATGAATTAACCGTAAAAAATATATTCGGCATTGATTGAAAGGACAGATAAAAATGGAAATGTGGCTTGCTTTACTGTTAAGTGTAATAATAGGCTTCGGTGTTGCTTTCGGACTGGGATATTGTGTGATTCCGTGGCTTCACAAGCTTAAATTCGGTCAGACCATACTTGATATCGGCCCAAGCTGGCATAAAAAGAAGCAAGGCACACCTACAATGGGCGGAATTCTGATAATTGCAGGATTTTTATGTGCTGTAGCCGTTGTTCTGATTACAGACAGACTTCTCGGCGGAAATCTTCTTATGTTTTCAAACTACCGTCCCGAAAACGTTGTATATATAAAGTTTTTCAGCGGTATACTTATGGCACTTGCCTTTTCATTTATCGGATTTATAGACGACTATATAAAGGTTATAAAAAAGCGTAATCTCGGACTTACCGAAATACAGAAGACTGTTTTACAATGTCTTGTAATTACCGTATATTTATTTACTTTATATAAATGCGGTGTAAACTACGTATTTATTCCTTATCTCGGAATATGGGAAAACAGTCTTATTTTCTGGGGACTGGGCTTTATTGCAATATACTGTACCGTAAATGCAGTTAACTTTACCGACGGTGTTGACGGACTTTGCTCATCCGTTACGGGAATCGGTTGTATCGGCTTTGCTGTCTGTGCCGTTATAATGAATTTTGCCGGTGTTTCCGTAATGGCGGCTGCTTTACTCGGCGCACTTGCCGGCTTCCTTATTTGGAACTGGAATCCTTCAAAGGTCATTATGGGCGATATGGGCTCGTTTTTCCTCGGAGGACTGCTCTGCTCAATGGCTTATTCCCTTGATGCACCTTGGCTTATCTTATTTATGGGAATAATTCACGTTATTGAATTTGTATCGGATATTATCCAAATAATATATGTAAAAACACATAACGGAAAAAGACTGTTCAAGATGGCTCCCATTCACCATCATTATGAAATGAGCGGATGGAGCGAAAAGAAAATTTGTAAAGTATTTATGCTTGTCACTTTCATCGGTAGTGCTGCAGGTGTTGCTCTCAGCTGGTTCGGACGTCTTCAGTAAAGCAATAAACTTTACATCAAAAAAGATTATAATCGTGAATAACGGGGAAAGGCGGATTTTTACAGATGCTTTCGGGAATTAAAAATACGTGGAAAAATTCGGTTCTCGGCAAATGGTGTGATAAAAGAGGCGGATTGTTAGCACAGGGCTCAATAGATTACTTTCTCTTTTATCTTTTACTCTTCATTATGGCACTGGGACTTACAATGCTGTATTCGGCAAGCTATCCGCGGGCTTACGCAGACGGCAAGCCGTATAATTCAATTTTTATGAATCAGCTCACCATCGGATTTCTGGTAGGAGCAATTGCATTTCTCGTTTTGTCGAAAATCAATTACCGCGTCCTTATGGAGATAGGTGCAATAGGAGGAAGTCTTGCATCAATATCTTTTTTGTTTGCGGTTCTTGTGGCGGGCAGTGTGGAGACCTCGGAGGGTGACGAGCAGACCATTCAGAGGTGGCTTGATTTGGGTCCGTTCTCATTCCAGCCCTCTGATGTTGCAAAGCTGACCCTTATTCTGACACTTGCATATATTCTCCATATAATGCACGACAAAATGGTAAGCAAAAAGTCTCTGAATCTTAAGCTTGCGAAAAAACTGAATGCGGCGGCGGGAAAGGTTCTGATTACCGAGTCGTGGGGCGTTGTTGCTCTCTGCGGTGCAGTTATTTTGGTTTACGTCGGACTCGTTTATGCCGGCTCACATTTGTCCGGTGCTGTAATCCTTATCATAATATCCGCAGTTATGCTGTTCCTTGGTGAAATAAGCAAAAAATGGATATGGGCATGTGTGGGTATCGGTGCAGTTTTTGCTGTAGTATTTATTGCTTCAGGCGGTCTGATGGATTATATGAAGGACAGAGTTACGCAGTTTATGAACGGAGAGTCTGACCTTCTTGCAGGAAACTATCAGTCCAGCCAGGCTCTTTATGCAATAGGCTCAGGCGGTCTTTTAGGCAAGGGAATCGGAAATTCTCTTCAGAAGTTCTGGGTGCCCGAGGCACAGAATGATATGATTTTCTCCATTATAGTTGAAGAGCTCGGTCTTCTGGGCTCTATGGGCATAATCGTTGTTTACTGTCTTATAATCTGGAGGGGTGTGCTTATCGGTATTAATTGCCCGACGCGTTACGGCTCACTTGTAGCGTGCGGAATAACCTTTAAGCTCGCACTTCACGTAATTCTGAATATAGGTGTTGCCACCTCTCTGATTCCCAATACGGGTATAGCGTTGCCGTTTTTCAGCTCAGGTAATACGGCACTTATAATGACTCTGGCGGAAATGGGAATTCTGATGAGTATTTCAAGAACGTCGAGAATCAAAAAAAGGCTGTAACGGCCAGATGAACGGAGAATTGCAAATGAAGGTTTTGATAGCAGCAGGCGGTACGGGCGGTCACGTAAATCCCGCTCTTGCACTTGCTCAGGAGATAAAAAGCAGATATCCCGATGCGGAGATTCTGTTTGTCGGTACCGAAAACAAGCTTGAGGCAACTCTTGTGCCCAAGGCAGGCTTTGCATTCAGCTCAATTGATGTTACGGGATTTCAGCGTTCGTTTGCTCCGGCAGACATTATTTATAATCTCGGCACTCTGCGCAGGCTTCTGTTTGTAACGGGAAAATGTAAAAAAATTATCAGGGAATTTTCTCCCGACGTGGCTGTGGGCTTCGGCGGCTACGTCAGCGGCCCCGTTATACGTGCGGCGCATAAAATGGGAATAAAAACTGCGATTCACGAGCAGAATGCTTTTCCCGGAAAAACAAATATTGCTCTCTCAAGGTACGTTGATGCGGTTATGCTGACCTCTCCCGAAGCTAAAAAGCATCTCAGATGCAAGGCGTCACCGAGTGTAACGGGACTTCCCGTGAGAAAGGAAATCCTTGCAACCGATAAGGAGGCAGCAAGAAAAGAGCTGGGAATCGGAGCCGATGAAACGGTTGTGCTTTCAACCGGCGGAAGTCTCGGTGCCGCCGCCCTTAATGATGCTATGTGCGGTGTAATATCCTCTATGGCAGACAGCGGTATAGTTTTTATTCACGGCTACGGACAAAACGGAAGAGACGTTCCCGAGAAATTGAAGCAAAACGGAGCAGATCCCGAAAAAAATAAAAAGCTTTTCGTATCCGAATACATATACGATATGGCAAAATATATGGCGGCAGCCGATCTTGTTATAAGCAGGGCAGGAGCCAGCTCGCTTGCAGAGATAAAGGCTCTCGGTAAGGCTTCCTATCTTATCCCGTATCCTTATGCCTCTGAAAATCATCAGTACCATAATGCTATGTCGCTTGTGAATAATAATGCGGCTATGGTATGTGAGCAGTCACAGCTGAGTGCCGATAAGCTCAGAAGCGTTATCGAAGACCTGCTGGCAGATAAGCAGAAGTATGTAAAAATAGGAAATAACGCAAGAAATCTTGCTATACTTGATGCTCAGAAAAAAATATGTGATATTGTAGTAGGATTAGTAAACAATAACGGTAAAACAGCGGTTGTGTGAAATTCACAGAATTCCTCATAAGTAACAGGGACAAATTTCCCCTCATAAAATGAAACCGTGAGTTTTGTTGAAAGGGTGAAATAATGGACAGATTTGTTATAGAGGGCGGCATCAGGCTTTCGGGTGAATGCGAAATACAGGGTGCCAAAAACAGCTCGCTGCCGATTCTTGCGGCAACGCTTCTGTGCGAAGAAAAATGCACGGTGAATAATTGTCCCGATCTGCTGGATATAAGAGCGACAATGAAAATACTCCGTTCTCTCGGATGCAGTGCACAGCGGAATCTGAATACCGTTACGGTGGATGCCGCTCGGGCGCAGGGGAGTGAAATCCCCGAAGGTCTTATGAGGGAAATGAGATCATCCGTAATTTTTTTAGGGGCAATTCTTGCAAAAAACAAAAGGGTACGTCTTTCAACTCCCGGCGGATGTGAAATCGGACTCCGTCCCATTGATCTGCATCTTGACGCTATGCGAAAGCTCGGTGCCGAGGTGCGTGAAGAATTCGGACATATAGAATGCTCGGCTGACGACGGACTGAAGGGAGCTACCGTGAATCTTTCTTTCCCGAGTGTCGGAGCAACGGAAAATATAATGATTGCGGCAAGCACCGCAAGCGGCACCACGGTAATTATAAATGCGGCAAGAGAGCCCGAAATAAGTGACCTTGCTGATTTTCTTAATGCCTGCGGAGCCAAAATATCGGGCGCAGGGCAGGGAACCATAGTAATAGAAGGCGTAAAAAGACTCGCAGGAGCAACTCACACCGTTATATCGGACAGAATTGCTGCCGCTACTTATATGGCTGCAGCCGCAGTAACCGGCGGTGAAATCAGAGTAAAAAACATTATTCCCGCTCATATAGGTCCTATGATTGATCTTTTTGAGGAGACGGGCTGTGAGGTTTTTACGGACAGTAAAAGCGTATATCTGAAGGCTCCGCGTAAGCTGAAAAGCATAAAGCTTATAAGAACGATGCCGTATCCGGGATTCCCTACGGATATTCAGGCGCCTATTGCCGCGATGCTGACAAAGGCTCAGGGAACCTCTGTAATTATCGAGACTATATTTGAAAACAGATTCAAGTATATCGGTGAGCTTGTCCGACTGGGCGCAAGAGTCAGAGTTGACGGCAGAATGGCGGTAATTGAGGGAGTCGGGGCATTACACGGAACAGGCGTGGAGGCTTGTGACCTTCGCGGCGGTGCCGCCCTTATCGTTGCGGGACTTGCCGCAGAGGGAGAAACGGTAATTTCAAATATCAGACATATTGAAAGAGGCTATGATAAGCCTGAAGAAATAATCCGAAAGCTTTCGGGAAAAATAAAAAGGATTGATGAAAATGGACCGTCAACAGCAGAATGACAACGATATATTAAAAGACTCAAAAAGCCGTTTTTCGCAGGAGGAGCGCGCACGAATGAGCCGTGAGAATTTAAGACAAAGCTTCAATGCTGACGGAAATACGGCTGAGCGCAGAACAGCGGGGCGCAGGACGAACGATAATACGGGCTCTGCACGCGGTTTTTCACAGGGAAACAACAAAAACGGTACTGCAAAGAAAGCGGAGAGCCGTTCCTCTGATATAAGGAACAGCGGCAGAAACAGCTCTGCCGGTAAGAAGGAAGAGGGCAGCCGCAACGACAGAATGAAAAAAAGCTCTGAGGCACGCAGAAAAAGCAGTAAGATCAAAAGCAATACATTTTTTGCTGTCTTGCTGGTGGTTATTGCGTTTATCGGCGTGTTTGTTGCCGCAATGCTTTTGAAAATAAATGTTATTGAGGTAACGGGAAATGAGCGGTATTCGGATAAAACGATTCTTGAAGCGGCAAGGCTTGATACCTCAGACAGTATTCTTCTGTTGAATACCGGCTACCTTGAAAAAAAGCTTGAGCAGATGCTGCCTTATATTGAAAAGGCTGAAATAAAAAGAGAATGGCCCGATAAGGTCATAGTAACCGTAACGGATGCGGTTCCCTCGCTGGCAATCGACACGGGTGAAGGATACGTTCTTATGAATAATTCCTTCAAGGTTCTTGATACCGATTCAATTATACTGCCTGCAGATGCGGCACTTATCAAGGGGATGAATATCACAGAAGCAGAACCCGGAGAGACGGTGGTATTTGATTCTGACGTAAGTATGGAGGATTTTGACAAGCTGATAAAAGCATTCGACGAGCTCGGTCTTGAGGGTGTTTCGGAATATGATTTGACCTCTGTTTCCAATATCGTTCTGACAATAGACCACAGAATAGAGGTAGTTCTGGGAACTCTCGGCGGAGCAGACGAAAGGCTCGCCTTCGGAAAATACGTTATTCAGAAAACCATTGAAGAAAATCCCGACGGTGTATTCGTTGTAAATGTTTCCGCTGACGGAAAGGCTTACGTCCGTGATAAGTACGATAATAACGTTAATTTCGATGAGCCTTCGACGGAGGAAACGACTATCGGGGAGGTTATTGCGGGTATCGTTGAGGGAAACGGTGAAGAGCATTCTGAAAGCACGTCCGAGGAAGAGACAGCTTTGTCCTTCGGTTAATTTGACGCTTTGTAAATTATCGGATTACATAACGGCTTGCAATTTGTTGTAATAGCTTGTAATAATTTTATATTTTTTTCTTGAATTTTAAAAAATAATGTGATAGTATAAAAAAAGATATATACGAAAATTTATTTGGAGGATTTAAATATGGGATTTGAAATGTCAAACGAATACGATCTTGTTACTCAGATTAAGGTTGTAGGCGTAGGCGGAGGCGGCGGAAATGCCGTTAACCGAATGGTAGAATCTAATGTTAAGGGTGTAGAATTTATTGCTGTCAATACAGATAAGCAGGTGCTTCTTAATTCTAAGGCAACAACAAAGATTCAGATTGGTGAAAAGGTAACTCAGGGTCAGGGCGCAGGCTCAAAGCCCGAGGTAGGAAGAAAGGCTGCAGAGGAAAGCTCTGAGGCTATAAATGAGGTTCTTGCAGGAACCGATATGGTATTTATTACCGCAGGTATGGGCGGCGGAACAGGAACAGGTGCCGCTCCCGTTATCGCAAAGCTTGCAAAGGAAAAGGGTATTCTCACCGTAGGTATCGTTACCAAGCCCTTTAATTTTGAAGGTCGCCGTCGTATGCAGATGGCAGAGTCGGGTATTGCAGAGCTTGCACAGAGCGTTGACAGTCTTATTGTTATTCCCAATGAAAGACTTAAGCTCGTTTCCGACCAGAAGATAACTCTTCTCAATGCCTTCTCCGTTGCCGATGACGTTCTTCGTCTCGGTGTTAAGAGCATAGCTGAGCTTATCAAGATTCCCGGTATCATCAATCTTGACTTTGCTGACGTAACCTCAATTATGAAGGATGCAGGCCACGCACACATGGGTGTCGGCAGAGGAAGCGGTAAGGATAAGGCTGAAATTGCCGCAAATGCTGCTATCTCCAGTCCTCTTCTTGAAACAACCATTCAGGGTGCAAAGGGTGTTATTATTCTTATTTCCGGTTCAAGCGATATCACTCTTGATGAGGTTGACGTTGCTGCAACTATCGTTAAGGATGCTGCCGATATTGATGCGAATATCATTTTCGGTGTTTCAACCGATCCCTCACTTGATGATGAAATGGTTGTAACCGTTATTGCAACGGGCTTCGGTAAGGACGGAAACGTAAATACTCCTCCTGTAAATGAAGCTCAGGCAAGCGAGCCCGCAAAGGAGCCCGAGGCTGCCGCAAAGGAACCCGAAACCGGCGTTGATGACGAGAGTCTTTTAGATATCTTTAACTTCTTCAAGAATAAAGATTGATTTGCTGTTATCAGCAGGTAAACTGCCCTCTGCCCCGTAACGGGAGGCAGGATGCCTTCTCAACAGTCGAAATGATATTTAGCGGGGTGTGCTCAGGTACGCCCCCTGTTTTTGATTTATGAGTATTAAGAATATTGTTTTTGATTTCGGAAACGTTATATGTAAATATGACCCCCGTGCCGTGCTGAAGCGCTTTTCTCTTTCAGCAGATGAGGAAGAGCTTTTTATTGAGAAAATTTTCGAGTCGCCCTTGTGGAAGGACGCGGACAGAGGCTATTCCTTCAGGGACGTTTTATTCTTTGAAACGGTGTCTTCTCTTCCCGAAAATCTCAGAAGGGTTTTTTATTCCTGTGCTGCAAGATATGATTTTGAAGAGAAATTTATGCCTGTGAACACGGGAATCGATAAGCTGATTGCCGCGTTGAAGGAGCAGGGATACGGAATTTATCTTCTGAGCAATATCGGCTACGGAGTACATAATCTTTGTCTTAAAATGCCGCTGTTCAGCCTTTTTGACGGTAAATACGTAAGCTGTGACTACGGTCTCATAAAACCGGACCCGAGAGCATATAAAGCGTTTTTTGACAGCTTCTCCCTGGATGCACAGGAATGTATTTTTATTGATGATTCTTATGAAAACGTGAAGGCGTCGAATGAAGCGGGAATGACGGCTTTGCAGTATAATGCACTTGAAGAGGATGTTTTTTCTCTTTGTGATAAATTAAAAAAATTCGGTATAGATTGTAAAATCTGAAAGGAAATTATTTATGGCAGAAAATAAAAAAATGGTCGAAGCCATTACCGCTATGGAAGAGGATTTCGGTAAATGGTATACCGACGTTGTTAAGAAAGCTGATCTTATAGATTATTCAAGCGTTAAGGGATGTATGATAATCCGTCCCTACGGCTATGCTATATGGGAGCTTCTTCAGAAGCAGATGGATGAAAGATTCAAGGAGACGGGACACGAAAACATCTATATGCCTTTGTTTATTCCCGAGTCACTTCTGCAGAAGGAAAAGGACCACGTTGAGGGCTTTGCACCCGAGGTTGCTTGGGTAACCCACGGCGGCAGTGAGCCTCTTCAGGAGCGTCTTTGTGTCAGACCTACCTCTGAAACACTTTTCTGCGAGCATTATGCAAACGTGGTTCAGTCCTACAGAGACCTTCCCAAGCTTTATAATCAGTGGTGTAACGTTGTCCGTTGGGAAAAGACAACGAGGCCCTTCCTTCGTTCAAGAGAATTCCTCTGGCAGGAGGGACACACGGTTCACGCAACGGCACAAGAGGCTATTGAAGAGACAGAGCGTATGCTTAATCTCTATGCGGATTTCTGCAAGGACGTTCTCAATATGCCCGTTATTAAGGGAAGAAAGACCGAGTCCGACAAATTTGCAGGCGCAGAGGCTACTTACGCCATTGAAGCACTTATGCACGACGGTAAGGCTCTTCAGGCAGGTACGTCCCACTATTTCGGTGACGGCTTTGCAAGAGCATTCAATATGACCTACACGGACAAGGAAAACAAGCAGCAGTACGTTCATCAGACCTCCTGGGGCACAACAACGAGACTTATCGGTGCCGTTATAATGTCTCACGGTGACAATAACGGACTTGTTCTTCCCCCCAAGGTTGCTCCCACTCAGGTTCTTATTATTCCTATTGCCGCTCATAAGCCCGGTGTTAAGGAAAAGGCAGAGGAATTAAGAGCAAGACTTGCTTCTCAGTTCAGAGTAAAATGTGATAATTCCGACAATTCCGCAGGCTGGAAGTTTGCCGAATACGAAATGAAGGGTGTACCTCTTCGTCTTGAAATAGGTCCGAAGGATATCGAAAATAATCAATGTGTTCTCGTCCGCCGAGATAACAGAGAAAAGTATTTCGTATCTCTTGACAATCTTGAGGAGGAGATTGCAAGGCTTCTCAAGGAGCTTGGAGACGCACTTTACGAAAAGGCACTTCAGAACATAGAAAAGAAAACCTACAGATGTACCACAATCGACGAGATAAAGACGGCTCTTGCCGAAAACGGTGACGGATTTGTCAAGGCTATGTGGTGCGGCAGCGAGGAATGTGAGGATAGGGTCAAGGAGCTTACGGGCGTAGGCTCAAGATGTATTCCCTTTGAACAGGAAACCCTTTCCGAAGCCTGCGTTTGTTGCGGCAAAAAGGCTCTTAATATGGTTGTCTGGGGCAACGCTTATTAATTAAATTCAAATACCAAAAAAAGAAGCCGTCGGCAAAAATGCCGAGGGCTTCTTTTTTTGCAAAATTTGTTTTGCCGACGGGGATAGTTTTTTGTCATTTTCAAAAAAAATCAAGCGGTGGAGATTCCACCGCCGATTTTTATTCGTAGTATGATAGTTTATTTGAGCTCTTGAAGACCTACAGAAGCTCTGAGTATAAGTCTTGCGTCGTTTGCCTCAACCACACCGCTCTTGTCTGCATCGGCAGCCTTGAGCTGAGTAGCAGTAAGAGTAGTTTCAAGATTAACAGCAGCTCTGAGTGCAAGTCTTGCATCGTTTGCATCGGGCTTGCCTGAGCCGTCTACGTCACCGAGGATATATGTTGCGGGGATTTCATAGCCTTCCTCAAAGAGACCTGTAAGAAGGTCATCAACAAGGTCGATTGCTGCAACGTTTATCTTCTTGTCGAAGAGAGAAGCTTCTTCATTTTCAGCAAGCATTGCTACTGCATCTTCAATATCAAAGTTAAGAAGATTGCCGATGAACTTATCGAGAAGCATTGTTTCAATGTCGAAAGCGAAGTAATCGTTTCCGCAGCCTGAAATGAAGGAAAGGTCAAAGAGAGAATCAAGGATAACGTTGAGCTTGAAGAAGCCGCCTTCACCGTCAAGCTTGCCTCTTTCAGTTTCAAGACCGTCAGCAGATGCGGGAAGACCGTCAACAAAGTTGAGAGCCCAGTCAGCGATATCGTCAAGATAATCAGCACCTGTCCAAGCGGAGGTATCAGCGGGAAGCTCAAAGTATGTTGTGCCCTTGTTGTAAGCAAGTGCCTTTGCGGCAACCTCCATACCGATTTCAAAGATAAGAGCAATACAATCGTCATCAGCCATAGCATCTACGTTTGTTGCCTTTGCAGCAGCTGTTACGTTGATTTCAGCAGGAATCCATTCTGTATTTGTAACTGCATACTTTGCAGCAAGAACTGCAAGCTGTTCGAGAGTCTTTACTTTACCTAATTCTGCAGCGTTGTTGTTATTGAACCAGCCGGGGAAGAAGAGCTTGAGAACTGCAACTGCCATTTCCTCTGCGGACATATTTGCAACTGCTTCGGGAGTGAAGCCGGAAAGGTCAGCGCCGAGATCGGGAACGTCCTTGATAAGAGGAAGAACGTAACGGAAGGTCTTTGTGAGGTTAGCCTCAAGCTTGTCGTTTCCGCCCTTTTCAAGACCGATGTTAGCAAGCTCTGCGGGCTTAACGATAACTTCGAGAAGTGTAATAACAAGGTTATTGAGCTGTGCAATCATATTGCCCTTGCCTACGCCGAGATAAGCGTTGAAGGTATCTGCCTTGAATTCATAATCGAGATTAAGAACCTGAGCGAGCTTACCTGTTGTATCCTGAGCTGCAAGATCTGCAAGTGCAGTCTTTGCATCGTTGTTAAGAAGGTCAAGGAGAAGGTTTGCATAAATGTCGCCTGCATACTTCTCAAGGAATTCGTAGATTGAAAGATTCATAACTGCAGCTGCGTCAGACTTTTCAATTGTCTCTTCTGTGCCTGTGAGAAGCTTTAAGAAAGCAGCAGCAAGAATTTCGTCTGCTGAGTAAGCCTTATATGTTTCATAATCAAGCTCAATTGCATCACAGAGGTAACCCTTGATAGCGTCGGGATGAATGTTTTCCTTGATCATATCATTGATGTCATCAGACGTGCCGGAAACAAAGGTATCAACGATACCGAGACTGATCTGTCCCTTGAGAGCAGTCTTGATAATACCTACGTTATCAACCAGCCACTGGAAAAGTGAGTAAACTATATCAATATTCTTTGCATTCTTTGCCGTTGCGGACTCTAATGCAGCTTCATTAAGAGCATTGAGTGTACCTAAGTTAACAAGATAGTTGCCGAAAAGTCCTTTGTTGTTTGCGGCATCGCAAAGGTCATAAAGTGTACCTGCAGCACCCTTTACCGTAGAAAGGTCAACGTTGATGCCGAGCAAGGGGGCTACCTTTGTAACAATGTCCCACCAATCCTGCTCTGTAAGTTCTGCTGTCCACGTAGGAAGGTTAGCATCAAGCCAGCTTACGAGAATATCTGCAAGCTTCTCGGGAGTTGCCTTGATTAAATCGGTATCACCGATTTTAGCCGTGAGGCTTTCATCTTCCATAAACATAAATACAAGGCGGAGAACTGTGCCTACTACTTCTTCTTTTCTGTTGTTGAGATTCTTGAGAAGCCATTCAACAAGGTCGCCGAGATTGTCGGGCTGAATGAGCTTTTCAACTGTGTTTACCTCATCCTTGATAGCTGCGGCGGAAGCCATAAGCGGTACGGATGAGAAAGCGAGTACCATAGCAAGTATAACAGCTATGATTTTGTTTGTCTTTTTCATAAGAAAAAACATCCTTTCATTAATTTTATAACCCTTTCGGATATACCGACTGATTATAACTATATTTTAGTTTACTTAAAAAGCAAAGTCAACAGATTAATAATTGTATTTTTTAACAATATTTGTATTACAATTTTGTTACTTTCTATAGTGGAGCGTAAATTGAATATAAATCGGGTCAAGCACTAAGCCTTGACTTATTTTACTGTAATATGTGACTGATTGCTGATATGAAAGGGGTGGTTTTTTGAAGGAATTGTCGGGTGTGTGCAGAGAAAAACAGTCTGAAATTGGTGTTTTTGCAGAAAACTTAAAAATTATTTAAAAATTGGATGAATTTTCTTGATTTTATCCCGCTTATGAGTTATACTGAGTTTGCTTTATTTGTTGTCAGGGGTGAATCGGAATGAAAATGCTTGAAGAAAAGATTCTTAACTGCGGAACTGTCCTTCCCGGAAATATTCTCAAGGTTGACAGCTTCCTGAATCATCAGCTTGACGTTTCTCTGCTCTCTGAGCTCGGTAAAGAGTTTTACAGATTATTTTCATCATATAATATTACGAAGATTCTCACGGTTGAAGCTTCCGGTATTCCGATTGCGTGCTTTGCCGCACAGCATTTTGACGTGCCCGTGGTTTTTGCAAAAAAAGGACAGCATAAGAATATCGGTAATGACGTATACACCGCTGAGGTTTTTTCTTATACGAAGGGAACCGGATATACGATATTCGTTTCCAAAAAGTATCTTTCCGAGGATGATAACATTCTTATTATTGACGATTTCCTTGCAAACGGACAGGCTGTGCTCGGTCTCAAAAGAATAATTGAGGAGGCGGGCGCAACGCTGAAGGGTGTGGGAATCGCAATAGAAAAGGGCTTTCAGGACGGCGGAAAGCAAATCCGTGAGCTCGGAATCAATCTCAAGTCTTTGGCAATCGTTGATTCTATGACTGATGACAGCATCAGCTTCAGAAGCGACGATTGAGAAGAATATAAAAAAATTGGAGGAACCCAAAGTGAAAAAAGTATTCAAAGTACTCGCACTCGTTCTCGCTCTTTCAATGGTAGTTGCATTTGCTGCTTGCGGCGGCAATACAGAAGAGACTACTGCTGCTAACGGCGAGACAACAACCGCAACAGGTGAATTAAACGAAGTTAAAGTTGGCTTTATCTTCCTTCACGACGAAAACTCAACCTACGACAAGAACTTCATCGACGCTGCAAAGGCAGCTTGCGAAGATCTCGGAATTGAGTATGCTCAGAAGACTCAGATTCCTGAGTCCAATGACTGCTACGATGCAGCTGTTGAGCTTATTGAGGTTGACGGCTGTAACGTAATTTTCGCTGACTCTTTCGGTCACGAATCCTTCCTTATTGACGCTGCAAAGAAGTATACTGACGTACAGTTCTGCCATGCAACAGGTACACAGGCTCATACAGCAGGTCTTAAGAACTTCCACAATGCATTTGCTTCCATTTACGAAGGCAGATATCTTGCAGGTGTTGCTGCAGGTATGAAGCTCAACGAAATGATTGCTGACGGCAAGATTACTGCTGACAAGGCAAAGATGGGTTACGTAGGTGCCTTCACATTTGCTGAAGTTATCTCCGGCTATACATCCTTCTATCTTGGCGCAAAGAGCGTTTGCCCCACAGTAACAATGGACGTTAAGTTCACAGGCTCTTGGTATGACGAGCAGCTTGAGAAGGAAGCTGCACAGGCTCTTATCAAGGGCGGTTGCGTACTTATCAGCCAGCACGCTGACTCTATGGGTGCTCCCACTGCTTGTGAAACTGCAGGTGTTCCCAATGTTTCCTACAACGGCTCAACTATTGCAGCTTGCCCCAACACCTTTATCGTTTCTTCAAGAATCGACTGGACTCCCTACTTCAAGTATATGATTGAATGCGTACAGAAGGGCGAAGAAATCGCTGTTGACTGGACAGGTACAATTGAAACGGGCTCTGTTGTTCTTACCGATATCAACGAAGCTGTTGCTGCAGAAGGCACAGCTGCTAAGCTTGAAGAGGTTAAGGGCAAGCTCCTTGACGGTACTCTCAACGTATTTGATACAACTACTTTCACAGTAGGCGGCGAAACCAAGACCTCCTATATGGCTGACGTTGATACTGATGCTGCTTACGAGGCTGATACAGAGGTTATCGAGAACGGCGTATTCTGCGAATCCAAGTTCCGTGCTGCTCCCTACTTCGATCTCAGAATCGACGGTATCACTCTTCTTGATGAAAATTACGGCTAATATTTGACTTGCAGTCTAAGGCGGGGAGACTCGTCTTAGACTGATTTTGAAGAAATTGCTGTATTTTTATTTACAGCAATTTCTTGAGAATTATCAGAAACGGGGGCTCAACGTGTCTAAACAGCCGGCTATTGAACTAAAAAACATAACGAAGCATTTCGGAAAAGTTGTTGCAAATAAAAACGTTAATCTAACTGCTTACCGCGGTGAAATTCTTTCCATTCTCGGAGAAAACGGAAGCGGAAAAACAACCCTGATGAATATGATATCAGGTATTTATTTCCCCGATGAAGGACAGATTTTCGTTGACGGTAAAGAGGTTGTTATAGCTTCGCCGAAGGATGCCTTTGATTGCAGAATCGGTATGATTCACCAGCATTTCAAGCTGGTGGACGTTTTTACTGCGGCAGAAAATATTGTGCTCGGTATTGAAAACGGAAAATATGATCTGAAGAAATCAACGAAGGATATTGCAGAGATAAGCAAACAGTACGGCTTTGAGCTGGTGCCTGAAAAAAAGATTTATTCTATGTCTGTTTCGGAAAAGCAGACTGTTGAAATTATAAAGGTATTATACAGAGGAGCCGATATTCTTATCCTCGATGAGCCTACGGCAGTTCTTACTCCTCAGGAAACCGAGAAGCTTTTTGCGATTCTCAGAAATATGCGTGATGACGGCAAATGTATAATCATTATTACGCATAAGCTTCACGAGGTGCTTTCTCTTTCCGACAGAGTAACCGTTCTTCGCAAGGGTGAATACGTAGGTACGGTAAACACCTCCGAAACAAACGAGGCAGAGCTTACCGAAATGATGGTAGGAAAAAAGGTTGAATTAAATATTGCAAGAAGCGAACCGCAGAACACGGTTGACCGCCTTGCTGTGAACGGAGTTACCTGCGTTGACAGACAGGGAGCGACAGTGCTTGACAACGTTTCGTTTACCGTAAAAGCAGGAGAGATACTCGGTATTGCAGGTATTGCAGGCTCGGGACAGCGCGAGCTTCTTGAATCAATTGCAGGACTTCAGCATCTTTCCTCCGGTGAGATTATCTATGTAAATCCGAAAAATGATAAAAAAGAGAATCTCAGAGACAAGACACCGGTTCAGATTCGGGAAATGGGTGTGCGCCTTTCGTTTGTCCCCGAGGACAGACTCGGTATGGGACTTGTCGGAAATATGGATATCGTAGACAATATGATGCTCAGAAGCTATTCAAAGGGACATTCTCTTTTCCTTCAGAGAAAAGCTCCCAAGGACCTTGCTATGAAAATCATTCACGACCTTGACGTCGTAACTCCGGGTGCAAATACCCCTGTCCGCAGACTCTCGGGCGGTAACGTACAGAAGGTTCTTGTCGGACGTGAAATTGCCGCGTCTCCCACGGTGCTTATGGTCGCTTATCCCGTGCGAGGTCTTGATATTAACTCCTCATATATGATTTATAACCTTCTTAACGAGCAGAAGGAAAACGGGGTTGCAATTATCTTTGTCGGAGAGGACCTTGACGTTTTAGTTGAGCTTTGTGACAGAATAATGGTTATCGGCTCGGGCAGAATTGCAGGCATTGTTGATGCAAGAAATACCACAAAGGAAGAAATAGGTCTTCTGATGACAAAATCCAAGGATGAAGGAAAGGAGAATGATAATGGCTGATATAAAGACGGTAAAGCATACGCACGAGCCTCTTGTTCATATTGTCAAGCGGGACGATATGGCTCCTGCTAAGGCTTGGCTTATCCGTATTCTGACTATTGTTGTTTCAATTTTCCTTATGGGCTGTGTTTCAATGATACTTACCGAAAGAAGCCTTGGTGACACCTTTGAAATTATGTACCGCGGTGTCTTCGGCAGAATTGAAACGGGTTCAACCGTTATGCTTTGGAAGTATCTGCAGGAAATTGCGATTCTTCTTTGCCTTGCTCTTGCGCTTACTCCCGCATTCAAAATGAAATTCTGGAACTGCGGTGCGGAAGGACAGGCTCTTATGGGCGGACTTGCCGCTATGGTATGTATGATAGAGCTCGGTAAAACCTTATCTTATCCGATGCTTCTTATTGTTATTATCTGCTCAAGTATTCTTGCAGGTGCCGTATGGGGACTTATTCCCGCAGTTTTCAAGGCACTTTTTAACACCAATGAGACCTTGTTCACTCTTATGATGAACTACATAGCAATGCAGATTATTGCTTATTACGTATACATCGTGGGCGGCGGCTCAAACGTTATCCAGCCTGTCTCCGAGGGAAACCTTCCCGTTATCGGAGATAACAGATATCTTGTAAATATCGTAACGGTTGCCGTTCTGACCGTTCTGATGTACGTTTATCTTAAATACAGCAAGCACGGTTATGAGATTTCCGTTGTCGGTGAAAGCCGTAATACTGCACGCTATATCGGAATAAACGTAAAAAAGGTTATTCTTCGTACAATGATAATTTCGGGTGCTGTCTGCGGTGTCGCAGGTATGCTTCTCGTAGCGGGAACTGACCATTCAATCAATACCGATACGGTAGGCGGTCAGGGCTTTACTGCAATTATGGTATCCTGGCTCGGTCAGTTCAATCCCTTCGTAATGGTTCTTATGACAGGCGTAATATGCTTCCTCCGTATGGGTGCTGCTAAGGTCGCTGATACGTGTATGCTTAATGCATCCTTTGCCGATATAGTTGTCGGTGTCGTTATTCTTTGTGTGGTCGGATGTGAATTCTTTATAAGATATTCCGTAAAATTCCGTCACGGTAAGAAGGAGGTAAAAGAATGATTGTTCAGTTTATTTGCCGTGCCATTCTTTTAGGCGTACCGCTTCTTTATGGCTCAACGGGTGAGATAGTAACTGAAAAATCAGGACATCTTAATCTCGGTATTCCCGGTATTATGTACGTCGGTGCAATCAGCGGTGTAATCGGTGCATTCCTTTATGAAAATGCCTGTGGCAACGATATAAACAATATGAACGGAGTTCTTGCCGTTCTTATCCCGTTTGTTTGTGCCGTTCTCGGCTCAACGCTTATCGGCTTTATCTACAGCTTCCTTACGGTAACGCTGCGTGCAAATCAGAACGTTACGGGTCTTGCACTTACGACCTTCGGTATCGGTCTCGGTAACTTTTTCGGCGGCTCGCTTATTAAACTCACCGAAACTGATATGCCCTCAATTGCTCTTACAAAGACCAGCAGCTTTTTTTCGGTTAAGCTGCCCTTTGCGGATGATTTGGGTGCAGTAGGAGAAATTCTTTTTTCTCACGATTTCCTGACTTATTTTGCAATTATTATCGCTGTTTTTGCAGCCTTCGTTCTTAACAGAACACGTGTCGGACTTAATCTTCGTTCCGTTGGTGAAAATCCCGCAACTGCAGATGCAGCCGGTATAAACGTTATCAGATATAAGTACGTCGCAACCTGTATAGGAAGTGCGATAGCAGGTCTCGGCGGTCTGCAGTACGTTATGTCCTATGCTAACGGCGTATGGTCG
Organism: Acutalibacteraceae bacterium; assembly: GCA_045589015.1. Taxonomy (GTDB): domain Bacteria; phylum Bacillota; class Clostridia; order Oscillospirales; family Acutalibacteraceae; genus RUG806. The sequence continues at coordinate 55,179 of JAZNFG010000038.1, forward strand.
AATAATGCCTTCGGTGACAGAGGCTGGATGGCAATTGCTCTTGTTATCTTTGCTCTTTGGAAGCCATCCTCCGCAATTGTCGGTTCATTTATTTTCGGTGCCCTTTGTAATGCAAATAACTACATTCAGGGTCTCGGAGCCGAAACTCAGGAGCTTTTCAAGATGCTGCCGTACGTTGTTACGATACTTGTTCTTATTATCACAAGCATGCGAAAGAAGCGTGAGCATCAGCCGCCCGCATCTCTCGGTATTTCATATTTCCGTGAAGATAGATAAAATTTTTATGCCTTCATCAGCTTTTTTGGCGATGAAGGCAGTTTTTTTTGATGTTGAAGGTTGATATTTATCAGTCCGTGTGATAATATATAAGTATCTATGATTTCAGGAGCAAATAAATGCATTTTTGTGAAAAACATATAAAAGTAATACTTTCTCTGGCAATTGTCCTTGCGGTATTTCTGACATCCGGATGCTCCGCCTTGTACGGCTTTGAAGGCATTTCCTCGGATTCTTATATAAGCTTCGGAGGCAGGGATTCGTCCTTTCGCAGTATTGAAAAAAGCGGACTTGAAAAAGCATCCTCATCTGATTCGACCGCTTTATATTTTGATGAAAACAGCGGTGCTGTAGCACTTGCCGACACAGAAACCTCTTTTTTGTGGAGCAGTCTTCCGGATTTTTCCAATAATTTTGCCGCTTCATTTTATGTAAAGATATTTTATAAGGACAAGATAATTGAGCTTGATTCCTCATATAATGCGGCAAAATCGGGAAAAATTGAATATTCCCGTATTGATGGCGGAATTAAGGCTTGCTATGAATTCAGATATGAGAGCATAACGTTAAGGATGCCCGTGCGCTTTGTTCTCAGCGGTGCATATCTCAGCGTTACGATAGATACGAATGAAATTGAATGTGCTGACGATATAAAAATTCTTTCCGTGTCCTGTCTTCCTTATATGGGTGCGCTAAGATATGATGAGGATAATGCCGATTATGATTCGGCAGGAGATTATTTCCTCGTTCCCGACGGAGTGGGCGGACTGATATATACCGTTCTTGAAGACGGAAATTCCGAAAAAGCTTATTCCGTGTACGGAAAACAGCTCGGTGAGGACGTTATAAATGCCGCTCTCGGTGCCTTTGGTGTAAAGCAGGGAAAGAAGGCTCTTGCCGTTACGCTGACGGACGGAGCCGAAAATGCACTCATCCGTGTTGTGCGCTCTGATGCCGACAGCAGAAGGATTAATATGATTTATCCCGAATTTATTGTAACCCCCGTCAGCTCAGAGGAAGGAAAAATCCTTGCGGGAAAGGCTTATCAGGGAAAAATCGGCGTTTGTTACGATATTACTGTAAATGATTCTGCCGATTATAACGGTATTGCCGTGTCCGTAAGACAGGCACTTGTGAATTCGGATATTTTGCCGGCAGACGTAACGGAAAACGGATATCCGTTTTTTGCCTCTGTTACCGCCGCCTTTGACGGCAGCCGTAAAAATTTGCTCACCTCGTTCAGTCAGACCGAGGACCTTCTGAGTATCCTTAAATCAAAAGGAATCAATAATGTCAATATGGTTATCGAGGGAGCTTTTTCGTCGGGCGTTTCGGCAGATGCTTCTTCGGGACTTCGTCTTGAGTCTGCCGCCGGCAGTACAAAGGATTTTAAGCTGCTCAGCTCCTATGCCGCAACTCAGAAGCTCAATATCTTTATGGGGGTAAATTATCTGACCTCTGACAGCGTCGCAGCAGCTGCAAAGAAGAATGACGGTACTGCCGCGGAAAGAACTGTTAATAATCCCTTTTATCCGATTTTCGGAAAGGAAAATACCGTATTTAAATTTGTGGATGCTGATAAGCTTTCCTCATCATCCAATAATCTTATCGGATTTCTGAAAAAATATAATGTTGCAGGCTTCTGTCTTTTGGATACGAACGGACTTGCCGTTGATAATTCGGGAGAAAACGGTGCCTTTACAAATTATAATGATGCGCTTGTATCAAATCTCGGTGCGCTTTCCGCGCAGACACAGCTGATGCTCAGCGGTATTTCTCTGAATACTGTCAGAGCAGCGGATTATGTCAGAGATTTTCCGTTATACTGTGGCAGCGAGGATTTCTCAATGACAGCCGTGCCGTTTTTGCCCATTGTGCTTCACGGTACCGTGGTATATTCGGGAAATGCGGCAAACTCTTATACTGCTCCGAGAATGCATCTTCTTAAAAGTGTCGAATACGGTGCGGTACCGTATTTTTCGTGGGTTTATAACGAAAATTCATCTTATTACTATGAGAATACGCTGAATGAAGCCGTTGAGTTTTATCTGAGAGCGCAAAAAGAGCTCGGAGGACTTTCAGATAAAAGAATAACCGAGCATTTTATGTATGAAAGCGGCGTATATTGCACCTGCTTTGAAGGCGGTGTAAAGGTTTACGTAAACTATAATAATTATTCGGTTATTATAGGCGAGGTTGCGGTAATGCCTTATGATTATTTAAGAATCGGTTAGGGTGACGGTTCGTATTATTACCGTCACCCTAAAAAAGGAGAACTATGAACATCGAACAGGATGCTTTAACACAGGATATCGGTATCGGCGGTATTCGCTCTAAATACGGTATACGTATACTGATGTGCTACGTACTGAAAAATGTAAACGGTACGGTTTCAAGAAATGCCTTTACGGAAATACTGCGGAAGGCAGAGCTTGTAAATTATTTTGAAATAGGTCCGGCACTTGATTCTCTCAAGGAGAACGGACTTGTAGAGCTTATTGAAAAGGACGATGACGATTATTTTATCATCACGGACGAGGGCAGGTCTGTTGCTGAAAAGCTTCAGATTGAGATTCCCAAGGTTTCAAGGGAAAAGGCATTGTCCGTTGCGTTCAGCGTTGTTGCCCGTGAAAGACTCAAGGGTATCGTAGATTATAAAATCGAAAAGGCTGAGGACGGCTGCTACGTTATCTGTACTGTCACGGATAACGGAGAGCTTATGATGCAGACGAAGCTTTTTGCGGCAGATTATATGCAGGCTGAGCTTGTAGGCGAGAATTTTCTTAAAAATCCGGAAAAGCTTTATTCCGGTATTATTGATGCATTGACACATTGAGGTGCTGTATGTTTGAGCAGATTATAAATATAGACAGAATGGAGCAGGCTGTCAGTCTGTTCGGAAGCTTTGATGAAAATATAAAAATGATAGAGAATGAATACGGTGTTGAAATTGTTAACCGCGGCTCCGTATTGAAGGTAACGGGTGAGGAAATTGCGGTTTCCAATGCATCAAAGGCTTTGCAGGGACTGATAATGCTCATAAACAAGGGAGAACAGCTGACCGAGCAGAACGTAAGATACTGTATTTCTCTTGTAAACGAGGGAAATGACGATAAGCTTCCTTCAATTTCTTCAGACTGTATATGTATCACGACCTCCGGAAAGCCCGTGAAGCCAAAGACCCTGGGACAGAAAAAGTACGTTGATACAATAAGCAAAAATACCATTGTTTTCGGTGTCGGCCCTGCGGGAACGGGAAAAACTTATCTTGCCGTGGCTATGGCTGTAAAGGCATTCAGAGCAAAAGAGATAAACAGGATTATTCTGACCCGTCCGGCCGTTGAGGCAGGGGAGAAATTAGGCTTTCTGCCCGGTGACCTTCAGCAGAAGGTTGACCCGTATTTGAGACCCCTGTACGATGCTTTGTTTGATATGCTGGGCGCAGACAGCTTCCAGAAGTATCAGGAAAAGGGAAGTATTGAGGTTGCGCCTCTTGCCTATATGCGAGGAAGAACTCTTGACGACAGCTTCATTATTCTTGACGAAGCACAGAATACGACCCCCGAGCAGATGAAAATGTTTCTCACTCGACTTGGCTTCAATTCAAAAATCGTCGTAACGGGAGACGTTACTCAGATAGACCTTCCCGACGGTAAAAAATCGGGTCTCAAGGAGGCTGTTAAGATACTGAAGGGTATCGATGATATTGAGACGGTGCGTTTTTCGGAAAAGGATGTGGTACGCCACCGTCTTGTTCAGGATATAATCAAGGCTTATGAAAAAAGCGACAAAAAACGCGATTGATATAAAGGCAAAAAGACAGAAAGGGAGATAATATGGCTAACAAAATTAAGGTAATTATAACGAATGATCAGCATACCGTTAAGGTTCCGTCAGGTGTAAGGCTTCTCATAAGAAAATGCTGTAATGCGGTTCTTTTGATGGAAGGCTTTGATGATTCTGCTGAAATCAGCGTCCGTTTTGTCGATAACAAGCAGATAAAGGAGCTTAATTCGGATTTCAGAAAAATTGACAGAGAAACCGACGTGCTGTCTTTCCCCTTAGGTGAGAAGGGTAATTATGACCGTAATCCCTCTACGGGTGCCGCTCTTCTCGGCGATATCGTGATATCAATGCAGAAGGCTATGGAGCAGGCAGAGGAATACGGACACTCTCTTGACCGAGAGGTTGCTTTCCTTACCGTACATTCTATGCTTCATCTTCTCGGCTATGATCATGTTGACGGCGGTATGGAGGCTGTCAGAATGAGAGAAAAGGAAGAAACCGTACTTACACAGCTCGGTCTTAAACGAAACGGCAGCTATTATCTTGATGAGGAATAAAAAATGAACGAACAGAAAACTGCATTTATTGCTATCGTCGGATGTCCGAACGTGGGAAAATCCTCTATACTTAACAGACTTCTCGGAGAAAAGATTGCAATTGTTTCCCCCAAGCCTCAGACTACGAGAACAAGAATTATGGGTGTCCTCACAGAGGGTGCCGTTCAGCTTGTGTTTACTGATACCCCCGGTTATCATAAGCCGAAAACCAAGCTCGGCGAAAAAATGGTAAAGGCGGTAGGAGAGGGGATACACGATGTTGATGCCTGTCTTCTTGTCGTTGAAGCTAAAGGAGATATCAGAGAGGAGGAGCTGACTCTCATAAAGAAAATCAAGGATTCCGATATTCCCGCCGTGCTTGCAATCAACAAGGTTGACACTCTTGAAAATAAGGATGAGCTGCTTGCAAGAATTCTTGAATTTTCAAAGCTTTATAAATTTGAGGCAATAGTTCCCGTGTCCGCCCTGGACGGCAACGGTCTCGGAGAGCTGCTTGATGAGCTGAAGGCTCTTGCTTTTCCGTCACAGCATCTTTTTCCCGATGATACCTTGACGGATCAGCCCGAAAAGGTGATAGCCGCTGAGTATATCCGTGAAAAAATTCTTAAATATACGGATAAGGAAATTCCTCACGGTACGGCAGTCGCCATTGAACGCTTCAAGGAAAGGGAAGACAGCGATATTCTCGATATTGAAGCTACAATCTATTGTGAAAAAGAAAGCCATAAAGGAATAATTATCGGAAAAGGCGGTGCTATGCTTAAAAGAATTTCAACTGCGGCACGCCACGACCTCGAAAAGTTCTTTGATTGCCGTGTCAATCTGAAATGCTGGGTTAAGGTTAAGGAAGACTGGCGTAACCGTGAAGGACTTATTCATAATTTCGGACTTGATTAATGGAAAAATTTACTGTTGACGGTGTTGTTATAAAAATATCGGTTACGGGAGAGTCTGACAGAATAGTTTGGGTGCTGACCCGTGACCGCGGAATTATCAGAGCCTTTGCAAAGGGTGCAAGGGGAACTAAAAACCGCCTGCACGGCGGCACCTCTCTTTTTGCCTACTGCAGCTTCTCCTTTTCGGAGAAGAATAACGTCTATAACGTAAGCGAGGCTCTTGTTAAGGAGATTTTTTTTGATCTCAGAAAAACGATGGAGACGCTGACTCTTGCTCAGTATTTCTGTGAGGTAATGCTGAAGGTAGTTCCCGAAAAATGCGAGGAAGAGGTGTATCTGCGTCTGCTTCTCAACAGCTTTTATTTTCTTTGCAGAGACGATAAGCCCGTGCTTCTGGTCAAAGCCGTTTTTGAGTTGAGAACCGCCGCCTCCGCCGGATATATGCCGGCACTCATAGCCTGTGAAGCCTGCGGTGAGTACGAAACGGATACTATGTATTTTAATTGCTCTGAGGGACTGCTTTATTGTAAAAGCTGCGGCAGGAAAATGGCAGTACCCGAATTGCCGCTGAGCGTGGTAAGTGCTATGAGGCATATTTGTTTTTCTGATTTTTCCAGAATTTTTTCATTTGAGCTGAATTGTGATTCGCTGGAAAAGCTCAGCCGAATAACGGAAATGTATCTATGCACGGTTTTTGAACAGAGCTTTAAGCTTCTTGATTATTTTAAGGATATAAATAAGTAATTGTATCTTAAATGTTGTGCAAATTTGAATAAAATGTAAACTATGGCTTTGTAGTATTGATTTTGTTTTTAGAATGATTATAATAAATTTAGAATCATTATAAAAAGGAGCGATAATATGACAAAGCAAAGAGCAGCTATTATCAAAGTTATGCACGATAACTGCGGTCATTTTACCGCAGAAGAGATTTTTTTGATGGCAAAGGAAGAATATCCTTCTATTGTAAGAGCCACAATATATAATAATCTTAACAGTATGGCAGAGGAAGGACTTATCAGACGAATATGCCAATCGGGACAGCCTGACAGATTTGACAGGAATCCCGTGATGCACGAGCACATAATATGTACTGAGTGTTCTTCCGTAACTGATTTGAGCATTCCCGATTTCAAGGAATATCTTGAAGGCTATACAGGCTGTGAAATTTATGATTATGAATTGGTTATTCATTGCAAATGTCCCGAGTGTCGGGTAAAATAAATTATATTTCCGGAGGAAAAATTATGGAACTTAAGGGATCAAAAACCGAAAAGAATTTAATGGAAGCCTTTGCCGGCGAAAGCCAGGCAAGAAATAAGTATACTTATTTTGCATCGGTTGCTAAAAAGGAAGGCTATGAGCAAATTGCTGCTATCTTCCTCAAGACCGCTGAAAATGAGAAGGAGCACGCAAAGCTCTGGTTCAAGGCTCTCGGTGAGCTGGGCGATACTGCCGCAAATCTTGCAGCTGCAGCAGCAGGCGAGAACTATGAATGGACCGATATGTATGACCGTTTTGCAAGAGAAGCAGAGGAAGAAGGCTTCACAAAGCTTGCTTATCAGTTCAGAGAGGTTGCAAAGATTGAAAAGAGCCACGAGGAAAGATACAGAAAGCTCCTTTCAAACGTAGAGATGCAGGAGGTTTTTGCAAAGGCAGAGGAAACTATGTGGGAATGCCGTAACTGCGGACATCTTGTAATGGGCAAGAAGGCTCCCGGTATGTGCCCCGTCTGTGCACATCCTCAGAGCTTCTTTGAGGTCAGAGAAGAAAACTATTAATCTGACAGTTTTTTATAATACAGATAAAAAATTTTCCCTTGCCGTTTTTAAGCGACAAGGGAGTTTTTTGTTATTGTATTTCGGGTAACGCCTTTTGAATTAATACATTCCGCCGCCCTGTGCGCCTGCCATAGCGGCAGCTGCAGCTGCATCAGCTGCGGGGTCGGGCTTATCCGTTACAAGAGATTCTGTTGTAAGAACCATAGCGGCAACGGATGCGGCATTCTGAAGAGCAGAGCGTGTAACCTTTGTGGGGTCAAGAATACCTGCCTCAGACATATCAACGTATTCTTCCGTTGCAAAGTTAAAGCCGTAGCCCTTTTTGCCGGAACGGGTTATTGCATCAATGATAACTGAGCCTTCAAGACCTGCGTTTGCGGCAATCTGACGGATGGGAGCCTCAATAGCCTTGAGAACGATCTTGATACCTGTAATTTCGTCTGTGTTTTCGGTGCCTTCAAGAAGAGAAGCAACTGCGGGAATAGCATTGAGAAGAGCAACACCGCCGCCTGCTACGTAGCCTTCCTCAACGGCTGCCTTTGTAGCTGCAAGTGCGTCCTCAATACGAAGCTTCATTTCCTTCATTTCAACCTCAGTTGCGGCACCTACGTGAATAACTGCAACACCGCCTGCAAGCTTTGCAAGTCTTTCCTGAAGCTTTTCTCTGTCAAAATCTGAGGTGGTTGCTTCAATCTGTGACTTTATCTGATTTACTCTTGCGCCGATTTCTGCCTTATCGCCTGCACCGTCAACGATGATGGTGTTTTCCTTTGTTACCTTAACCTGCTTTGCGCGGCCGAGCTGTGAAACCTGAGTATCCTTAAGCTCAAGACCGAGGTCGGAGGTAATAACCTCACCGCCTGTAAGAATAGCGATATCCTGAAGCATTTCCTTTCTTCTGTCACCGAAGCCGGGTGCCTTTACGCATACGCAGGTAAAGGTGCCTCTGAGACGGTTAACAAGGATAGTTGCAAGTGCTTCGCCTTCAACGTCCTCAGCAACGATTACAAGCTTCTTGCCTGCCTGAAGAATCTGCTCAAGAAGAGGAAGGATTTCCTGAATGTTGGATATCTTCTTGTCTGTGATAAGAATGAAAGCATCGTCAATAACTGCTTCCATCTTGTCTGTATCCGTTACCATATAGGGAGAGATGTAGCCTCTGTCAAACTGCATACCCTCAACAACGTCGCAGGAGGTTTCTGCAGTCTTTGATTCCTCAACGGTGATAACACCGTCAGCGGAAACCTTTTCCATAGCTTCTGCAATAAGGGCGCCTACGTTCTCGTCACCTGATGAAACAGTAGCGATTCTTGCGATATCCGAGGAGCTCTGAACGGGCTTTGCATTCTCCTTGAGAGAATTAACAGCCGCGTCAACAGCCTTCTGAATGCCCTTCTTTACAGTCATGGGGTTTGCACCGGCGGCAACGTTCTTCATGCCTTCGTTAACGAGTGCCTGAGCAAGAAGAGTAGCTGTGGTTGTTCCGTCGCCTGCGATATCGTTTGTCTTTGTGGAAACCTCCTTAACGAGCTGTGCGCCCATATTTTCAAAAGGATCCTCAAGCTCAATTTCCTTGGCTATGGTAACACCGTCGTTTGTGATAAGGGGAGCGCCGTATTTCTTGTCAAGAACTACGTTTCTGCCCTTGGGACCGAGTGTGATTTTTACCGTGTTGCTGAGCTTATCTATACCTGCCTGAAGTGCTTTTCTTGCATCTTCACCGTAAAGTAACTGTTTTGCCATAATAAAAGACTCCTTTTTGTAAAATTATTCAACTATAGCTAAAATATCACTCTGCTTAGCGATGGTGTACTCATCTGTGCCGAGCTTTACTTCTGTTCCGGAATATTTGCTGAGAATTACCTTGTCGCCGATTTTAACCTGCATAACAACTTCCTTGCCGTCAACGATTCCGCCGGGGCCTACTGCAATAACTTCTGCAAACTGGGGCTTTTCCTGAGCGGATGCCGCAAGAATGATGCCGCCCTTAGAGGTTTCTTCTGCTTCCGTGAATTTGAGAACAACTCTGTCTCCTAAAGGTTTGAGTGTCATAAATTAAATCCCTCCTGAGATATTTTTATTAATGTAATCTGTTTGGTTAGCACTCTTAATGCCTGAGTGCTAATTATTATTTTAGCCAAATTTTGCAAAAATGCAATACCTTTTGGAAAAAAATATGAAAAATTTTTAATTATTTATCTGCTTGACAAAATTAACTTAGTAAATACTTATATATATGCACCGTATAAGCTTAAAATTTCAAAATACACTATGGATTTATAAGACAGGATGCTGTATAATTAACAGGTAAAATTCACATGAGAGAAGAGAAGTATGAACAAAAAAGAATTTAAGTATGAGCTGCATTGTCATACCTCGGACGTAAGCCTTTGCGCGGCTTCATCGGCTGAAGAGGCTGTAAGGTTTTATAAGGACAGAGGTTATGACGGTATTGTCATTACTGACCACTATTCTCCCCAGACCTTCTTACTGAGTTCTTTTGTTCCTCATAAGCACACGGAGCGATATTTGAAGGGGTATCTGAGGGCAAAAGAGGCGGCAGGGGAGGACTTCACCGTTTTGCTGGGGTGTGAGGTACGCTTTTTCTTTACCATAGACGATTTCCTGATATACGGTATTACAGAGGATTTTCTTAAAAGCAACGGTAATCTTATGCTTTTATATCTTAAAAGGCTCTATAAAAAATGCAGGGCAAACGGACTTTTATTGCTTGAGGCTCATCCCTTCAGAGAGCTTCGCTTCCGACATAATCCGAAATATCTGAACGGCTGTGAGATATTTAACGGTAAGGATAAAGGAAAAGCCGCAAACAGGAAGGCAAAAAAATGGGCGTCAGATAATAATTTTTCGGTGACAACGTCCGGCGGTGATTTTCACGATAAAAATAACACCAACCCCGGCGGAATAATCACAAAAGAGCCGATAAAAACCAACGACGACCTTCTGAGAATTCTCAAATCGGGGGAATATACTCTGATAGAATAAAATAATGTAAAGGGGATGCGCTTTTTTTGTGCATCCCCTCTTTTCAGCTTGTTGCTATCCTTTTGTCTCTTACCCTGACCGCAAACACCTTGATAATGCTTTCGCTTGACGTGCCGACAAGAATATCGTAGTCTCCGTTGTGCATACCGTAAACCATTTTTCGATCATAATAATAAAACGCATCGGCAGGCACTGTGATTTCAGCTTCGGTGCATTCTCCCTTTTTGACCTCAATTCTTTTATAAGCGGCAAGCTCCTTTATCGGCATAACCACGTCGCAGTTTTTGCCGGAAAGATAGACCTGAAGCACCTCAGCTCCGTCAAAGGCTCCCGTATTTTCGATAGTAAATCGGATTTTGAGCCCGTCGGTGCCGCAGTCTGTTGTAAAGCCGCTTGTGCGGAATGAAGTATAGCTGAGACCGTAGCCGAAGGGATAAAGAGGTGAGCCGTCATTTTCAATGTATCCGTAGCCTCTGCCCGAGGGCTTCATTGAATAGAAAAGCGGAAGCTGACCGATGCTTCTCGGAAAAGTTACGGGAAGCTTTGCTGAGGGGCAGACGTCACCGAATATGATTTCGCAAAGTGCCTGAGAGCCCTGCTCACCGGGGTACCACGCTTCAAGCACGGCAGGACAGCTGTTAATCCAAGCCGACATATCGACAGGGGAGCCGTTAAGAAGCACGACGGCAGCGCATTTGTTTGCCGCGCACATTTTTCTTATGCTTTCCTCTTGATTCGTTTTTATGTCAAATTCGTTTTTGCCGACGATTACGGCATTTTCATTTTTCTGCTTTGCTTTGGTAAAGGCGGGAAGGCGGATATCCGAGCGGTCCATTCCTTCACCTTCTATAAGCGATGTGAAATATATTGCGGCATCGCAAAGAGGTGCTACGTTTTCTATTTCATTATCATCGGCAAAGATAACCTCGGCTATGCCCTCAAGATACTTCGTCAGATATTCAAGAGGTGTTTTTGCATCCTCAGCAGTCCATTTTACCTTGTACGGACCCGAATAATTGTCACCTACGGGAATAACCGTAGCACCGAGACCGAAAATTGCTATCTTGCGGATTTGCGATTTCTTTAACGGAAGAATGCCATCGTTTTTCAGCAGGACGATGGTTTTTCTTGCCGCTTCAAGAGCGAGATTTTTGTGCTCGTCGCATCTGACGGTTTTTTGTGCCTCGTCGGGATTTCCGAAGGGCTTATCAAAAAGGCCGATGCTGAATTTTGCGCTGAGAACTCTCAGGACGGCGCGGTCAATATCCGCTTCGGAAATAAAGCCTTCCTTTAATGCCGTCATTATATCGTCAAATGAATTTCTCGGAAGGCTGATATCGAGACCGGCTTTCAGACTTTCTGCTATCGCCCTTGACGGTGTTTCGTACAGCCTGTGGGATTCGCAGATATTTCCGACTCCGCCGTAATCTGAAACGACGAAGCCTTCAAAGCCCCATTCACCGCGGAGTATATCATTAAGCAGATATTTATTGCAGGTGCAGGGAATACCGTCCCAGCTGTTATACGCCGCCATTATTGACATAGCACCGCCGTTTTTTATACAGCTTTCAAAGGGCTTGAGAAAGACCTCACGCATTGTGCGCTCACTCGTGTCCGATACGTTGGAGTCTCTGCCGCCGTAGGAATAATTGTCCGCATAATGCTTTGGAGTGGCTATAACTCCGTTTTTCTGAAGTCCGCGGCAGATAGCCGCACCCATATCGCAGTTCAGAAGCACGTCCTCTCCGAAGGTTTCTACCGTTCTTCCCCAACGGCAGTCCCTCACCACGTTTACAACGGGAGTAAGTGCCTGTCTGACACCTGCAACGGCACATTCTTTGCCGATTACGTCGGCAATTTCTTCAACAAGCTCCTTATCAAAGGACGATGCCATACCGATAGGCTGCGGAAAGCAGGTTGCCATACCCCATTGTGCCCCGTGAAGTGCCTCACCGTGCTGAAGGGGCACAACTGCCTTGCTGTTTGCATTCATAGAAAGCTCTGTTTCGCGGTTTATCGCCCTTGTAATCTCGTAAGGGGAGACGGGGGCGTTTTTACTTTCGTGAAGAAAATGACCGATATTGCGGCAGTTTCCTGTTTTGTAGCTTCTTTTTTCGCTGTAGTCGTCTCTTACGGGATAAATCATCTGACAGCATATCTGATAGATTTTTTCCTCAAGAGATAACTGTGAAAGCAGTTTTTTTGCTTTCTTTTTTGCTGAATTGTCCATATAAGCACCTCACGGTTCGTACTTTTTTACGGTATCGGCTTTTTTTTCGGAGCTTTTTCCTCAAGCTGTTGTTTATTCGTTTTTCAGCTGATCAAACATAGCCTTGACGGACGGGGCATTTTTTGTAAGCCTTTTTATGCTCAGCTCATCTGCCTTATTGTTTGCAAGCCTCAGATTATTTTCAGATGAGAGCAGGGCAGCTTTCGTTTTCTGAAGGTGGTCAATGGTTTTGTCTATCTCCTCAATAGCCGTGGCGAATTTTTCGCTGGCAAGACGGTAGTTACGGGCAAAGCCCTCTTTAAAGGAATTCATATTCTCTTCAAAATGAAGAATATCTATCTGCTGATTGCGGATAAGCTGCAGCTCCTGACGGTATTGCAGAGAGTTTCTTGCGGCATTTCTCAAAAGAGTTATTATGGGAATAAAAAACTGAGGGCGGATAACGTACATCTTGGGATATTTGTATGATACGTCTACGATTCCGTTATTGTAAAGCTCATTGTCAATTTCAAGAAGGGAAACAAGAATTGCATATTCACAGCCCTTTTCGTTTCTGTCCTTATCAAGCTCCTTGAAGAAATCCTCGTTTTTGTGCTTTGTTGCAGTAGTGTCCGCTTCATTTTTCATTTCAAACATTATGGAAATAAACTCCGTGCCGTCCTCTGCCTTTTCTCTGTAAATGAAGTCTCCCTTACTGCCTGTTCTGGCATCGTTGTCCTTTTCAAAATAAGCATTGGGAAAAGCGGTCATACGTATGGAATTGAACTGAGCAAGACAATGCTGTTCAAGACTTTCGCCTATCATCTTGGTTGATTGACGTGCCTTGAAATCCTTATAATACTCAATCTGCTCATCCTTGATTCTGAGCTTATCCTCGTACTGCTCCTTGATGGATTTTTCATTAAGACGGCTTTCTGTTTCCTTGTTTTTTATTTCGCCCTTGAGGTCCGCAATTTCAGATGCCTTTAGTGACAGCTCCTCGTTTTTCTTTTCTACGGCTTCTTTGACGGCGAGCCTCAGAGCGGTTTCACCTGCGGCAAGCTGAGCCTGAAGCTCGGCAATTTTCTGATCTCTTGCGGAAATTTCGGCATTCTTGGAGGAAAGCTTCTCCGTATGCTCTTTTTCTTCTTTAATCCGCATCAGCTCAAGCTCACGTATTTTCTTATCTTCAAGCTCTTTTTCACGGCGTTCAATTTCTTTCTCAAATTCCTTATCGCGGATTTGTCTTGCAATCTGCTCATAGCCGCTTTCGTCAACCTGAAAAACCTCTCCGCAATTGGGACAGCGAATTTCCTGCATATTCAACACTCCTTAGAATCAAAATATATTAAAAATTATAAATTCAGAATAATCTGCAGACAGAGTAATACATAGTCACAAGGCTTGCGCTGAGTAATGTCCCGCCTATAATATCCGTAAACCAATGAACACCTGATATGAGTCTGCCGATTACCGTAAATGCAATAAATGAGGTAACGGCAACGGTGACGATAATACGAACCGCTTTATTCTTAATGCGCTTGTCCGACTGCATAATTGCCGTCGGCATAACGCACAGCACCAGCATCGTGGTGGAGGACGGATAGGAGGCCTCCAAAATCCCGTTTATCAGCACGGGTCTGTAATTTATTACTACGTTCTCAAAAAGCAAATATGCGGCAATCGTGACGATATAAAATCCGCCCAATGCAAGAATGTCGTAATCCACCTTGCTTATGCTTTTTCGCTTGAGCAGCTGCACAAGACCGAGAATGCCGAAGCCCATACACACGAAGAGCGGCACAAGCCCGAGCCAATCCGTTATACGGTAAAGCTCCCAATGCACACCCGTCAGCTTATGGACGAAATTGTTGATAGCGGCAAATCCTACGGTTGACCCCTGAGGGCCAATCGCTCGTACATCCACAAAGCAAATTGCTACCGTCCACAGCACGAATGCCGTAAGCAAGCACGTTGAGGTAATAAAGCTTTTTCTGATTTTCTTCATTTTTTTCATCCTTTTACTTTGTTATTCGGCTTTCGCCTGAATCAAGCTTAATAGAAGGTGAAGAAAAATGAAAGAATCCTGCCGTCACGCGGATGATACGCTTCGTGTCATTTGCGTTTTATCAGCATCAAGGCCTTGATAATCAAAAAGGCAAATACAAATATAGCCGCATAAGGCTGCTGACTTATAATAAACAGACAAACGCCGACGGCACTTAATAAGCCGGACACAATGCTCTTGCTCCGATTCCAAAGCCGTTGACTGCAATTCTGCAAAGCAAGAGTTATAATGCCAAGCAATACCGAAAGGCATACGAAGGCTATGTATGCCGCGTTTAAGTACGGCTGAATATTACTCAGAGCAAGTAGAGAAACCACCTTGATACCGCTGTCTGCTTTTTGTCCGAAGAATGGCAAAAGCAACAGTAATGCCATACCGCAATCAAGCAAGCCGAAAATCATATCACGTATACCTTGCTCTTTTTTCTTGTTATCATTTTCTGCAATCGTCAGTAGCACTTCTCCGGACAGCAGGTCATCCAAGGAAACTGAGAAGTACTTTGAAATTGCCTTTAAGGACTCTATATTCGGAAATCCGCGGCCGGACTCCCACTTTGAAACGGCAGTACGGGACACGTACAGCAGCTCTGCCAGCTCCTCTTGGGTGAGCCCCTTTCGTTTTCTTAATTCCTGAAGCTTTTCATTAAATTCCATATAAGCCTTACCTCAAAACTTTAACTATTATATCCTTTACCTTCGGGAAATTAAAGAAATTTTCTTGAATTTCTAAAGAAAAGGAAGCCGACAAAACAAATTCCTGCACCGAAAAGGAATGCAAAGTTTAACTCTATATTCGCTAAAGAACCAAATAAAACGCTTGCTCCTGCGCTGACACAATTAACGACCATAGAATAAACGCTCAGCTCTGTTGCGCGGTTGACAGAGGTTACGTGCTTATTTTGCAGCTCCGTTTGATATGGCTGATATAGACTGTCAGCTACATTCAAAAGCAGAACGCTGAGAACAGAAACCGATGCTGTGTTTGTCAGAGCAAGAGCCGCACAAGCTGCGATAGCGATAAAATGAAATGCCGTACCGATGCATTTTTCTCCAAGTAAGTCGGTTAATTTCGCTGAAAACACTCCAAACAAACCGGCTATTGTAACAATAATATAAACGTATCCGATTGCAGATGCAGACATACCGCAGCTTTCGTATTGTATCTGATTCAAAAAAACTGTCACGGTCTGATGGGTTTGTGTTAAAAAGGCAACAGAAATTAAAAATAAAATAAATTTTCTGTCTTTTATGAGCCGAGAAAAGACCTCTCTTAAATCAGAAAGACTCATAGCCTGACTTTCCGTACTTTTTACCTCATCCAGAAAAAGCGACAATACAGCGGCTGCTCCGTAGCTTATTACCGTAAGGAAGGCGGATGCGGCATAATTCTTCCCGATAAAAGCAGAAAAAACTAACGATGCAAACAGAAGTCCCGTAAGCCCAAGGCTGTTGTAAATACTGAATACCTTTTGACTTTCGCCCTTGCTGCAGGATAAGTACAATATGCTGGTATCAACACCGGACAGACCCGCAATCACCACACTTAGCATTATACGTTCAAGCAGAAAACCGAAAAAACCGTCGGCTTTCCAAAACACAAGCTTTGAAGCAAAATACAGACTGCAGCAAAAGCACATCGTTTTTTTATATCCGATTTTATCGGCGATTATTCCCCACGGAACTTCAAACAAAATACATAAAATATATGAAATACCTTCAATAAGTGTGATTTGAAAAACCGTAAGTCCGTTCGCTTGACGGTAAAGGGTAGCAATCGGACCATAGAAAACCATTCCTTGAAGCAGGGTAATGGCATACATTAAATATATATTCTTTTTTCCTTTCATAAAA
>JAZNFG010000039.1:0-36742 GCA_045589015.1 Acutalibacteraceae bacterium
GAAATGAAGAAGGCTGTTGACTGCGGTTACTGGAATATGTTCCGTTACAACCCCGCTCTCAAGGAAAAGGGCGAGAATCCCTTCTCAATCGATTCCAAGCCCGGCAACAGCGAAGAGTTCAAGTCCTTCCTTCTCAACGAAGCACGTTACTCTTCACTTACCCGCTCCTTCCCCGACAGAGCAGAGGCTCTCTTCGCAGATGCTGAGAAGAAGTCAGTTGAAAGATACAACCACCTTCTTCGTCTCAAGGCTCTTTATGCTCCCGACGCTGAATAAAAAAGCATAGGCTGACGCGAACAAATAAATTATAAGGTACCTGCCGCTGATAAAGCGGCGGGTATTTTTACTTTACAGGAAATTACTTCCGATATCGTAAAAAGATTATATGTCCCTCCGAACAGGGAGCCGGCTTGCCTCGGGGAGCCGGACTATACGAAAACGGTCGCCGGCAAAGCCGTTTTCTTGCAACAAAAAAATTATCCCCGATTCGCAAAAAGCCGCAAATCGGGGATTGATTTATTTATTATCCGAATATTTTTTTGTTATAAGACGAAAGAAAAGGTCGTAGCCTACGAAATATTCCCTTAAAAATCTCTGCCACGCCTTGCCCGGGGTAATACAGCTGACTCTGCCTACGTTTTTTATACCGCAGGCATTTGCTATCACCGAGGAACGGTGGATATGATAGCTTGAGGACAGAAATGCGATTTTTACGTCATCAAGGAGCTTGCCCGAATGCTTTTTTATTATATCCGTGCCGAAAAGGAAATTTTCAAAGGTTGTGGTGGATTTATCCTCAAGGATAATTCTGCCGCCGTCTATCCCCTGCCCGATGAGATAATCTGCAATAATCTGAGCCTCTGATTTCTTCTGTCCCTCTCTGAAGCAGCCGCCGCAGGGAATTACAACACAATCGGTATTCTCTTTAAGGTATACCGCCGCCTCCTTCATTCTCTCAAGCAGCTGAGGGCTGGGCGTATCGGCACCTATAATGTCACCGCCGAGAATCAGAAGATACTCACAGCCGTCGCGGTATTTCCTTCTTGATTTTCCGATAACGAAGGGCATATAAGCCGCCGCCGTGATTCCGAACCAGCCTGAAGCGACACCGACAGCCGTGCCGATAATTTTAATCACATTATTCACAATTTACCTCTCCCCTCTTTAATTTGGCATTTTCTTTTTTCGTTCTCAGAAGATAAACAATAATTGAAGTAAGGGCAAATGCCTCGTTAAGAGTGCCCGCAACAGAGCCGTTTGCTATATTATAAACAAACCAGCATACGCATACGGGAATTGACAGATATTTAAGCAGTCTCGTATTCTTCTGCCAGTTGGCAACCGTTGCAAAAATTGATGCAATAAAGGGAAGTATGCTCCACAGACTGTCCCGGGTCAGAATTACACTTCCTGCACAAAGCACGATAAACACGGCAGGAATTATATTATTCTGCGCCCATTTTTTCTCTCTGAAGCTGTAGACGATACCTCTTATCACGTTGATAAGATTCATAGCCACGGGAGTAAAAAGTCCGAGACAGGCAAAATGCAGACACCACACAAAGGAGCAAAGGGACATTAATATCAGTATGGTGCGGTGCTTCTTAAATTGATACATCGCAATTGCAATCCCCATAGCTATAAAGCCGAAGGTCTGAGCGATTATATTCTGATTCTCATAAAAAAATTCAAGCATAGACAAATCTCCGTAATATCTGACCCTTTCAGATATGAGCCGTTCTTATAGCAATAAAGCAATAAGCTTTTTTATTATCGGAAATTATTTTATAACAACGAAGTTTAAAAGTCAATCCGTTGTGCCGTAGGCACACTTCATTGGCGAAGCCACTTCATTATTCATTAAGAAAAGTCGCAATAGCACTAATGAATAATAAAGATTAAATATTGAATAAATATATCATACCTTATAATGAATTACTATCGGGTGCGGGTGTCCCGCCCGATATTATTCATTATTAATTATTCATCAGCAAAGCGACTTCATTATTCATTAAGAAAAGTCGCAACAGCACTAATGAATAATGAAGATTGAATATTGAATAATGAATAATACAAAAAAGAAAAGCCACACTGTCGTGCGACTTTTCTTTTTTGGCACGCCGGAAGGGATTCGAACCCCCGACCTTTTGGTTCGTAGCCAAACACTCTATCCAGCTGAGCTACCGGCGCATACGCTTTTTAACGCTCATTTATTTTAGCACTCTCCGACATAAAAGTCAACCTTTTTTTATAAAAAATAAACATATTTATAATTTAATATGATTTTTGTCTCAAAAAAACTCTCTTTCGGAAGAGTTGTCACGCTAAAACAGCAAAAGCTTCTCAAAATACCCCTAAATCAAGGCTTTTTATCCTCTGCAGCAATTCTTGCTCTCAAAGCAAAACTCTTCTTATTTATCCTCTTTTCAGAAAAACAATCAAATCTCTCTCATTTATCGCAAAAAAAGAAAACGGATGCCGTTAAGACATCCGTGCAAATATTTTATTTATACGACGTGGGAAGAACGTAAATCTTTACGCCTCTCCAGCCCCATACGCAGCAGTCTGCATAGGTATTCATATAAAGGTCAACGGTAGCACCCTTGGGCCAGTAAATAAATCCGCCCGTGTCCTCGGCTCTGGCAAAGCCGTATACGTACTTTCCGTCTGCGGAAACTATCCACATTTCTGTTCCGTAGGGAATTTCTCTCGGGTCAACGGCTACAACACCGGGACGGGTTGCGGAGCCTGTTGCCGTCATATATCCGCCGTAGTAGGCTGTGGATTTACCTTCGATACAGTAAAGATAATTTTCGGGAACTCCGTTCTCATCAAAGGTGAGAGATTCGGGGGGCACCATCTGAGAGATTACCTGTCCGGGAACACAGCTGGTATATGCACCCGTGCTGGGGATATTTGAAGGGCCTCTCTGATAATGGTAGGTATCAAGGTAGAGATTTCTGTTAGAGCTTGCAACGGGCTCGCCGCTTGCTTCCCAGAGCTCTCTTTCTCTGTCCTTCTTTTCCATTTCGCTGAGCTTGCTTGCCGCATCCTCTTCGCTGACCTTGGAAATATAAGAAACAAAATCATAGTCTTCCTGCGGCTGAACGTTGCGGATAGCTGAGATATCATCCGAAAGCAAAGGAAGGTAATTGGTGTCGGGAAGAACCGTGTCCTCAGACAACGAAACCGTATTCTGCTCCGAAGCTGAACCGACAGCCGAGTCAATATTTTCTTCAATTATGATATCCTGTGAAGCAAATACCTTATTGAAGGCGGGAGGAACGTCGCCGATAACGGCTGTAAGAGCAAGACCTGCAACTGTCATCAGCACGGCAGGTGCCGCGTGATATGCCGAGATACCGTGAGACTTAAAGGAAAATCTTTTCTTCTCACCGCTTGTCTTCTGCTCATCCCTCTTACTGTGAGTATTCATAATCAAACTCCTATTCCGTAATTTAATTGAAAGCTTATCCTTTGGGAAAGCCGTCAATACACTATGGGGTCGAGACTTTGCACATTATATTCAATGATTTTTCAAATGTCAAGTCGGAAATTTTTTAAATTTTATGCATTTTGCACAATCACAAAAATCAAACGGCTCCCATTTATCCGAAAATAAGCGGAGTTTTAACGGAATTCGCCTTTTTCAAAAAATTCTTAACCGTCAGTTTTTGTGGAAAACTACCAAAAATCGAAGGTACTTTTCGACAGGTTACAAATTGTAATTTTTCATAGGGATTTTTCACCAAATATCGGTCATTTTTTAGTGCAGTTTTACTATTGTTTTTTTATATCCGAATGTCCTTTGAGGTCTTGTCCTGCCTTACATTAAGTTTTATGCTAAAGGAGCAAAAAAAATTACCGTTTTCGGAAATATTTTCCCGAAAACGGCTTTGCTTATTCAAATGATTTAGCAAGAAAGGCTCTTGTTTTTTCGGAGCGGGGATTGACAAACACCTGCTCGGGTGAGCCCTCCTCCTCAATGATTCCGTCCGACATAAAGATAACCTTATCCGATACGTTTTTTGCAAACTCCATTTCGTGCGTAACGACGACCATAGTTCTGCCCATACTCTTAAGAGATTTGATAACCTTAAGCACCTCAACGGTAAGCTCGGGGTCAAGGGCTGAAGTAGGCTCGTCAAAGAAAAGGATCTTAGGCTCAAGCGCAAGAGCACGGGCAATGGCAACTCTCTGCTGCTGACCGCCCGAAAGCTGCCAGGGATAAAAGTCTGCCTTATCCTCAAGACCTACCTTTTTAATTATATCCAAAGCCTTATTTCTGATGGACTCGGCATCACCCTTTTTGAGAAGCGTGGGAGCAAGTGTCAGATTCTGCAAAACCGTGTACTGAGGGAACAGATTGAAATTCTGAAAAACAAGTCCGAAGTTCAGTCGGCTTTTTCTTATCATTTCATCTGTAAGCAATTCCTTGTGCTCACTGTCGAATATAACGGAATCCTCAACGCTTACGGAGCCCGAATCTGCAATTTCAAGGAAATTAAGACATCTGAGCAGAGTTGTTTTACCGCTGCCCGAGGAGCCGATGATCGAAAGCACCTCACCCTTTTCAAGAGTAAAGCTTATATCCTTGAGAACCTCGGTTTTTCCGAAGCTTTTTCTTATTTTTTTTACTTCTAATATAGGCATAGTTTAACTCCTGAAATAGCTGAGCTTTTTTTCGACTCTGCCGAGAACGATCGTAAGAATACCGACGAATACCAGATAGAAAACACCCGTAAAGAACAAGGGCCATATAAGAGCCTTCGTTGCGGCAAGCTCCTTGGCGTTCTTTATGATCTCGCATACCATAATACAGTTTGCAAGAGCCGTATCCTTAATGAGAGTTATGATCTCATTTGACATAGGCGGAACTATACGCTGAACGACCTGCTTTAATATAATTTTTCTGAAAATCTGAGATTTTGTCAGTCCTAAAACATAACCTGCCTCATACTGGCCCTTGGAAATGCTTTCTATACCGCCTCTGTAGATCTCAGAGAAATAGCAGGCGTAGTTGATTGCGAAGGCAATAAGGACCGCCGTTATTCTGCCGGCATCGGAAATGCCGTATTCGAGGAACATAAAGCGGTCTATCTTACCGAATATCTGATAGTGGAATAAAAGTCCCGGCACGTAATAAATGATAAAAATCTGAAGCATAAGAGGAACGCCTCTTACTATCCAGACGAATACCTTTGAAATTGTCTTGACTATCTTAAAGCGGCTCATCGAACAAAAGGCTATGGGCAAACCAAGCGGTGCGCCGCAAAGCAGCGTCACCGCAAAGATTAGTAAAGATATTTTAAAGCCATCGAACAAAAAAGCCGCAACTTCAAAAAAGGACATATTAAAACTCCGTTTTTATACCTTTAATTATTTCTGATCTGAGAAATCTGTGATAACCGTTGTAGCAACACCGTACTTTTCAGCGAGAGCCATAATTGTGCCGTCTGCTGCAAGTGCTTCGAGCTGTGCATTAACCTTTGCTGTGAGCTCGCTGCCCTTCTTGAAGCCGATTGCATAGAATTCAACGTCGCTTGAAAGACCGTCAACAACCTTAAGGTCAGCATAATCGCCCTTGCCTACGTAGCTCTTTGCAAGCTGAGCGTCAACAACGGCAAAGTCAGCTGTCATAGACATAACCTCTGTAAGGCACTCTGTCTGTGTAAGGAAGCCCTTGATGGATGCGCCTTCGAAGGAATTACCGTAGGTCTCACCTGCGGAGCCGCTTTCTGCAGCACCGAACTTACCGTTAAGGTCAGCAGCAGTTTCAATGCCCGAATCAGCCTTAACAACGATAACCTGACGGTTTTCCATATAGTTGTAGGAGAAGTCAACCTTTTCTGCACGAAGAACGCCGTCATCGTCAGCTGTGTTAGCTGTGAAGCCGTTCCAGATACAGTCGATCGTGCCTGAATCAAGGTCTGTGTACTTGCTGTCCCAGGAGATAAGCTGGAAGATTACTGTGTAATCAAGGTTCTCAAAAACCTTCTTTGCAAGCTCTGTATCAAAGCCTACAAGCTCTTTTGTTGTCTCGTCGAGATAGTTCATGGGAGCATAAATCGTGTAGCCGACAACGATGGTCTTTTCTGAACCGCCTGTGGTTTCCTCAGCAGTGGTTTCGGTGCCGACCAGAGTGGTTTCTTCTGTATCTGAGCCGCAGGATGCAAAAGCGAGCATACAGCCAAGTGCCATAAGAACGGCAAGAATAACGGATAAAGTCTTTTTCATTTTGTTTTCCTCTTTTCAAATTTTATCTTTTTAGCACTTTACCTTAGTAAAGCATAGGCATATAATAGCAGAGTTTGGATTCTTTGTCAACAATTATTTCAGAATTTTAATTTTTTTCCCGAAATACACAAGACTTTCCGAAATCCGTGCATCCAATGGCTGTTGTCACATAATACAGCTTTACCGTCGGAAGACCACTCAAAGGCTCAATCAGGCTATGCTTATCACCCTTTTAAGGCGTTTTACAGTTACGAAGGAAAGCATCAGCTTTACGGCATCGGGAATTATAAAGGGGACTACTGTTACAAGACTCGATGCGACAAGCCCCGACAGAGTGAGAGACGAGGTGGTGAAGATACAGTACCACAAGGCACCCGGTATATAATGTAATAATATATATACTATATATCCTATAATAATAGCTTTTTTATCGGAATACCTTTTCTCGAATAAATAAAACACAGGCACACCTATCAGAAAGCCCCAGATAAAGCCTGCCGTGGGGCCCGTCAAGGCACCGATACCGCCAGTAAAGCCCGAAAATACGGGGAGCCCTACCGAGCCCATCATAACGTACAGCACCAGCATTATAAAGGTTCTCTTACTGCCGATAAGTCCCAAGGCACAGAATACCATGAAGGTCTGCATTGATGCAGGCACGGGAGACGGGAAATGAAGCCACGCACCGATGCACATAAGCGTGGCAAAAAGAGCAATAAATATCATTGAACGTATACCCTGCTTTTTCTTCAGCTTTTCTCTCCCCTTTCTTCAGCTTCTTTATAAAGAATACCACAGACTGCCTTGCGAAACAAGTTTTTATTGACTATCGGGGAATTTACCTATATAATAAATCCGCAAATGATAAAAACCGAGGTTATATTATGATAAAATCTAATTTTCACACTCACACAATATACTGCGACGGAAAAAACACACCTGAGGAAATGGTGCTTGCCGCAATAGAAAACGGTATGCACGCATTAGGCTTTTCAACTCACTCCTACACGTCAAGAGACCTTACCTACTGTATAAGAAAAGAGAAGATTGAGGCTTATCAGAAGGAAATAAATGCACTCAAGGAAAAATATAAGGACAAGATAAATATCTACTGCGGCAGCGAGCTTGACGTTATTTCAGATATGGAAAGAGACGGCTTTGACTATTTCCTCGGTGCGGTGCACTACATAGACGTTGACGGTACCCTTCTTACCGTTGACGGCAGCGGTGACGAGCAAAAGAGAGATGCAGACAAGTATTTCGGCGGTGATATGCTTTCCTACTGCGAGGCATATTATGAAATGACAAAAAAAATCGCAGAGCTTCCCGAGGTCGGCTTCATTGCACACTTTGACCTTGTTACCAAGTTCAACGAAAATTACGAGCTCTTTGATGAGAAGGATCCCCGCTACGTGAAGGCTTGGCAGGACGCGGCACTTCACCTTATAAAAATGGGCATCCCCTTTGAAATCAACACGGGGGCAATTTCAAGAAAAAAGAGAACAACCCCCTACCCCAGACGTGAAATTGCAGATTTCATTAAAGAGCACGGCGGCACCTTCATTATGACCTCCGACTGCCACGACAAGGACTGGCTTCTCTGTCATTTTGAAGAATCCGACAAAATATACGAGGGCATTGAGGTTCTTGATTTTGAGGATTTCTTAAAATAAATATATTCAGAGGCTCGGGCAAGCATCTTCACTTGCCCGAGCCTCCTTGCTTTATATATTGTTTTTTTGCGGTCTGCGTTTTTTATATCCCGCTTGCTTTATAGTGCAGAAAGTATACTTTTTTGTTATTCAGCAACACCTTCGCCGTTTTCCTGTGCATCTCTGAGTCTCTTTTCTCTTGCGGCGGTAGCGGCACGGGATTTTTCAAGCTCAATATACATTCTCTCTCTTGTTTTCTTGTCTATGTTATAGAAAAGCATCGGCACTACGCAGAGGTAGTCAAAAATAAGCTTGGGACCGCAGGCGGTGATGAACATTCTCCACATAGTCTCATCCGTCTGCACCGCATCAACGCCCACCTGGAAGCCTGCCCACTTTTCAAGAAGCACGGCATTTATCTTGGTTAAAATTATACCCTTTACCTTATCGATATAGCTTCTTGCAAGGTTAATGGTTGCTTCAACGCGGTAGCCGTTTTTCCATTCGCAGTAGTCAAGCACCTCAAAATTGATTTCGGGGTCAAGAATCTTTTTCGTTCCGTAGAATACCATTTCAAGGCAATTGCCGATAGCGGCGGCAATAGTCATAGGTACCTTTTTCTTATAGAAGCCGTTTTTCTTACCGCCGATAAGTCCCGTTACAAAGAACAGGCTTTCGGAAACGGTAATTGAAAGAGACTGCATAATCCACAGAGACTTAGTTGAGAATTTCTTTCTGAACTTGGTTGCCCACGGATACGAGGCATAGGAAATGGGCATACCGGGAATACCTGCAATAGTGTTCATCATATTGAATTTAAGAACGCTGTCATAGTAGAGGGATTCGCTGGTTCCTATATCGATACCGCCTATGAAGCCCGAAAGCATATAAATAAGCATAGGCTTATTCTTAAATACGGACAATGCACCCTTTATGGCAGGTGGCGGCTGAATGGACTGCGGAACACGCTCCTTACTTACAATTACCCACCAGACCGAGGGAATCGTTGCAATTACCCACCAGAAGGTCTTGAAGCCTGCAAACATATTAACGAGATTCAGCTTCAGCTTGCCGTTGTTTACAAGGTCAAACAGAATTCCCATCAGCTGCTCGGGGAATTTTGCAAAAAGCTCGGATATGAATTTTGAGGAAACGAGAAGTGAGGTTCTTTCATTGGGATTCGGAGTAAATACGTTATCAATATATCCGCCGCCTCCGAAGAATGCGCCTATAGTCTCGTTTATATAGGATATCACCATATAGAAAATAAGCTTCTGAGCCGCATCAAAGCCGTTACCCTCGGCAATAATGGGCATAAGGCAGGTAGCAATACCCACCAGCAGGCTCGGCACAAGCGCTAACCATTGGAAGGGCTTGAACTTACCCCATCGGGTACGCATTTTATCAATAATAAGTGCCGAAAGCGGATCGTTTACCATATCGTAAATACCGAGTCCTATTGCGGCATTGGCTCTGGCATCGGGTGAAAGTCCGTATATTTTATAAAGGAAAATATCGGAGCCCGTATCGTATTTTCCGAGAGAAAGCGAGGCAACGCTTGATTTAACGATATATGCCACTCTTTCCTTCGTAGAACAGAAGATTCTGTTCATATATGCATCGTTTATGCTTACGGGATTTATATAATCCTGCTCGGAAACGGCGGTATTAGTCTTTTCATCCATTTACGGCTTCCTCCTTTTCCTTATTCTGACCAGCAAGCCTTTCCTCCTGCTCACGCTGTATGGCGGAAAGACGCTTATACATTTCGGCGCGAAGCTCCTCGGGGGAAACACCCTTTTCAACCATTTCAAAGTATTCCTCAATAGGTATTCCGCCGACATAGCATTGAGAGTGCTTTATTTCAATATTCTCACGGAATACGAGAATATCTATAACGAAGTTGAGAATTACAAGAGCGAGATAAACAAATGCGCCAATTCCGAGTGAGCCGGAAACGAAGGGATTTTCGGGAATAGCGACAAAAAGCACCATCGAAGCGGCAACCGTCACGATATAGATAATATCAATGCTGTAATTTCTTATCTTACCCTTAGGTGAGCAGGCAAGCATATTAAAAAGAAAATGCACAAGCATTATGACAACGGAAAGAAGCAGTCCCGCAACGGACAGCGTAAACATAATTCCTGCCGCTCCGTTATTTTCAATTGCCGTTAAAAACGCCCCGACGTCAAGCTTATCAAAGAGATTGTAGATATCAAGAAAGCCCATATTACCGCTGTATGGCTCAAAGGGAGCCGACAGATTAATTTTTACTATGGGCAAAAACAAGGCGGCAATAGGAATAAGGCTTGTAAAAATTCTGACGATTGACAGCCTTGAGCCTATAAAGGAAGCCTTCAGACGGTCCACCTTTTTCTGAAAATGGTAATACTGTACCTCTGCGGCATCTGCCTCCTTCATAAGTCTTTCCTGCAGGTCATAAACAACGATATTTGCCCCGCAGTACGGACAATTGGGCTTCCAGTCGGTAAGCCTCAGATGCTTCTGACATTTCGGACACTCTGCCATAATATCACCTCTTAATTTATTATAATATAATATTAACATAATTTATGTTACTTGTCGAGGTATTTTATTTATTTTTCACAAAATGCAACATAAGACTTAAAAAGCGGAGCACCATCCTTTCGGGACGATGCTCCATTGTTTATTCATATTCGTTTTTATTTTGCATTAACGGGGCTTCCCGTGGGAGCAATTGCTATATAGGTTGAGCCTCTTTCAAGCACAAGGGGATTGCCGTCTGTGAGAGTAAAGCTGAAGGCATCCTTTTCATTTTCGTGAACCCACTTTACGGGAATCATTTTTCCGCCGCAGGCAAAGTAGCCGTCACCGCTGCCGTTAAGGTCTGCAACGTGATATACGCCCTTATTCTCCGTAGGTGCAAGAATAACGATAACGTTCTTGAACTGCTCGGGAGTACCCGTATTCTCGTCCGTCATTTCCTTGCCGTACTGATTATACGTATAAGCATCGTTTGCGGCATCGTACTTCATCGTGCTTACCTTTGTAACAGAGCTTATAGTGAAAACTATCTCAACCTCGTTTGCATCCGTACCGCTTGCGGGAGCAGCCTCGTCACCGAAGATAAGACCGTAGCTCTTATCGGGATTTTCAAGTCTGAAACCTTTTTCGACGGCGGCATTGTAAAGATTTTCACCCGTTGCAAAAAGGGTATGCTCCCAGGCATAGCCCGCATCTGAACGGCCCGTATCTCTGTAGCCGATGGGCACGTCTGCGGCATAATTGTCAACACCGGATGCTATCATATCGTCATAAACCTCACCGCTGCAGTTTGCATGAGCAAGAACCGCATCGTAGGCTACGGCAATATCCGTGAAATTATATCTTGTTGAACGCACGGAACCTATATTTCCGACTGATTTTACGTCGGAGAAAAGAGCAAGACCTCTTGTGCAGTAATCGTTTACAAACATTTCAAAATATATATCCGCATCGTTGAGGCCTCTGTGAGGAAGTGCGGGAGAAACGTTGTTTATGGTTACGGCAAAAACTCTGTTCTTAAAGGGCTCGGAAAGCTTTTCGCCGTTAAGGGGATTTACGTAAAAGCCGTCTGCCGTGGTTACGTCCTCATCTGAAGGCTGAGTGGTTGTCTCCGTGTTTCCTGTGCCCGTACAGCCTGCGAGCATAAGGCAAAGAATCATAACAATCGGTAATAATCTTTTAATTTTCATTTTCTTTCTCCTTCACATCCGTTTTTTTGCTATTATATGTAAATTAAATAACAGCCTTTTTTACCTTTCCCTCTATTGAGGTGCCGAGAAACAGTCCGCCGTATTTGCCGAATTCATCGGGGTCTCCCGTAACGAAAAACTGTGCCTCGCCCTTTTTTGGGGAGAGGTTAAGCAGGTCCTCGGAATACAGCTTATCGTACAATGCTCCGAGAGAGCTTGTGCCCGAGCATACGATATTCATATCAGGGAAAAGCTCCTTCACGATTTCCAGAACCAGAGGATAATGGGTACAGCCGAGAATCAGCGTATCTATTCCCTTCTCCTTCAGCGGTTCAACGTAATTCTTCACCGCCTGTACGGTTTCAGCGTCCGTTTTATTTATTTTTCCTGCCTCTATAAGCGGAACTAAGGCGGGAGCGGCATTGGAAAAAACCTCACAATCTGAAAGATAGCTTTTTACGGTTCTTTCATAAGCACCGCTTTTTACTGCGGTTGCCGTTGCAATAACTCCGACCCTTTTATTCTTTGTCAGAGCCGCCGCCCTTTCACTTGCGGGAGCAACCACACCCACGATGGGAATATCAAAGCATTGAAGCAGCTCTCTTCTTGAGGTTGCATCCGCCGTATTGCAGGCAACCGCCACAGCCTTTACTCCGTGCTCAAGAAGAAACTTCGTATTATTGAAGGCAAACTCGGTTATCTGTCCCGAGGTTTTATCCCCATAGGGGACGTTCAGGGAGTCACCGAGATATATTATATTTTCACCCGGCATTTTTTCAAGGATGGCTTTTACGAGGGTAAGACCGCCCAGCCCCGAATCAAAAATGCCTATGGGCTTATCATTGGAATACAATAACGACACTCCTTAAAGTGAATTAACAAGACTCTTGAAATGCTCTCCTCTTTCCTCGAAGCAGGTATACTGGTCATAGGAGCTGGTGGTGGGCGACAAAAGCACCACGTCACCGCTCTCGGCGGCATTGACAGCCTCCGAAAGAGCCTCTTCAAGATTACCGACAAGCACACGCGGACACACGTCAAGCTCTCTGTATATTCTCTCTGCGCATTCGCCGTAAGCCACAAGAAGCTTTGCATTCGCAAGAAGCGGCTTCAGAGGAGACAGTTCAAGTCCCTTTTCGTGGCCGCCTGCAAGAAGGATAACGGGGCAGGAAAATGCCCTCAGAGCCGTAAGCGTTGCATCCACGTTAGTTCCCTTTGAATCGTTATAAAAGCGTACTCCGTCCTTTTCACGGACAAATTCTATACGGTGCTCTACGCCCTTGAAGTCCGCTACCGCCTGACGGATATTCTCCCGTGATACACCGAGAGTCAAAGCCGCGCCCACACCTACGAGAACATTCTGCACGTTGTGTCTGCCCACGACCTTTATATCACTTACGGGGAACAGCATTTCCCCTTTAAAGTACACGCCCTCGGTATCTGCAAAAAGGTCTGCCGAGGCTTCTGCAAGGCTGTACGTCAGCTTTCTGCAATTAACGGTGACCTCTTTTTCATAGGCCCCGATAAGCTCATCGTCGATATTGTAAAGGAAGGTGTCACCGTCCTTCATATTTTCGTAAACTCTCAGCTTTGAACGATAATAGGCATCCTCCGTGCCCATAAAATCGAGATGGTCAGCGGCAAGATTTATTATTACGGAAACCTCGGGACGGAAATCAACTATATCCACAAGCTGGAAATTTGATATTTCAAGCACGATATAGAAGCCCCCGTTATTGATGAGGTCATATTCAAGCACCATTTCGCAAAGCGCGATACCGATATTTCCGCAAAGAAGAGTCTTTTCGGGATACTGCCTCTTTATTATCTCATAAACGAGAGTTGAGGTGGTGGTCTTTCCGTTTGAGCCGGTAATTGCAACGAAATGCTGAGGCGCAGATACCATAAAGGCAAGCTCAATTTCGGTTATAACGGAAATTCCTCTTTCGCGCAATCTCTTTACAAACCACAGTTTACCGTTTATACCGGGATTCTTGACCGCAAGAAAATAGTCCTCTTCAAAAACGTCCGTCTCCTGATTCACAACGCGGACACCCATTTTTTCAAGCTCGGGTAATTCCTTTATATCTGAAAGTGCCTTTGATTCGGAAACGGTGATGTCAGCACCGAGCTTATGAAGAAGCTTCACAGCCGCCATACCGCTTCTCGCAAGCCCTAAAACAAGCACTCTTTTATTATTAAAATCTGTCATATAGCCTCCGTGGGGGACGCAGAAGCCCTGCTTCTGCCGCAAAACCCGCAAATAACGGGTAAAATATTTTCTCTTCGGTAAATTATATTCCGTGAGTATTTTTATATATTACATATATTATAATTCCCGTATATATAAATGTCAACGGAAAAGCCCCGAGGGGCTCTAAATAAAATTTCAGAAATGCATTTTGACAAGATATATTACAGCCCCGACAAGCACGAATCCGAAATAAAGAAGAATCGTTTTGTCAAGCTTTATCCTTACGCCCGGCTTATATTTTTTTGCAAAAAAGCACGTAAAAAGAGGTGCAGAGGCAATTACAATCTTCTCCTGCTTGCAGACAAGAGTAATATAAGCGGGATAATGATGGCGTTTCGTGTGTTCGGGAATATTATATTCAATATATAATATATCCTCCCATCTGACAAAAACGTCCTTATAGCAGATTCCTTCATCATTTACCGTGCAAATGACCTCCCCGAAGAAAAACATATTGCCGAGAGACAATAAAATCAAAGGAAGCAGCAGACCTGCTGTTACTGATACGACGCTTTTCATATTCTCCTGCCAGTCGTAAAAGCCAAAGCTTCCCTCCCATATCAGAGGCACGGTACAGATTATCAAGAAAAACATAAACGCCGCAAACAGCATCAGTATAGAATAATTAAAATACTGACGGCGTATCTTTATACCCTCTGAGCCTGACTTATCTTTTATTTTCATATTACCTCTCCTTTATATGTGCATCATCTGAGTTTAAGCATACCTCTTACGGGAACGGATACACGGAGAATTGCTTCGGGTGCCACTGTGAGCCTTTCAAGAAGCCTTCCGAAGCAGTCGTATATTTCACCGCAAAAAGCCCTTGAGGTAGGATTTTCAAGAATAATACCGTCCGTATCTCCGTTATGAAAAACGTCGGCATTTTTGTCCTTGCAGATAAAGGGCAAATCCGAATACAAAACGGTTATCTGCTTATTCTCATTCTCTGCCGTAATTACGGGGAAATTCTTTTCGGGATATAAGGGAATAAATTTTCCGTGAAGAAGTATATCACGGTTATCGTTCCAATAAGCAAGAAAATGCTTTATCAATGCCCTTTGCTCCTCGGTGGAATCGGCTAAAATAACCGATATCTGCGGAACACCGAACATAATATTGAGCAGCTGATAGGCACAAAGGGAAATGCTTTCATTCTTCGACCAGTAAAGCATATCCGAATGCACAGCTACCGGATATCCGAGAAGCCTGAGAGACACAATACCGCACTTGTTGATATTTGAATCATAAGCACAATCCCCCACACGCAGCATATTTCCGAACATATTTATTGCAGGGCCGATATAATTTTGTCTGTATTCAAAAAGCAAATCACTTTTAAGTCTTGCGGTTTCCGTTTTGATTTGTCTCAGCAGAGTCTTTACCGCCTCATCCACGGTAATATGGTCCATATTTTCGTTATAAGCGGGACTTTCATCCTTTACTCTTATACAGTCAACGAAATCAAGCTTAAAGCCGTCTATATCGTATTCCCGAAGAAAACGGCAATAGGTATCAACGATATATTTTCGCACCTCGGCATATCTCGGGTCTGCAACAAAGGTTCTGTCCGCGCGGTAATAAAGCACCTTGTCTCTGAAATGCCCGTAAATTTCCGTTTCGGGGCCGATAAAGGGCACGGCAAACCACAGCATAAGCTTCATTCCGAGAGAATGAACTTCATTTACGAATTTCTTGAAGTCGGGAAATTTGTCCTCTGCGACCTGCCAGTCACCGCATTTTGAATAGAAGGGTCCCTCGGGCATTCCCTCAAACTGCCAGCCATCATCTATAATTACCGTCTTAAAGCCAAGTCGGGAGGCAATTTCAAGTTCCTTAATTAATGCCTTACCGTCGGGCATCTGATGAAAATTATACCAGGAGGAGTAAAGCGCATCCTCTGCCGCCGAGGGAGCCTCGGGAATAATACAGCCGTTATCGCGCCACCAGGGGTAAACGGCGGAAAGTGCCTCGTAAAAGGGAAGCCTTCTTTTGTCAATTCTGATTTGCGCATTATATTCCTTCACGGGCTCACATTGACCGTCAAAGAAAATCACCTCGTATTTTACCTTATATTTCTGCGGAAAATCATCGACCCAGAATTTAATTGAAAGAGGTGTTGAAGCATCGTTTACGGCAACGGTACAGCAGTTTTCGCCGTTTTCACCCACGGTATATAAAACGGGGGCACCGAAGCCGAAGCGTGACGGACTGCGAGAGGCGCCAAAGCTTTGATGAATGGAGAAATCCCTGCCGCAGCAAGGGTGTCCGCAAAAAACAACCCCTGTCATATCCTCCTCCCACAAAACCGAGATTTTGTCGGGAATAACGCTTTTTTTGAAATCAATATGAAGCTCTGATATTTCAATACCGCCGCAGTCTTGTATTTTTTCAAGCCGAATTTCAGCATCGGCAGTACCGCAGTCTATATAAAACCTACCGTAATTTATCATAGCAAGTCTCCGTATTCATTTTTTATTTCAACTGTATTTATAAGACGGACCGCTTCCGAAACGGGAGCGCAAAGGCCATCGGCAACGGGATAGTTAAGATATATTTTTCTGTCCGCTCTCACGGGAGAGCATTTGATACGAAGCTCCCTTCCCGCTTTTATATAGGGGAGAATTCTTTTGAGAGACACTCTCCAATGCTTATCCTTCAGAAAATCATCCGCTATCAGAATATCATCCGCATAAAGCTGTATAACGTCAGCTCGGACACCGAAGGAAAATATTGCGTCACAGCATTTATCGGCAAGCGAGATCGGGATATCAAGGATATATTCGGGACAGTCTGCGGCATCGCAGAACAGATAAGGCGAATAGATATTATCCCCTCCTATGCGGTTTTCGGCGGCCTTTTCTATACGAATGGGAATGCTGTCGGGCTGTACCTCATTTTCGGTAAAGGTAAAAATTCTTTCTTCACGGGAGAAAGCAATACCGTCACTCAGCACCAATCGGGTGCAGGTCTTCGTTTCAACGGGATAAAAGCGAAGGCTGTCCCTTTCGCTGAGGACAATTATACGAAGCTGCGCACCGCCGTCCGATATATCAACAGCTGACGTTTTATCGGGCTGTAAAAGTCGGATACGGGTATATGAGCCGTCACAGGAAGCGTCAAGCTCAGCTGAGGACTGAGTA
This sequence comes from Acutalibacteraceae bacterium, assembly GCA_045589015.1. Classification (GTDB taxonomy): domain Bacteria; phylum Bacillota; class Clostridia; order Oscillospirales; family Acutalibacteraceae; genus RUG806. Next base: position 17,006 of record JAZNFG010000039.1, read on the forward strand.
TTCACACAGCCTTTCAGCTCAATATACGGTGAAACGCCCTTCTGCACAGCTGCAACAAGAGTGTTTTTGTTATTATATTCCCCCGTCCATAACGGAAGCAGAGTCATAAATTCTGCCGTTATGCCGAAGAAGCTATGACGGACGGGAAATACTCCGCAGGTGCCGGAGGCTATATTAACGGGACCGTAGCTTCTTTCCTCGCCCGAGCCGAAGCTGATACGCAATTCCGCCTCGCGCACGGGAGGCAGAGGATAGCGTCTTTGATGGGTATTGAAGAAAATAAATCCGCTCTCGGTGTTTCCTCTGTAATACATACGGGGAGCTTCAGTATCGTACAAAGACTCGGGCATACGGTCGGGGGCAGTACAGGTCATCGGTGCAAGAGTCTCTCCGAACAAACGGACAAACTGATGCAGACGCTTCAGATAAAGATAGCTTTCGCGGTGCTGACCGTATTCGTCAAGAGGAGCCTGAAAATCATAGCTCGATACGGGCAGGTCATTGGAATACCCCGATGCCTTGCTCTCCTGATATAAGCCTTCAGAGGGATTGAAGCCGCCATGGAACATATAGTAGCCCGGCATACAGCTTCCCGAGCCGAGGCTTACAACGGCTAAGGCAAGCACGTCTGCCGCACTTATCGTGGGACGGCGGTGATATGTGAGCTGATTTCCGGGACCGAGCTCACAGGTAAGAAAAGGCAGTCTCTGCAATATGCTTTCGTCATCACTTGCCTTCCCTGCTATTCTGTCACTTCCGATACTGCTGTCGTTGCGGACAGAGGAAAAGAAGTAGTTTTTGTTGATACCGAGAGGCTTGGTGTGCCCCTCCCAGGGTGCGGCGGGATAACAGCCGAAAACGGGCAGAACCTCACCGTACGGAAAATCCGTCACCCTCGGTCCCCATCCCGTAACGGTATAATAGGGTGCGTGCAGACCGCTTGACAAGGCTATACGCTTCAGCTCGGCAAGATGCTCTCCGTTATCGGACAGCTCGTTTTCAAGCTGAATTCCGATAACCGCACCGCCGTTTCCGAAAAGACAGGGGGAAATCTGTCGGGAATAAGCACAAAACAATCGGCGCACGTGCTTCAGATAACGCTCATCGTTACACCTGAGAGGAATTCCGCTCAGCACAAGCCAATCCGGGAAGCCGCCGTTTCGGCATTCTCCGTGACACCAAGGGCCGATTCTCACAAAGGCATATAAGCCTACCTTTTTACACAGTCTCAGAAAGCGTGCAATATCCCGTTTTCCGTCAAAGCGGAATTCACCCTGATTTTCCTCGTGGAATATCCAGAACAGATATGTTGAAACGATATCGATGCCTGCCGCTTTTATTTTAAGAAGCTCCGTTTCCCATTCCTCGCAGTCGTAACGGACGGGATGAAACTCTGCCATTACGGGCAGCCACGGCTTTCCGTTTCTTTCAAGATACCGCTCGTTACAGCCGAAGCTCTGACCGCCATAGGACTCCCCCATTGAAAGCCCTTCGGGCTTACCCTGACTTACGGGACTAAACACAAGTCTGTTCATAAAAACCCCTCCTGTACCGTATTTGATTTCAATATTCCGAAAATTCGGCTTTCGGAAAGAATAAAGCTCAGATGCCTGTTTTTTGTTCCTTATCAAAATTATGCATCCAGTCAGCCTTCAGAAAATATATAAGAAAAATAATACTGCTCAATGCCCAGGTTATGGGATATGCCCACGAAACGGTAGTCAGCACGTTATTGAATTTTACTGCCGTAAAAATATACGTAACACGGATAACACACCAGCAGATAAGCATTGTATACATAGGCACGGTTGCCTTTCCCGCTCCGCGCATAACACCTGCTATACAATGTGAAAATGCAAGAAGGCAATAAAAAAGACAAATAACACGCATGTGCTCCGTTCCTGCTGTTATGGCGGCTTCGGAATCGCTGAAAATGTCAATAAGCCCGGGGGCAAGAACAAAACCGAGAATACCGATTATTTCAGCCATAGCACAGCTGCATACAACACCGAAGGCTACGCCCTTTTTCACACGTGCATATTTTTTTGCACCTAAATTCTGTCCGACAAAGGTGGAAAGAGCCTGTGTGAAGCAGGTAACGGGCAGAAATGCGAAGCCTTCAAGCTTTGAATACGAGCCGCAGCCTGCCATAGCCGCCTTGCCGAAGCTGTTGATATTAGTCTGAACGAACACGTTTGCAACGGCAATAACGCTGTTTTGCACACCGGAGGGAATTCCGTAGCGGAGAATATCAAGCAGCTGCTTCTTATGAAAACGAATCTTCCCGACGTAAACACGGAAGGGGGTATCGGAGCGGATAAGAAGCAAAAAGCAAAGAAGGGCACTTATGCCCTGTGAAACAGTCGTTGCCACAGCGGCAGAGCCCACGCCCCATCCGAGAACGGCAACAAAAAGCATATCGAGAGCAACGTTTACAAGAGTCGAAAATATCAGATAATAAAGAGGATGTCTGCTGTCTCCCACGGCGTGGAGGATTCCCACGAAGATATTATACATTACGGTAAAAATTGCACCCATAAAGTAATAACGGAAGTATTCAATGGATTGGGGCAGCACGTCCTCGTGAGTTCCCATAAGCACAAGAATCTGAGGAGTCAGAAGAACTCCCGCCACAGTCAGAACAATACCTGCAACCAGTCCGAAGCCTATTGCCGTATGTATGGTTTTCTGCAGCTCATCATATTCCTCAGCACCGTATGCACGGGCGATAACGACTCCTGCCCCCATAGCAACACCGTTGAAGAAGCTTACCATCATAAAAATGAGACTGCCCGACGAGCTGACCGCCGCCAATGCATTATCATCGATAAAATTTCCCACGCACCACGCGTCGAACGTATTATAAAGCTGTTGAAATACGTTGCTTAAAAATACGGGCAACGCAAACAAAAGCATTGATTTCCATATAGGCCCCTCTGTCAGAGAAGCGCGAACGGTAGTCAAATTAACCACTCCCCACATTTTTCCATTGTCATTATACCATATAATCCGCACGTTTCAAAGCCTTCGCAAATAAATATTTATACACCGTGAGCGGAAAAAATTATACCGAAGCTTTTATTGTGTGACTTAATTTATTTATTATCGTATCATTCAAATACGGCAATAAGCCCGAGACATACAGATTACTGTATGACGGGCAGTCGGCAAGGCTTTATACAAGTGAGGGGCAAGGATATGAAAAAGAATGCGGCAAATATACTAACAGGCCTTCGTATTCTCGGAAGCATTCTGTTGCTGTTCTTTCCTGTGTTTTCGGCGGCATTTTACTGCGTATATATAGGAACAGGGGCTGTAAAAAACTTTCGTTTTTTTACAGCCCCTTAAAATTATGCAAAAAAAGCCCCGAAAGTAAACCTTTCGAAGCTTTTTGAGTAAAGATAAGTGATTATCTCTTGGAGAACTGAGGTGCACGACGAGCGCCCTTGAGACCGTACTTCTTTCTTTCCTTCATTCTGGGGTCTCTTGTTAAGAAACCTGCCTTCTTGAGGAGAGGACGAAGATTCTCATCATACTGAAGAAGAGCTCTGGAAAGACCGTGACGGATAGCACCTGCCTGGCCTGTAACACCGCCGCCCTGTACCTTACAGATAACGTCGAACTTTTCAGCTGTGTCTGTGAGAGCGAGAGGCTGACGAACGATGAGCTTGAGAGTTTCAAGACCGAAATAGTTGTCGATCTCTCTGTCGTTGATTATGATCTTGCCTGTGCCGGGATATACGCGAACACGAGCAACTGACTTCTTTCTTCTACCTGTGCCGTAGAAATAAGGATTTCCTTCGTACATTTAATTCTGCCTCCCTTTCTTAGAATTCTCTTGCAACGGGCTTCTGAGCAGCGTGGGGATGCTCTGCGCCTGCGTAAACGTGTAAACGGTTGAATGCAGCCTTACCGATGGAGTTGGAAGCAAGCATACCCTTAACAGCCTTTTCTACTACGAAAACGGGCTTTGACTTCATAAGTGTGCTGTACTTAACCTTCTTCATATTGCCGATATAACCGGTGTGATGATAATACATCTTCTGATCAAGCTTCTTGCCTGTGAGAACTACCTTGGATGCGTTGATGATGATTACGTTATCGCCGCAGTCTACATGAGGAGTGAAAGTTACCTTATGCTTGCCGCGAAGAAGAACAGCAGCTTCAACAGCGAGTGCGCCGAGAGTCTTGCCTTCTGCATCAAGAACGTACCAATTGCGTTCAACGTTCTGGGGATTAGCCATATAAGTTGACATAATTGAACCTCCTGTAAAAATTAATTCTTAAATTCAACAAGTGGTATATTACCATAAGTAAAATAATAAGTCAACACTTTTTTGAATAAAATTAAACTATCAACCCAAATGCTCGCAAATGCTCCGTTTTTCTCCGTTTTTCATAGCATTTGCTCACGAATGATTTTTGAAAATATTTATACATTTTAACTAATGACGCTTCTTATTTTTTTTACGTTACGCCTTTTCGTGTCAGCTACTGCAGCCTTCACTTATTCACTGTTACATATTACTTCATCATCTTTCAAGGAACGAAAAGTGTAAAGCACAAAAGAGCCCACCTATTTTCGAAATGGACTCTTTCAGAGGTCTAAAACAATAACATATTTTTATATGCAATATTTTTGCTTTATTCAGTTATGTGTAATTATTATCACATATTTAATTTTTTATTTCTTTCTTTGGCATACAAAAAAATACATCACTGTCAATTTTTTCCGTTTCACCTTTATACCACTCATATAATTCACCGCAGCCATAATTCACACTATAGTCATACAAATAAATAACTCTGCCTTTGTTATCGACATAATATTGGGCAACATCGTCAGCAATTTTAACAGTTTCCCCATTTTCATATCTTTTTAATGTTCCGGATTCAGTTGTTTCACTATAGTCAACAATATAGTACAACGTGTCATCAGTCTCTTCATAGTGCATCCAATAATACAAAACATCAAAATCTATCATTTCCTTATTCACATACATATCACCGAGATAATCTGCACCGTTCTTAAAATATAAAAATCTATCATTTGAAATAAATGTTGAACAATGCCGATAAACATCACTATCGTACAACTCAGGAGTTGAAGGTATGCCATCGGTAATATATATGACATACAAATCTCCTTGTGAGATTTCATTAGAAGAATCACTCATAAAATACACAATTGTTCCGTCATCATTTATATAAAATTCATTTGCAGTCTTATAATCTATCAATGTTGACTGATCTTTTATACAAAGATAAGCCTCATCAACAGAATAAACAACAGCATACAACTTATCAGTTACAATATCACACACATCTCCCTCAATCGCTTCTTCGATAACAGAGGAAAAGCTTATGCTGTTTTTTTCAGGTTCTGTGTATGTTATATATGTAACAACAGGTGTCAATGAATCTGTAATTCTACCAAAATTCTCACTTACTTTTATTTCCTCTTTTCCGTTGTAAAAATATAAGGAATTTCTTGTATATGTTATTTCCATCTCTGAAAGCTGTTCGCGGTAATAATCCCTGTCACTTTTTTCGACATAAGCATAATAGTCCTGTCTATATTGCTCATATTTTGCTTCATACTCAATAACAGCCAAGTTATATTCCTCTATTGTACTGTATAAATCAAAATCCGGATAAACTGGTTCCTCAGGCATATTTATTTTGCAATCTGTTTCCCAGAGATCATCATTTATATAATCCATAAGGCAAATCTTAATTTCGTCTATTTTGCTATAATAGATTTCACCGGAATCGAATACTCTTACAACAGAACAAACATCAGAAGCAATCTTCACTCTGTCTTCGCCGATTACCTGTTTGTAAAAAGCATCATCCTTTATATAGTAAACAACTGTAAAATCATTAGAAACCTCCTCAATATAAGAAATTCCCACTGCAAGCTTTTCCCTATCCTTACCCGCATCCTTCATATACAAATTCTTGTTTCCATCGCTGTAAATAATTCTACTGCCATCATCAGAGACATAAAATTCATAAATATCTTCACATATTTTATCCTTTTCTCCAGAATCAAGCGAGAACTGATACAAAGTGCGAGTTTGTTCATTTTTGTACTTTGTATAAGTTACTAAATTTCCACTATCATTTATAACATAATTGCAAACAGAAGAATCAATTTTTACAACCGGTGCATCTAAATTTTCCAACTCTCTGTAATATAAATTACACCCGTAAAACTCATCTGTTAACTTATCTGTAAAGAAAAACAATGATTCATCATTATTAAGCTTGCTAAAACCTGCACCTTCACTCAAAACTTCACCAAGATAGTCTTCATCCACCGTAGTATTTATAAGTTGTGTTGTAATTTGAGTGTGAACATCTTTTGTCTTCATATCGGTAACAAAAATTTCATTTTCCTTCACATAAAACACAAAGTCTGTTTCAGGCTTTATTTCTTTTTCAGGCAAAAGAAATATTAAACAAATGACTCCGGTTATTACTACGGTGAACAACAAAGCCAATGCTATTACTATTTTGGTATTTTTACTCTTGCCTTTTCTTTTTCTGTCTTTTGAATTATTTACTAATTCTTCCGTCTCAATTTTTGTTCCGCATGCGTTGCAAAACAAACTATTCTCCGGTAATTCTTTATTACAATTCGGACAAATAACCATTTCCACATCTCCTAAAAAATATTAACATTCTTTTCCGTTATCCGCACTAAAAAACCATCTTACCAATATAAAGGATCTTCAAGTTTTACAGATGCACGCAGAATCAATCTTGCATCTGCGGCAGAAACAGTATTATCTTTATCAACGTCAGATCTTTTAATTAAATCATTGCTTAAATTTTCAAGTCCTACAGACGCACGCAATGTCAGTCTTGCATCGACGGAGGTAATTTGTCCGTCTCCGTCAACATCACCGAGCGTGTCGACATAAAATTGCAAATTGCTAACAGTTAATGTGTTTCCAAAGAAACTATTTACAATAACTTTTATTGTATGTTTACCTGCAGATAATTTTGATAAATCTATTGTAAAATCATATCCTACATCTGTATACGCGCAAATTTTTGAATAAGCTTTCTGCACATCGGGTCTGCTGACACTTTTTAAGGTAACAGGGGAATTTGAGTCTAAAACATAACTAATTGTAACGGGTTTTCCTCTGTTACTAAATGCCCATCCTTGAAAACGAAGTTTTTCAGCACTTGAGTAATGCATGTTGTTTAAGGAATATGATTCATCATTGGAAATGATATCTTCAATCAGCAATAGCTTCCACTTCTGCGCAACCGTACCATTAAATTCATAGGACCAGACGTTGGTATCGGTTGATGTATCTCCATCTTTCTTGTCTACATAAGTCCCAAGTTTAGATTTTATATAGCAATAACCATTTCCGGCATCATAAAACCTGTATAACTGACCATCATTTCCAAGATATTCCCATTGTTGTATATTGGTTCCAGATGTCGGATTTATACCATCTATATCTATCGCCTTGCCATTGCCGACATTGATAATTGAATACCAACCATTACCAACATGTGTAAGTTTAAAATACTGGCTTTTTACAAAAGCAGGATCACTATGTCCGTCACAATTTTCATATATTTGAACGTTGTTACCGGATATCGCAAAACCCAGATACATATTGTTACCGCCACCGTATGCGATTTTATATATACCGCCATTTGTGGGATAGATCATTGTTGAAGGTTCAGCAGGATTACATTGTGAACATGAAGAAACGGATGTTGTTGCTCCGGTATAGTACCAATCACCACAAGAACATCGATTATAAACTCTATGCGGATGATCTGCTTCATAATGTGCTATATACGAATGTGAATGCATTTCTAATTTCCACTTCTGAGCATTGCTGCCGTTAAAAATGTATGTCCATACATTTGCATTATTTACACAGTCACCGTTTTGTACGTCAGCATAGCAACCCAGTTTGGATTGAATGTAACAATATCCGTTGCCTGCATCGTAAAATCTGAACAACTGAGCATTATTTCCATCATATTCCCATTGATGTATATTAGTCTCTGGTTTAGAATTTCCACAATAAACATCCATTGCCTTTCCGTTACCAATATTGATAATTGAATACCAGCCCTCACCAATATGTGTAAGTTTGAAATACTGACTTATTACAAAAGCAGAATTACTATGTCCGTCGCAATTTTCATATATCTGAACATTGTCGTTTGTACAAGCAAAATCTAAATACATATTGTTTCCTACACCTGATGCGATTTTGTATATACCTTCGTTATTTGGATATATTATTGTTGTTGGTTGTTGGGGAACAGTAGGCGAAACGCTATCTGAAACTACATTAAAAGCTTGCGAATAAACATTTACAGTTCCTGTTTTAGTTCCGTAAGCTTTGTCTGTTTTTGCATAATAACTCTTATATGAAGCTGTAACCTTGTATGTATATTGACCGACAGCTAATTTATTAAATTCAGTTTGATTGTCAATTGCACTTCTGCCCAATGAATACGATTTTCCGTTGACACTTGCCGTTCCGCCGGTAATTTTATTGCTACCTGAATAAACATATGCAGATACATTTGTTAATTCATTATAAGAAGAATTGACACTTCCGGTTAAAACATAGTTTTTTCCATGTGTGTGATTAGAAGGAACCGAGATACCGGGACCGGTAATATCTGAAGTTATTGCAGAAACAAACGAAACATTTCCTGCAAAAATATAGCCTTCCTTGCCGTTTTTTGCCTTTACTTTGTACCACAAATTATCCTCTGTGTTAAGAATCAAACCTATTGCTTCGTATGTTGAGCCCTTGGGAGCAGATTCTACCTTGTCTGATTTTGAATTGGTTTTGTTACTGCAAGGCAAGCTCATTATATTTTTGTCATTTTCAGTTACTTTGATTGTACAATGAGAGGGATATGTTTTTTTTGTAAGCTTTTTAGCCTCGGAATTTGTTGTATAATCTAACCAAGGGACCATTCCATGATACAACCATTTTCCCTCAGCCTTGCCATTTCGGCTTCTATTACCATTTCCATCTATTTGCGAATATGTAATTCCATATATTCCCCAAGAACCTCCAGTGCATTCAATAACTTGTCCATTTCCTATATAGTATCCTGTATGACCATTTAGATATAACCATTCACCAGGAACTAAATTAGAAAAATCATTACTAAAATTGGGAGCTTGTTGTACTATTGTTAATCCATCCCAGTCTCCTAATCCACAACTTGTATCCACTTTTGCATAGGTTCCTACAGTATAGTTATTAACAATAGCACCGTTTGTCCAAATGATACTTTTGCCAAGATTCCAACAATCCCAAGAAATTTCACTGCCGTTATAGTATCCCAAATTGTATGGATACTGATTATTATATTTGTTCTTTCTTGCACTTGCTGTTTTTAAGCACTCAATAAATTCGTCTGCTGTCATAACAATTCTATTTGCTGCATTCGCCTCAATTGAAAAATCAGTAATAGGAAAACTTGCCGCAAATAAAATCAAAGCAATTGCTATAAATAAAAAACTGCGCACTTTTTTCATCATTTACAACTCCTAAATATAGTTTTTAGAAACAAAATATTAACAATCAGCAATATTTTTATATCTATTGGATATAATATCATATCGCATAGAGACTGTCAATCCCTCCCGATTTTATGTATGATATAAGTATATTTTAGGGGGAATATAAATGAAAGATATCCATGTAAACAAATACAGGCAGATTGGATTAAAAATTGCTTACTACAGAAAGCTTAATTCTATTACTCAGGAAGAGCTGGCAGAAAAAGTAGGTCTTTCTGCTGCATATATCGGACATATTGAAGCTCCCAATATTCAGAAAGCTATCTCACTTGACACTCTGTTTGATATCGCAAAAGCATTAAATATTCCTCCCCACAAATTCTTAATTTTTGATGAAGATTAAAAACAAAAAAAATACCGCATCAAACAACATTTTTCAGAATGTTTTGATGCGGTATTGCATTTCTTAAGAAACCGAATACAACTAAAAAGGTATAAAAAATTAATTCTGTGCGACTCGGGGAGGGGGTATAAGCTTCTGAAATCTTCACTTCTTCAGTATTACATATTACTTTTCACCTTCAAAAAATCTTGAATACGTTTTTAGTGAAGAGTAGATAGTGAACAGGTAAAAAGTAAAAATCCTGAACGCTTACGCATTCAGGATTTTTGGTGACCCGGACGAGAATCGAACTCGTGTTACCGCCGTGAAAGGGCGGTGTCTTGACCGCTTGACCACCGGGCCTGATATTGGTAGCGGGAGTAGGATTTGAACCAACGACACTTCGGGTATGAACCGAATGCTCTAGCCAACTGAGCTATCCCGCCAACTACTTTCCCGCCGACTTTTTGTTTACTGGTCGGGGCAACGAAAATGATTATATACTATCTTTCTTAGTTTGTCAACACTTTTTTCTGAATTTTTCATATTTTTTTTCAAAGAGAAAAAACCGTCTTTAACAACGCCCTTCGGCAAGGGCACGGAATTATTTTTTGCTCTTTTCAAAGAAGGTCTGCGTTGACTTTACGTCAAGGGCAATCTGCTCCTTCAGCGCATCGGCGGAGCCGAATTTTTTTTCCTCTCTTATAAAGGAGAACAGCTGTGTTTCCACGGTTTTGCCGTAAAGGTCTCCCGAATAATCTATAATATAGGTTTCGCTTCTGACGCTTTCTCCGTCAAAGGTGGGACGTGAGCCGACATTAGTTACACCGATATATTCCCTGCCCTCAAAAAACACCTTTGCGGCATAGACACCGAAGCGGGGAATGACGATTCCCTCGGGCAGATACTGATTTATCGTAGGTGCGCCGAGAAGCCTTCCGCGCTTATCTCCCGAGAAGACCTCGGCTGAGAAGCCGAAGGGAAAGCCGAGCATTCTCTCAGCCTTTTCCATATCTCCGTGAGCGACTGCGTTTCTTATAACCGTAGAGCTTACCTCTTCACCCTCGGAAAGATACTTTTCACATACCCTTACCTCAATCCCGTACTCACCGCAAAGACGGCGGAGCGTATCAACGTCCCCCGAGGCTTTTTTGCCGAATCTGTAATTATATCCGCAGACTGCCGCTCCTACGTTTTCCTTTGTCAGCATTTCCACGAACTCACGTGGGGACATATCCTTAATTTTCTCAAAGCTTACGCACAGCCGTTTTATTCCCATAGAGTCAATAATTGCATCTCTTCTGCTTTTCTGAAGCAAAAAAGGTACGCTCTCACCCGAAAGCACCTTTTTCGGATGCTCGTCAAAAAGCATAACGGCAGGAAGCAATCCGTATTCGGACAGCTTCAGCGTTTCCTGCAGCACCGCGGTATGAGCCGTATGAAGTCCGTCAAAATACCCCAGCGCCATCGCATATTTTTTCTTTGAGTTCATATCAATCATTACCGACAACCCTTTTTGCCCAAAGTGTGGAAATATCGTCTTCCCTGATTTCACCCAGACCGAGGAACACGCCTTCGGGGGAATATACCCTGTAAAGCGACGGTCTGATAACCGTATGAAGTCTCTCGCAGGCAAGCTCTCCGCCGTTGGAAAAGCGTCTTGCCTGTGCTGTGCTTACCCTGACCTCGGGAAAGCTCATAAAGGGATAATCTATACCCTTAAGTGCCGATATTCCTTCCCTCTCCAGCTCCTCCACGGTTTTTGCCTCTTCTATGGTAAAGCCGTTGGAGAGAGTTCTGTTAAGTGCCGTCATAACGGCACCGCAGCCTGCTTTTTCTCCGATATCAGATATCAGCGACCTTATATAAGTACCCTTTGAGCAGATAACCTCTATTTCAAATTCACCGTCCCGGCTGAAGTCCGTAAGCTCAAGCTTTTTTATAGTTACGGCTCTTTGCTCCCTTTCCACCTCAATTCCCCTGCGGGCAAGCTCGTAGAGCCTTACACCGTTTTTGGAAATTGCGGAATACATAGGGGGAAGCTGCATAATTTCACCGCGAAAGCTGCCGAGAAGGTCCTTTATCTCCTCGCGGCCGACGTTTACCTCTCCGGTTTCAAGCACGGTTCCCGTGATATCAAGCGTATCGGTAACAGTACCAAGTCGGAATCTTGCAACGTAGCCCTTTTCCGAGGACGGAAGAAAATCTATAAATCGCGTAGCCTTACCGAGAGCCACGGGCAGAACACCCGTTGCCATAGGGTCAAGCGTACCCGTATGCCCCGTTTTTTTCTCTTGGAATATTCGTCTGAGTGAGGCTGCCGCCTTAAATGAGGTTATCCCCTCGGTTTTATTTATAACAGCAAATCCGTTCATATTCTATCCAGCTCTTTTCTAACAGCCTCCAGAAGCATGTTTCTGACCTCGCTCGGTCTTCCCGTCAATTCACAGCCTGCGGCAAGAACGTGACCTCCGCCGCCGAAGCATTCGCATACAGCCGAGGCACTTGCGGGAGCATTTGAGCGCACGGATATCTTATAGCCGCCGTCCTTCTTCTCCTTGATAACAATACCTATAAGCACGCCCTCTATCTGTCGGGGCATAGCCGATATACTGTGAGTGTTCGCCTCGTTGACACCCGTGCGTCGGAACATATCCTGCGTCAGAGTGATAACAGCGCACTTGCCGTCGAAATATGTTTTCATTGATGCGGCGGCAAGGGATTCAAAGCGGAAAAATTCCATTGTTTTCGTCTCAAACACTCTTCTGTTAATCTCACCGTTGTCAACGCCCCTTGCAACAAGAGCAGCGGCGGCATTAAGTGTTTTTGCGGTGGTATTCGGATATCTGAAGCACCCCGTATCCGTGGAAAGTCCGAGATACAATGCCTCTGCGGTTTTAAGAGAAATCTCCTGTCCCGCACAGCTTAGCATATCGTAAATAACCTCGCAGGCGGCAGAAGCCTCGGAATCAAGCAGCAGATGCTCGGCATAGGGGGTATTTGCCGCGTGATGGTCAATGCAGAGATTGACACACTCGGCATACCGTGAAAACACGTCTGAGGGCATCAGCTTATTATCGGCAAGGTCAACGCTTAAAACGAAGCGGGGCTCGAAATCGGAATATGCCTCATCGCATACTACGAAGGCCAGGCTGTCCTCTACTCCGTCCGTAATACACCTTACGTTTTTACCCATTTCCTTCAGCACGTTATACATAGCAAAGACACTTCCCACCGCATCCCCGTCGGGGTTGCGGTGAGTTAAAATAAGAATATCATCAGCTTTTTCAAGAAGCCCGAAGGCTTCCTTATGAGTCAGATTCATCATTTGAACGTCCTTTGATTTTGTTCAGCTTACTGAACATTTCAATACCTTTTTCTATTGAGTCATCGGGAATAAAGCGGATGTCGGGTATTTTTCTCATAGAAATACGCACACCCAGCTCCTTTCTGATGAAGCCCTTTGCATTACCGTTGAGAGCCTTACAGGCGGCTTCCGCCTCGGCGATTCCGCCGAGAGAGCTGATATACGCCTTTACGTACGAAAGGTCGTGAGCCACCTCAACTCTTACAACCGTCAGCATAAGAGAATTCACTCTCGGGTCCTTCAGCTCTCTGACAAGGGCGGTAATTTCCCTTTTTATATCCTCGGCAGTACGGTCGGATTTGTATCCCATAGTACCAAATACTCCTTTATTGATAAATTTGTCGCGAATTCGGATTTCGGATTGCGGAATTCGGAGATAAGAAAAGACGAACAACTGATTTTCTCCTTATCTCCGTTTGCTGCGGTTTTTCCGTCTGAGAACGCTTCCCTTTACCGCATCATAATAAGCTTCCGTTTCTCCGAATTCCGAATTCCGAATTAATCTCTGTATTCCTCAACGATATAAGCCTCAAAAATGTCGCCTTCCTTGAGGTCATTGTACTTTTCAAGACCGATACCGCATTCGTAGCCGGACATAACCTCCTTGGCATCGTCCTTTTCACGCTTGAGCGAGGCTATTGCGTCCTCTGCGATAACTATACCGTCACGGACAACTCTTATCTTGCAGTTACGTGAAACCTTACCGCTGAGAATGTATGAGCCTGCAATAGTACCTGCGGAGGAAAGCTTGAATACTCTTCTTACCTCTGCACGGCCAAGCTCTACGTCGCGGAACTTGGGAGCAAGCATACCCTTGATAGCAGCCTGAACGTCCTCGATGCAGTCGTAGATGATTGAGTACATACGCATTTCAACGTGGTCTCTCTCTGCGTGTGCCGTAGCCGTAGCATCGGGACGTACGTGGAAGCCTACGATAATAGCGTTTGATGCATTCGCAAGCATAACGTCGGATTCGGTGATGGCACCTACGCCGCCGTGGATAACGTTAACTCTGACCTCGTTGTTGGAAAGCTTTTCAAGATTCTGCTTGAGAGCCTCAACGGAGCCCTGAACGTCAGCCTTAACGATGATGTTAAGGTCCTTGAGCTCGCCTGCCTCAAGAGTTGAGAAGAGAGTATCAAGAGTAACCTTCTTGTATGCGTTGAACTGCTCATCCTTGAGCTTCTGCTTTCTCTGCTCAACAAGCTCACGTGCAAGTCTTTCGTCGGAAACGGCGTCGAACATATCGCCGGCCTTGGGAACCTCTGCAAGACCCATAACCTCTACGGGCACGGAGGGACCTGCCTCCTTGACACGTCTGCCCTTATAGTCGGTCATAACGCGGATACGTCCTACTGCAGTACCTGCAACGACTATATCACCGTTGTTGAGAGTACCGTTCTGAACAAGAAGCGTTGCGATGGGGCCCTTACCCTTGTCAAGACGTGCTTCGATAACAACACCCTTTGCGGCACGGTTGGGGTTAGCCTTCAGCTCCTTCATTTCTGCAACAAGAAGTATTGATTCAAGGAGCTTATCTATATTCATGTGAGTTTTTGCGGAAACGGGAACGCAGATAGTCTCACCGCCCCATTCCTCGGGAACGAGACCGTATTCCGTAAGCTGCTGCATTACCTTGTCGGGCTGTGCGGCAGGCTTATCCATCTTGTTGATGGCAACGATAATCGAAACGTCTGCAGCCTTTGCGTGGTTAATAGCTTCAATAGTCTGAGGCATAATACCGTCGTCTGCGGCAACAACGAGAACCGCGATATCTGTAGCCTTTGCACCTCTTGCTCGCATTTCCGTAAATGCGGCGTGACCGGGAGTATCAAGGAAGGTGATATCGTTTCCGTCAAGGTTTACTCTGTAAGCACCGATGTGCTGAGTAATACCGCCGGATTCGGTTGCCGTAACCGACGTATTTCTGATAGCGTCAAGAATTGAGGTTTTACCGTGGTCAACGTGACCCATAACAACTACAACGGGGCTTCTCGTTTCAAGAAGGCTGTCATCGTCCTCTCTGGTATCGATAATTCTGTCCTCGATGGTTACTACAACCTCACGCTCAACCTTTGCACCAAGCTCGGTTGCAACGATTTCTGCGGTATCAAAATCTATTTTTTCATTTATGCTTGCCATTATACCATACATAAAGAGCTTTTTGATAACCTCATTTGCCTGAAGCTTCAGCTGTGCGGCAAGCTCACCTACGGTGATTTCATCGCCTACGGTAACGACAATGGTACGCTTTGATCTTTCCTCTGCAATTCTTGCAAGTCTCTCCTGCTCGGTTTCCTTACGGTGAGCACGGGTGCCCTGCTTCTTGTTGTACTGCTGAGACTTCTGCTTGATCTTCTGCTTACGTACGTCGGCATCTCTTTCATTCATAGAGTTGGATGAAAGTCTGTCGTATTTCTCGTTATACTTATCAAGGTCAACCTCTTCGGCTCTTGTGTTAACGGTCTTTCTGTCGCCCTTTGTTCTTGACTGAACGAAATCGCTGTCCTTGTTCTTGTTGTCCTTCTTCTTGAAGGGATTAAGATTGGGCTGGTTATTGCCGCCGGAATTCTTCTGGGGACCCTTGGACTGCTCATTCTTCGTCTGCTGTGCGGGACGGTCATTCTTCTTTTCGGGCTTTGCTTCCTGCGGCTTATTTCCTGCAGGCTTGCCTTTGTTATCGTTTCTTTCGGGACGGTCGTTCCTTTCCTTTGCAGGCTCTGAAGGCTTATTCTGAGAAGCGGCTTCCTTTGCGGCAGGCTTCTTCTCTTCCTTCTTCTCCGTCTCCTTGGCTTCGGGCTTCTTGGGCTCGGGCTTCTTTGCCGCAAAATATGCATTGAAATCAGCAACGGTGTTCTTTGCCGTCATAAGCTCGAAAGCAACGTCCAGATCCTCATTTGAAAGTCCGGAGTTTGATTTCTTTGTATCGTCGTTTATTTCCTTGAAAAGGTCGATTATTATATTGTTTTTTACGTTAAAATCTTTAGCGAGGTCACTTACCTTATACTTTGCCATAGTTTGCAATACCCTCCTTCAAAAGTGTGTTTTTTATCGCATCGGCGAAGCCTTCGTCTTCAACCGCATATATACAGCTTTTCTTTCCGACTGCATATCCCGTTTCCTCCATTGTAACGGGAAGGAACAGAATATTGTCCGTAAAGCCTGCTGCATCAAGCTCTCTTTTATGACGGGGAGAAGCATCCTTCGTCAGAACGACAGCCGCCGCTCTGCCCTGTCTTACGCTGAGAAGCGCGGCATCGTGGCCGATTACAAGCTTACCTGCTCTTCGTGCAAGTCCCATATAATCAAGGACCTTACTCATCGGCAATCTCTCCTTCAAGTCTTTCGTAAATCTCATCGGGCACCGCGCACTCAAAGGCTCTTTCAATTCTTTTAGCCTTTCGCGCCATAGCAAGACAGCTCTTTGATTTACATATATAAGAGCCTCTGCCTGATTTCTTTCCCGTGAGGTCCACGCTTATTTCTCCGTCGGGAGCTCTTACTATACGGACAAGCTCTTTTTTCGCCTTCATTTCGTTACATCCGATACATTTGCGCATCGGCGTTTTCTTCTGTTGCATCCGTATCAGCTCCTCAGGCTTCTATTACGGTCGTCGTTTCGGAATCAACCGTTATTATATTTATATGCCATCTTGTAAGCTTTGCCGCAAGACGTACGTTCTGTCCGGAGCTTCCTATTGCAAGAGAAAGCTTATCCTCGGGAACGGTTACGTCACACTTTCTTTCATCCTCGTCAACTATCTTTACCAGAAGAACCTCTGCGGGTGAAAGTGCGTTTGCAATAAACTCTGCGGGGTCATCGCTGTACTTGACTATATCTACCTCGTTGTTGCCCAGCTGCTGCTTTATAGCGGTAATTCTCGTACCGCCCTGGCCAACGCAGGCACCTACGGGATCAATATCAGCATCCTTGCTGCTTACGGCAACCTTGATTCTTGCCTCTGTATTCTTTGCAGTCTCGGAAGCATCGGCATCTCTTCTGCTTCTTGCGCCGTTGTCGCTTGCAATACCCTTGATTTCAACAATACCCTCCTTGATTTCGGGTACTTCCTTTTCAAAGGTTCTTCTGATGAGGGGCTCGCTCTTTCTTGCAATCATAACCTTAGCGGGCTTGTTATCCTCTTCAATTATCTGCTTGATATAAACGGGTACGATATCATTGATATTGAATACCTCGCCGGGGAACTGCTCTGCTACGGGAAGAAGAATGTCATAGCGGTATGCCTTGAGTCCTACGTCACCCGTATCGTAAAGCTTTACAACCTTTGCGTTTATCATCTCGCCTACGTTGTTCTTGAGCTGCTGAAGGTTTATAGCCTTGATACCCTGACGGAGTGTGTCCTGGAAGGTATGTGCTGACTTTCTGCCGAGCAGGTCAACGGAAACGGGAATCTGAATTATGTCCTCAAGCTTTGCCTTTCTGTTGTACTTTATCGCATCCTCAAGAAGAATCTCAAGGTCGGGAGACACAACGGTCTCAACAACCCTCTTGTTGTGGTAAAGCTCAACTGCGTATGTCTCGGGGTCTATCGTGCAGGTAAAGACCTCCTTGTCCTTGGGTGCCTTCTTGGGCTCTCTGAGATTCTGCTTTGCGGCTGTGGCAAGAGCGGTTTCCACCTTCTGAATAAGCATGGGAAGAAGCTCCTCGCCGATAGCATATTCCTTCTGATAGCTCTCTATAGCCATCCTGATAAAAGTCTGTCTTTCCTTATCTCTCTTTGTTAACTTAGCCATTTTTGGTAATCATCCTTTCCGTTAGTTGGTTTATTATCAGAAATTATCGTCAAAATCGTCAAGTCTGATGCTTGACATATCTTTTGCTGAAAATTCACGGAGGTCTCCGTCACCGAAATCAAGCGTTATCATACCGTTGTCATAGGCCTTGAGTATACACTTATGAAGCTTTACTCCGTCCACGGCGGCTCTGAATTTTACGATAACCTTGCTGTCAAGGAAGCTTGTGAAATGAAAATCTCTTACAAGCTCTCTTTCAATACCCGTTGAGGATATCTGAAGATTATAGCTCTGCTCAATGGGGTCTGCCTCGTCTAAAGGAGCGTCAAGAGCATCGTTCATAGCGACGCAATCGTCAATGGAAACCCCGCCGACCTTGTCAATGAACACTCTGAGATACCAGTTGGCTCCCTCCTTCTGAAATTTCACGTCCCAGAGAATAAGCCCCAAAGCCTCTGCAATAGGCTCTGCTATTTCCCATACGGCATTGACTACGTTTCCGCCTTTACGTTTCTCGGGCAAAATGATTCCTCCTTTTAAAAATTGCATTAGTTAAGACCGGACGGGTATTCCCGACCGGCCTTGCTTTTTGATTTCCACCATATATTAACATATACTTTACGGAAAATCAAGCATTTTTTTCAAAAACCCGTTATATTTATATTAAAAGCTTTTAACACTATATTCCTCTGCCGTATACACGGATGCATCACGCCCAAAAAAAATACTGAAAAAGGGTATTGACATTTTATTTTTTTGTGTGTATAATAAGTCCTGTTACAAATGGCCCGGTAGTTCAGTTGGTTAGAACGCTAGCCTGTCACGCTAGAGGTCGACGGTTCGAGCCCGTTCCGGGTCGCCATTTTTTTTAAATAGTCTGTAAAGGGCAGAGTGAAGAGTGACACGGTGTGAAGTCGTTTTGCGGATTGAATTATGCAAGACACAGCCGCTTCTTCACAGATAAGCCTCTTACTTCAATTTGCTGATATAGCTCAGTAGGTAGAGTGCATCCTTGGTAAGGATGAGGTCACCGGTTCAAATCCGGTTATCAGCTCCAAACAAAAATCCGTTCACACAAGTGGACGGATTTTCGTTTTTATTCGTTATTCAATATTTTTATTATTCATTGCATAAGCCGTACTGCTGAGGCATATAGCCTACGTCCTTTCTGAAATCGGCACCAAGAGCAAGAATTTCCTTTCCGTTATAAAGTATCTGTCCGCTGTCCCGCTTTATATTGTCCGTAATAAGATTACACAACGTGCTTTTTCCCGCACCGTTGGAGCCGGGAATTCCGTAAATTCCCGAAAAGAAATCAAAGCTGAAGCTTTCAAGAGCAGGCTTGTCACCGTAAGCCTTGGAAAGCCCTTTTATTTCAAGTGAAATACCCACGAAAATTCCCCCTTCTGCTTCCTATAAAGTAAAAAAGCACACTCTCTCCCGCAATTGCACCTTCAGTATAAGCTCCCGAGACTTTTGGAAATTAATTAAAAAAAGCAAAAAAACAACCGCCTGCGCTTCGGGAATGAAGCGGGGCGGTCTGTTTATCTGTCGGGGAAGGTATCTATTATTTTTGATATTATCTGCTTATGCTCTTCTGATTTTCTGTTGAGCTTTTCGGCTATTTCACTTTCAATGGAAAATATACTGCCGTCAATGAGATATGAGGGATTCACTCCAAGAACAGAGCATATATCG
>JAZNFG010000040.1:0-12414 GCA_045589015.1 Acutalibacteraceae bacterium
GCTTTTTCAAAAGCTCACGGTGTCAAGAGGCAGAGCCTCTTGTCGCACTCCGCAGAGTGCGAAATCCTTTTTGCTTTTATAGCGCAGGAGGGTTAAGGGAACCCTCGCCGGGGGTTCCCTTAGTGCGAAGCACTATTAACCAGACTTAAATATGATATCCCCCAAGTTTCCGTGAAGAACCGAAAAAAAGAGCATCTGCCGTACATAGCACAGCAGATGCCTTTATTAATTATGCTTCAGAGGACTTTTTTTGATTCACCTTACATTATCTTTCCGAATATCTGAGTAATATTGGAGATAATCTTATAGAACCAGTTAACAAGTCTCTGCCAGAAGGTAAGCTGAACCTCCTCAATAGCTGAATCCGTTACGCACTTAGCATAGCAGGTATAAGGAGCGCCGTCCTTATTTTCAACAGTACAGATGATGTACTTGCCGCCGTCAGCATCGGTAAGAGTATAAGCATCAGTGCCCGATGCTACCTTTATACCGCTTCTGGGGTCATCCGTGGGTGAATCCACTCTGTACCACTCGAACCAGAGATATTCCTGAGCACCTGCGGGAATGTCATTCGTAACGATGTAGAGTGACTTTCCGCTCTGTGCAGTTCCCGTGAAGGAAATAGCAATATTAAGCTCGGAGGGTTCAACGGTAAGAGTAATGTATTCTGTGATAACAGCGTAGTTCTGAGTATTAAAGGGAGTGAAGACTACCTTATATACGTTATTGAACGTACCTACCTCTGTGGGAGTAGTGGTGGGATTCTCCATTGAGAACGTACCGTACTCGGTGCCTGAATAGCTTGAAGTGAACTTTGTTGATGAAAGCTTCTGACCGTAGCCTACGATACCGGTTACGGGAAGAACAACACCGGGTGTTCTTGCCTTGAGTATCTCAACGGTAAGAGTGGGATTGACAACTCTGATTTCGTAGTTACCTGCCTTCTCACCTACAAGCTTCGGCATTGTATACTTGACTATCTTGATTCCTGCATTTTCATTATCGATTGTACCTGCAACGGGGAAGGGACCTTCAAGATATACGTCGTTTGCTCCGTCGGCACCGTAAAGATTCGTCAATGAAGAGAACGTAACGTCAACGGTGAGATTTCCGGGAGCATATTCTCTGTCGGCTGCTATTGCTTCAACGTAGGCGGAACGCTTGTTTACGTTAACTACACCGTTCTTGTAGATAAAGTCATAGTTTTCGCTTTCAAACGCACCTGTAAGAACGATATCGTACTTGCCTACGTAGCTGCCTGCCTGATAAGAGCAGTTAAGAAGTACGTAGCCGTCAACGTCGTCCTTGATGGTATCCGCACCCGTAAGACCTGTTACGCTGTAGTAATAGGTGGGCTCGATATCACCGTAGGTTACGGTAAAGTTTGCAGCTGTGATAGTTACGACTGACTTGAGAATTTCAACCTCAACGTCATATTCAACGATTGCATAGTTGCTTGTATCGTCGGGAGTATAAATTGCCTTATACGTATGAATGCCTGCGCCGGGAACCTCGTTTGCAATTTCGTTATCCCAGGTCCAGCGGCTGTCACCGAGAGAAACAGCGTTAAGAGGTCTTGCGCTGTCATAGTAAAGAACGTCCGTCATAGGAATGGGATAGAAGGGGGTTGCCTTGAGAATTTCAACGGTAAGACCGTCAAGATTTGTAAGCTCAAGCTCATAGTTACCAGCCTTGGCACCAGTAAGAACGGCACCCGATACGGTAACGTTTCTGAGACCTGCTCTGTAGTTGTCAATTGCACCCTGAACAAGTGCCTCGTCAACGTATACAAAGCCTTCATCACCTGCTGCAAGAGAGTTTGCAACGGGCTCAAAGCTGAGGTCTACGTAGTAATTATTTGCTTCGTATTCTCTTTCAACGGGAACGACCTTAACCTTCAGAGTTCTCTTGGTAATATCAGCCTTTGCGTTATTGGCAATATCAATAAGAAGCTCATAGTTTTCAGCCGCGTCACCCTTGAGAACGGCATTGTTTACAAATACGTCGATATCGGTTCCTACATCGGAGGAGGCGAAGTAGTAAACAGCTGCATCAGCATCGAATACTACGTCGTCATAGCCGCCGCCGACAAGCTCGCAGGCACCGTACTGGTCGGTAACCTCAGCCGTTGCGGCACCCGTTCCGTCATATACCTTATCCTGTACGGCAACGCTTACGTAGTAGTTAGCCTGAGTAATAACGAGAGTACCTATCTTATAGTTTGCAACGGGTGAGTAAACAGCCTTGCCGTCTACCGTTGATACACCGTCAACGAACTGTACTCTTGTAAGGTCAACGTCTGCGGGAGTTGCAATATCAACAGTAACGGTATAATAACCAACCTTTGTGGGAGCCGCAGTTGAGCCGTTATACTTAATTGTAACGTCACCGATTGAAGCAGCAGAAAGGCTACGGTTGTCTCTCTGGAATTCAACGTAGTGAGGCTGTGCATTGTATACGTACTGTGCATCGCCGAGATACTCTGAAAGTCCGCTGAGATTAAAGTAGGTGTCATACTGCTCTGCAGTAAGAATGGTCTCAACGCTTGTAAGAGAAGGAGCAATCGTAGTGGTAACGTATACTACCTCACCCGTATAAGGAGCGTTTGCAACAGCCTTAACGGTAAGAGTCTTAAGCTTGTGAGACTCGGTAAGATTAAGCTCGGCACCTGTGCCTATCTGAGTTGAGCCGTCATACCAGGTAAGTGTATATACACCGATTTCATCGGGGTCAAGACCTGTTACGTCAACAGTCAGTCTCTGTCCTACCATAGGAACACCTGCAACTGCAAGAGTACCGCTGACGGGCTTCTTGTTAACAGTAAGAGAAATATAAAGTCCTGTTACGGTATTGTAGTTTACGGTATCTGCGGGAACGAAGGTAGCCGTGTAAATAGTATATGCTTCTGCACGGTAAGCAGGTGCTGTTGCAGCTGCATTATAAACGTATTTACCTTCTACGCTGTTCTCTACGCTGCCGCCCGTGAAGACTGCATCACCGAGAGTCTGACCGTGAACTATCACAGCCGTGGGAAGAGTGAGAACTCTGGGAGTAGCCTTTGTAACGGTAATAACACCGTGCTGTACGCTGACAGAATAGTTATCGAATACTGCGTTTGTAATGTCAATGGTTACGGGATAACCGTCAATATTTACGGGAGAGTTCTTCTCATAGGTGGTATCAATCTTAATTGAGCCGGAGGAAAGAACGTCGCTTGCGGTTTCATTTCTCTTTGCACCGACAACAGAAAATGCATTTTCAATATCGGCGGGAATTTCGCTGCCGTATTCAAGGGTTATGTCGTCAGCCTTGATAGTAAGCTGTGCCTTGGTAACTCTGAGCGTACCCTGAACGGTTGCTACCTCGTAGTTGGGAGAGGTTGCAAAGTTGGGAGTAGCCTTGATGTAATAAGTGCCTACCTTATAGTTATCAATATATCTGAAGTCAGTTGAATACTCAAAGGTGGGAGCAAGACCGCTTGCCGTTACGGATTCAATAGTATCTGTACCTACGAGAAGCTTTTCATCATAGGAAACGGTAACCGTTGAAGCAGAGGGAACGAAGTTGTCACCGTAGACAGCCGTAGCATCCTCAACCGTGAAGGTAATGAGTCTGGGCTTAACGGTAATAACACCGTTGCTTGTGGTGAACGTATAGTTGCCGTTTACGTCAACGAAGTTAGGAGCTGAAATCTCAACGGGATATCCGCCCTCAACAACGGGTGAGCCCTTTACGTAGGTTGTTTTGGGAGTAATGTTACCTGATGTGGTAACTGCATCAATGCTGAATGAGGGGTCAAGGTCAGCCTTGTAGGTATATGCCGTAATATTGGGAATATTGTCACCGTAGGAAACTGTTCCCGTGTAGGAAATAACAACGGGAGTAGGCTTAACCTTAATTGCAACGTCTACAAGCTTTATCTCGTAGTTGTCAAGGTCCTCGGGAACGTACTGAGCCTTATAGGCTGTAACGTTGACCTTAGGATTAACCGTTTCGTCAACCCACTGCCATTCACCGGCTACGGCTGCGGAATAACCCGAGAATTCTATATCACGGAGAGTTGCGGCATTCTGATAGTATCTTTCCTCAACAACGGGAGCAGTAACCGTGGGAACCGCCTTATTAATTGTTACGTAAAGCTCGTTTCCGGTATCGTAATCAAGCTTTGTGATAACGTAGTTCTGTCCCGCACCGCCGGTGATAAGAGGAGTAACGTTCTGAATGTTGATTCCGTATACCTGACGGGAGCCTGCGTTATTATTACTTACAGAGCCCTGTGCATTGCTGATTCGTACGTCGTCACCGCCGTATCTGCCTTCGGTAATCTCGAATGCAACCTCAGCCTTCATATTTTCGGGTTCATAAGGTCTTGCTATTGCCGAAGCCTTAACGGTAACGGGTCTCTTTGTTACGCTGAGAACGCCTTCCTCGTTGTTACCTGCACCGTATACGTATGAAAAGTCATAGTTTGAAAGCAGAGCGGGAACATCCGAGAAGGTTGCTCTTATATAGTAGGTACCTGCGAAAATCTCACCTGCTGCATAGGGAACGTAGTTTCCTTCCGCATTCTGTATCATATAGTTCAAAGCGGCAGAAATCGTATTTCTTGCAGAATCAGAGGTATCGTTTCCTACAAGTCCGACAATTTCAACGGAGAAGGGAACGGTAAATTCGGTATTACCGTATACTACGCTTGCAGCGTTGGGCTTGATTGTAAGAGGAGCCTTATTTACTTTATAAGAAACGTTAAAGGTGGTTGTCTTATAGTTCTTTGTAATGGCACCGTCGCCGTAGGTGGGTGTCCAGGTTACGGAAACGATATCGCTGCCTACGTTCTTATAGGTTGAGCCGTCGCCTGCATTTGTGAAGGAGAACACGCCGGGAACGTCAGCATCACCCGTAACAGCCTTAGCTGTTTGAGAGGAAAGCTCAAGCACCTCACTGAGCTTCTGACCGTAGGTCAACCCATATTCCGTTTTAAGAGAACCTCTGAGAGCATTTGCCTGCTCAATGATAAGAGTAAAGGTGTAGTTAAGACCGTATCTGTTTTTGTTACGGTTGGGGTTCTTGTCATAGGTTGTGCTTTCTGCAATTTTAAGAGTAACCTGATAGGTACCCGCATTTGTCGGCATCTGACCGGAATCACTCGTTTCGGAGGTTCCTGCAGCATTTGTGCCTGAGTAAGAATAGGTTACGTCAATAAGAGCGGAATTTGTGAAATCAAGATTATATTCGGAGGTAAATTCCTGATTCTGAAGAACAGAGTCAACAAGCGTCAGACCGATAGCGGATGCCTTGATGGGCGCACCCGTGTAGGTTGTGGTAGCGACACCTGCAGTACCTACGCTTGCTTTAAGTGAAATAGCGTTGAGTCTGATGTAATCAACGAAAACGTAAACGGGTGAATCGCCTGCAGAAAATGCAGTATTTATGGGATTAATCTCATCGAAATCCTTTATTGCCTGAACGTTCACCTTAGAGAGGTTAATATCGGAGAACCAAAGACTGTTATCCTTTGCACATACAACTCTGTTGAAGTTCCAGTAGTAGCTGTTACAGGATTCAGCACCGAGATTATAGCTGATAGCGGCACCGGGGTCCTTGGTAAGAATATTTGCAGCCTTGACACCGTTAAGACTAATCAGCGAATTAACAACGTCTGTTTTGTCGGTAAGAGGGCTGTAGGAATAGCCTGCATTTCCTGCATTACCTACAATGCTTGTATCAAGCGTTGTCATTGTGTTATCCGTCCAGTATCTGTAAATGACGTGAACACGGTTTTGTCCGACAAGAGCACCACGGATAACGTTAGTGGGATGAGAGCCGGCAGACGTTGCCATATTAGTTGAATAGGTGTTGCCTGCTTCATCGCGGAAATTGCTTGCAGACACCTCTTCGGAAGGCCATGCAGCATATCCTTCATTGAAGGAAGTATTAGATTCTACAGCAGAAGTAGGAGCCACAGGCAACTCATTTGAAGTCACAACTGTTCCCTCGCGGTATCTCATCGTAGCCTTGTTATCATTATCAGTGTTATACGAAAAAGAACCTGTGTTTGCCTTAATATTTGCATCCGGAACAACGGGAACATTACCTGTAAGAGTATAAATACCGCCCGTATAGTGGTTTACGGAAGATGAATCGTGCGTAGTTCCCCTGTCAGTCCATATTGCAGTATTTACATTGATATCAGCACCCGTAACGGTTACACTTCCGTTTGCTACGATACCGTAGGAAATACCTGTAAGCTTAGAACGGCCGTCATTAGCATTTGAACCCGTACAATTTTCTCGCTTTGCCTGTGCAGTTGCCGATGTAGTAATTGACGCACCGCCCGACACACTTACGGAACCGCCGTATATACCGTAGGCAATAGCAGTTGCATTGACACCGTAACCGCCTTCACCCGTTGTTCTGTACATAGGATAAGAAAATGCCGTAGACGAAACAACAGCACCTTTGATAACACAAGAAGCCTTCTCCGTATTATAAATCGCAGCAACAGCATCCGTAACCTGTTCGCAGTAGTTAACGTTAACACTGGCACCGCTGCCTTTAACTTCATCGTATTCCGTGTGTGCATTTACCGTTATGGCTACCTTATTGTTTACGGTAAGAGTTCCTTCATTACGGATAGCTTCAAGTGCAACATACGAGGAACCCTTTTCTTCATTACAGGTCATACCGTTACGGACATTAACAACCGATATCTCTGCTGTCGTGGTTGTTGCTGTAACGGTAGAACCGCTGTAAATATTGAGAGTACCCTTGTTATGCACAGCATAAACATAAGGCAATTTATAAGCACCATCTGAGGGACGGCTGAATATGATTTTTTTACCGTTCATAAACAGATTGACAGTTATGCCGGAAGGAATAACAATACCCGTAATACCCGAAGAAAAGGTTGCAGTCGAGGTATCGGTAATATTGATATTATCCATAAGCTTCATATCAACGACAGTACCGGCAGAATAGGAAGCCAGCTGTGTGTTAATTGAAGAAAGCGTCGCACCAGACTGTACGGTATAGCTTTCTGCTGCCTCAGCTGTCGGGAAAATATCTGCCGATAACGAGGGAAGTACAGAAATACACATAACAACGGCAAGTAACATAACAATTACTTTTGACGTTATTCTTGCAAATCTGCGCTGTGATGAATTATTATTCACAATAATTCCTCCTTGTAAAAATTGTTAAAAAAACACCGAAAACCCCGTCAGGACGCACCTCGGGCATATCGATATAGTTATACATATTGATTATAATATTTCGCCTGTCAACTGTCAATGATAAACACAAAAAAAAACCGACGTCGGAAAATTTTTTAATATTATGACAAATTTCCGCAAAATGTTTCAACAAATTTTACAACTGCTCCCGCGAATAAAATTATACCTTGAAGCATAATAAATAATATGTTATTATAATTAAATAGCCGCACGGAGGTTTTATGACAATTCACCTGAAAGCGTACAGCAACGGAAGAAGGCTTGTTAAAAGGCTTAAAAAAAACGGAGTAATAATTCCCTGCCCCGACGGAATCATCGTTTCCGACACGGCAATCATTGGCAGCGGAACTCTGCTTCTGCCCGGCACCATAATAAAAGAGGGCTGCACTATCGGACAAAACTGCATTATCGGCCCTGCTTGCGTGCTTTATAAGACGACGGTCGGCAACGGCTGTGTACTCAACTGCGTTCAGGCAGAGCAGTCCCTTATCCGTGACAAAGTAACGGCAGGACCCTTCGTTCATTTAAGACCGGGCACGGTGCTTGAAAAGGGAGTTCACTGCGGAAATTTCGTAGAGGTCAAAAATTCAAGCATCGGTGAAAAAACACATATTTCACACCTCACCTACGTGGGAGATTCGGACGTTGGCAAGGAAGTGAATTTCGGCTGCGGCACGGTAACGGTAAACTTCAACGGAAAAACGAAAAGCCGCTGTAAAATCGGTGACGGTGCATTTATAGGCTGTAACACAAATCTTATTGCACCCGTCAGCATCGGAGACAGAGCGTATACGGCGGCAGGC
This sequence comes from Acutalibacteraceae bacterium, assembly GCA_045589015.1. GTDB lineage: Bacteria > Bacillota > Clostridia > Oscillospirales > Acutalibacteraceae > RUG806. The sequence continues at coordinate 8,036 of JAZNFG010000040.1, forward strand.
TCCACAATAACCGAGGACGTTCCCGACGATGCGCTGGCAATTGCACGCCAAAGACAGACGAATAAAACCGATTGGGTAAAAATAAAAAAGCCTTACAGAAACAAGAAAAATTAAACGGAGAATCAAAAAAATGGCATTTTTCAAAAAAAAGGTAACCGAAAGCACATCATTTACGGGCAAGCCCGAGTTTATTATTGCAGGGCTTGGCAACCCCGGCAAGGAATACGAATATTCAAGACACAATGCAGGCTTTCTGTGCCTTGATATTCTTTGCAACAAATACGGAATCAGAACGGACAGAGTAAAGTACAGGGCACTTACCTGTTCGGCTATGATAGAGGGCCATCCCTGTCTTATTATGCGTCCTCAGACGTATATGAACAATTCCGGTGAGGCAATCAAGGCAGCCGCCGATTTTTATAAGATTCCTTCCGAAAAAATCATCGTAATCTATGATGATATTTCCCTTCCCACAGGCACGCTCAGAATCCGCAAGAAGGGCTCGGCAGGCGGTCATAACGGAATCAAAAGCATTATATGGCAGTTAAACTCCGACGTTTTTCCGAGAATCAAGCTCGGTGTCGGAGACAGAAAGGACAGGGACGACGACCTTAAGGACTACGTTCTCGGACGCTTTTCAAAGGAAGATACCGAGATTCTCAAAAAAACAATGGAAAAGGCAGTCGAATCCTTAAAATACATACTTGACGGAGATACGGACGGCGCAATGAGCCGATTCAACGGGTAACTGATATGTCTTATTTTTCAAGCTTTTTCGGCAATTCGGACGAATACCGCAAAATATCCTACAATATTCAGAGCAGCTGTTTTCCGCTGGGTGTTCTTGGACTTCCGCCCACACCCAAGGCTTTGCTGATACATACCGTTCTTGAGGAAACACGCAGTCGCGCGGCTGTTCTTGCGGCTGACGACGCCGCCGCGGAAAAAATATGCACCGACCTTCGCGCATTGGGAACGGACGCGGTTTTTTATCCGTCAAGAGACTTTAATTTTTATGATGCGGCTACAAGCTCAAGGGAATACGAGCAAAAAAGAATAGGCGCACTTACGAAGATACTTACCGACAAAAAAAGCGTTCTTGTGCTTTCGGCAGAGGCGGCAATGCAGAGAATTATGCCGCCCGAGGAATTAAAGAGCAGAATTTTCAAAATAACCGACACGGACGAAATCGCCCTTGACAGAATAAAGGAAAAGCTTGTCAAATGCGGCTATCAGGCTACCGATATGGTAGAGGGCCCCGGACAGTTCTCACACCGAGGCGGTATTCTTGATATTTTCCCCGCAAGCTTAGACAAGCCCGTCAGAATAGAATTCTGGGGAGACGATATAGACTCCATAAGCTTTTTTGACATTATGTCTCAAAGACGCGAGGAAAGCACAGGCAGCGTATCATTTTCCCCCGTTACCGAAATTCTCTTTGACAATCCGAACGAAACGGCAAAAAGACTTACGGAAATAGCAAGGGCATCCCGTTCAAGGGCAGCTCAGACACTCAGGGAAAATCTTATAAAGGACGCGGAGCTTCTTAACTGCTCGATTCTGCCCTCAAACTCAGACAAATATCTGCCTGCAGTATTTGAAAGACCCGTCTCTCCTCTCGAATACGTGAAGGGAGAGCTGCTTTTCGTCTGCGATACCTTTAACGTAAAGGGGGCGGCAGACGCACAGGAGAAGATTCATAACGAGGAGCTGAAGGATCACTTTGCAAACGGCATCCTCTGCAAGGGACTTGACAATTTCTATCTCACCTTTGAGGAGCTTGCGCAGTATTATCTTGACTGCCGCACGGTTTATGCGGATAACTTTGCAAGAGGCAGCTTTGACACTCCCGTAAAGGAGCTTGTAAATTACAATATAAATCAGACTGCCGCCTGGAACGGTTCGGCAGAGCTTCTTATTGAGGACAGCGAAGCACCTCTCAGAAACGGCTACACCGTGGTTGCCTTTGCAGGCACAAAGAAGGCTGCCGAGGCACTTGAAAAGCAGTTGAAAAAAGCGGAAATTGACTGCGTTCTTATGACAAGGCAGAAAAAGGAGCTTGAAAAATACAAAATCAACATAGTTCAGTCTGCCCTTAATAACGGTCTGGATTATCCCTCGCTGAAGCTTCTCGTATTCAGCTACGGCAAGCACGCAAAGGCATCAAGAAGCTCAGTAAAGAAGCACACTAAGCCTGCAAACGTGTTCAACTCGATAGAGGAGCTTCAGGTAGGCGACTACGTGGTTCACAGGGATTACGGCATCGGCATATTCAAGGGGATAGAGCAGAGAAAAATCGACGGCAACAAGCACGATTATATATGCATCACTTATGCAAACAACGCAAAGCTGTCTATATCAATTACGAATCTTGACGCCCTTTCAAAATATATCGGACCGAGAGACGATGACAGCGTCACTCCCGTAAAGCTCAACACCTTGGGCAGCTCAGACTGGGAAAAAACGAAAAGCCGCGTAAGAAAAGCGGTGGCGGACGTAGCGCAGGAGCTGATAAAGCTTTATGCTCAGAGAAAGGGCACCGTCGGCCATTCGTTTGCTTCTGATACCGATTTACAGTCGGACTTTGAGCAACGCTTTGAATTTGACGAAACAGACGACCAGATAAAGTGCATAGAAGAAATAAAGACCGATATGGAAATGTCCTGCCCTATGGACAGGCTTCTTTGCGGAGACGTAGGCTTCGGAAAAACAGAGGTTGCCCTCAGAGCCGCCTTCAAATGTATATGTGAGGGCAAGCAGGTGGCAATTCTCGTTCCCACGACCATTCTTGCAATGCAGCACTACAAAACCATTCTCCACCGCTTTGAAGGCTTCCCCGTAGAGTCTGAAATGCTCTGCCGATTCAGAACACCCAAGCAGCAGAAGGATATACTTCATAAGCTCAAAAAGGGTCATATAGACATCGTAGCAGGCACACACAGGCTTATTTCAAAGGACGTTGAATTCAAGGACCTCGGACTTCTGATTATTGATGAGGAGCAGAGGTTCGGTGTTATGCAGAAGGAAAAAATCAAGGAACGCTTCCCTACCGTTGACGTGCTGACCCTTTCGGCTACACCGATTCCCCGAACGCTGAACTTTGCCCTGTCGGGAATCCGCGACCTTTCGGTAATAGAAGAAGCACCTATGGACCGCCACCCCGTTCAGACCTACGTTATAGAGCACGATACGGGGGTAATTTCCCAGGCTATAGCAAAGGAGCTAAGACGAGGAGGTCAGGTCTACTATCTTCACAATAACGTAGGCACAATAGACGATAAGGCGGACGAGCTGAGAAAGCTCTTCCCCGATGCCGTTATTGAGACCGCCCACGGCAAGATGTCCGAAAAGGAGCTTTCCGATATATGGAAGCGGCTTACCGAGGGAGACGTTGACATTCTCGTCTGCACTACCATAATTGAGACGGGCGTTGACGTTCCGAATGCAAATACTCTTATCATTGAAAATGCAAACAACTTCGGACTTTCACAGCTGCATCAGATAAGAGGCAGAGTCGGACGCTCCACAAGACGCGCAAGCGCATATTTTACCTTCAGAAAAAACTCTCAGCTGACGGAAATAGCCGAAAAGCGTCTCACCGCAATCAGAGAATTTACGGAATTCGGCTCGGGCTTTAAGATTGCTATGCGTGATATGGAAATACGCGGAGCAGGTAATCTTCTCGGCGCACAGCAGCACGGACATCTTGAGGCTGTCGGCTACGATATGTATATGAAGCTTCTCAACGAGGCGGTTCACAGGCTTACGGCATCGGGAGAATACACAGAGGCTCCCCCCGTATGTAAAATTGAAATCTCTATGGATGCATATATTCCCGAATCATATATATCGAACTACAATCAAAGACTCAGTATTTACAAAAAAATTTCAAACATTGAGAATGAGTCGGATTATTCGGATATTCTCGATGAGCTTATTGACAGATACGGAGAGCCGCCGAAATGCGTGCTGGGACTTCTTCACGTTCCGCTTATGAGAATACAGGCGGCATCCTTGGGCTTTTACAGAATAAAACAGGAAAAAAAGGAGCTTCTGTTTTTTACCAAGGCATTATCGTCGCAGGTGCTTTCAAGGCTGGCGGCAGGCTACAAGGGCAGCATTTCCGCCTCTTCTGTGGGAGCACAGTATTATAAGGCAGGCTTCAGCGGGAATCCGTCCGATGCCGTTCTTGAAATACTCAATCTTCTGAAATAACACCGCACGGGGTGATATACTTGAAAAAAAGGTTCTTCACGGAAACTTGGGGGATGAAGTGGGCACGGGAGTGCCTATTAAAAGTTTTGGTTGAGCTTTTTCAAAAGCTCACGGTGTCAAGAGGCAGAGCCTCTTGTCGCACTCCGCAGAGTGCGAAATCCTTT
>JAZNFG010000041.1:0-4090 GCA_045589015.1 Acutalibacteraceae bacterium
GAGCCTCTTGTCGCACTCCGCAGAGTGCGAAATCCTTTTTCCTTCTTAAAGCGCAGGAGATTTTTAAGAACCCTCGCCGGGGGTTCTTAAAGTGCGAAGCACTATTAATAGAACTTTTCTGAGATATCCCCCAAGTTTCCGTGAAATGTATAAAAAGTAAAGGAGAATGATTATGTCAGAGATAAATTACGATAGGTTTTCCGTTATGAACAATGGCTATCCCGAAATAAAAAAGCTCGGTGCCTGTTCCCCCTACGGTGAAATGACTCCCTTTGTTTTCGGCGGCAGGCTTTACAGACTTGAGCTTACCGATAATACGAGAGGACTGGCCGCTGATGACGGCAGTATAGGCTTTCTCATCAGAGACATAGAAAGCGGTAAGGTAATTTCCCGAGGCGGCAAGGGACATTATTATTTTTCGGGGCTTGAATGTGGTGATATATTTTATATTTTCTGCGTTGAAAGTAAAAACGGCGGATATTCGGGAGATACCGTAAAGCTGTTTGTTACCAAAAACCTCGTAGATTTTGAGGAAAGAGTGCTTTTCAGAAGGGAAGGCTTCAATTTCTTCAATACCGCCCCTGTAAGGGATGAAAACGGCTTTGTGCTTGCTGTTGAAGCCAACGAGCCCAAGGAGCTTGTAGGTGTTCCCTTTACCTGCTTTTTTGCAAGATCTGCTGATCTTATCCGTTGGGATTTTCTTCCTGATGAAACGGCGTATCCCCGTCACCGATATATAGGCGGACCGTGTATGAAGTATTCTGAAGGCTGGTATTATCTTTTCGGTGTCACTGAGCTGCCTTGCGCGCGGTATACGAATTACCTCTGCAGAACGAAGGATTTTTATACGTGGGAGGTTGGAAAATACAATCCCTTCCTGATGCCGTCAAACGAGGATAAACGTATAAGTCCCCGTGCCGCAGATTTTTCCGAGGAATTTCTGGAACAGATAAAAACGGGCTTCAATATAAATAACAGTGACGTGGATATGTGTGATTATAACGGTAAGACCTATATTAACTATACCGTAGGAAATCAGCTTGGCTTTTACTATATGTGTGAGGCTGAATATGACGGCAGTATGGCTGAGCTGCTTGAACGCTTTTTTGATTGATATTGATAAAAACAAAGCCGGCACGGATTTTTACCGTGTCGGCTGTTTGTGTGCAGTTTTGTTATCAGTATGCTACGGTGAAATCCTTAACGAAGGTCATACCTACGGTTGCATTAATACCGATTTTGGATGCTACGTCCATAACGATGGGTGTTGAGAAGTTAATCCACGTTACGTTGCCCGTTGCCTTGTCTACCTTGCACTTAACGGTGCAGTCATAATACTCGGTATCAAAGCTCTTTACGATAAATCCTGCTGCATCCATAACGTCGTCAATCTTGATTATTTCAAAGCCTGCGGAAACGCCCTGTCCGTACGTGGGATTCTTTTCCGTGTTTGCAACGATGGTGATTTCGTACTCTGTGCCGTTATCCTTGCATTCTGCGGACTTTATCTGAGCCTCTGTAAGCTTGCTTACGTAGGTTTCGCCGGGAAGATAGAAGTTTTCTACGTCCTCAAAGGTGTGAGGAGTCTCATTCTTTTTGAGGAAGGTGCCGATAAGAGAAGAGCCTGCAGACTGAAGCATTGAGGGAACAACAAGCTTTTCTTCATTATGCTGATAGTCCTCGTAGTTTCTTGTAACGGACTTAGCCTTTGTCTTGATGTTGTTAGCGGCAGTATTGTAATATGCGAGAATTGCAGCCGTGCCCTGAGGAGCGCCTGAGGGAGCGGGAGCAGCCGTGGTTTCCTCCGTCTGCTGAGCGGCTGTCGTCTGTTCTGTACCCTGAGCGGCTGTCGTCTGCTCGGTGCTCTGAGCGGCAGTTGTCTGCTCTGTGCTCTGAGAAGCCGTAGTCTGCTCGGTCTGTACGGAAGGTGTATCGGTATCGGGAGCGGGGGTGACGTCTGTGTTTGTGCTCTGTGCCGTGCCGCCGAGATGTACTACAAATTCATAAGTACAGGCTGAACAGGACATAAGAAGAACTGCAGTGAGAACGAGAGCAATAATGCTTCTGAGTTTCATAATCTAACCTCCGTTAATCAATATTATTCAATTAATATGCAATCTTATAGGTCTGCTGGAAGAGAAGTCCGATTTCGCAAACGCCTACGTTGATGATCTTGAGTGCGGAAACGCTGTCAAAGTGAAGGATACAGGGAGTCTCAAAGCTGAGGTCCGTGATTTTGCCGTCCTTTGTGATCTTTGCGGTTACGCTTGCCGTTTCATAGTAGGAATGAAGACCGTTGAATTCAATGAAGCCTGCTGCGGCACCGGAAACGTCCTCTGAACGAAGAAGAGGTCCGAAGGAGCCTGCAGAGCCCTGACCGGGCTGGGAGTCAACCTCACGGTTTGCGGCAGTACCCGTTGAATAGAGAATAACCTCGTAGTGGTCGCCCTTGTCGTTGCACTTTGCATCGGAGATAACCGAAGGATCAATATTGAGAGTGCCGACACCTACGGGAGGAAGTCCGTTTACGTCAACAGTCAGCGGATCGGTGTTTTCTACCATAAACATACCCATAAGCTTGTTGGCAATACCTGCAAGAGTGGAGTTACCGCCGTCAATGTCAAGGATATTGTTGTAGTTTGAGGTATAGTCATAGGTTCTTGTGATTGATGAAGCCGTACCGAGCTTGTTGTAAGCATCGCAGTAGAGCTTGACGATTTCTGCCTTCGTTGAAGGAACGCCGCTGCTTTGTGCGGGAGCCTGAGTTTCAGCTTCGCCTGAGGGGGCAGTTGTCTGCTCAGCACCCTGCGAGGCTGCGGTGGTCTGCTCGGGTGTCTGCACGGAAGAAGCTGTAGTCTGCTCTGCAGAGGGGGGTGTGTTTGTGTCGGGTGTGGGAGTCGTGCCCGTATTACCGCCCTGTACGGGGATGTTACCTACGGGAATTACAAGCTCAATCGTTGTGCAGGCTGTAAAGGAAAGCACGATTACAGCCGAAAGCAGCAGTGCAATTACTCTTTTGAGTTTCATAAAGATACCTCCGGAATATAGCGAAAAAATTATGTATAAAATACATTTTATATCATAATAACAATGTCGCGTTTTGTCAATAGACAATTTGTTAATTATTATATTTATATATTTTTCGGACGGGTAACAAATATTACTTGATTTTTAATCCGCAATACCGTATAATTGATACGGAATCCACTTAACTGAAAGGAACGATTTTTTATGAAAAAAGCTATTGCGGTCTTTCTTGCCGTTTTAACGGTTTTTTCCTGCCTTGGATTTGCTGTTTTTGCTGCTGAGAACGACCCCTATACCAAGTCCTTCTTCGTAAGCGTTGCTCCCGACTGTCAGGAGAAGCTTGCAATTACAAGCGTTACAGGCTCAAACTACGTTATCGAGGGCGGCACGTTTCAGTTTACCGCCGAGGCTGTAAACGGCTACGTTTTCGACCAGACCACCGTTCTCAAGGTTGCAAACACTCATTATGAGGCTGACGTCGTTCTCGGTGTTGAGAGCGAATACGGATATATAATTTATCCCGATGCCGACGGAGTTTATACCATCGAGGGTGTTTCCGAGGACCTTTACATTTACGTTGCAAATCTTGAAAAGGCCTCCTTTGCCGACCTCAAGGATTTTATGCTTAATATGTTCAACTTCTTCCTCAACCTTATGAAGTGGTTCTTCGGACTCACCTGATAAGAAAGGCTTTACTGCCCGTATTTCCCGTAAAGGAAATCGGGCGGTTTTGTGTTAACATCTGAACGCTTGGGTTCTTATACGGCGAATTTACCTTTTTTGTGAACGTGAAAATCAGCCTTTATATAAGTTTCACAAAAAAAACCTTGCAAATACTGTCAATTTATCAAAAAAATTACTTGAAAATAACGTTAAGCTTTTGTATAATAAAAAAGGTTAGGGTGACGGTAATAACCCGAACCATGCCTGAAATCAAGCCCTTTCAGTGCTTTTCGGTGTTTCGGCTTTGAAAGGCGTCAGCCTTTCGGCACCCTCAACAGCCAAAAATCATCTGAAAAATCTTTGTTTTCAGGTCGAAGATTTTTTATCGAGAAGATTTTTG
>JAZNFG010000042.1:0-23220 GCA_045589015.1 Acutalibacteraceae bacterium
TACACCTGCAAAAACGGCAAAAAGATCCGAGCAACCTATACAGGCTCCCAGAAAACAAAAAGCGGATATGAAAGACAGGTAACATATTATGAATGTGAAAGCTGTGAGGGATGTCCGCACAAAAAAGGCTGTACAAGAGCAAAAGCAAACAGAAAATTGCAGGTATCAAAGAAATTCATTGCACAGCGAGAAGAATCAAGAGAGAAAATAACCTCTGAATTAGGAATAAAGCTCAGAGTAAATCGCTCTATTCAGGTGGAGGGAGCTTTCGGTGTGCTGAAGTGGGATTACAACTTCAAACGCTTTCTCCTCAGAGGTGAGAGAAAAGTCAGAACCGAAGTATTACTTGCCGGTCTAGGCTACAACATAAACAAACTTCACAACAAAATTCAGAACGACAGCTGCGGTTCACATTTATTTGAGCCAAAATCAGCATAGATATTAGAAATTGAATAAAAACGAGCCGAGGTTTTCAACAAACCTCAGCTTTGCTATGGCAAAAGTTATCAATAATGTGAGTATAAGTCACAGTTCAAGAATAACCTCTCCAAAATTCAGAGGCTGCATCAACAACATCTGCTTTCGATGTTTTGATACAGCCTCATCGGTGTAATACTTATAAATACAAATTCTTTCAATGGTAAAGGTGATGTGTTCGGTATCATTTGCGGACTGCTTTCTGCTGTTATGTATGCGTTTATGGTCATCTGCAATAAAAAAGCAAGGGACATTGTCGGTCTTGAAAACTCAACACTACAGCTTACAATAGCGTTTCTGACTGTTGCTTTATTTGTTGGTTTAAAACAAGGATATGCTATGGAAATCTCAGCTTCAGGAATATTTCCGATACTAACACTTGGTTTACTTAACACAGGCATAGGCTGTTACTTATATTTTTCCTCAATAGGCAAACTGAAAGTGCAGACTGTTGCCATATGCGGATATTTAGAACCGCTGTCAGCGGTAATCTTTTCAGTTATATTTTTAAAAGAAATTATGTTACCTTTACAGGTTTTAGGTGCCGTGTTCGTTATCGGCGGAGCAATGTTTGCTGAACTGTCAAAAAAACAGCATATCACGGTAATTCATACCAAGTAGCTAAATCATCACTGAAAGCCACCGCAAGAGAAGCGCCAAAAAGATAATTATCCTCGTTATCTCCGTGGTAAAACATAGCGTATTTATACGGTGAAATACTGCTTGTATCAATAACAAATCCTGCAGTTATTCTGTCTTTCGCCCATGTTTTGTTCTCTTGATTAAGATATAAGGTGCGGATATTCTTAAAACTCTTAAAATCCTTTGTTGACATAATGTTTATCCCGTTTTTCGGTGAATTAAAAATAAGATATTCGTCCTTTTCTTTAAGCACACATACATTCTCACCGCAATCGGCAAAGCCCTGAAACTGCCAATTTACTAAATCTTCCGAGGTGCTGAAAGAAACACCGTTTTGCTTGAAAAAGCATATAAATTTATCTTCCTCGCAAAGAATATATGGGTCTATCATTCTGCTCATTTCTCTTTCAGGTATATCACCCTTAACTCTGAGTAAAGCAGGTTTATCCCAATGTATCAGGTCTTTGCTTTTGATTGTGAATATTCTTGAATTTTCGTTGCCGTAAATCTGACCGTCTTTTCTCGGATAGGTTTGCAGACAAAGATAATAGTCGTTATTAAATTTAATAACATTTCCGGGTGATGAATAATTCTTAAGATTATCTTTTTCTGTGAGGATTTCAGGCTCTGTCCAAGTAACGAAGTCCTTGCTTTGGCTCATTGCAACATAAAAATACTGTCTTTCAGGAGTGTTTTCCACCAATGTAAAAAACAGATATATAATGCTGTTTTCAATGTAAGCCGCAGGGTCACGAAAGGAATACCTCGTTGATTGTTCAAAAATCAGCACAAGAGTCACCTCAATCAGTTGAATTGTTTATTAGTGCTTTTATCACTATTTGATTTAAATATTATAACAAATTGATTAGTACCAAACAAGTCACAAATAAAAAAGTTATGTTCTGTTATTGTGAAAACAATCTCGGTGCTATATAATAAAAACGGCAGACACAGAAATATATATATGGGGTGTGAAAATGAAAAACAATAATATAAATATCCGTGATCCGTTTGTTCTGTATGAGAACGGAAAATATTATATGTACGGTACAAGAGCAAATAATTTCGGTAAAAAAACGAAGGGCTTTGATGTTTATGTTTCCGAAGATCTTGAAAACTGGAGCGAGCCCATTGAGTGTTTCAATTCTGAAGCGCACAATATGAATTATCAGGTTAATTGGGCGCCCGAAGTACATAAATATAAAAATGAATATTATATGTTTGCTACCTTCTCAAGAGAAAGCAACGGCTTAAGAGGCACTTTTATTCTCAAAGCAGACAGTCCGCTTGGTCCGTTTATTCCGCATAGCAATGGTGCCGTAACTCCCGAAGATTGGGAATGTCTCGACGGCACGCTTTACATAAACCGTGACGGCAAGCCTTATATCGTTTTCTGCCATGAACACACTCAGATTATTGACGGCACAATCTGTTATGCTCCTTTAAGTGATGACCTGAAAGAAAAAATCGGCGAAGCTGTAACTCTGTTCAAAGCATCGGAGCCTTATTGGGCTGACAAAAGCAAGGATGAAAATGAACACAGAATAACCGATGGTCCTTTTATGTACCGCACAAAAACCGATGAGCTTTTGATGTTATGGTCAACCTTTATCAAAGGCAAATATGCCGAATGTCTGGTGAGATTCGACGGCGGAGAAATCGGCACAGCCTTCACTCATCTCGAACCTCTTATTGATGATGACGGCGGACACGGTATGATTTTTGCCGATGAAAATAATCTTTATCTTACATTTCATTCCCCGAATAAACAGGGCTCTGAAAAACCTCGTTTTGTTGAAATTGAAGATAAGGGATATATTGTTTCAATTAAATAATCAAGTTAGTTAAACGGCATAGGAAAAGCAGGCAACATTTATACAATGAACAATGTTGCCTGCTGACTTTTATCAATTATCAAAAACCAAAACAATACATCTTCTACACTTATTTGTATATTAGTTCATTACAAACCATCTCTCTTGCACGTGCTTCAATGTTATTCATACGGGCAACCCACTCCATTTGATTGTCTGCTTTGAGTTGTTCTGTTATGCCCTCATTGACTTTCAGCTGTTCTACCAGCCGAGAGAACATAGCTGATGTTTGTTCATCAACCTCCGCAAGATGAGTCCACAATGTACCGTTCATAAGTATAATATTGAACTGTACTCGACTATGCTTCATAAGATAATCTTTGCGTTTCAGTCCCCATACGCCGAGTGATTTATTGGCTTCGGCAGGTAATGTGATGTTGGGGATTTTGTAATCGCCAACCATTCTGTATGTGCCGCCGTTTTGTTCAAATGATGATTTGTTATTCATAATTGCACCTTCCTTTCAATCAGTAACAAAAGTATCGTATGTGAATTTAGCACCGAGCCTGAAACCCGATATAAAACTGTCAGAGTTGCTTAAACTCAAAAACTCATTGTATGTATTTGCATAGGTAAGAAACAGTTCCTTATCCTCTGCGGTTAGTTTTGCTGTGAGCTGTTCTTCTTTTTCGGTAAGTGCATTCAATTTCTTGCTTAATTTACCTGACAGTTCGGAATTCAATTCCTGCGGTTCAATGTTTCCATAATATAATTCTTCAATAAAATTAGACATTGTATAATCCTCCGTTTGAATAATTGATATTCAAACTCTTTAAAGCGTTACGGAAGGATGAGAATATGTTTGTTACTGCCGAAAGTTATTGTTTTTTAGTAAATCCCTTATGAACATCCGTACCAAAAAAAGCATCGACTTAGTCGATGCTTTTTTACTTTTCACCTCTTCACTATTCACTCTTCACTATTCACTCTTCACTAAGCCATAAATCCCTTATATATCAACACTTTTTACAATAATAAACCCAAAAAATTCAGACTCTGAACAAGCTCATCTCACTTGCTCAGAGTCTTTTCATTTTCTCCAAAAAATCCACTCCGGTGTTTGTTTGGTGTGTACCATGGACACCGGGATGAAATGTGGTTATTGGTAATAATGATAAAATCTTCTTTAAATTACGTCAAATCTTCTGTTTACAACCGTATATTCTAAATCGGCAGATGTGAAATTGCCGTGTGCTTTTGCATATTCTCCGTGCTGAAGGTCATCAAAGGGCAATGCACCTTTAGATAAAATATCGTTAGTGACAAACTTAAATATTGTTTTGTAAAGCTTGTCGTTTTCCTTGCCTTCGGCAAAACGGATTGCACAGCAGTTGTTAAGCCTCATTCCGTGAACTTCATCAATACCGCATCCTGCAACGGCAATCAGATTATCCTTTTCAAAAACACCGTATTCGAGGTTGTTTTCATCGAGATAATCCTGCTCGTTAAGTAAGTGCTTCACATAACCGTCTTTTCTGCCGTTTGCCCATTTTGTAATTGTCTTTTTATCTTTTGGTGTAAGCAGTCTTATTATAATATTATCGGGAAGAGAGCATTCAAAAGGCTCACCGAAATATAATGCCTGCAGTGTGACTTTCAGTTGTTCTGTAATTCCATAAGAAGCAAGAATTTCCTTAACCTCTGCTTCGCTCTTATCTGAATAAAATGTTTTCTTTTGCGGAAACCGTTCTATCCAATCAGCCAGGAGTTTAAAATCATCCGTCATTATTTCAAGATAACAACTGCCGCTCAAATCATCACCTATGCAGATAAATCCGTTTTCGTAGTTTCCGTCAGGGGCAACGATTGTAAGACCGCAATAATTTATTGTTGTACAGAAATATCCAAACCGTTTGGCATCCTTTTCGAGAAGAAAATCAATTACTTCATCCGAATCAACAGTCTTAAAATCGGGATTGCTGTGCAAGAATCTGCTTGCAACGGTTTTGTCCGTTATCTCACCCATACACATCATTCTGATTTTATTGTCGGCACGGTATTCGCTCGGTGCAACACCGTACTTTTTCTTGAATGCTTTTGTGAATCCCTCATGGGAATCGTAGCTGATTTCAAGGGCAATATCAAGCACCGATTTGTCGGTAGTGCGAAGAAGAAAACCCGCCTGCTTCAAACGAATATAGTTTATATATGCGGTAACAGTAAAGCCTGTGTGAGAAAGAAAAATGCGGTTGAAATAATCAATTGAAAAACCTGCATTTTTTGCAACATCCTCAACGGATATACCGCTTTCGGTAGCATTTTGCTTTGCAAATTGAACCGCATTGAAAATAAGCTCTGTATTTTCCATAGTAACATCTCCTGAATATAAAGTGTGTAAAAATCGACCTTTACAACATCATTATATCTGGAATAAGAAATGTTTTCTTGAACAAAAACGGTTTTATTTATTACGTATCAATAACATCTTTCTGTTATTTTGCCGCAAACCATTTTGTCACTTTTTATTTATTTGAAATTCTGATTCCTATGCTGTAAATATTTTAACATACGGTATTTAGCAGATGCAAATTAATTTTTATTTAGTTTTGTTAGACTTAGCTTTGTGTCGGGGATTGATATTCACCGGAAAAGGTGATAGAATGTATTCAACTGATATCTTCAGATTTTCCTTTTGAAGGGAAGGGGAATAGTTATGATTGAAGAAAAGCTTTCTAAGAAAACCTGGTTTACGATGTGCTTATTCAGCTTTATGGGCGGTATTGCTTGGAATATTGAGAACATGTATTTCAATACCTTCCTTTATAATTCCGTTTATGCGAATGCATCGGCAGAGGCTATGGCAGGCTCAATGGCTCCCACAACTGCTATCAGCCGAATGGTAGCACTTTCGGCTATTGCGGCAGTACTTACCACATTTGTAATGGGAACGCTCAGCGATAAAATGAAAAATCGCAAGCTGTTCATTTCCGTCGGCTACATACTCTGGGGTCTTGTTACCGCAGTTTTCGGCTTTATTACAAAGGAGAATGTTGCGGCAGTTTTCGGATTTTCAGACGAAGCAAAGATTCTCACAAGCACCGTATGGGTAATAATCTTAATGGATATAATTATGACTTATATGGGCTCCACAAGTAACGATGCCGCTTTTAATGCATGGGTTACGGAAATTTCTACACCTAAAGTCAGACCTACTATCGAAGTCGCTTTCACCTTCGTCGGCTTCTTATCAATGGCCGCTGTTATGGGTGTCGGCAGTCTTGCACAGGCAGGTACAGTTTCCTATCAGAATTTCTTCCTGTATCTCGGTCTGTTCGTTACTGCCTGCGGTGTTGCAGGTCTGTTCCTTATTAAGAATCCCGAAAAAAAGTCCGTCGAAAACGAAGTATCATCAAGCTACTGGGCAGACCTTTTCTACGGCTTCAGACCGTCCGTTATCAAGAGCAATTCAAGACTTTATCTTACGTTCTTAGCCATAGGCTTTTCGAGCGTATCCTATCAGGTATTTTTCCCTTATCTTCTCGTATATCTGCAGTATGTTGTAATTCCCGATAACGGTGATAATCTCATTACTCCCGGCGTTATTGCTACCTTTGTGGTTATGGTTGTAATCCTTGTGGCAAGTATGGTTATGCTTCTTAAAATTTCGGCAAAAAATAAGGCAAAGGGTCTTATCCCCAGTGCAATTTTAGCAACTGCAGGTCTTGTTATCCTTGCAACCTCAACCAACATCCATATTATCCTTGTTGGTATCGTGCCTGCCGTTGTTGGTAATCTCGTTATGGGCATTCAGCTTAATGCATCTATCAAGGACTTCATCCCCGAGGGCAAGGCAGGTCTTTTCCAGGGCATCAGAATGATATTTACCGTTCTTATTCCTATGGTGCTTGGTCCCGCTCTGGGCGATATGGCTTGCCGTAATTCCGCGGTTACATACATAAATGAATACGGTGTTGATACTATCGTACCCTCTTCAAGTATGTTCGTTTATGCGGCAATCGTTTCCGTTTTCGTCCTCGTTCCCTTGTTCTTCCTTATCAAAA
This sequence comes from Acutalibacteraceae bacterium, assembly GCA_045589015.1. GTDB lineage: Bacteria > Bacillota > Clostridia > Oscillospirales > Acutalibacteraceae > RUG806. The sequence continues at coordinate 6,995 of JAZNFG010000042.1, forward strand.
AAGGCTTCAAGGTATCCGACGGAAAAGCGCTATAAAACCGATTTATCAGAACTGCTCTCATCCGAGGGCAGTTTTTTGATTTAGCTTCTGTGTATGTTGTTCCGGAAGCATTATCGCCTGCACAACTTTTGCCGAAATGGTATTTTTTACCTGATGGAGTAATGTACACAGTCGTTTTCTGTTATATTCGCCTTGCGGCGAGTTATATTGCTTCGCAGTGTTATTCGGCTAAGGCCGAGTGATATTGCCCTTCGGACAGTTAATAGGCGAATATAATATCACTGAAGCCGCAGGTTTCAATATAACTTTCGCATAGCGAAAATATCACTCCGTCGAAGACGGAATATCACTAAAAACTGACTACTCTGTAAGAGCTTGAGTCCATTCACCAAAGCAGCAAAAATATTTTTTTATTGTCCTTACACGAAATAATCGACAATCTTCTTTAAGATGGTTGTCGCTTTTTTTACTTGGGCAGTTGCATTTTTTATAAGTTGTAGTATAATTAATTTGGTAACTTATAAAATGAGGGATATTTATTATGAAGCATTTTGTAAAAACAATACAAGCAGTTGCTGTGATATTATCCGCTGTTTTATTGCTGAGCGTTTTTGCCGTGTCTGCCTATTCCGCAGACGGGGCGGTTACGGAAAGTGATACCTATATTCTCAATCGTGGTGCAAACGGTGACCATCTGTACTTTTATCAAAGTGCCTGTGTCCCCGGTCGCAGTCTTAACGGCAATCCGGGTGCTCCGGGTTCTCCTGCGCAGATATTTATATATACAATGTATAACCCGATAGACGGAGATTATATACCGGCTTATTGCTGCGATATTGAAACTACCGCTGTGCTTGGCTCAAATTATCGCCGTCTCAATCTGGAGGACTCTACTTTTTCAAAAAGCGCGTCCGGAATGATCCGTGCGATTTTGAAGGAGGGCTTCTATCTTATTCCCATTGACGGCGAAACCGATGACGAACATGCTGTACGTGCAAATGCAAAAACAAGTGCTCTTGAAAAAGCGGCAGGACTGCCCGAGGGCACTCTCACGATAACTGAAGCTATCGCAGCTACTCAGACCGCCATCTGGCAGGCAATTCACGGTGCGGATCTGGAGTTCCATTCTTTTTGCAGACAATCTCTTGTCAGTAATATCTGGTCGTCCAATACGAAGTACGCATCTCTTTGTAACAGAAATACCGTTTATCATAAAACAAATGATGAGATAAATGCTACCATTGAGACCGTTTATAAGTATCTCTTGTCTCTTAATCCCGTGGCAGCAGAGGTTGAAACCGTTTCGCCTGCTTCCTTTACGGATTTGAATGACCCTGTCTATACACAAAACGCAGACGGCACCTACAATATCTCTGTCACAGCCACAGTTGATGTTGATATGATGTCCGGTGATACTCTCACGGCTAAGGCCACACTTGCGGACACCTATACTGCCGAAGTCAGTCTCACAGGCGGCTTACAGACCTTCACCCTGACATTTAACAGCATACCTGCTTCCTATATTGAGGATGATGTAATTCTCTCTGTTTCCGGCTATCAGACATCTGACGGATTTTACTACTTTGATGCCGCCGGCGACAGAGGCACCTCACAGGCAATGGTGGGATATCTTAACAGCACACTTCCCGTATACGCAGAAGTTGTTGCTGCCGAAGACCGTGTGCTTACAATCAATAAATCGGCAAATGTAGCTGTCGGTGGCGGTAACTACGCAAGCAAGCCCTTGGCAAACATTGCCTTTGATGTTTTCCCCGTAGCTACAAAGGAAGAATATGAATCAGGCACTGTAATTCTTCCCGATGCCTCCGATTATGAATATCCCTCTAAGGCCGAGTATATTCTTACAACAGATGAAAACGGCATAGTTTCAATGAATTTCCTGCATTACGGCTTACCGGACGGAATATATCTTATAGTGGAGCATTCCCACCCGAGCATAGTGGCTCCCATTGAGCCGTTTTATCTTAGTGTTCCGTCTGTAGATCCGCAAACCGGTGACTACTTATATGATATTGTAATAAAGCCGAAAAACGAGGTCAAAGGCGGAGTGCATATTGAAAAAGACGTAATTTCCGTTGGAAACGACGAGGCTTCAGTCAATGCTTATGATGCTCACGAGTGGATAATTGGTACAACTATCCCCGAAGATATCGGTTCAGGCTTGTCCTATGTGATTACTGATACGTTGGATGCCCGTCTTGACTTCCTCGGAAATGTAACCGTGATTCTCGAAAAGAACGGAGAAGATTTTTTGACTCTTACTGAGAATGTGGACTACAGCTATACGGTAACAGATGTCGGTTTGTCCGAAGAAGGCTATACCGCTGACTCTTTTGAGCTGGAGCTTACTGCTATCGGTATGAGCAAAATCTCGGATGCTGTCGGTGATGATCACTTCGGCAACTATTTGCTTCGTACATATTTCTCCGCACAGATTAACGAAAATGCCGAAATGGGCGAAGATATACCTAACCGGGCTGAGCTGAGCTATATTAACGCAGTTAATTTTGAATTTTCGGAAAAGTCAGATGTTCCCGTTGTTTATACAGGCGGAATCAATCTGGTAAAGGTGGATTCACAAGATAAATCAATAAAGCTTTCAGGTGCGGTTTTTGAACTGTACCGCCCTGCAACAGAGAATGAAATTCTTACAGACGCCGCAGGAATCACCGAAATTTCCGGAGTTACACAAAAGGTAATGAAGGTATCATTTTTTGATAATGCAGAGCTCAGCGGTGAGAAGGTGACATCGGTAACCTCAGGTGATGACGGTGAGGTAGCTGTTTACGGTCTTGCATACGGCACATATTATTTAACAGAAACCAAAGCTCCCGACGGTTACAATACTTTGCGAAAAGCCGTTACTCTGAATATAAATGAAACAAGTCATACAGAACAAAACAAAATCATTGTAGAAAACTCTACGGGTATACTCCTTCCCGAAACAGGCGGAGTGGGTACAACCGTATTTACAGTAGCAGGTGCTTTGCTTTCAGGCGGTGCCGTTATCCTGCTTTTTACTGATTGGTATACAAAAAAACGCTGCTGCAAGCAATAAAGATTTCAATTTGTTAAGACCGAACAGGAAGGTTAAGTGAGTCTTTTTTATTCGGATGTAATTTACGAAAAAAATTTTGCTTTTTAGTGTTGAGGCAGAAAGCATATTCGGAAATATCTGCGAGAGATCAAATTCATACCAGGCTTTTGTAAATATTTTTCGCACTTCATTAACCCGCAAGCCCTTATATCAACACTTTCAGTCCCTTATGTAAAAACCAACAGAACGAAAACAGCTTTCCCGGCTGTTCCCGTTCTGTTATTTTGTTTATCCTGCCAAAGGTTTTAGCAGATAATTTCGCCTTGCTGTATTTTCCTCATTTTTATCGACGGTTGAAATTTTTAATAAAAGTATGTTATAATGTGCAAATAAAAAAAGTTTTTGCGGTGGTGTTCAATATTGGCTACGGTGCTGCTTATTGTAATATATATTGCATTCATTGGGCTCGGAGTTCCCGATTCGCTTATCGGCTCTGCCTGGCCCGCAATACATTCCGAGCTTGATATTCCCGTTGAAGCGGTAAGTGTTATCACGCTTCTTATTTCCGGCTGTACGGTGCTTTCAAGTATGTTCAGCACACGAATTCTGAACAAGCTGGGTACTGCAAGGGTTACAGCCTTCAGCACGGCTCTGACGGCGTTTTCTCTTCTCGGCTTTTCCTTTACCGCATCATTTGGGTTTATGCTTCCTTTTGCCGTTGCTCTCGGACTTGGGGCAGGTGCTGTGGATTCGGGACTTAATAATTATGTGGCACTTCATTGTAAGGCAAGCCATATGAATTTTCTTCATTGCTTTTACGGTGTGGGGGTATCGCTGAGTCCCTATCTGATGTCGCAGGCTATAAGCGGTATCGGCTGGCGAAGCGGCTACCGATATGCCTTTTACGTACAGCTTGGAATTGCTTTTCTGCTGATTATTTCCGTGCCGCTGTGGAAAAAGACCTCTGCAGCTGAAGACGGGTCAGCGGAAAATAACGTAAATCTCTCGGTTTTTCAAATGGCAAAAATGTCTGAGGTGCGGTTGGTATGGATAATTATGCTTGTTACCAACGCTATCGAATATGCCTGTGGTGTGTGGGGAAGCACGTATCTTGTGGAAGAGAAGGGCTTTGAGGCGGAGCACGGCGCGCTTGCTCTGACAATTTATTACGTCGGAATGTCAATCGGCAGATTTGCTTCGGGTGTGCTTGCCGACAGAATAAGCACGTGGAAGCGTATTGCCGTCGGAGTTGTCATTCTTGCGCCCGCAATCGCAATTATGCTTCTGCCCTTATCGGGCGCGGTCAGCGTTGTATGTCTGTTTTTTATAGGACTCGGTAACGGCTCAATTTATCCGAATATGATACACCTGACACCCCATAATTTCGGAAAAGACGTGTCGCAGTCAATTATGGGCTCGCAGATTGCCTTTGCCTATATCGGAGTAATGCTGGCACCTCCTGCTGTAAGTCTTATCAGCGGCTTGTTTGGAATAAAGATTTATCCCGTTTTTCTTGCCGTACTGTACGTGACGATGGTTATTGTGCTTAAATGCTTTATAACCCGCTTGAAAAAGCAGGGAAGATTCAATAAAAATATATAGTGAAAAACGTGCTTACAATGAGAAATAATGACAGATTTGAATTAAATGATTTTATTGCACCCGATGCCTCCTTTTCTCCTGTGTATATATGGGTATGGAACGATATGTGTACCCGTGAGCTTATAGACGAACAGCTCGCGGAAATGCAAAGGCTCGGCATACGTTCGTTTTACGTTCTCCCTGAGCCTGCAGAATTTCGTCCCGACAGTATGCCGACCTTTCTTTATCCCGAATATCTTTCCGAGGAATATTTTGAGCTTTGTGCTTACGCGATTGAAAAGGGAGCCTCCCTCGGAATGAGCTGCTGGATTTATGATGAGGGTGGCTGGCCCTCGGGAAGTGCTTGCGGCGCAGTTGCAAGGGAGCATCCCGAATACGCTTCGGGGGGCAGTTATCCCAATTTGCTCAAAAGAGATGCCACGGAATATTTTATTGAAATCACTCACAAAAAATACGCCTCGGCAACTCGCAGCTTTACTGCCGTGTTTACCGACGAGCCCAAGGCACCCTTAAATCCTTTCAGTAAAGAATTGGCAGATAAATATGAGAAGATCTACGGAGAATCCGTTTTGCCGTACCGTTCTCTTATTGAAGGAAAGGAAAAGCCGACCGAGGCAAGTCTTCATATTCTTCGCCGTTGGTACGATTTGTGCAGCCGCACGTTTTGTGAAAATTATCTTCTTCCCTGCAAAAAATGGGCAAATGAAAACGGTTTTTCATTTACGGGACATCTTGACAAGGATCACAGCCCCAACGGCTGTATGCACGGGGGAGGAAGCTTTAATCTGATGAGGGCACTAAGGTGCTTTGATATTCCGGGGATAGATGTTATATGGCGTCAGCTTTACCCCGAAAACGAAGCGGCAGAAAAAAACGAGATGAACGCATATAACGGATTTTTCCCGAGATACGCTTCATCTGCCGCCGCCCACAACGGTACTAAGCTTGCTATGGGTGAGATTTTCGGTGTTGCGGGACCCGGGCTTACTTATGATATAATGAGATATACCGTAGGTTATCTTGCGGTGAGGGGAATAAGCATATTTAATCCCTTTAATTTCCCCTTGGGAAGGCGGGGACAGCTTCTTGCTCAGGAGCTTCCCGTGTTTACCGAGAATCAGCCCTATTACCGTGAGCTCAGCCTTTTCAACCGATACGCGGAAAGACTTTCCTATATAGCATCTGTCGGTGAGCGCGTATGCGATACCGCACTTTATTATCCCGTTTCCGACTTTTGGGGAAGACTCAATGAGGATACCGCAGTAAAGGAATTTGACGCTGTCGGAAGAAGACTTGAGGATATGGCGGTGGATTTTGATATAGTTGACGATGACGTTATACAAAACGCAGAAATTTCAGACGATGGATATTTATGTATAGGAATAGCGAAATATAAAAATATTATTATTCCTGAAAGCGCCTTTGTTCCCGACGCTACAAAAAAGGCACTTGACGGCTTTAAGGAAATTGGCGGAAGCGTTCTGTATGAGCTTTGCGGTGTAAGTCCTGCAGTTCGGATTGAGGGCAAGGGCTTGCGGGTAATGAAAAGAATTGCGGAGAATGCGGAAATTCTTTGCCTTTTCAGAGAGTCGGGAGAATGCGGAGATTACCGTATATATCTTCCTTCCTCAAAGGGGTATATGCTTGATTTGCTGAACGGCAGCTTGAAGCATTCAGAAGCCGAAAACGGTATTCTGAATATATCCTTGAATATAGGCGAAACGGCGGCTTTATTGCTGACGGATGAAAAATATGCTTCAGAGGAAATAAAGAAATATACAAATAAAGTCAATATTCCTGACACTTTTATGCTCAGAAAGCTGACCGAGCTTGATTTCGGCGAAAACGGCTTCTTCAATACAGAGCATTCCGAAGGTGAGGTGCCCGTAAGGCTTGGCGACTGGTCATATCTGACAGGTAATGCTTATTCGGGCAGCTGTGCTTATGAAGCAGTATTCATGGTTCCCGACGAAGCAGTCGGAAGGGCAGGGGAAATCAGTCTCGGTGACGTGCATTTTACCGCCTCGGTTTACCTTAACGACAGATTCTTGGGAACAGCCCTTATGCCTACGTACAGAATCGGAATACCAAGCAAGCTGCTGGAAAAAGAAAATAAGCTGAAAATAGTAGTTACCAACACTTCGGCAAACAGATATCTGAATACGAAGTATTTTGATAAGTGGAGCATAAAAGAGCTGTCCCCCTATTTTGAAGCGGAGCTTGATTATGCAGGGGACTTCGTCTCCGGAGGTCTTTACGGACCCGTTGTTTTATATACTGAATGATATTTCGGACAGAAAATATTTAATATAGCTGTATCTTACGGTAGGTGAAAAATAATGAAAATTTTGTTGGAATTGTTTCTGACCTTTGCGAAAATCGGGATGTTTACCTTTGGCGGCGGTTATGCGATGATAGCCGTAATAGAAAATAACTGTGTGGAAAGAAAAAAGTGGCTGACGCACGATGAAATGATGAATATGACCGTAATTGCGGAGTCAACTCCCGGACCTATTGCGATTAACTGCTCCACCTTTACGGGGTACAAAATAGCAGGTCTTTCGGGGGCGATAGCATCAACCGTCGGTATGGTTATCCCGTCCTTTATTATAATTTTTGTAATTTCAATGCTTCTTGATAATTTTTTGGAGCTGAGCTTAGTTGCCAATGCCTTCAAGGGAATTAAAATTGCCGTCGGAATTCTGATTTTTGATGCGGCAATCAATATGCTGAAGAAGATGCAAAAAAAGCCGTTGCCTTTAGCTATTATGAGCTGCTCAGCAGCCGCGATGCTTCTGATAAATCTCTTTTCGTGGAGCTTTTCTTCGTTAAGCATTATGCTTATTGCCGCTGCAGTAAGCCTCGTTTTGTTTGTTTTGAGGACAGCGCGTAAGGAAAAGGACGGTGACAGGAAATGATTTATCTTGAGTTGTTTCTCGGCTTTCTGAAGGTTGGCTGCTTTACATTCGGCGGCGGCTACGGAGCAATACCGCTTATTCGTGACGTGGTGCTGTCCTACGGTTGGCTTGATGAAGAAATTCTGACATATATGATAGCCGTCAGCGAAAGCACCCCCGGACCCATTATGGTAAATATGGCGACCTACGTAGGAAGCAGTCAGGCAGGCTTTCTCGGTGCAGTAATTGCCACCCTTGCAGTAGTTGTGCCGTCGTTTATTATAATTCTTCTGATAGCCGCCCTGCTTAAGGCTGTTGTAAAAAACAAGTACGTGCAGGCAGTATTAGGAGGTCTTAAGGCTTGTGTTATCGGTATTGTCCTTGCAACGGGCATTTATATGATTTTCGGTAATTTGTTCGGTTCGGCTGCAGACCTTCATTTGAATATAAGGGCAATTATTATCTGTGCCGCTTTGGTGCTCGTTACGGTGCTTTATAAGCTTATTGCTAAAAAGAAATTATCTCCCGTAATGCTGATTGCTCTGTCTGCGGTTGCCGGTATCATAGTTTACGGGATTTAGCTTGACATAAGAAAATAATAATGCTGAATTTTTGACGATGTGCGTCAGAAAAACAATGAAGGTGGGTGTATGAACAGTCCGAAGAAGTAAGAAATACCGTTTTGTGTTATAATTCTTTTATAAAATCAGTTTGAGGTGTGAAATATGTATAATTTTAGCTTTGACGTTACCTGTAAAAACAGCAATTGTAAGGTTGTACTGGAAAAATCTGTTGAAAATGATATTTTGTTCGTAAACGTAAAAATGCAGCAAAGTGAATTTGAATTGCCTCAGGAGCTTTCCGTTAAGTGGACCGTATGTGCTTCGGATTGTTGCGGAGTGTGGAATTCCTTTAACCGTAATCACTCTATCTGTCCCGATTGGGGTATGGGAGTTGCAAGCTCAAGACTTGCATCCGGAATGCCCATAGAGCAGATAACGACCTTTGACGGAAATAATAAAATATGCGTTTCTCTTTCAGACGTTGACGTGCCTTCAAAAATATCAATGGGCTATTGCGAGGAAACCGCAGAAATTATTTGCGAGGCGGTATTCTTTACCGTGCCTACAAACGCATTAACGGATTATTCCGCAAAAATCAGAATTGATATGAGAAGCGTTCCCTTTTATGACAGCATTTATGATACGGCATTCTGGTGGGAAAATGAATGCGGATATAAATCAGCCTTCGTTCCCGACGCTGCAAAAATGCCGATGGATTCTCTTTGGTACAGCTTTCATCAGAATCTGAAAAGAGACGAAATATTAGAGGAATGTCGTCTTTCAAGGCAGCTTGGTATGGAAACCGTCATAATTGATGACGGCTGGCAGACTGATGACAATAACCGCGGCTATGCCTTCTGCGGTGACTGGTTTGTCTGCGAAAGAAAAATGGGAAATATGGCAGAGCTCGTTGATGAAATACATAAAATCGGGCAGAAGGTAATTCTTTGGTATTCCGTTCCCTTCGTCGGTATTTATTGCGAAAAATATGAAGAGTTTAAGGATTATCTTCTTGATAAATCGGGAAATGAAAAGGACTTTTTTGCTCTTGACCCGAGATATAAAAAGGTAAGAGAATACCTTTGCGGAATTTATAAAAATGCTGTGAATGAATGGAAGCTTGACGGATTAAAGCTTGATTTTATTGACAGCTTCGTGTTAAGAGGAAAGTCGCTTGAATATGATGAAAAGCGCGATTTCCAGTCTCTTGAGGATGCTATTCACGCCCTTATGTCTGAGATAAAGGCAGAGCTTACGGCAATTAACGACGATATTTTAATTGAGTTCCGTCAGTCATACGTAGGGCCTTCAATCAGAAAGTACGGAAATATGCTCAGAGTCGGAGACTGTCCCGGAGATATTCTTGCAAACCGAAGTCAGATAATTAATCTCAGACTGACCTCAGGAAAAACCGCAGTTCATTCCGATATGATAATGTGGAGCGAGGCTGACAGCGTTGAAAATGCCGCCTTGCAGTTTGCAAGCGTAATTTTCGCTGTTCCTCAGATTTCGATGCTTATAAATGCTTTGCCGAAGGAGCATATCCAAATGTTAAGCTTTTATATTTCCTTCTGGAAGGAATACAGAAGCGTGCTTCTTGACGGCAAATTAACGGCAAAAAATCCCGAAAATGATTATTCACAGGCACAGTCCGTGCTTGACGGAATTGCAGTTACGGCAGTTTACACAAACAACGTTGTTGATATAAAAACAGAAAAGACAGTTATTGTGAATGCTTCGGGCTTCGATTTTGTTATCGTAAAAAATGCCGAGAATAAATGCTTTACGGTTAAAAACTGCAAGGGCGAAATCATCGCGGACGGAAAAATCGGCTCTTCACCTGCAGAGATTGCCGTTACAAAAGCAGGAATCGTATTTATCGGCTGACGCCCTCAGAAGCAGACCTATTGATTTGAAATTTTTTGAAACGGAGAGTATAGCTTATGAGCCTCAGTATGCTTCATTGTGACGGTGAAAAAATTATCAATGCAGAAGGTAAGCAGGTCTTTTTAAGAGGAACAAATCTCGGAGGCTGGCTGCTTGATGAATTATGGCAGGGCTTTTTTAAGGGCGGAGACGCTCAATGGGATATTGTAACCACGCTTGAAAAACGCTTCGGCAGGCAGAAAGCAGAGCAGCTTATAAAAATCCGTGAGGATAACTATATTACTGAGTATGATCTTGACTATCTTCAGTCGCTTGGCTTTACCTGTGTACGCGTTCCCTTCTGGTACCGCAATTTCCAGACGGATGACAACGGCTCGTGGAAGCGAAAGGAAAACGGGGAAATTGATTTTTCCCGTCTTGACTGGATTGTTGAAGAATGCGGGAAAAGAGGTATTTACGTTATTCTTGATATGCACGGTGTGCCGGGACATCAGAGCATTGCCCATCACAGCTGCCGTGTGAATCATTGCAGGCTTTACGATGAAAACGAGATCGGAGACGGATTCCGTAAGCTTGCCTGTGAGCTGTGGCAAGAGCTTGCCTGCCACTTTGCAGGCAACGGAACGGTTGCCGCCTATGACCTGATGAATGAGCCAATGTGTGATTACGAGGGCGAGGATAAGGTAAACGAAAAATATCATAATGTTTATTCTCTGCTTTATAATGCCGTAAGGGAAAAGGACCCTGAGCATATTATTACGCTTGAAGCCGTATGGACACCGTATGACCTGCCCAACCCCGAGGAACGCGGCTGGGAAAACGTGATGTATCAGTACCATCTTTATGATGATTCGGATGAAGGCTTCAAGGATGTTACGCGGCATCACGCGGGAAGAAATTTCGGTGTGCCCGTGCTTGTAGGCGAATTTTCCCCCTGCAGAGGAACTGCAAGCTGGGAATACATATTAAAGCTTTTCAATGAATGCTCATTTAATTGGCAGACGTGGACTTATAAAGGACATTGTGCAAAAGGGAAGACAAGTGAATGGTTTATGATGGGCTCTGACAGCGAGGATAACGTAGTCGATATAAATAATGATTCCGCTGAGGAAATAGAGCGCAAATGGTCTTCTCTGAGAACGGAACGCTGTTGCAAGCCGATGAACGATCATTCGTTGCTTGCGGAATTTGCCCGTAATGCAAAAAAAGCTGATTAACGAGCGATAAGCTCAGAATGTCTTCGGGACAAAACAGTGAGAAAATATGTTTTTGTGAGGTCAATATGCAAATTTTACAAACGATAGCTTCGTATCTTGCAATTGCAGGAGCTTTTATTTCTTCTTTATTTTCTTTGGGGGAGAAAGAAATGGTGCCGTTTTCAAATGAATATGATATTCCCGAAAGTATTTTGGAATATTCGGTAATAGAAACCGAGGAAAAGGAAGATTGGCAGGCTAAATGGATATGGGACAAGGATAATCTTACCGAGCAAAACGTGTGGATGTGCTTCAGTAAGACTGTAAACCTTGACAGCGTTCCCGAAACGCTCACGGCATATATTTCAGCCGATTCAAAATACTGGCTATATATAAACGGCGAAACAGTCGTGTACGAAGGAAGTGTAAAGCGCGGACCTGAAAACAGCGGCGGATATTTTGACGGTATCGATATTGCCCCTTTTCTTAAAAAGGGTGAAAACACCATTAATGCTTTAGTATGGTATTGGGATGATAAAACAAGCTATTCATATAACGGAAGCGGTCAGGGCGGCTTTATTTTTGAAGCAGTCAGCGAAGAGCTTTCCGTAATTTCCGACAGCAGCTGGAGGGTAAAAAGAAACGATGCCTTCGTTGACAGCCCGTTTTATCCGCCCAATTACCGCCTTCCCGAATACAGCATTTATTATGATGCAAGAAAGGAATTGGGAAATTGGACGAGTGAGGACTTTGATACTGCCTTGTGGGAGAGTGCAACGGAATACGCACGCGGAGGAGAGGGAGTATACGGTAAGCTTTATCCCAGAGGAATTCCGTTTTTAAAGGATTTCGGGCTTAAAAATTACGAAAACTCAGAAAAATACGAGGGATATACCGTAAAAAAGCTTTTCGGTGAAAAAATCACGGTTGACGTACCGTATAACGCACAGCTCTCTCCCTATCTGAAGGTTATTGCGCCTGCAGGAAAAAAGATAAGAATAACAACGGAAAACACTCTGATTGGCGCGGTTTCAACAACCTACGTAACAAAGGAAGGGGAGCAGGAATTTGAAGCTCTCGGATGGTTCAACGGTGAGCATATAACCTATAAAATTCCAAAGGGAGTTACCGTTGTGTCTCTTCAGTACCGTGAAACGGGGTATGACACCGAATTCAGCGGCAATTTCAGCTGTGACGATGAATTTCTGAATACGCTGTGGCAGAAATCCCTTCGTACGCTTTACGTTACGATGCGTGATAATTTTATGGACTGTCCCGACAGAGAAAGAGCCCAATGGTGGGGTGACGTGACAAGTGAAATGATAATGACTATGTATTCACTTGATTGCAATTCCTATCTTCTGTATCAGAAGGGCGTTGAGGCGATGCTGTCCGCTATTGACAAAACAGGGGTTATGCAGACTGTCGTTCCCATAAACGGAGATTATTTTGAGCTTCCCGTGCAACAGCTTGCCGGAATAGTCGGCTTTTTTACCTATTACGAATATACGGGTGACACCGAATTTCTTGAAAAGGTATACGATGCCTCTCTTGATTATCTTAAGCTTTGGGAAATCGGTGAAAACGGTCTTGTTGTTCACCGATCAGGCTCTTGGGATTGGCCGGATTGGGGCAGTAAGGCAGATATGACGGCTATCGAAAATGCGTGGGTTTATTACGCGCTTGACATTACGGAGAAAATGGCGGACATTCTCGGAAGGTCAGCTGATATTGAATTTATCTCCGAAAGAAAGGAAGCCGTAAAAAAGGGTTATGAGGCTCTGTGGACAGAAAACGGATATAAGAGCGATGACGTAAAGAAGCCCGATGACAGAGCCAATGCACTTGCAGTTTTATCTGGACTTGCTGCAAAAGAGCAGTATGCAGCAATTAAAGAGGTGCTTGTATCAACGAAGAATTCAAGTCCTTATATGGAATACTATGTGCTTGAGGCTCTTTGCACAATGGGTGAATATGAGGAGGCAAAAAACAGAATAAAGGACAGATATTCCGATATGGTAAACGAGGATTATTCCACGCTCTGGGAATTCTGGGATGAATGGCGAGGAACTAAAAACCACGCTTGGAGCGGAGGTCCGCTTGTTGTTATGAGCAAGTATTTTGCAGGCATAACTCCTCTGACGGCAGGCTACGATAGTGTAAAAATAGACCCGCAGTACGGTATTTCGGACAGTATTTCCTGTACTGTACCGTGTGTTAAAGGTCTTGTAACGCTTGATTATAAAAGGACAGACGGAAAAGCTGAGGTTAACATTACAATCCCCGAGGGGATGAAGGCTGTTTTATATATCCCGGAGGGTGCTGACGTGAGCGTTAATTCCGCACCTTACTACAACAGCGGTGAATATGTAAACGGTGATGAGGCAGGAGCTGTTGAAATTATCGTAAAAGAATACTTCGTTTAAAAATGATTCAGGGGGTTCTGACAAGCACGAGCTTGTCGGAACCCCCTTGACTTATTCTGCTTTATGCGGTTTTTTCTTTTTACCTTTTATTATGTCAGAAGCTTGATGACACCGATAGCGGCGGCTATAAGTCCTACGGGAATAAGCAGTAAGAAGCCGCCTGCAAGCACAAGACAAGCAATAAAAATCGGTATGGCTGAAATCAAAAGTATTGTCGCGATGATTTTTGCAAGTCCCCACGTAATCTTAAAGGTGAGCTTGACCGCTTTAATCAATAAAACTACAGCTAAGATTGATATAATTATTTCTGTCAATTTAATTTCTCCTTTTAATCAAAGTGAATTGTCAGGTTGTCGTCATCGGGACCGAAATTGTAAAGGAGCGGTTCAACAAACTCCGTCAGAGAGTATCCGCCGATAAGCTTTTTTACATCGACACGGATAAGAGAAAGCAGCTTTTCTAACTTTTTAACAGCCCCCATAGTTATTTTGTATTCAACAGTATCGGGAGAATACGGGGCATTGCCGCGGTAAAGATTTGCAATAAGACGAAGTAAAAGCTCAACGAATTTTTCGTCCTTTTTGTCCCGATAGTCGCTTATTTTGAGACCGTTGTATTTCTTCCCGAATTTTGCCACCTTTTCATACGTCAGACCGTTTAGCCTTCTTCCTAAAAACATTACCGCCTTAGGATGCTTCATTATCAGCTCCTTTGGAAGAGAGATACCGCCTTGAGTATTTGCAAAGGCTTCTACGTTGTGCTCCATATTGTAAGGTATTTCCTCTATTATGCCGAGAAATCCCTTTCTTGCATATTCGGTGAAGCTCATGCCGAGCTCGGGAAGCTCCATATCAATAGTATGAATATCTATTATGCCCTTGTCTGTGTCAATTGTGATTTTTCTCATTTTAGGCGGAAACGCCGCAAGAGAAGAGGTTTGAACGCTGTATATCTTATTGCCCTTTTCGCTTGTGATTTCCTTTATGCACTGTACGTGGGAATGGCCGCTGAAAAAGAGCTTTACTCCCATATCCGCAAGCTCCTTTAGTCTTTTTTCTCCGTCACGGAAGGAGTGGCCTTTTCCTATAACCTCGTAGGCGGGAGAGGGTGCAACTATAGGTCTGTGCGTACTGCAGATAACCGTAGCCCCCTTTTCCTTTGCCTTTTCAATATGTTGCTTTACCCAGCTCATAAGCTCATCGGAAAAATAAGGGTGATGCCAAGAACGCTCGTTTTCGGCATTATACCCCATAGCTATATGATAAAGTCCCGGAAGAAGCTCTGCAATAAATGTGATTCCGTCATCAAACGTATCAAAAGCCAGATCCCTGCCGAAGGGATTGAACACACCTCGGACTTTTTCCTCGGGACGCTCCGACGGGGGCAGCCTTCTGTTCTCGTCTGTGATTTCAATATTATGATAATCGTGGCTGTCCGTATAAACGGACGGATTTCCGCCCTTTTCGGTAAAAGCTTTAAGAATGGCTTTCGCTTCCTCAAGGCTTGATACGTCACCGTGGTTTGTAATGTCACCCGTGATAATAACCGTGCTTGTGTCCTTATCCTCTTCAATTATCTCAAGAGCCCTTTTGAATGCCTCTTCGCTTTTTAAGATACAAATCTGAGTGCTGGGCTGTGGCATTGTGCGCCAATCGCAGTCAAAGTTTTTCTTGCTGTGGTAATGAACGTCCGTGATATGATAAAAACTGTAAACCATCTGCATTCTCCTTTTTATCTGTAGCTTGCATTACATATCTCTTAACCCTTTAATATTATACCGTAACACTTGACTGAAAACAACCGACAAGCTGTAAAAAATCCGTGCTTCTTAACCAAAACGCAAAAAGAAGCATTATACCGCACAAAATTAATTCTCTGACTTTTTTGCTTTGACAATTAAAAAGTTCGGCTTGATATATTCCTTTACCCACGCAGGAACCTTTTCAATTACCCAATCTTCGGGTGTGGGTTCGCAGATTTCTTCAATAACAAATCCTGCTTTTGTGAGGGCATTGATAATGTTACTGAAGGTGCGGTGGTATTTTATTACGCCGTCAACATACCAATGTGTTCTGCGTTCGCCGGGTTGATTGTAGTTTGAGAAGGTGTAAGAAACCTTTTGTCCGTTTTCATCCTTGTTGAAATGCCCTGCTCCGTCAACGGTTGATGTGATAATCGGATGCTCCTGCGAAAAGAGAAGCCGACCCCCTGCATTGAGAACGGAATACATATCCCTTGCAAATGCCTCAAAATCTTTAACGTAATGAAAGGCAAGTGAGCTGTAGAGGAAATCAAAGGCTTTGCCGAGCTTTGATATGTCTGTCATGTTCATATTACGGTATTCGATTTTGTCGTTTGAGGATTCTTTTTTTGCGACGGCAAGCATCCTTTCGGATATGTCAATGCCGAAAACCTTGTTTGCGCCTTTGTTTACAAAATCAATGCAGTTATGACCGAGGGTGACGGTAATAATCCGAACCATGCCTGAAATCAAGCCCTTTCAGTGCTTTTCGGTGTTTCGGCTTTGAAAGGCGTCAGCCTTTCGGCACCCTCAACAGCCAAAAATCATCTGAAAAATCTTTGTTTTCAGGTCGAAG
>JAZNFG010000043.1:0-23413 GCA_045589015.1 Acutalibacteraceae bacterium
CACTCCGCAGAGTGCGAAATCCTTTTTCCTTCTTAAAGCGCAGGAGATTTTTAAGAACCCTCGCCGGGGGTTCTTAAAGTGCGAAGCACTATTAATAGAACTTTTCTGAGATATCCCCCAAGTTTCCGTGAAGAGTCTTTAATAATGAACTGCTCCGCAGTCACATACGGGATTTAAGCCGAAGAGCTTTGAGAAGAATAATACTATCTTCCATATAAAGCCCATAAAGCCCGTCTTGTGGCACATGTGGTCACATACCGCAACGTTACAGCGGTCGCATCTGCCGTTATCATCCGTGTCGGTATGTCCCAATGAAGCAATTTCCTCTTCATAAGAGGCTCCGCATTCACATTCAAAAATCTTTGTGCCGTTTGTTTTACAAGACGGCTCAATTTCAACATAACTGCTGTACGTATGTTCAGCAAGTCTTGCGATAGCTTCCACATAAGCATCACCGCAAGTGCAGGTGTAGGTCATAACACCCTCTGTAAGGTGTGTTGCAAGGGTTGTGACCTCTGCTGTATATGAGTGACCGTTTTCTTTTACGAAATCTGCAACATAACTGTCCCCGCATTCACAGGTGTAGGTTGTAAAGCCTTGCTCGGTACAGGTGGGTGCCGTTACAACCGCATTATATTTATGCTCTGTTGTCTTTGCGATTTCTTCCGTATATGTATCACCGCAAGCGCAGGTATAAGTCATAACACCTTCTGTAAGGTGTGTTGCAGGAGTTGTAATTTCTGCTGTATATGAGTGACCGTTTTCTTTTACGAAATCTGCAACATAACTGTCCCCGCATTCGCAGGTGTAGGTTGTAAAGCCTTGCTCGGTACAGGTGGGTGCCGTTACAACCGCATTATATTTATGCTCTGTTGTCTTTGCGATTTCTTCCGTATACGTGTCACCGCAAGTGCAGGTGTAGGTCATAACACCCTCTGTAAGGTGTGTTGCAGGGGTTGTAACAGATGCAACATAGTCGTGTTTATGATATGGATATTCCCCCGGAAAAACAAGCTCCACATCATGAAGTTCCGGATACTCATAATCTTCTCTGCCTTCCATTGTCCATATCGAATCAAAACTCCATTGCTCGAATGTTCCTTGTCTAACCAATTGGTCTGTACTTTTTGCAATACCTGACAAACAAGAAGCATCAGATACTGCCTCATCAAGATAATAACAATAACTTACACTCGTTGGAATTTTTCCAAAACAACCACCAAAATCATTGTTTGCAAATACATTTCCTACAGAATATGAACTATTAACAATAACTTTTACTTGAAAAACATTATCATAGGTATAATAACCAATAATACCACCAGCATATCCATTTGCGAAAATTTTTCCTGTATTATAACAGTTATCAATTTTTTGTTCAGATGCAACATAAGTTTCCGTATGCACTTCACCTATAATACCACCAATATAATCACCTGAACATATTATATCACCTGTGTTTATACATTGATTTATTGTTGACGTAACACCTATATAGTAAGTGCCTGAATTATTATATCCTCTTGATAAAACAATTCGCCCTGCTATTCCACCTACACTATCGCTTCCATATACTAATGCTGCATTAACACAATAATTAATTCTATATCGCCCAGTATCGACTGCTTTTGAAAACGTATTATGACAACCTAATATTCCACCAACAAATGAAGTTCCTGTAATGCTTCCGTAGGATTCACAATAAGAAATAACAGCACCTTTTGTTGTGTATGCTTGACCGATAACACCACCTACATATTTGTCACCTATAATAGTTCCATTAAAACTACAACTGAGCACACTTCCATGCTCCATAAAAGCAACAATACCACCAGTATTATTGCCACCAAAAATAGTAGCTTTTTCAAGTCTCAATTTTTCAATAGTAGAATTTGAACAATATCCAAACAACCCGGCATAGTCTGAGGTAGTATTCATATAAAGATTTTTAATGGTAAAGTAATTTCCATTAAAAACACCCGTAAAAGGAGTACTACTCGTACCTATAGGCTCCCACCCTTTTCCGGAATTATAAAAACCTCCACCCTTTACAAAGTCGGCCTCATCAAAAACAATATCGTTCATAAGAATATATTTCCCGGAAGGATTTGACCTTACCTCATACAGATCATCTTTAGTATAAACTCCTATATAGCCCTCAGGTACATCAGAAAGATGTTCATCTTCTGTTATCGCTCCCACAGATATCGGAATGACCGATATCAACATCAGTACTGCCAAAACAACTGCAATTGTCTTTCTCATTTCTGTTTCCCTCTTTTGAAAAATTTACTTAAAAATGTCAAGAATATATAACATAACATTTTCAAAATGTATAATAACATCTTAAAAAGTGTGTGTCAAGAACTATAACATTTTATAATAGGCGAATTTTTAATAATAATATTCTATCCTAAAAGAAAAAAGGGTGTTAGGAATATGTTTTCAGAATTTGTCAGAGAAAGAATTACATCGTTACGGGTTCAGAAAGGTGTTTCAGAATACAAAATGAGCTATGACCTCGGGCACAGCCGAGGATATATAAACAATATTTCTTCCGGAAAAACTCTGCCGTCAATGACTGAGTTTTTCGCAATATGTGAATACTTCGAAATAACACCTATGGAATTTTTTGATAACGGAACAAATAATCCAAAACTAAAAGAAAGCGTAATTAATACTATCTCTCAGTTGAATGAAGAAGACCTTGCATTGACCCTGACAAACATAAACCGACTGCTGAAAAAATAAAAATTTAAGCGATTACTATGTCACAGAGAATAAAAATCAATCTCTGTGACAGTATTTTTTTGTGCAAAATCAATTAAATAAATTCATTAAATTTCTTTAATTAAAAAAATACATTAATAATCGCCAAAAAAAATATTTACAAGAGCGATTTTTTGCTGTATATTAATTCTAAATTGAGATATTGCTGACGGGGAATATTTCAAAATCATATTTTAAGGAATGATACAAAATGAACGTAATGCAGGAAATTACAAAATACGGTCACGAAAAAATCCTTTTCGTAAATAACGAAAAGGCAGGACTCAAGGCTATTATTGCCGTTCACAATACTGTAAGAGGACCCGCTATCGGCGGCTGCCGTCTTCTTCCCTATGCAAACGAGGACGAGGCTCTTTTCGACGTTCTTCGTCTCTCCCGCGGTATGTCACACAAGAATGCAGCTGCAGGTCTTGACTTCGGCGGCGGTAAATCAGTTATTATTGCAGACCCCTCGCAGAAGACAGAGGCTATGTTCGAGGCATTCGGTGAGGCTATGAACGCTCTCGGCGGCTGCTATATCACAGCAGAAGACGTTAACACAGACTGTGACGATGCTCTTATCATCGCAAGAAAGACAAAGCACATCTGCGGTCTTCCCCACATCTCAGGCGACCCCTCACCCTTCACCGCTATCGGTGTATATCAGGGCATCAAGGCTACTGCTAAGGTAGCATTCGGCTCCGACAATCTTGAAGGCAGAACAATTGCCGTTCAGGGTGTAGGCAAGGTAGGTCTTGACCTTTGTAAGCATCTGGCAAACGAGGGCGCAAAGCTCTACGTTGCAAACAGAAAGAACAAAAAGAATCTTGAGATTGCTGCTGAAAAGTACGGTGCAACAATCGTTTCCGCTGATGAGATCCTCACTCAGGAATGCGACATCTTTGCACCCTGCGCTCTCGGCGCAATCGTTAACCCCACAACTATCCCGAACTTCAACTGCAAGGCTATTGCAGGTGCCGCAAACAACGTTATCCTTGACCTTGCATCAGGTGAGGCTCTCAAGGCAAGAGGCATTCTCTATGCTCCCGACTTCATCATCAACGCCGGCGGTGTTATCAATGCAGCAGGCGAAGCAGCAGGCAACTACAACGAGGAAGAGGTTCTCAAGAAGGTCAACAACATCTACAACACGGTTGAGCACATTCTCACAGAGTCTCAGAAGACAGGCGAACCCGAAGGTGTTATCGCAGAAAGATTCGCAGAGGAATGCATCGACGCTGCAAGAAAATAATCAAAATATGATACTATTAGTCTGTAAAGAAACGAAGCTTTCGTTTTTTTACAGACTTTTTTTCGCATATATCTTGACAAATCCACTCTAATGAGTTAGAATATAATTGCTCTAATAAGTTAGAGTAGAGTTGATAATGACGAATCCCCCAAAAGCATTTGAAAAGATTAGAGAGGAGTTGATAAACAATGAGCACCCCTAAAGTATTTGAAAGCGAATACCGCTTCTGTCTGATTTTATGGGAGCACGAGCCGATAAAAAGCAGTGCTCTTGTCGAGCTCTGCAAGGAGCAGTTAGGCTGGAAGCCCACCACCACTTACACCGTTATAAAGCGATTATCCGAAAGAGGAGTTCTCAAAAACGAAAAAACCATTGTCTCCTCATTGGTTTCCAAGGCCGAGGTACAGGCATCCGAAATAGACGAAATGGTCGAAAAAACCTTTGAGGGCTCTCTTCCCTCTTTTGTTGCGGCATTCACAAAGCATCGGCAGATTTCAGAAAAGGAAATAGATGAGGTACAGAAAATGATCGACCGTTTCAGAAAAGGAGAAGCATAATGGCAGATATATTCTTGAAAATAGTCAATATGAGCATTTCCGCCGGCTGGATTATTTTAGCTGTGCTTCTTCTGAGACTTGTATTAAAAAAAGCACCGAGATGGATATACTGTGTGCTTTGGGGTATTGCAGGACTGCGCCTTGTTATGCCGTTCTCTTTTGAGAGCATATTCAGCCTTGTGCCGAGTGCCGAAGCAATTACCAAGGCTCCCGACGCACCAAGGCCGCAGCTAAGTTCCGGCGTTTCGGTCATAGACAATCAGGTTAACGCTTATCTTCAAGGCAACTATTTTGAAGGTGTAACAAGACCTGCAGGCAATTTTGCGGATATCAGCACCATATTGTCAATTGTATGGCTTGTCGGTATTGCGGCGCTTCTGATTTATGCTGTCGTAAGCTTTTCAAGGCTAAAGCGTAAGGTCAGCACAGCAGTAAGGCTTTCCGAAAGCATTTATCAAAGTGAAGCAGTTTCATCCCCCTTCGTTCTCGGTATAATCAAGCCGAAAATCTATTTACCCTTTAATATGAGCTCACAGAATACGGAGCTCGTTATTGCACACGAGACGGCACACATCCGCAGAAGAGACCATCTTTGGAAGCCTCTCGGTTTTCTGATTCTGACGCTGCATTGGTTCAATCCTGTTGTCTGGCTCGGATATATTCTTCTTTGCCGCGATATTGAGCTTGCCTGCGATGAAAAGGTTGTAAAGGAGCTTGACTATAACCAACGTGCAGACTATTCTGAAGCTCTGCTTAATTGCAGTATAAACAGACGAATAATTACCGCCTGCCCCCTTGCATTCGGAGAGATAGGAGTGAAAAACAGAGTGAAAAACGTACTAAATTATAAAAAGCCCGCCTTTTGGATTGTAGCGGTTGCCGTTATTGCAAGCATTACCGTTGCAGTATGCTTTTTGACAAATCCCAAAACCGTTATGCTGACCGCCGTTCAGGGGTATTATGAGACGGAGCTTGTTATTTACAGTGAAAATGAGCTTGAAAATTCATATAAAAACGTTTATTTTATCACAGATGAATATGAGCTGAAGCGTTTATCCGATAATTCTATAGTACCCCTCGGAAAGCTTCAAAAATCAAATGCCGATATTGATTACATCAGGCAATTTATTAAAAATGATACCGTCCTGCTTTCGGATTACGGCATTGAGAAAATAACAGAAGCCGCCGCTGCGATACCGGCGGATGCGGCTTCAGACGAAGAATATTTAGTTATGAAGACTTCTTCGGGAAAGATATTGCTTGCCGTATTTGAAAAGGATGAAGAAACGGAAAACGGAGTAATCCGTCTTCACTCACTTGAAAGGCTGAAATTCTATGATGAAGACAGCGAAAAGGAAACATCTCCTGCAAGCGAGGAGACAACCGAGCATATAAGCACAAATCAGCCGCAGGAGAACTCTTCAAGTACTCCGTCAGAAAATGCTACGGATTTATCGGGCGTTTCATACCTCCACAGATGCGATGATGCGAACATCAATGAAGCCTTAGGAAACGGGACAATTCAGCTTCCTGAGCTTCCTGCAGGCATAAGTCTTCAGGAATGCGCCCTCGTCCTTTGCGATGACGGATGTGATGCAAAGGAGCTGACACAAAGATTAACACAGGGCTTCGCAAGAACATATAATATGGAAAGCGACGGAGAGCTTAACGGGAATCACAGGATTCTGAAGTTCAAAATGACAGTTCCCGAGCAAATGGCAGACACTCTGAAGCAGCAGGGAATTTATGAGGACGTGCTGGCAGAGCATACAAGCAACTACTATTATCTTATCCCCCTTGATGAAACACACTACGGTTATATTCACCTTGAGGGAGAAAATGAGGAAGACGCAGACAGCATTGCAAAGCGCACTCAGATAGCCATTAATCTTCTTACGGAAGAGCCGTCATAACGTACAGAAAAAAATATTCAGGGGGTTCGGCATCTGACTTGCCCGAGCCCCCTTATTTTGTTTTATATTAATTTCCTTCTTATAAAGCAAAAGGCTTTTACTATTACTCTGTGCGCTCTTCGCTTTTTCTTAGCCGTAAAACTTAACCTCACCCATATCGAAATTATCGTTTTCGATATAATCTATAACCTCGCCTATATCGTCGGAAGGCTTATACATTTCGGGAATATTCTCCTTCACGAAGCCGTCGGATATATTACTTTCTATAACACCGAGCAGATTATTGAAAAATCCCTTTACGTTGAATATTGCAATAGGCTTCTTGTGCTGTCCCAAATGCTTGAGCGTCAGCACCTCAAAAAACTCCTCGTAAGTGCCGATTCCGCCGGGAGTCACGATAAAAGCATCAGCATTATCCTCCATATATTCCTTTCTGTCACGCATACTTTTCGTCCATACGAATTTGTCGCAGTCCTCATAGACTACGTTTGCCGGCTTGAAAAATTCGGGAGCAACACCTACGGTTTCAGCTCCGCCCTTAACAAAGCCTCTGACAGCGGCACCCATAAGTCCGTGACTACCGCCGCCGAAGATAAGAGAATGTCCTCTTTTTGCCAGCTCCTCGCAAAGAAGCTCTGTCTTTTCCATAAAAATACTATCTATATCGTCGGAGGATGCTCCGAAAACACATATTCTCATACAGTCACCTCAATCATTATTAATTCCCTTGTAGACAAGTGCCTCGTACAAATGCTCAGACGTTATTATGTCGCTTCCCTCAACGTCCGCTATGGTTCTTGCGACTCTTAAAAGCTTATCGTAGGTTCTTCCCGAAAGTCCGAGAGCCTCGTAGCTTTCCTTTATCATATTCTCAGCCGCTTCGTCCAATACACAAAACTGTCTTGTCTGCACGGGATTCATTTTTGCGTTACAGGTAACGCCCGTTCCCCTGAATCTTTCTCTTTGTATACGTCTTGCACGCTCTACCTTTTCCTTCAGGCGCGAAGAGCTTTCCTCTGCCTCGCCCTTTCCGCTTATTTCCTCATAGGTTGCGGCAGGAACCTCTATCTGAATATCCATTCTGTCATATATGGGGCCCGAAATACGGTTCTCATATTTTTTTACTGCCATAGGCGAACAGGTACAGGGGTGCTTATCGTGTCCCTTATATCCGCAGGGACAAGGATTCATAGCCGCTACGAGCATCACACTGCAAGGGTACGTCAGCGTTCCCGCAACTCTTGAAATCGTAACCTCGCCGTCCTCTATGGGCTGACGCATTCCCTCAAGAGTGGTTTTTGAAAATTCGGGAAATTCATCAAGAAACAGCACACCGTTGTGTGCAAGAGACAGCTCCCCCGGCTTCGGCACCGTTCCGCCGCCCGACAATGCGGCAGAGGACACCGTATGATGGGGAGAACGGAAAGGTCTTTTCTTTATAAGTCCCTTTTTGTTTTTAAGCTCTCCCGCTATTGAATAAATCTTCGTGGTTTCAAGGGACTCCTCAAAGGTCATATCGGGCAGTATCGTGGGAAGTCTTTTTGCAAGCATACTTTTTCCCGAGCCGGGAGGTCCCACCATCAGAAGATTATGTCCCCCTGCCGCGGCTATCATAAGTGCTCTTTTTGCCGCGTGCTGTCCCATTACGTCAGCAAAATCGGGAACGAACGGCTCCTCCTCCCCGTTCTCACCCGTCAGAATCTCGGGTGTTACGGGTAATATCGTTTCTTCCGTATTTTTATTAAAAAATGCAAGCACCTGTTTTACGTTATTTACGGGATAGACCTCTATGCCCTCCACAACGGATGCCTCACCTGCATTTGCGGCAGGAACGAAAACCATTTTTATGCCGTTATGTACCGCTTCAATTACCATAGGAAGCACACCGTTTACGGGGCGCACATCTCCCGACAGGGAAAGCTCTCCGAGAAAGGCACAGCCATCCGTATCCGCGCTCAGCTGCTTTGCCGCCTGCAAAAGGGCAATAAAAATCGCAAGGTCGTATATACTGCCCTCTTTTTTTACGTCGGCAGGTGCAAGATTTACGACTATATGGTTAAAGGGAAAGCCGAAGCCGCTGTTTTTAATGGCAGACTGCACTCTTTCCTTTGATTCGGAAACAGCCGTATCGGGAAGTCCTACCATATCAAAGCGGTACTTTCCGCCCGAGATATCCGCCTCCACCTCTACCATAAATGAGCGCAGACCGAAAAGTCCCATACTCATAACCTTTGAAGTCATATTACACACCTCCGAACATTTGTTTTGTATTATATAACTAATCCTCGCAATTGTCAACCGTAAAAAGAAAATCACGGGGCAGCCGCAAAGGACTGCCCGTACCCTATTAATGAATCAAAAACATCTTAAGAAAATTAAATTCCTCGCTGAACTCATAGAAAACTTCGGGAGAAATTTCATCCATCATTTCAAAGCCTGCAAACACAACCGAGCCGAATACGGCAAATATAAATATAAAGACAACAGCCGAAACGGCAAGGGCTACTGCCTGAGCTATAAGCGTTGCCTTGAAGAAGTTTGCTCTGCCGACAAAGGTATTGTCGAATGCAAATTTGAAGCAGATAACAATATAGATTATAAAGCCGATACCGGGAATGAGCATTGTCAGCGGATAAAGCAGAGTCCACTTGAGATAGTCCTTGACCGCAGGTGCCTTATCGTTTGAGCTGCCGCGGGGATATTCGGGTGCGCCCGAGGCATAATATCCGCCTGTGTAATTCGCCGCAGGACCGTTCTGATAATTCCCGTAATTACCGTATGCCGCATTATTCTGAGAATAATTCGGGGCACCGTAATTCCCGTTTTCGTTGCGGGGTGCATCTGCAGACTGTGCCGATTGGTTATATTCCGTTTTTTCTCCGCAGACCGTGCAGAAAAGCTGTCCGTCAGCTACTATGCTGCCGCATTTTTTACAAATCATAGTTATCCTCCTTTTTATTTGAAAAATGAGCGTTGCAGGGCTCTTATCACACTTGTGAGGATTATCATGGTTCTGTCCTCATCGTGCTTTTTTATTTCTATCCCCTTTGAATGGGTAAAATCCTTTATAAACGTCCTTACTCGCTCAAAGGAGGAATTGAAATCAAACTCAAGCAAGGGATATAATCTGTCAACCTCGGTTTTCAGATAATAAAGCAGCTCCCCTGTCTCGTATTCCTTTTCATCGTCATATTCCAAAGCCTTCAAAAGCAGCTCAAGCCCTGCAATAAATATCTCCCTTTCCGTGGGTCTGTATTTTTTGCAGTATTCTCCGAGTATTGCCGTACAGCCGGCAAGCTTATTGACTCTGTGATATTTTACCTTGGCTGAGAAGTCAAATTCAGCCTCCATCTCGCTGAGAATGTCGGAGAAATTTTCAGAAGCCTCAGCAAGATAGGCTTCGCCGTCGGCATCGGGAATGAAGGTATAACGGAAGCCTGCATATTTTCCGTAGACCTTCATAGTATCATTATATCCCAGCCTCATAGACCTTGACAGTACATTTCTGTCAAAGTTCAGAAAATTTCCGAGGTCCTTCGTAGGCTTTATGTAGGTTACTCTCGGATGTCTTAAATATCCCTCGTGATTGTTTTCGGTGTTAAGATCAACAACGACGGCACTTGATGCCCCCAGCTTAAACGCGGCGGCAACGGGAATATTGTCATAATAACCGCCGTCTATATACTGCTCCCCGTCAATTTCCATTGGGGGGAACACGGGAAAACAGGCAGCCGAGGCGGCAATCCACCTCCAGGCATCCGCTCCCATTTTCTCCATTTCCTTTTTCGTTACCTCGCAGGGAACCAAGTCCGAGGGACCGAAGCCCTTGTAGTTTACCGTCATAAGCGCATAGTCCGTCTCCGAGCCGAAGAATTTTTCCTCCGAAAAATATCTTTGCACCATAGCAAGAAAGGGAGTATTGTCAACGCTTTTGGTATTGATATAGTTTTTTATAAGCGGAATAATATTTTCCTTCTGAGATATTACGCTGTCAAAGGACACGTCAAAATTTATGCCGTTTGCCATAATATCTCCTGCGGTTACCTCATTCCACATTTTTTCGGCTTCAATAAAATCATTCTGAACGTAAAAAGCGGCATTAATGGAGCCGATGGAAGTACCCGTTGCAATATCAAAGGTCTCCCCCAGCTCGTTAAGTGCCTTCCACGCACCCAGCTGATACGCTCCCTTTGAGCCACCGCCTGCAAAAACTATTGCTTTTTTTCTTTCTTTCAATTATTTCACCCGTTCCTTATCAGAAAAACCTTGTCATATCACAGCAAAGCAGAGCAGTTCTCATAACCCTTACGGGCACTACCTCCTTGCCGAGGTATGCAGATACCGCCTGAGAAAGCTGTATGGGATTCAGATTAAACGTACTGCCTGCGGGCAACGTGATACAAAGCTTTATATCCTCACCCTCTGAGGACAGACTGAATTTTTTTATATGCTCCGAAACGTTTACGGTCTTCATAACCTTTCTGCCGCCCGACTTTCCGCTTTTTTCACAGGAAAGCTCTCCGCTTGTAAGGGCATTGAAAAGCTCCTCTTCGGTAATATCGTTTTTATCAAAAAGCACCTCGTATTCACCGAAGGCAATTTCCGCACTCTTATTAAAGGGAGTAACTGCACTTTCCACTCTCAGCCCCTCGGGCATATTTGCGTTAAGCCGCTCCTTCACCTCATCGGGAGACATATCGCCCACTATTCTTATATCAACGGGCTCTCCCTCGCTCTCGACACCGAGAGACAAGGCTAAAAGGAAGGAGATATACGGATGCGGATTAAAGCCCTCTGTATACCAGAGAGGAATCCCCGCTCTTCTTACCGCTCTTTGCATAAGGCGGAACATATCAAGATGGGAAACGAATTTGATTCTTCCCTTTTTTGAAATATAAAGTCTCAGCTCATACATCGCATTTTCCTCCGTTAAGCTTATTAGCACTGCAGCCTGCACACTTTACCCGGCAATGGGGTGTAGTCTGAGCTTCCTTTGATTTTTTGCTTTCCTTTATGAGGAATGCCTTGCTGACACCGTAGTCAAGGTGATCCCACGGGAGAATTTCGTCGTATTCCCTTCTTCTGTTGGCATAAAATTCCGGAGAAATACCGCATTCGTCAAAGCTTTCCATCCATTTATCAAAGAGGAATTTTTCACTCCAGCCGTCGAATTTACAGCCCTTTCTCCAAGCCTCCTCAATAACGGCACCGAGCCTTCTGTCGCCTCTTGCGAACACGCCCTCAAGGAAGGACGTGGGAATATGATGGAAGCTTACGTTTATCTTTTTTGAGGGAAGATTGTTTTTAAGCAGCTCCTGCTTTGCCTTCAGCTCGTCCGGAGTGCTTTGCGGCTCCCATTGGAAGGGGGTGAAGGGCTTAGGGACGAAGGAGGATGCGCTGACACCTACGGTACAGCCCTTTCCCTTCGGCTTATCGGGATTCATATAAAATTCGTCAACCACGCTCTTTGCAAGCTGACCGATACCGAGAACGTCCTCGTCGGTCTCCGTGGGAAGTCCCAGCATAAAGTAAAGCTTTACTGCGCTGTAGCCGTTGGAGAAGGCAATTCTTGCGGTTTCAAGAAGCTCGGACTGAGTAACGTTCTTGTTTATAACGTCGCGGAGTCTCTGTGTGCCTGCCTCAGGAGCAAAGGTAAGACCGCTTTTTCTTACTCCCGTCAGCTTCTTTACGAGAGACTCGGAGAAATTGTCAACTCTGAGTGACGGAAGGGCAATATTTACCTTTTCGTCTCCCGTCCACTCCAAAAGCTTTGTAAGCAGCTCCTCTATTTTTGTATAGTCGGAGCTTGAAAGGGAGCAAAGTGAGATTTCATCGTAGCCCGTAGTCCTGCAAAGCTCACGGCATTGCTCGTTTATAACGTCGGGACTTTTTTCTCTTATGGGACGGTAAATGAAGCCTGCCTGACAAAAACGGCAGCCTCTTATACAGCCTCTGAAGATTTCGTGCGTCACTCTGTCGTGAACAACGTCAATAAAGGGAACGACGAATTTATCGGGATACTCTACCTTGTCAAGGTCCTTTATTATGCGCTTAGTTACTCTTTCGGGAGCGTCGCCCTTCGGCACGACAGCCTTCAGAGTACCGTCTTCATTATATTCGGTATCGTAAAGAGAGGGGACGTATACGCCCTCGATTTTTGCGGCATCGCGGAGAAATTCCTCCTTCGTTGAGCCTCTTTTTTTATGCTCCTTATAAAGGTCCATAATCTCGGAGTTTACCTCCTCGCCTTCACCGATGCTGAAAAGGTCAAAGAACTCCGCAACGGGCTCGGGATTGCATACGCAGGGGCCGCCGCCCATTACGATGGGAGAAAGACCCTTTCTGTCCGATGCCTTCACGGGAAGTCCCGCAAGGTCCAGCATACTAAGCACGTTTGTATAGCAAAGCTCATACTGCAGAGTAAAGCCGATAATATCAAAATCCTTTATTGCGTCTCCGCTTTCAAGTGCGTAAAGAGGGATATTGTTTTTCCGCATCTGCTCTTCCATATCGTCCCAAGGGGCAAATACTCTTTCACACCACGTATCCTCTCTTTTGTTGGCAACAGAATAAAGAATCTTCATTCCGAGATGCGACATACCGATTTCATAGGAATCGGGGAAGCAGAAGGCAAAGCGTATATCCACCTTGTCCTTATCCTTTATAACGCTGTTAAGCTCACCGCCCGTATAGCGCGCGGGCTTCTGCACCAGCGGTAATATTCTTTCAAGCTTTCTGTCCATTACATTTTCCGTCCGTATTTTTATTTTATAATTATAATATAGCATTATTGTATCGCTTTTTCAAGATAACAAAAAGCTATAAATCATAATTTATCACTCATACAGCCGAGCACGCAATAGATGCAGAAAAACAGCAGAAACAGATAATATTTTTTCATACAGAATAAAACAAAAAACACCGAAAACAAAGTTATTACCGTCACGATACTGACTGCGGCGGTTATTTTCCTTACCGTGAAGCAGTCAAAGTATATACTGAGCACCGACGTCATCGCTCTGCCTCCGTCAAGAAAGGACAGGGGAAGAAGATTCACGCCTCCCAGCATAAAATTAATCACGGCACATTCAAAGCACACGATATTTCCGAAAAGAGAAAATATACCGTAAAAAAGTGCCCCCGCCATAAGATTGAACAGGGGCGCAGCAAGTGAGCAGATAACGGTTTTTTTATAGGACAGTCCCCCCATTCCCTCGGGAGACATTTTTATTCCGCCCGGCAGAAATTCAAGCACAGCCTCCCTGATACCGAAGCATCTCAGACTGACAAGATGTACCGCCTCGTGAAGCAGGGAAAAGAGAAATGAATAAAGAAAGGCATAATCCGTAAATATATTGGCGGCAACGGCAAAGAATACCGCAAAGGCAGGAGTCATCCTTATTCTGATTCCGCCCAGCTTAATAGACATAAACAGCATCCCCAAGGAGCTTTTCGGGGTCTGTTGCCGTACCGTTTTCGTGCAGCTCGAAATGCAGATGCGGTCCCGTGGCAAGTCCCGTCTGCCCTACTGCCGCTATTACGTCTCCCCTTCTGACTACCGTTCCCTCGCAGACAAAAAGCTCACTGCAATGGCAGTAAAGAGTCTCGTAGCCGTTGCCGTGGTCTATCTTTATATAGTTTCCCGCCATCTCCGCCGTGCCTGCCTGAGTTACTGTGCCGTCAAGCACCGCGAAAATCGACGTACCCGTATCAGCGGCAATATCATACCCGTTATGAAAGCTGTCCCCCGAATACACGGGATGCTCTCTGTAGCCGTAATCAGAGGTAAGCGTGCCGTTAACGGGCATTACAGCCGCCGTGCTGTCATATTCACAAAACACGGTATCTGCAGCCGTTGCCTCTTCCTCCGATATGCCTTCCTCGGCTTCATCGGTAAATTCCTCCTCTTCCCCCGAGACGGCAAAGCTCATAGGGTCTGCATACTTTCTCGTTGTCTGATCCTCAGAGGGGGCATAATATCCGCCGATATCAAAATCCTGTTCAAATATGTATTTTATATCCTCGGTTATATGAATAAAGCTGTCCTCGTTTATTTCGGCAAACACTCTGAACATAAGAATTATCAGCACCACAAGTCCGAACTGTAAAAGGCACAGCACGGCAAACATATCCTTCTTTTTCGCAGGTGCGGGATTTTTCATAGCAATTATTTTCATATTTATCTCCGATCTTTTTATCTTTACAAAAATATATGCCCTCTGACAGGCAGTTATGCCTGAAAGAGAGCATTCTGAGATGACTCACTCAATCCTTATTACCGTCTTTTCTTTCCTCGACGGCCCTTGCTATCTCACGGAATATTTCGACTATACGGAATTTGATTTTATATCCGCTTTTTCCCGTAATCAGATCTGCACCCTCCTCGGAGAATACCGCATAAAGCTCCTCGCCGTCGCCTTTTACCGCGGCAGGCAGGCACAGAGGCGGAAACATAACGCACCACCAATTATGCCCCTGTCCTTCTCCGAGAATAACCTTGCAAGCCGTGTAGACACCTGCGGGAAGCCTTATATCCTCATACTCTCTGGTTTCAAAATACTCGTCCTCTATAACGATATCGGCAGTATAGGAAAAGCCGTTTTCCTCCAAAACGGCGTTGGCGGCGGCAATCAGCATATCTTTGTTCTGCTCGATTTTTTCAACTGCCTCCCTTGAATGAGTGCTACCGGAAAAAATCTCCGCTCCCGTTTCAAGAAGACAGTCTCTTACGAGAAGCTTCACAGCCTGGTCAGCCTCGGAATCCGATGCCGCAAGAATATGAAGTCTCAGACATTCGCTTCTCACCGAATCCGCGGCGGCAAAGCCGTCACAGACGTTAAAAGTGATAATGCTCAGCACCATCAGTAAAGCCGCAACAGTATCGCGGTATGTTTTCATATTGTTTTTTTTCATAAAAAAAGACCTTCCTTTCACAGGAAAGTCTTGGATATAAAATCTTAATTTATTCAACGCCTCTTGCTTTTGTTTTGCAGAAATACACGTTTTCAACCTTACCCTTAAGAAGCTCACCGCATTTTTTCATATCCTCCTCGGATTCAAAAAGTCCGTAGTACGCAGAGCCCGAGCCGGACATTGAAGCAAACCACGCACCGAAGGAATACATAGTATCCTTAATTTCAGCACCGCATTTTACGTCGGAAAGCTTTTCAAACATATTCTCCGCAAATCTGACAGCCTCTGTGTATTCACCTCTTGCGGCATAGAAAAGAAAGCTGTCGTTATCGGGATGAGTGATATCACAGGCATTGTCAAAGCGCGCATAGGCATCCTTTGTGGACACTCTTTCACAGGGCTTTACTATCAGCACGTTTGTAAACAGCGGCGGAAGGGGTGACATAATCTCACCGATATTCTGACAAAGCTTGGTGCCGCCTGCATAGCAGAAGGGCACATCTGCGCCGACGCAGAAAGCGATTTCCAGCATATCCCTGTGTGAAAGCATTCCGGGATACGCTCTGTTCAGTCCCTTCAGTACTGCCGCGGCATCCGCGCTTCCCCCTGCAAGTCCCGCGCCCGACGGTATCACCTTTTTTATATAGATTTCGCATTCAGGTGCCATTCCCGCTTTTTCGTAAAAAAGACGTGCCGCCTTATAAGCGGTATTTCTGTCATCGCAGGGAATATATTTTTCGGAGCATCTGAGGGTCAGTCCCTCGGTGCCCGTTTTCAAAGCTACCGTATCGTAAAGTCCTACCGACTGCATACAGGTAAATATGCCGTGATACTTATTGGGCAACACTCCCGTAAGGTCAAGAGTAATATTGATTTTTGCAAAAGCCTTCAATCTGATTTCCATATTAGCCGCCGCCTTTCCTTTTCTATATTAACACGGTCGCGACTAATTTCAAACTGTTTTTTTTATACTTTTGACGCCTTTCAAAGCCGAAACGCCGAAAAGCACTGAAAAGACTTGATTTCAGGCTTGGCTCGGACTATTACCGTCACCCTAAATGTTCATAATGTATAAAAACCTCTTGATTCAGGAAAAATGTTGATAACTTTGTTGAAGTAAAGTCAGAATGTTTACAAAAATACTTGTTATTTTTTTAACAATAATAAGGTTTTCAACAGTTTCCACCGACTTTTCAACATTTTCGGGAAGTTACAAACATTATCATACGAGTTTTCAACAACGTAAAGCACTTGTTCTTTACAGTCTTTTCCATTCATCCGCCTGTATAATATGACATTTTTTACCATAACCCAAGCTTACTATAACAAGAAAACGCTTCGCAGAGAAAGGCTTAGTTTACGTTCTGCGTGATATATAAGCTTTTTACATTACAGGAAGGAATTTCCTGTTAATGCAAAAGGAAAAAGGCACACGCCCTTTTACGGGAGTGTGCCTCAACTTAAATCCAATCAGTTTCTTTTGTTATCTCTTCTGCCGCCCTTGAAATCTCTTCTGGGCTTTCTCTCGTCAAGCTCGTTTTCGGGAGTGAGACCCTCAACAGCAATAAGAGCGTTTCTTCTGGAGAGATTGAGTCTGCCCTGGTCGTCTGTAGGAAGAACCATAACGATAATTTCGTCACCGACGTTTACAACGTCCTCAACCTTTTCCGTTCTCTTAACGTCAAGGTGGCTTATGTGAACCATACCCTCTCTGCCGGGAGCAATTTCAACGAATGCGCCGAAGCTCATAAGTCTTGTTACGACACCCTTGTAAATTGCGCCCTCCTCGGGATCGTTTACAATAGTTTCGATGATGCCGAGAGCCTTCTTTGCATCGTCAATATCGGTAGAGGAAATAAATACGCTACCGTCGTCCTCGATATCAATCTTACAGTTGCACTCTGCGCAAATCTTCTGGATAACCTTGCCCTGCTTACCGATAACGTCACCGATCTTTTCGGGGTCAATCTTCGTTGAAAGCATCTTGGGAGCATACTTGGAAAGCTCTGCTCTGGGCTCGGCAATACAGGGAAGCATAACCTCGTCAAGAATCTTGCATCTTGCCTCATAGGTCTTGTCAAGAGCCTCGCGGATGATAGCGGGAGTAAGACCGTGAACCTTGAGGTCCATCTGAATTGCCGTGATACCTGTCTTCGTACCTGCAACCTTGAAGTCCATATCACCGAAGAAGTCCTCAAGTCCCTGAATGTCAACCATTGTCATAAAGCGGTCGCCCTCGGTAACAAGACCGCAGGAGATACCTGCAACGGGAGCCTTGATGGGAACACCTGCTGCCATAAGTGAAAGCGTTGAGCCGCAGATTGATGCCTGTGAGGTTGAGCCGTTTGAGGAAAGAACCTCGGAAACGAGTCTTATGGTATAGGGAAACTCCTCTACGGAGGGAATTACGGGAACAAGAGCTCTTTCAGCAAGCGCACCGTGTCCGATCTCACGTCTTCCGGGGCCTCTTGAGGGCTTTGTCTCACCTACAGAGTAGGAGGGGAAGTTGTAGTGGTGGATATATCTCTTTGACTCTTCCTCGTCGATACCGTCAAGAGCCTGAGCCTCACCTATAGTACCGAGAGTGGTAACGGTAAGAACCTGAGTCTGACCTCTTGTAAACATACCTGAGCCGTGTACTCTGGAAAGAAGGTCGATCTGCGCATCAAGAGGACGCATATCGTTGATTCCTCTTCCGTCAACACGCTTGTTTTCATCAAGAAGCCAACGGCGGACGATGTACTTCTGAAGCTTATACATACAATCGTCAAGCTTTGCGATATCGTCGGGATATACCTCGTCAAACCTTGCGTGAACAGCATCATATATGGGAAGAAGTCTCTCGTCGCGGATTCTCTTATCGTCTGTGTCAAGAGCAGCCTTAACGTCTTCGATTGCAAATTCCTTGACAGCCTCAAACATTTCGGGAGAGGGATCCATTGAGGGAACCTCAATCTTTTCCTTGCCGATTTCTGCCTGAATGCCCTTGATGAATTCAACTATCTTCTGGTTTTCTGCATGAGCGAACATAATTGCATCATACATAACGTCATTGGGAACCTCGTTTGCGCCTGCCTCTATCATAGCAACAAGGTCAGCAGTAGAAGCAACTGTTGCAGCCATTTCGGAGCGTTCTCTCTGCTCGGCGGTGGGGTTGATTACGAACTCACCGTCAACAAGACCTACGGAAACGCCTGAAATGGGGCCTGCCCACGGAATAGCGGAAATTGAAAGAGCAATCGAAACACCTATCATAGCGGTGATTTCGGGAAGACAGTCGGGGTCTACGGACATAACGGTAGCAACAACGCCTACGTCGTTTCTCATATCCTTGGGGAAAAGAGGACGAACGGGTCTGTCAATAACTCTGGAGCAAAGGGTTGCCTTTTCGGATGCCTTTCCCTCTCTTCTCTGGAAGGAGCCGGGAATCTTACCTACGGAATAAAGCTTCTCCTCGAAGTCAACGGACATAGGGAAGAAGTCAACGCCCTCACGGGGCTTATCTGCCATAGTAGCGGTGCAAAGAACCTCTGTTTCACCGTAACGGATGAGACAGGAGCCGCCTGCAAGCTGAGCCATTTTTCCTGTTTCAACTACGAGAGGTCTGCCTGCAAGTGTGGTTTCAAACTTTCTGAAATCGTTAAACATTTTTTTTCTCCTTTATAATTTATTTCAAACGGACCGCGTTACTGTCAATGTACAATTCACACAAAACAAGGGAAGCGGCGAATTCGGAGTTCGGAATTCGGAATTC
The DNA here is from genome assembly GCA_045589015.1 of Acutalibacteraceae bacterium. Taxonomy (GTDB): domain Bacteria; phylum Bacillota; class Clostridia; order Oscillospirales; family Acutalibacteraceae; genus RUG806. The sequence continues at coordinate 19,159 of JAZNFG010000043.1, forward strand.
GGAGAGAATCAAAAGTCAGGTACAATCAAGCCGCAAGGTGTCCTCCGACATTCTGCATTCTGCGTTCTGCATTCTGCGTTCTGCGTTCTGCGTTCTGCGTTGATTTTGTTTTGTCTGAATTGTACATTATACATTAAAGAAAACGATCCGTTTTTTTGCGAGAGAAGAATTTACGGACGACAAAGTACCCCTCGCCGCCCGTGACACTACAATTATTTACGAAGACCGAGCTTGGAAACAACAGCACGGTATCTTTCGATATCGTTCTTCTGAAGATAAGCAAGAAGGTTTCTTCTGTGACCGACCATTTTAAGAAGTCCGCGTCTTGAATGATGATCCTTCTTGTGCTCCTTAAGATGCTCGTTAAGGTCGTTGATTCTCTTTGTGAGAACTGCAATCTGAACCTCGGGAGAACCTGTGTCGCCTTCGTGAGTAGCGAATTCAGCCATTATAGCCTGCTTTTCTGCCTGTGTCATTTTTTTCACCTCATAAAATTTTTATTATCCGGAGTCCCCAGAGAGGGCGAAGGTGAGCTGTTGCGTACCGCAACCGTAATCCCTTCTCCGCGGAATCGGACACTGTGCATTTTAGCACATATTTCCGCAAATGTAAAGTACTTTTTTTCGTCCTCTTTTTTTAATGTGTCCTGAAACGGAAGAAAAATACTGTTTTTGCGGCTGCAGAGGACAATATAATGATAATAAATGTTAATAATACACAAAACTTATGTCAAAATACCGCATTTTTCTACTACCGTTACAGAAAAAGGTTATTTACATTTCTATTATTAAGTGCTAAAATAATTTTTGGTGTAAACTTACCCCAAGTATTTTTTATTCAGGAGGATATAAATATGGCAAGAATGAAAAAGTCCATGGACGGAAATAATGCAGCCGCATACGTTTCCTACGCTTTTACAGAAGTAGCAGGCATTTATCCTATTACTCCTTCAAGCCCCATGGCAGACTATGTTGACCAGTGGTCCGCACAGGGACTCAAGAACATCTTCGGCACAACCGTTAAGGTTGCTGAGATGCAGTCAGAAGCAGGTGCAGCAGGTACCGTTCACGGTTCTCTTGCAGCAGGTGCTCTCACAACAACTTATACGGCTTCACAGGGTCTTCTTCTTATGATCCCCAATATGTATAAGATTGCCGGTGAGCTTCTTCCCTCTGTTTTCCACGTTTCAGCCCGTTGTGTTGCATCCCACGCTCTTAACATCTTCGGTGACCATTCAGACGTTTATGCTTGCCGTCAGACAGGCTTTGCAATGCTTGCAGAAACAAACACTCAGGAGGTTATGGACCTCGGTGCAGTAGCACACCTTGCTACAATCAAGTCAAGAGTTCCCTTCCTTAACTTCTTTGACGGCTTCCGTACGTCTCACGAGATTCAGAAGATTGAAATCTGGGACTATGAGGATCTCAACGAAATGTGCGATATGGATGCCGTTGACGCATTCAGAAAGCGCGCTCTCAATCCCGAGCATCCCGTAATGAGAGGCTCACACGAAAACGGTGACATCTTCTTCCAGCACAGAGAGGCTTGTAACGAATACTACGATGCAGTTCCCGCTATCGTTGAGGAATATATGGACAAGGTTAATGCTAAGCTCGGCACTAACTACAAGCTCTTCAACTACTACGGTGCTGAAGATGCAGAAAGAGTAATCGTTGCTATGGGCTCCATCTGCGACGTTGCTGAAGAGGTTATTGATTATCTTACAGCTCAGGGCGAAAAGGTAGGTCTTGTTAAGGTTCGTCTTTACAGACCCTTCTCCGCTGAAAAGCTTATCGAAGCTATCCCCGCAACAGCAAAGAAGATTGCTGTTCTTGACAGAACCAAGGAGCCCGGCTCTCTCGGCGAGCCTCTCTACCTTGACGTTGTTACCGCTCTTGCTACAAAGGGCGTTCAGGCTACCGTTGTAGGCGGCAGATACGGTCTCGGCTCAAAGGATACTCCTCCCGCAAGCGTATTTGCAGTATTTGACGAGCTCAAGAAGGATGCTCCCAAGGCTCAGTTCACAATCGGTATCAACGATGACGTTACCAACCTTTCACTTGAAGAGAAGGAAGCTCCCAACACAGCAGCTCCCGGAACAATCGAGTGCAAGTTCTGGGGTCTCGGCGGCGACGGTACGGTTGGCGCAAACAAGGACTCCATCAAGATCATCGGTGACCACACAGACAAGTACGTTCAGGCATACTTCCAGTATGACTCCAAGAAGACCGGCGGTATCACAATTTCTCACCTTCGTTTCGGTGACAGCCCCATCAAGTCCCCCTACTACATCAACAAGGCTGACTTCGTAGCCTGCCACAACCCCTCTTACGTTGAAAAGGGCTTCAAGATGGTTCAGGACGTTAAGCCCGGCGGTGTATTCCTTATCAACTGCCAGTGGAACCCCGAGGAGCTTGCTGAAAAGCTCAACGCTGAAACAAAGCGTTATATCGCAAACAACAATATCCAGCTTTACACAGTTAACGCTATAGACCTTGCCGCACAGATCGGTCTGGGCAAGAGAACAAACACCGTTCTTCAGTCTGCATTCTTCTCACTTGCTAAGGTTCTTCCTCCCGAGGAAGCTATCGGCTATATGAAAGAAAAGGCTCAGAAGTTCATGAAGAAGGGTAAGGAAATCGTTGAAATGAACGAAAAGGCTATTGACGCAGGTGCAACAGCTTACGTTAAGATCGACGTACCCGCAGATTGGGCAACAGCTGAAGACGTATGTGCTTGCACAGAAGCCGGCTCACAGTCCAAGCTTGAGAAGATGGTTAACAACATTATGCTTCCCGTAGGCCGTATGGACGGTGACTCACTTCCCGTTTCCGCATTTATGGATCACGCTGACGGTACCTTCGAGCAGGGCGCTTCCGCTTACGAGAAGAGAGGCGTTGCAGTTATGGTTCCCGAATGGGATCCCACAAAGTGCGTACAGTGTAACCGTTGCGCTTATGTATGTCCTCACGCTACTATCCGTCCCTTTGCTATGACTGCTGAAGAAGCTGCAAATGCTCCCGAGGTTACAAAGACAAAGGAAATCAAGAAGACAGAATACGTTTATACTCTCGCTGTATCTCCTATGGATTGTATGGGCTGCGGAGTTTGTATCGGCGTATGTCCCACAAATTCTCTTACAATGAAGGCAAGAGAGAGCCAGGATGCTCAGCAGGCTGCATTCGACTACTGTGTAGCTAACGTAACAGAAAAGGCTGATATGACAGCCGGCGTTTCCGTAAAGGCAAGCCAGTTCAAGACTCCCCTTCTTGAGTTCTCAGGCTCCTGCGCAGGCTGTGCAGAAACTGCTTATGCCCGTCTTATCACTCAGATGTTCGGTGACAGAATGTATATCTCCAATGCTACAGGCTGTTCATCAATCTGGGGCGGTCCCGCAGCAACATCACCCTACACCGTAAACAAGGACGGTCACGGTCCCGCTTGGGCAAACTCCCTCTTTGAGGATAACGCAGAGCACGGCTACGGTATGTTCCTCGGTCAGAATGCTATCCGTAATTCTCTTATCGCTAAGGTTTCCGAGATCCCCGGAAACGACAAGGCATCAGCTGAACTCAAGGCTGCTGCAGAAGCATATCTTGCAACTGTTTCAGACGGTGAAAAGAACGGCGCTGCTACAGAGGCTCTTGTTGCTGAGCTTCAGAAGGTTGAAGGCTGCGAACTTTGCTCCTCAATCCTCAAGAACAAGGAATATCTTGCTAAGAAGTCCGTATGGATCTTCGGCGGCGACGGTTGGGCTTATGACATCGGCTTCGGCGGTGTTGACCACGTTCTTGCTGCAGGCGAGGATGTAAACATTATGGTATTCGATACAGAGGTTTACTCCAACACAGGCGGACAGGCCTCCAAGGCTTCTCAGATCGGTCAGGTTGCTCAGTTTGCTGCTGCAGGTAAGCAGATTGCAAAGAAGAGCCTTTCCGAAATCGCTATGAGCTACGGCTACGTATACGTTGCACAGATTGCTATGGGTGCTGATATGAACCAGACAATCAAGGCAATTGCCGAAGCTGAGGCTTACAACGGACCTTCAATCATCATCGCTTACGCTCCCTGCGAAATGCACTCAATCAAGGGCGGTATGATCAACTGCCAGAACGAAATGAAGAAGGCTGTTGACTGCGGTTACTGGAATATGTTCCGTTACAACCCCGCTCTCAAGGAAAAGGGCGAGAATCCCTTCTCAATCGATTCCAAGCCCGGCAACAGCGAAGAGTTCAAGTCCTTCCTTCTCAACGAA
>JAZNFG010000044.1:0-39848 GCA_045589015.1 Acutalibacteraceae bacterium
TTTCAAAAGCTCACGGTGTCAAGAGGCAGAGCCTCTTGTCGCACTCCGCAGAGTGCGAAATCCTTTTTCCTTCTTAAAGCGCAGGAGATTTTTAAGAACCCTCGCCGGGGGTTCTTAAAGTGCGAAGCACTATTAATAGAACTTTTTTGAGATATCCCCCAAGTTTCCGTGAAGAACCAAAGATATGCCCCCTGCGAGGACAGTCCTCTGCAGGGGGAAAATTTATAATTGTTTTATTTCGCGGTTGAAATGATACCGTTTATCATAGAAATAAGAGAATTAATTAATCTGTCGAAAAGCTCCATAAGAGAGTTAAAGAAGAGTGTAAAGGATTCAAATACGGTTGAGAAGGTAGGATTCAGCTCAACGGACGTAATCCATTCACCGTCAGCCATATTCTCCTCGGTCATATTTGTAAAGCCGTGCTTTGCATTTTCATCACGTACAAGGAAGCGTGAGAGTCCCTTATTATTGTCATTTACCTTTACGTTTGAATGCTGAGTAAAATATTCGGCAAGATACTCATAGCCACCCATATCGTGGTGCTTGTTTTTCATAAACCACGTTGTTTCGGGGAACAGACAGGTTGATGCGTCAATTTTGCCGTCGGGAGAAATATACTCACCGTAGCCTGCCTTTACTCTTTCGTTAATATAATCCTGAGAAAGAGTATCAAAAAGTCCTGAAGCGGTTGCACCGAAGGAGGCATCCTGAACACCGACAAGAACGTCACCCGTTTCGTCATAATGCTCTGTAATGGGAGCGTTAGCAAGACCGTAGGAAGCAAGAATACCTATCTCAACACCGTATTCCTCGCTGAACCTTTTATACATTTCGGGTCTTGCTTCAATAAGATGCTCTCTTATATATTCAATCTTAGAAATAAGTCCTGCGTACTGTGCTCTTGTTTCAGAGCCCTCTTCACCGAAGATAAGTTCAAGTGCTCTGTCAACATCCTCTTCATAAAGGCTTACCCAATAGTTTGCCCACGTGCCGATACCCGTTGCAAGAAGCATAGCAGGCATAAATGCCTCATAAAGTCTTTCATAAAGGTCATCAACCGAACCGAGAATAGAGTTTGTTACGCCTGCCTGCGTGATATAGTCAAGCATCTGTTCAACAAGAGTAAGCGTAAGCTCATCAATGCCTGCAAGGTCAATACCAAGTCCCATTTCTCCGAAGTATTTGCTTTCAAGAAGATATGCCTGAGCGTGCTTGTCGCTGAATTCGATTCTGCCGCAGAAGCAGTCGTTTATAACTGAGCTGCCGTTTGACATAACCTCATCATAGAAAACCTTTTTAACGAGACCTTCTTCACCGTAGGTATCAAGATAAGCAGTAATAATACTGCCGCCTATACATCTGCCTACAAGGGCAACCTGCTCACAGCCCGTTGTCTTGATTACGGTTTTGATAAACTCGTGAAGTCTGTCTACGTGGTCATAGGGAGAAAGTCTCCAGTCGTAACGGAACTTGTAGTCGTTAATCTTAAAAACGCCGTCCTTACCGGTATCAACCGTAGCCGCACGGTTATCCCAATATGCAATTTCATCCTTGGAAACACCCGTACCGTACTTTGCGTTACCGTTTCCGTCAAGCTGAGTAGTATCCCAGATGGGAGCAAGCTCTTCATAAAGGGCTCTGCCGTAATTATCCCATTCGTCGTCCGTAAGACCTTCAAAAAGGAAGGGCTTTAATATATTTATTGCTGACTCCAGTATGGCATCGGTTGACAAATCACCGTCGCCTTCCGTCAAAACGTCAAAGCCTGTGGGAATTATGTTGCCCTCGGCATCGCAGATATCAACACTGCTGCCCGCAATCATAATAATAGGGCATTTCTCACGCTTTTCGCCCTCAGCCGCATTTACCTGATAAGAGGTAAAGCCCGTACCGAAAACCGAAAATACCATAAGAAGTGCTAAAGCTACCGAAATAAATTTTTTCATAAAAATTTCCTTTCAAGAATTATTGAATTTATTTTAACAATAAAAACAACTTCTGTCAATTAAGGCAAAGCAAATACAACAGAAAGTCAAAAATCTGTATACCATAAATCAAATGACTCCGGATTTTGTTTACTGTAAATTTTCGGAAAAAAAAGATGCCGAAGGGGGTTACTCCGGCATCCCTTTAAGATATTTAATACTGTGTTTTGAGATTTATCCAAAGCTCACTCTGAAGGATAAGTGTTTCCTCCTTGAGATTTATGAATACCTCACACTTGTCCTTGATTTCCTTGGAAGGATATACAAGCGGGTCTTCGCTCTGTTCGGGGTCAAGTGCCTCGTAGGCAGCTGTGTGCGGAATTGCGTACCAAACTGCTTCGGCATTTCTTACGGCAATTTCCGTCTCGCACATAAAGTTAATAAACCTTTCGGCTGCTTCCTTATTCTGTGATGATTTGAGAACACACATAGAATCAAAGAACATATTTGCGCCCTCAACGGGAACGTAAGCGGCAAGGTTCTCGTTTTCCTCCATCATCGTCATAGCATCACCTGCATAATAAGGAGCGATATACGCTTCCTCATTGAGCATTTTGTCAAAGACCTGATCCATAACGTAAGCCTGAACTATCTGCTTCTGCTCCTTGAGAGCATCCGCAGCCTCGTACCATTCGGCAGGGTCGGAGGTATTCATAGAATGTCCGAGCTTTATATGAGCCAGCGCAAAGGCATCGCGGGGATTGTCAAACATAAGTATTTTATCCTTATATTTTTCATTCCATAAAAGGTCTATGCTCTGCTCCTTTACGTCTTCCTCATCCACGTATTTCGTATTATAAACGATTACGACGGTTCCCCAGGTATAGGGTACGGAGTATTTCTCCTCGGGGTCATAGGAAAGTCCCCTGTACTCCTCGCCGATATGCTTGTAATTGGGAATATTATCAAAATTCAGCTCGGCAAGCAAATCCTCGCTTATCATTTTGGAAATCATATACTCGGAGGGAATAATAACGTCGTAGGAGGCGGCACCGCTGACGATTTTGGAATACATTTCCTCGTTACTTGCATAGGTGGTATAATTAACCTTTATACCCGTCTCTGCTTCAAAATCATCAAGCACGCTCTGGTCGATATATTCACCCCAGTTGTATACGTTTATGGATTGCTTGCTTTCCGTTTTTCCCGGAGTATCTCCGCAGGCGGCAAGTGAAAGAATAAGACCGACGGCAATAAAAAGGGATATAAATTTCTTCATCGCGTCTCCCCCTTTATCTCTTTGCTTTCTTACCGTTTACGGGCTTTTTGATATTTGAAATAAGCATAAGTCCGAGAATAACGGCAAAAAGAAGTGTAGACAGCGCATTAAGCTTCAGAGAATAAGGCTTCTTCGTCATAGAATAAATTGTGACGGGAAGCGTCTGGAACGTTGCGCCGGAATTAAAGTAGCTGATTACGAAATCGTCAAGTGACAGCGTAAACGCCATAATAAGTCCCGAAATAATACCCGGAAGAATCTGCGGAATTATTACCTTTATAAAGGACTTTAGAGGCGGACAGCCGAGATCAAGGGCGGCATAGTAAATATTCTGATCCATTCCCTTTAATTTAGGAAGCACGGAAAGCACAACGTAAGGAATATTAAAGGTAATATGGGAAATCAGAAGCGTGCCGAAGCCCATTTCCATTCCGTTGAAATGCGAAAGCACGAAAACGAAAAGAATCATCATCGAAATAGCGGTAACAATTTCGGGATTGACGACGGGAATATTGTTTATACTGAGAAGTGCAGATTTTTTCCAGCCTCTCATTGAGTTTATTCCAACTGCGGCAAGAGTGCCTATAACTGTTGCGATAATTGCAGAAAGCACAGCTATTACAATTGAGTAGTAGAGAGACTGCAATATCAGCTCATCCTGAAAAAGCTCAAGATACCACTGCAAAGAAAAGCCCTCAAGCTTAGCCCGCGAGGAGCCGGAGTTAAAGGAAAAAACTATGACAACGAGAATAGGCAGATACAAAAATGCAAGAATAAGAGCATTGTATACTTTAAGAAATTTTTTCATATTCTGCCGCCTCCCGAGGTTTTTGCATCCTTGTCAAAGTGGTTCATAAAGAAGGTTGCAACAAGAATGAGAACCATAAGCACCATAGACAATGCGGCACCTATGTTATAATTTACGACACCGGAATTTCCGAGGAAGTAGTCTTCAATAAGGTCACCGATAAGGAAATCCTTACCGCCGCCGAGAATTCTTGAAATAATAAACGTGCTTATTGAAGGAATAAACACCATCGTAATACCGGAAATTATACCGGGCACGCTGAGAGGCAAAATAACTCTCTTGAATACGTGAAAGCCGTTTGAGCCAAGGTCTCTTGCCGCCTCAAGAAGAGAATTATCTATCTTCGTAAGAGAGGTATAAATGGGAAGAATCATATACGGCAGAAAATTATATACCATTCCGAGAACAATGGCTCCGCGGTTATTTATCATCTGAAAGCCGTCAAACTCACCGCCGAGGGCACCTGCTATTGACCTGAGGGCGGAATTGATAAGACCGTTGTTTTCAAGAATCGTCATCCACGAATAGGTTCTGACAAGGAAATTCATCCACATAGGAAGCATTATTATAAGCGTGGCGTTTCTCTGTATTTTTTCGCTTGCCCTTGACATACTGTAGGCTATGGGGTAGGCAAGCACAAGACAGATAACGGTTGCAATAAAAGCAAGGCGCAGGGACAAAAGCATCGTTGAACGGTAGGTGTAAATCCATTTGAGATTCTCAAACGTAAACGAGCCGTCCGCAGAAGTAAAGGCATAATAAACCACCAGCGCCATAGGAACAAGCACAAATACAACCATCCAAGAGGAAAATGGGGTTACGGTTGCTTTTTTATTACCGATGGTGACTGCCTTACTCATTATCGTCTTCCTCCGTATCAATTCCTGCATTTACATCGGACAATTCATCAAACTCGTCAGAATAACTGGAGAAATCACCGAAGGTACCCGAATATTCGGATTTTTTCATAATGTGTATAGCATCGGGCTCTATAAGAAGACCTATCTCCGAGCCCTCGTACTGTATATCCGTGGACTGTATCATCCAGAGGAAGCCGCCGATGTCAACTATTATTTCATAGTGGACACCCTTGAAGGTTACAGATGTTACAGTACCCGTGAGCATACCCTGCTCCACGGGAACTACGTCAACGTCCTCGGGACGTACGACAACGTCAACAGCCTCGTTTTTGCCGAAGCCCGTATCAAGACAATCAAATACGTGGCCTGAAAACTCAACTATTTTATCGTCCTTCATAATACCGTCAACAATATTACTTTCACCGATAAAGTCTGCGACAAAGGCATTTTTAGGCTCGTTATATATATCCGTGGGAGAGCCTATCTGCTGTATCTTACCGCTGTCCATAACAACGATGGTATCGGACATTGAAAGAGCCTCTTCCTGATCGTGAGTAACGTATATAAACGTAATATCAAGGCTCTGCTGAATCTTTTTAAGCTCGACTTGCATATCCTTACGGAGCTTCAGATCAAGTGCACCGAGAGGCTCGTCAAGCAAAAGAACCTTGGGATCAACGGCAAGCGCACGCGCTATGGCAACTCTCTGCTGCTGACCGCCCGAAAGGGAGTTTATGTTTCTGTGCTCAAAGCCCTTGAGATTAACGAGAGAAAGCATTTCCGAAACCTTTTTATCAATCTTATCCTTGGGCATCTTTTTAAGCTTCAGACCGAAGGCGATATTCTCCGCAACGTTAAGATGCGGAAAAAGTGCATAACGCTGAAAAATGGTGTTTACTTCTCTTTTGTGAGGAGGAACACCATTTATTCTTTTGCCGTCGAAAATAACGTCTCCCGAATCAGGCTCAAGAAAGCCCGCAATTATCCTAAGCGTCGTAGTCTTGCCGCAACCCGAAGGACCGAGAAAGGTTATAAATTCGCCGTCCCGTATATATAAATTTATATTTTTTAAGATTTGTTCACCGTCGAATGAAACGGAAATATTTTTAAGATCAATGATTTTGTTTTCCAATTATGCAACCCCTCTCCGTTGACAACGAATAGTACTCCTGTATATGTTTATTTTATATATAACATATTAGCATAAATATATCGCAAACCTCGTCAAATGTCAACAATTTTCATAAAGACAATTCCACACATTTTATTTAAAAGAAAAAAGAACCGCCGCAGCGGTTCACTTTCCTTCAGTAATTAAGCAAAAAGGTCTGTAAGTCTTTCATCAAGAGCACTTGCGAGCTCGTCAACCATTGTTGCACCCTCCTGGTCGATTTCGGGAGCCTGCTCTTCACCGAAGAGAGAGAGAATGAAAGAAATAATCTTTTCAAATATCTTGAAAATTATCGAGGACTTGAGCTGATTGAAATTAAGGGGAACTACAAGACCGTCGTCATTCTTGATGTTACGGGTAGTATCTTCTTCCTCGGTAACTGCGGGAGCTGTTGTCTCAAGATCTGCATCAGCGGCAAAAACTGCAATTGATAAGCTGGTGAAAACAACGAGAACTGCCATAAAAACAGATAAAACTTTTTTCATAACTATTATTCCTCCAAATGAGTATTTTACAAATGCATTATATACCAATGCAAAAAAAAAATCAACCTGAATTTGTCAATTTAACAGAAATAAAACAATTTTCGTAAAATTGCACATTGAACACGGCTGAGCTTTGTTTATTATTGATGTTAATCCGCAAATATTTTATTTTTAATTAATTTGTTTTTTCTTAAACTTGACATCATTATTTTGTTAAACTATAATTATAAAAACAATACTGTTCCAGGAGGATTCCGGACTATGAATATTGCATTTTCTGCCCCTTCTATAATTGCTTTTACTCAAGACGAAAGGCTTGCCGCGGATATTTTTTCAGACGAGCTGGCAGCGAGAATCGGTACGTCCGAAAAGGTATCGGCGGATTATTGTGTAAAATTTCAGCAAACAGACGGCTTCCTCACCTCGGACGAATATGAAATTACAATAAACGAAGCCGAAGCGGTATTTTCCGCAAGGGATATCCGCGGACTTATTTTTGCGGTGGGACATTTTTTAAGAAAATGCATTGTGAAGGATAACTCCTTGGAGCTGACAGGCGATATTTCGGGCAAATATTCTCCCGAAAAAGCAATACGCGGACATCAGATAGGCTACAGACAGACAAGCAATACCTATGATGCGTGGGACATACCCGAATACAGAAGATATTGCATTGATATGATGTTTTTCGGAGCAAATACCTGCGAGCATATACCGTATGAGCACGCCTGCTCGGACAGAAATGCAATTATGCGGCGCGACGAGCAGGAGCTTTTATGCGAAGCGGCGGCAGAAGCGACAAGACTCGGAATGGACGTTTCCGTTTGGTATCCGAATTGCGAAAAAACACTTGAAGAGGCGGAAATTAACCGCGACAGACTTTTTTCTCAGGCAGAAAGGCTCGACTATATATTCCCGCCCGGAGGTGACCCCGGTGATATTCAGCCGCAGGAATTAATGGAAAGATGCAAAAGCTTCAGAAGCATCCTCAGAAAATATCACCCCGACGGACAGATGTGGCCGTCCGCTCAGCAGCCGCACCATCTTCCCGACTGGGGAACAAAGTTCCTGGCTCTTATGAACGAAAATCCCGATTATATAGACGGTGTTATAACCGGCCCCAACGCGGCATTTCCCCTTGATATTCTCAGACGCCACCTGCCTGCCCGTTACCCCATCAGATTATATCCCGACATTACACATAATCTCAGATGTGAATATCCGGTGCATTTTGACCGTGACGACTGGCACTATGCGCTTGCGGCAGTAAACGGCAGAGAAAGCATCAATCCGCGTCCTGCAGAATATAAAAAAATACACTCCGACACAAAGGGATACGTAATAGGAAGTGTCTCATATTCCGAAGGAGTGAACGACGATATCAACAAGGCGGTATGGAGCGCACTTGAATTTGATTCAACCACACCCTTAAGAGAGATTCTTGAGGATTATTCCCGACTTTTCTTCCCCCGTGCCGATTATGAAAAGGCGGCAGACGGAATTTTCGGTTTAGAAAAGAACTGGGAGGGTGCCCCCGAGGAAAACCCCTGCATAGAAAGCACTCTTTCCTTATGGGAGGAAATAGGCAGAGAAACACCGTCGCTTGCCGATAACTGGAGATACGTACAATGTCTGTTCAGAGCAAGATGCGATGCCTTTGTCAGAAGAAAGGTGATTTTTGAAAATTCACTTATCCGAAGGGCGGCACGGTATGCCTCAGAGGATATTGAGAGGGCAAGAAGCATACTTCTCACTCCCCTGCCCGACAGCGTTACGTGCCTTTATTCTGCGATACTTGACGATGCAGACAAGCTTTTCAGACTTATAGGCTTGCAGTCGGGCACGGAAAAATACTTCGCAAAGAACTTTGAACGCGGTGCGGTTCTCGACACAATAAAGCTCCCCGTAACGGATCTTCCGTGGCTTCTGAGCCGCTTTGACAGAATTTCCGATATGTCCCCCGTGCAGGCTAAGGAATACATTTCACGGTGCTTTAACAGAAACCGTATTGAAAAAGGCGAATATTATTATTCCGTGGCACTTGACGGCATCTGCCCCGGAGGGGTCAGACAAAATCCGTATTTTTATATGAACATTCAGGCTGACAGACCCGATAAAAATGACGGTACGCTGCCTACTGCCCTGTTCAAGCTTTTCGACCATTTCAGCTTCAAGCTGAAAACGGGCGGTCTTGATTACGATACGGATTATACTCTTATGATAACCTACAGGGCTGCAAGCAACGAGGACAGCAAAAAGCATACTCTGAAGATAAACGGAAAAACTCTTTACAGCGGACAGCAGTTCGGCGGTAAAAGAAATACCGACTACGAAAACGATATGCTCCCCGACGGCTTCATAGCCGTTGAATACGCTGTTCCTGCAGAATATATCATAAACGGCTGTGTTTATCTTGAAATCAGCGAAAAGGTAAACGGCTTTGAAATCGCAGAGCTTCGTTTTACAAAGAAGCCATATAAATCTCTTACGGGAGGAAAACGATGAAAAAAAATATTTTTGCCGCGGCAGTCTTTACGGCACTCGGAGCTGCAGGAATAAAGCTTGCCGCAGATAAGACAAAGGAATATATCGAATCCCCCGATAACAAAAGAAGGCTGATTGATAAGGGACATTCACTTGCTATGGGACTTGTCGGAAAAATATCCGATTCCGTATCGGATAAGGGCATTCCCTATATCAACAGATATGACAATAAAGGCTTCCTTGAGGGTAACGGATATTTTCTGAACGAGCCCGCAGAAAATGCAAAATGGGAGGCAGGCTTTGCAAAGGCCTCGGTTGTGCCGCCCGTAAAAGAGGGAGATTATTATATCGGCGGATATCTTGCCTTCCCTCCCAATAAAATGAACGGTATTATGAACGAGCAGATGGTAAGAGCTTTTGCTGTTTCCGACGGCTCAGGCAGAGGTATACACGTTTTTGCGGTAATTGACTGTATCGGCATTTCCGGTACGGATATAAGGGATATCAGGCTCCGCCTTTCCGATTTTATTTCCGAAAAAAATATTCTTTCGATAAATATCAGTGCAACTCACTGCCATTCGGGCATTGATACCGATGGTCTGTGGGGAGACCTTCCGAAAATCTACAAGCATAACAAGAAGGAGGTAAAGAAGGGCAAAAAGGGCAATCCCATATCGGGAAAAAACGAAGGCTTTATGCTTTATCTGAAAAAGACAGCAGCAAAAACCATAAAGCAGGCTGTTGAAAATATGACTCAGGGAGAGCTTTATTTTGCACAGCTTCCGATCGGAGACTACGTACGCGATAAGCGTCCGCCCTACGTTACCGTAAATGACCTTACGAATCTGCGCTTTCTTCCGTCAGACAGCGGAAAAGAAATAAGCATAGTATTTATGGCGGCTCACCCCGTATGCTACGGAGATAAGCAAAGAGAGGCATCCCGCGACTTCCCCGGCTATATGTGCGACCGAATGGAGGAGCTTGGCATTGAGACAATGTTTATACAAGGTGCAGAAGCTGCCGTTGCAACCGACAGAGGACCACACATTCCCGACGGACTTACTACGGACGAGGGACTGAAGGCTTACGGAAGGGCTATTGCAGACTATGTAACAGGCTATGATAAATCAGCATATAAAAAGCTTTCTCCCGTCATCAACGTTACTTTAAGCGAGCTGTTTTTACCGGCAGGAAATGAAATTCTCAAGCTGGCGGCAAAGCTTCGTATAGTAAACAATTCACTTGTAAAAATCACTATGGCAGATGACGGAAACAAGGAGGATAAATCCTACGAGCTGAATTTTATCACGGAGGTCGGCTTTGCCGAGCTTGGAAGGGAGCTTAGTATTGCTATGGTTCCGGGTGAGCTGATGCCCGAAATTGCCATAGGCGGTGCATTCCCTGCCTGGGCGAGCTATAACGGAGCCGAATGGGACAAGCCGTCGATAAAGGAAATTCTCGGCACGGAAATCGCCGTTGCGGGACTTTGCAACGACTTTATCGGATATATAGTACCCGATAATGATTACGGCAGTATACTTGCGCCTCTTCACTATGAGGAATCTGCCTCCGCAGGCGCAAAAACAGCGTCAAATATTGTTTCTGCTTTCATAAGAATGAAGAAAAATGCAGAAAAAATCACCGTATATAAAAGTCAGACCATAAAAGAATAATTTTCGTTTTTTTGAGGGGTTAACAAATTAAGCTATGGACAATAAAAAACCTGTAACAGCGATTATCGTAGGTGCCGGACACCGCTCTATCACCTACGGAGACTATTCATTCGAGCATCCCGACGATCTCAAAATAGTGGGTATAGCAGATCCGAATGAGGTCAGAAGAAAAATGACAGCGGAAAGATACGGCTTTTCGGAGGAATTCTGCTTTGAATCAGCCGAGGAGCTTGCAAAGGTTCCCCGTTTTGCCGACGTAATAATCAACGGCACTATGGACCACCAGCATTTTGATACTGCGGTTCCGCTTCTTGAATTGGGCTATGATATGCTTCTTGAAAAGCCCTTTGCCGTAAGCCTTGAGGAAATGCAAAAGCTTCTTGCGGTTATCAGAAAAAACGGCAACAAGGTTATGATATGCCACGTTTTAAGATATTCCACCTTTTACAGAAAAATCAAGGAGAAGCTTCTTGAGGGCGCACTCGGCGATATCATAAATATTCAGATGTCCGAGCACGTAAGCTATCACCATCTTTCCACCTCATATATCAGAGGCAAGTGGGCAAATTCAGATATATGCAAAACGAGTATGCTTCTTGCAAAGAGCTGTCACGATATTGATATTATGATGTGGCTTATGAACGACACTCAGCCGCAAACGGTTTCCTCTCACGGCAGTATTTTCCAGTTCAAGCCCGAAAACGCTCCCGAGGGTGCGGGAACGCGCTGTATGCTTGACTGTCCGCTTGTTGACACCTGCAGATACTCGGCAAAAGCTATGTATCTCGGTCATCCCGACCGTTGGGAATGCTACGTCTGGGCAGGACTTGAGGCCATAAAGGACCAGACCTACGACATAAGAGCAGAGTCGCTCAGAACGGATAATCCCTACGGAAGATGCATTTATAAATGCGACAATAACGTTGTTGACCATCAGTCCGTGCTTGTAAAATTCAAAAACGGTGCAACGGGTACTCATAATATGATAGGCGGAACGGCAAAAAGCGTCAGAAAGATTCATATTATAGGTACGAAGGCAGAGCTTTACGGTAATTTCGAGGATAATAATTTCTACATAGAAAGAATCGTTACCGAGGCTCCCGACGGCTATGAAAGAGACTTTTACGACACCAATACTATGGGCGGAATGGGTCACGGCGGAGGCGACCCCGCGCTTACAGCCGATTTTATCAATTATATAAGAACGGGTGAGCAGTCCATATCCTGCACGGAAATATATAACTCCGTTGCAGGCCATCTGACGGTTTTCCTTGCGGATAAATCAATGGAAAACGGCGGCATCCCCTATGATTGTGATTTTTCAAAATATTGATTTTTCAGTAACAATATAAATCGTACTCCATAATATGATATTGAAGTTTTCGGATTTCAATATCATATTATCGGAGGTTTTTTTATGGCTGACAAATTAAACCCTATGTCGGACAATGCCGCTGACAGAAGCATAAGCGAAGCTATATGTATTGATACCGCGCGTGTATACGATTCCTGTGCTGACAAGGATTGTCTGGCTGATTTGCGCGTATATTTCACCGATACGGCAGAAAATATCATCGAATCGGCTGTCAACGTCAGATGCAAGGGCTGTGAGGTAATTAACGTATTTACGGACGTTGATACGGTTCCCTTTAACAGAGGGTATTATTCCGTCGATATCACCTTCTTCTTTGCCGTAACACTTGACGCCTTTATTTCCTCTTCACAGCAGCCCGTAACCGTTACGGGGCTTTGCGTCTTTTCTAAGAAATGCATACTTTACGGAGCAGAAGGAAGCGTAAAGGTATTCTCCTCGGAATACGGCACGGAAAATGACAACGTACTTCCCCCTGCTTCTACAAACCCGAGAGCAAAAATACAGGTTGCAACTCCCCTTTGTCTTGATGCAAGGCTCTGCCGCCCCTGCGACTGCTGTAACAATATTCAGGACGGCTCGGGAATTCCCCGAAACGTTGCAAGATATTTCCCCGGCTCCTTCGGCCCTCAGAGCTCTCAGCGAGCCGTAAGAGTAACAATCGGTCTGTTCTCGATTATTCAGCTTGAAAGAGACGTACAGATGCTGATTCCCGCTTATGATTTCTGTATGCCCACAAAGGAATGCTCCTGCGATACTGAGGATCCCTGTGATTCCTTCAGAAAAATACGCTTCCCCGTTTCGGAATTTTTCCCGCCCGATACTCCCGATTGCGACAGTACGCCTCAGGGCTTTGACCCTCCCTGCTGTTGCGGAAGATAACAAGAAAAAGCGAGCCGTGCAGAAAACTGCACGGTGATTTTTATGTTCGGCATATCAGGGTGACGGTAGTAATTTTTTTCGACAAAATATTGAAATTAACGGTATGTAGGAATATAATATAAATATAAAATTAAAGGAGGTAGCTTTATATGTCCTCTCTTCAGTATTTCAAATGTCCGTCCTGCGACGGCGGTCTTGAATTTGATTCAAAATCACAGAAAATGAAATGTCCTTATTGCGGAACCGAATTTGAGGCGGAAGATATCAAAAGCCTTCAGGAGGCTCAGGGTGAGATAGGTGTCAGCGAAGACAGTTTCAGCTGGGATACCAATGAATCCGACGGCTGGACTGCCGATGAAGAAAGCACTCTTCGAAGCTATATCTGCAATACCTGCTCGGGTGAAATAATTACAGATGAAACGACAGCCGCAACAAGCTGTCCTTATTGCAACAATCCCGTTGTGCTGAATCATCAGTTTAAGGGAATACTCAAGCCCGATTTTGTTATCCCCTTCAAGCTTGATAAAAAACAGGCTGTTGAAGCATACAAAAAGCATATTACGGGAAAGAAGCTTCTCCCCTCTGTTTTCAAGGATAAAAACCACATAGACGAAATAAAGGGTGTATACGTTCCCTTCTGGCTGTTTGATGCGGATATAAACGGAAGCGCACAGTATAAGGCATCCACGGTAAAGCATTGGAGCGACTCGAATTACAATTATACGGAAACCCGACATTATTCCGTTTTCAGAAGCGGTAATTTATCCTTTGCAAAAATACCCGTGGACGGCTCCGAAAAAATGGCAGACGAGCTTATGGAATCCATTGAGCCCTATGATTTCAAGGATGCGGTTGACTTTTCCACGGCATATCTTTCGGGCTTTTTTGCCGACAAGTATGACGTAAGTGCAGAAGACAGCATCGCCCGTGCCAATGCGAGAATCAAGCAAAGCACCGTCGATGCCCTGCGCTCAACCGTTTCGGGATATTCCACGGTAATTCCCACGGGCAGCAGCGTCAATACGGTAAACGGCAGTAAGAAATACGCCCTTTACCCCGTATGGCTTCTCAATACCACCTTCAACGGTGAAAAATTCACCTTTGCTATGAACGGACAAACAGGAAAATTCGTAGGCGACCTGCCTATGGATAAGTCAAAATATAACAAATATTTTGCATTATCTGCGGCTATAGGTACCGTAGCAGGATTTATCGCAACGGTTCTTTATAACCTGTTTATTGCGTAAGGAGGTGCGGAATATGAAAAAAATTACAACTCTTATTATCAGCTGCTTTATTTTACTGTCTTTACCTCTGACGGCATTTGCCTATGATTATTCGGGCGGCGGCAGAACTGCTCTCGTATATGACCTTGCAGAGCTTATTTCACAAGAGGATGAAAGCACGCTGAATTACAAGCTTGAGCAGCTCAGCGATACCTACGCCTGCGAGGTCGCTCTTCTCACGGTAAACTCCACCAACGGTAAGGATATCACCGCATTTGCCGACGATTACTATGATTACAACGGCTTCGGCTACGGTGTAAATGATGACGGAATTATGCTTGTGGTGGATATGGGTGAAAGAGAATTTGCCATTACCACCTACGGCACCGCAACAGATATTTTCACGGATTACAATCTGACTCAGATTGAAAATGCATTTGTCGGAGAGCTTTCATCGGGCAACTACACAAACGCATTCATAGCCTATTATGAAAAATGTGAAAGCATTTTTATCGACTATGAATACTATGAGAATAATTACGACGGCGGCTACGTGTATATACCCGACGATGACGGCTATGACGGTTATTATAATGATAACAGCTCTGAGTCGCAATCCCCTGCTTCCGAAATTTTCTCCCTGAAATGGATTGCAATTTCCGTAGTTATCGGCATTGTTGTCGCTCTTATATATACGTCCGTGCTTAAATCTCAGTTAAAAACCGTAAAAAGCAAGCCCTCCGCAGCTGATTACGTTGTTCCCGGTTCCGTTCAGATAACTCAACAAAGGGACGTATTTATGTACCGCGATGTAAAGAAGGTTCCCAAGCCTAAGAATAATTCCTCGTCATCGGGACGCTCCGGCGGCTCCTCCTTCGGAGGCGGCAGTTCAACCCACAGCTCCTCGTCGGGAAGATCTCACGGCGGCTCAAGAGGAAGCTTCTGATTCAGTTTTTTCCGAGTTTTGTTAAGCACAAAAGGATTGGCTGTTACTTTTCCCGGGGCTGTAAAAAAACGAAAGTTTTTTTACAGCTCATTTTAAGGGGATAGAAAAAAAGATGAAGATTTGTGTGTTTTAAGGGGCCCGGCAAGTATTCATTTGCCGGGTCCTCTTGCTGTGTATTGTTTTATGAGGTCTTCGCTTTTTTACATCCCCGTTTCTCATTATTTCCGGCTATTTCCCGTATAAACGAATCCCGATCGGCTTTGAACCGACCGGGAATTTCATTTATTTTACTTTACTGCTTCCGAATACCGGAAAACGCATCATTAATAGTGAGCCGCACCGCAGGAGCAGGTTCTGCCGACACCGAAAAGGCTGCAGAAGAAGCGGATTATGCCCCATACTATTCTTGCGAAAATGTTATGCTCCTTATGGCAGATATGAGGACAGTTTTCCTCTTTTCCGCATTCGGTGCATACACCATTTTCATCATACTCGTGATCCTTTTCGGAAAGAGTTCTCGTTTCCTTGTATCCGCAGACTGTGCATACGGATTCTTCAAGTCCTTCCTCTGTGCAGGTAGGTGCCTTAACTAAGGTCCACTCACTCATATCGTGAGCCGTCTTTCCTACTGTCTCGGGAGCCTTGACGATTTCACCGCATACGGTACACTTGATACCTGCGGTAAGACCCGTCTTTGTGCAAGAGGGAGCAACTGCGGGGATTTCCTCTTCCGTGTGGGGAAGTGTTGCGCCGAAAACGGGAGTTCTTGAAATTTCGGCATCGCAAATCTCGCAATATACTACCTCTTCGTGGTATGCCGCTACCTTGCAGGTGGCTTCTGTTTCATTTTCCTTAACTGCCGCCTTGGGTGTGTGTCCCGTTGCGGGGTCAGTCTCGGGAGCTGTGAGAACCTCATCACATACCGAACACTTTACACCTGCCGTTGTACCGTCCACCGTACAGGTGGGAGCAACAGCGGGGATTTCCTCTTCCGTGTGGGGAAGTGTTGTGCCGTATACGGGAGTTCTTGAAATTTCTTCATCACAAGTCTCGCAGTATACTACATCCTCGTGGTATGCCGCTACCTTGCAGGTGGCTTCTGTTTCATTTTCCTTAACCGCCGCCTTGGGTGTGTGTCCCGTTGCGGGGTCAGTCTCGGGAGCTGTGAGCACGTCACCGCATACCGAGCACTTTACACCTGCCGTTGTACCGTCTACCGTACAGGTGGGAGCAACTGCGGGGATTTCCTCTTCCGTGTGGGGAAGTGTTGTACCGTATACGGGAGTTCTTGAAATTTCGGCATCGCAAATCTCGCAATATACTACCTCTTCGTGGTATGCCGCTACCTTACAGGTTGCTTCTGTTTCGTTTTCCTTAACTGCCGCCTTGGGTGTATGTCCCGTTGCGGGGTCAGTCTCGGGAGCTGCGAGAACCTCATCACATACCGAACACTTTACACCTGCCGTTGTACCGTCCACCGTACAGGTGGGAGCAACAGCGGGGATTATTTCCTCTTTGTGTCCGTCTGCTGTGAGAATTGTCTTTTCCTCTGCACCGCAAAGACAAGCCTTTATCACATAACCGTCATCGGTACAGGTTGCGTTTACTCTTTCAATTTCGGTTGTATATACATGGTCGCCTGTTGCGTAAACTGTTTTTTCTTCAAAGTGTTCTTCGTTATTCTTACATACTCTCTTATCTTTACCGTCACTGCCGCAGGATGCAGGAATTACAGTAAACCATTCACCCCAATTATGTCCCGTTGCGGGGTCAGTCTCGGGTGCTGTGAGAACCTCATCACATACCGAACACTTAACGCCTGCTGTTGTACCGTCAACAGTACAAGTGGGAGCAACAGCGGGGATTTCTTCTTCTGTGTGTCCCGTTGCGGGGTCTGTCTCGGGTGCTGTGAGCACGTCACCGCAGACGGAGCACTTAACGCCGGCTGTCATACCGTCCTCGGTACAGGTGGGAGCAACTGCAGAGATTTCCTCTTCCGTGTGGGGAAGAGTTGTGCCGAATACGGGAGTTCTTGAAATTTCGGCATCGCAAATCTCGCAATATACTACATCTTCGTGGTATGCCGCTACCTTACAGGTGGCTTCTGTTTCATTTTCCTTAACTGCTCCCTTGGGTGTGTGTCCCGTTGCTGGGTCAAGCGTCTGTATTTCGAGAATTTCTTTACATACGGAGCACTTAACGCCTGCTGTCATACCGTCCTCAGTACAGGTGGGAGCTATTGCGGGGATTTCTTCTTCTGTATGTCCCGTTGCAGGGTCTGTTTCGGGAGCTGTGAGGATATCACCGCAGACTGAGCACTTAACGCCGGCTGTGGTGCCGTCTACCGTACAGGTGGGAGCAACTGCAGGGATTTCCTCTTCCGTGTGGGGAAGTGTTGTGCCGTATACGGGAGTTCTTGAAATTTCTTCATCACAAGTCTCGCAGTATACTACATCCTCGTAGTATGCCGCTACCTTACAGGTGGCTTCTGTTTCGTTTTCCTTAACTGCCGCCTTGGGTGTGTGTCCCGTTGCGAGGTCAGTCTCGGGTGCTGTGAGAACCTCATCACATACCGAACACTTTACACCTGCCGTTGTACCGTCTACCGTACAGGTGGGAGCAACTGCAGGGATTTCTTCCTCCGTATGTGGAAGCTTTTCGCCGACTTCGTGTGTACGGCTGATTTCTTCACCACATTCTGTGCAGTAATAAACTTCATCATATTCGCCGGCTACAGTACACGAAGCACTCTTTACATCTTCAATAGTCAAATCACCTTTTGTATGTCCCTGAGAAATGATGTCCTGACCGTATTCTGCAATTTCACCGCAGGCATCACAGACCATATCACCTGTGTAACCGTTTTCGGTACAGGTTGCTTTTTCTTCACCTGTAATAGTTAAGGGACCTGTGTGATTATCGGCATCCTTAGAATCTTCAATTTCAATATCCTTTGTAAGTCCGCAGGAGCAGGAGAACTTATCCGTTCTGTTTGTTATACAATCTGCAGGAATTACATTTTCAACAAAGGTGTTGTATTCGTGCGAATGAACCGAATAGGTTGCCTTTATAACAAGATTTTCCGTTACGTTTGTTCCGTCATTATCCCAACCGGTAAAGGTATAAACGGTGTTTTCATCGCCTTCTCTGACAGGGGCAGCAGGGGCCACGGCATCTTCACCGTGATTTACTATCATTGAAACGATAAACGTATCGTCCCAATCAACGTAGGTTACAACATACTGCTCACCGTCTTTAGCATAAAGGGCATAAACGGTTGTATCCTCTGTTATATCTGTGAGAGGCTTATCCCAGCCGACAAAGGAGTAGCCCTCATTTGCGGGCTCTTCACCGCCGTAAACAGCCGTGCCGCCTTCTTCAACTATTGTCTTATAAAGAACAGTACCGTCTGAATCAACGAAGGTTATCCAATAGTTTTCGACACCCTCAACAGCATACTGCGCTACTGCATAAGTATTCTTTGTAATACTGCCGAGTTCTGCGCTCCAGCCTGCAAATACATAGGTCTTTCCGTCTGCTGCAGGCTTTACGGGAGAGAGTGAATCCGCCATCTGTGCGGCTTCACCGTATAATACAGTTTCCTCGCTGACAGCACTGCCGTCATAGTTTTTATAGTAAACGGTATATTCATTCTTCTTTGCTTCAAATACTGCCGTATATTCAGCATTACCTGTTACGGAAACTATCGCAGGTGACCAGCCTGTAAAGGTATACGTAAACTCTGCGTTACTCTCTCTTACGGGTGTACCTGAATATGAAGGTGTTGTTCCGTATTCCCAAGCGGTGTTCTGAAGAACCGTTCCGTCATAGTTTTTGAATACAACGGGATATGACCTCTTAACCGCAGTAAATGCGGCAGTATACTCTGCATCACCCGTTACGGGATTAACCGTGGGATTCCAGCCCTTGAATACGTAGTCGTATTTTTCATCGGAGGGCTTCACGGGTGTGATACTGCAGGAGGGGATGCTTCCGTAGTCACAGGCTGACTCCTGAAGAACCGTACCGTCATAATTTTTGAACACAACCGTATATTTATTCAATACGGCATTATATGTTGCCGTATATATTACTTCCTCGGTAACCTCTGAAATCTCGGGAGTCCATCCGGCAAATACATAAGAATACTGAGGTGTGCTTTCCTTTACGGGAGTGCCGCTGTAAACGGGAGTATCACCGTAATAAAGCTTTCCCGACTGAAGTGTCGTGCCGTCATCGTTTTTGAATGTAACGGTATACTGATTTGTGATTTTATTGTAATGGGCATAATAGCTTGTATCACCGTTTGCAACGGGAAGAGTAGCATTTGTATAAGCAGGACTTCCCTCTGCGGTATTTGTATTGGATGTGTTCCAGCCGTCAAAAACATATGTATACTGCGCATCAGCCGCTTTTGTGGGTGTACCGTTGTAATAAGGCTGGACATTATAATAGAATTTCTGATTTTCGCTCGCAGTATTAAGAAGCGTGTCTCCGTTATAGAACTTGATATTGTACTGCACCTGATTGATAGTAAATTTGGTTGTCGTGGACTTAACGCTGTTTATATATGCAGTAACATAAACATCTCTCGAAGATGACCCACCGTTGCTGACCCAGGTCTTGGCTGAATTGGTAACACTGACGGTACAGGTATCTGACTGGGATGTGGTTCTTGTAATACCTGAAATAGTCTCAGTGGTTGATGTTGCATTTGAACTTGAGTTAAGAGCATAATAGGGCTCCTGATACCATTCAACTCCGTACTGATCATAAACCGTTGCAGAGTAAGTTGCTGCTGTAGCAGTTCCTGATTTCGGAATAGTTACAGATTTTGCGGTATTTGTCCAGGATATGCTTGACGGAGCAGCAATATTGGTTGAAGCACTGCAGGTCCAGGTTCCCTTTGCTGCACTGAAAGCACTTGATTCGGCAGAGAATGTGCCTGTCATAACCTGCTTCCAGGAATTCGCACCGGCTTTTGATGCATACACCTTAAGAGTGAAGCCGCACGAACGCCAGGTTAAACCGCCGCCGAAGCTGTAGTTGTATGTATATGATGTGGGGAAGCCTTTATTTGAATAAGTAAAGGTGTGGGTTTTTTCCTCATCCATATTACCGGTAGAAATTCCGACAGACTGTGCAGTCTGGGAGCCTGTACCGTTATTAGCTTTATGGTTTACATAATGGTCATTCTGATCCCAGCCGTCAGCACCGTCGGTAACGGTTATCTCGACCTTGATGTCGTACAAGCCGGCTGTTGCAGCGTCGGCTTCGGGAGCAGTGTCACTCATCAGAGGAATAAGCGTCAGACACATTACAAGTGTCAGAACAATACTCAATGCTTTTTTGCTGAATGACTTGATTTTTGTCATCTTTGACATCTCCTTTTCTGATTATTTTGCCGAACGGAGAAAAGCAAGGAAATCGAAGGAAAATTTCAGAAAATTCCGCATTCAAAAAAGGAATTTCAGATTTCCTGCCTTTGCCGTCCGAACAGAAATTTGCGGGGAAAGTCACCTATAATGTATTTATAGATGTATATATTTTATCATATTTGCATAAAAAATTAAATTGTATAATTAAACAAAAATAAAATCCTCGGTTATCACAACATAACCAAAGATTTTATCTTTTTATTAAATTTACGTTAAACTATACAAATTTTTCAAAACTTGTGCAAAAATATCAGATTTCCTTGCCGCATATTTCCTTATATGTCTTTTTGGTAATTTCAAGCATCTCATCATACTTTGTTTCCATATCGGCAACAAGCGCAAACTGCGTGTGACAGCGGACAAGATTATGCTCCGTATAGTCAATTTTAAAGTACACGTCACCGTCAATATAGTCGGTAAGGAAGCGCAGACCGCATTCAAGAGTCATCATTTTTGCACCGAAGGGAAGAAGTCTCACCTCTTCGGGAGTAAGGCTCTTACCTGCTCCCGTGAGAAAGCCTCTTACGTACTGCTCGTAAAGTCCGAGATCAAGCGATACCTTGGAAACGTCCTTTTCATCCTCAGCCGCGGTATTTGCACCGTATCTTATGGCATCACCGAAATCATAGAGACTGAGTCCCGGCATAACCGTATCAAGGTCAACCACGCAGATAGGCTCATTCGTGGTCTTATCAAAAAGAATATTATTAAGCTTTGTGTCGTTATGAGTAACTCTCAGAGGAAGATCGCCGATGGTCAATTTACCTGTAAGAATGTAGGTTTCATTACGTCTTGCGTGACAGAAGCCTATTTCCTCTGCAAGATACTTTACTCTTCCCTTGGGGTCCTTTTCAACGGAATTTACGAGATTTCTGTAGCGTTTTCCCGTATTATGGAAATCAGGGATAGTCTCATAAAGCTTGTCAATGGGGAAATCTGCAAGAAGACGCTGGAATTCACCGAAGGCCTTGCCTGCATTAAAGAAAATCTCGGGAGATTCTATTCTGTTATGGGAAAAGCTGTTATCAACGTAGTTATAAAGACGCCATACTCTTCCCTTTTCGTCGGTATAATGCTTTTTGCCCGTCCTTGTAGGCTTACAGTAAAGAGCTTCTCTCTCCGTGTCTCCGCCCAAGGCTAAAATCTTGTCTCTTAGATATGACGTAACACAGTCAACGTTAGCCATAAGCTCATCGGGGTTTTTAAACACCACGGTATTGATTCTCTGCAAAAGGTGCTTCATTATAACACCGTCAACGTCAAAAACAACCGTCAACGTATCATTTATATGTCCGTCGGAAATGGGATAAAACTCTACAAACCTTCCTGCAACGGAAAAATTATCAAGTATAGCTTTTATTTCATCATTAGTAAACATCAGAATATCCTCCGTTAAGTTTGATAAAAAGATTATAGCATATTGAAAAAAATAGTCAAGTTTGTATTTTTTTCTTTACATATTGCATTTTTTAGGTTAATATATATAAAGAGAAATTTTAGGAGGATTTTATGAAACCTGTTTATAAAAGAATTCTTTTGAAAATAAGCGGTGAGGTTCTTGCAGGAGAAGCCGGACACGGAATAAACTTTGATATGGTAAACAAGGTCTGTTCCGTAATAAAGGACGTATCCGATATGGGTGTTGAAATAGGCATCGTTGTCGGCGGCGGCAACTTCTGGAGAGGACGCTCAAGCGGTGATATGGACAGAACAAGAGCCGACCAGATGGGAATGCTTGCAACGGTTATCAACAGCCTTGCCCTTCAGGAGGGACTTATTCAGGCAGGGAACGATGCTGTTGTTATGACTGCCCTTGATATACAGAGAGTTGCTCTTCCCTTTAATAAGGATGAAGCCGTAAGATATATGAAGGACGGCAGAATCGTTATTTTCGGCTGCGGCACGGGAAGTCCCCTTTTCAGCACAGACTCGGGTGCCGCACTCAGAGCAATCGAAACGGAATGCGACATATTCTTCAAGGCAACAAACGTTGACGGTGTCTATGATAAGGACCCCAACAAATTCAGCGATGCCGTGAAATACGATACTCTTTCTTACGATGAAATGCTTGAAAAGCATTTAGGCGTTATGGACAACACCGCAGCAGCTCTTGCAGGTAACAGCCGTCTGCCCGTGCTTGTTTTCAATCTCAACGACCCCGAGAACATAAAAAGAGCCGTGCTCGGTGAAAATATCGGCACGGTAATCAAATAAGGAAGCTTCCTATACAGTAAGAAACAGGTGCAGACCTGATTAAACATAAAAATAATTTTTCGGAGGAAAACAATATGAAAACCGTATTTGAATTTGCAAAGGAAAAAATGACAAAATCTGTTTCCGCACTTAACTCAGAATATAATTCAATCCGCGCCGGCAGAGCAAATCCCGCAATACTTGATCCCATCAGAGTAGACTACTGGGGTGTTCCCACTCCCGTTAATCAGATGGCTGCCGTTTCCGTTTCAGAGGCAAGAATCCTTGTTATCCAGCCCTGGGACAAGTCAGCTCTCAAGCTTATCGAAAAGGCTATTCAGGCTTCCGATATCGGTATCAATCCTCAGAATGACGGCACACTCATCCGCCTTACCTTCCCCCCTCTCACAGAGGAAAGAAGAAAGGCTCTCGTTAAGGACGTAAAGGCTACTGCAGAAAATTCCAAGGTTGCAGTAAGAAACATCAGAAGAGATGCTCTTGAAAAGCTCAAGACTATGAAGAAGAATTCCGAAATCACCGAAGACGATCTCAAGTACGGTGAAGGCGAGGTTCAGAAAATCACAGACGATTTCATCAAGCAGATTGATTCCGTTGCCGCCGCAAAAGAAGCGGAAATTATGGAAATCTGATTATGGCAGATAATAAATTTTCCGTGCTTCCCTCTCACGTGGGTATCATAATGGACGGTAACGGCAGATGGGCAAAAAAACGCGGTCTGCCCCGTAAAATGGGACATATTGAAGGCGCAAAGACCTTCAGAAGAATCGGTGAATATGCAGGAGAGCTGGGAATCCGCCACATCTCCTTTTACGCATTTTCCACGGAAAACTGGTCCCGCCCCGAGGATGAAGTAAACGCAATAATGAAGCTTTTCGGTGATTATCTTCAGGAAGCAGAGGACAGGCTTCAGGAAAATATCGAAAAGGGTATCCGTCTGAGATTTCTCGGAGACAGAAACGGACTCACTCCCGAGCTTGTCAGTGCTATGGATTACCTTGAAAATGCAACAAAGGATATGGAAAAGGTAAATCTTAACCTTGCGATTAATTACGGCGGACAGCAGGAAATTCTGCACAGCGTAAAAAACATTGCCGCCGATATTGTTTCAGGGAAAATTAAGCCGGAGGATATAACCTTGAAAACGCTGCAGGACGGGCTTTACACCGCCCAGCAGCCTCCCGTAGACCTTGTTATAAGACCCAGCGGTGAGCAAAGACTTTCAAATTTCCTTTTATGGCAGTCTGCTTATGCGGAGTTCTGGTACTCGGACGTATTATGGCCCGATTTCACCGAAAAGGATTTTGACGAGGCTTTGTCTGCCTTTGAAAGACGAAACCGTCGTTTCGGCGGAGTGTAAACCACGGGGGCTGTAAAAAACTTTGTTTTTTTACAGTCCCTTATTTCAAACATCAAAGAGTTTAACATCAAAGAGGAAATAAATTATGAAAACACGTATAATCACAGGACTCATAGGACTTGCCGTTGTAATAGGATGGCTGTTCTCTATGTATACCGTAATATTTACCGCAGTATTAGCCGCGGTTGCCGCAATCGGTGTATACGAGCTGTTAAAATCCTTAGAAATAAAAAATACCGCCCTGAGAATTCTTTGTATTGCGGTAGCAGTTCTTATTCCCTTCCGTTTTACCTACAGCCGGCTTGCAATACCTACGTTTCCCGTAATTGCCGTAATTGTACTTGCCGCGCTGATAATTATGGTGCTCAATTTCAAGGAGCTGAAATTTGAACAGGTAACCTCCGCTCTTTTTGCTGCGGCTTTCGTTCCGTCAGCTCTTTCCTGCATAATTCTTTTCCGCGATACATATAAGGCTTTCCCCGATTCATATATTAAGACTGACGGAATATTCTTTATTTTATTTGCATTCTTCTGCTGCTGGCTTTCAGATACGTTTGCTTATTTTGTAGGCAGAAAATTCGGTAAGCATAAGCTTGCCCCCGTCATTTCCCCGAAAAAAACGGTTGAAGGCGCAATAGGCGGAATCGTTTGCACGGCGGTTCTTAATACCGTTCTTTTCTTTGTGTTCAAGCTTAAATTTTCTCTTTCTGAAAGCATAAGCCTTCCCCTTGTTCTTATCTCCTCGGTTGTGCTTTCCGTAATCAGCATATTCGGTGACCTTGCGGCATCAACGATAAAAAGACATCACGGTATCAAGGATTTCGGAAATCTTTTACCCGGACACGGCGGTATTATGGACCGCTTTGACAGCTCTTGCTTCGTATTTCCCGCACTTTACTCGATTATATCAATTATAAATGCCCTATAATCAGAAGGAGCAGCTATGAAAAAATCAATTTCAATTTTAGGCTCGACAGGCTCTATCGGTATTCAGTCTCTTGACGTATGTGAAAAAGCCGGCTATTCGGTTGAAGCGGTAACGGCAAACAGGGATTTCAAAAGGCTTGAAGAACAGATAAGAAAATTCAAGCCCCGTTTTGCCGCGCTGAGTGACGTTGCGGCAGCCGCTGAATTGAAGCTTCGTTGCCGTGACACCTCAACTAAGATATATTCGGGAGTTGAAGGCGTATGCCTGTGTGCCGCAAATACCGAGGCTGACACGGTAATTGATGCGATTGTCGGTCTTGCAGGTCTGAAGCCTGCTCTGAGTGTTCTTGAAAGCGGCAAAAGCCTTGCTCTTGCAAATAAAGAGGCTCTCGTTGCAGGCGGTAATCTCGTTCTTGATGCGGCAAGAAAGGCAGGCAAAGCAATTCTTCCGGTTGACAGCGAGCATTCCGCAATTTTTCAATGCCTTCAGGGAAGTCCCTCAAATAAGGCTCTGAAGAAAATCATACTGACAGCGTCGGGCGGTCCGTTTTTCGGAAAAACAAGGGATGAGCTGAAAAACGTCACGGCACGCGATGCTTTGAAGCATCCCAATTGGGATATGGGAGCAAAAATCACAATCGACTCCGCATCAATGTTCAATAAAGGTCTTGAGCTGATAGAGGCACACTTCCTTTTCGGAATCGCTCCCGAAAGCATTGACATTCTCGTTCACAGAGAGAGTATCATTCATTCTATGATTGAATACGACGATAATTCGGTAATTGCTCAGCTGGGACTTCCCGATATGAGAATTCCTATTCAGTATGCTCTGACCTACCCCGAAAGATATCCCTCGCCCGTAGGCGAATTGAATCTCGCTCAGATAGGCAGACTTACGTTCTTTGAACCCGATTATGAGGTATTCGACTGTCTGGGCATCTGCCGTGAGGCAATCATAAAGGGCGGACTTTACCCCGCCGCGGTAAACAGCGCTAATGAAGAGGCAAACCGTTTGTTCAGAGAGGATAAGATAGGATTTACTGACCTCGGAAGACTTATACGTACTGCCTTTGACATAGTTCCCGATAAAAAGGATTATACGCTTGAGGACGTATACGAGACCGACAAGGCGGCAAGAAATGCCGTGCTCAGCAGTATCTGAAAACGGGAATATATATAATTTATGATAAAATATTTAAAAGGGTGATTCTCCTTGCAAAGCTTTCTTCTTTCAATATCAGCCTCAGCCGTCTGGGGAAAGGTATGGCCGATACTCTTTGCAATACTCTTCTTCGGAGTAATTATTGCACTTCACGAATTCGGTCACTTCTCTACGGCAAAGCTGTTCAAAATTAAGGTAAACGAATTTTCAATAGGTATGGGTCCTGCCATTCTGAAAAAGCAGAAGGGAGAAACCTTATACGCTTTGAGACTTCTGCCTATCGGCGGCTTCGTATCCCTTGAGGGCGAGGACGAGGTCTCGGACGATCCCAGAGCCTTCGGCAACCAGAAGGCTTGGAAAAGATTTATAGTTATTGCCGCAGGTGCAACGCTGAACATCCTTCTCGGACTTATTCTTATCGGTGTAATGCTCGGCATCAGCGGAAGCGTTCCCACCACCAAGGTCAGCGACGTAACCGAGGATATGTATACAGCCGAGACAGGCGTGCTTGTAGGCGATGAGGTTATAAGCATTGACGGCACAAGAGTTCATTCTGCAAGAGACCTTTACTATTGCCTTTACAGAAGCAATGACGGTAAATTCGACATTACGGTAAAACGAAACGGTGAAAAAATCGAATTTTCCCAGATGGAGGTCATCTACGACGCAGAAGAAGGCTTCTGCTCCTTTATCGTGGCAAGCGAGGGCGTTACGGCATTGAATCTTATTCCGGGCTCTGTAAGAGAAACCCTTTCAATGACGAAAATGATATGGCTGAGCCTTATAGATATGATAAGCGGTAATTACGGTATGGATGAGCTTTCGGGTCCTGTAGGCACCATAGGTATAGTAGCAGATACGGCAAGCAGCGCAGTAGCCTCCGCTGACTACGCTTCTATAATATTCATTCTTGCATTTATCACCGTAAACATCGGTCTTGTCAACCTTCTCCCCCTCCCCGCTTTAGACGGCGGAAGACTGTTCTTTATTGCAATTGAATTCATTTTCAGAAAGCCCGTTCCCAAGAAATTTGAGGCTGTGGTTCACGCCGCGGGACTTATCCTGCTTTTGGGACTTATGGCTCTGATAACCTTCAACGATATAGCAAATCTTATCAAAGGATGAGAATAAAATGGCAAGTAAAAAAACTGTAAAAATTGCAAATCTTGTATTAGGCAACGGCAACCCCGTCAGAGTTCAGTCTATGCTTAATACACGTGCTGATGATATTGACGGCTCGGTGGCACAGGCAAAAGAGCTGGAAACAGCCGGCTGTGAAATCATAAGAGCTACCGTACCCGATATCGCTGCCGTAAAAACAATTGCCGCATTAAAGGAAAACGTTTCGGTTCCCATTGTTGCCGACATACATTTTGACTACAAAATGGCACTTGAAGCCTTAGCCGCAGGAGTTGACAAAATACGGATAAATCCCGGAAATATAGGCTCGGATGAACGTGTAAAGGCAGTAGCAGACGAATGCAAAAGAAGAGGTGTGCCTATAAGAATCGGTGTCAACTCCGGGTCCGTAGAAAAAGAGATTCTCGCAAAATACGGATCCCCCTGTCCGGAAGCACTCGTCGAAAGCGCACTCTACCACGTAAGCCTTCTGGAAAAATTCGATTTTGACGACATTGTAATTTCCATAAAATCCTCCGACGTTTCAACCACCTGCAGGGCATACAGGCTTATGTCCGAAAAGGCAGACTATCCTCTTCATATAGGAGTTACTGAGGCGGGCACAGAAAGAATGGGGCTTATCAAATCCTCTATGGGTATAGGAGCACTCCTTCTTGACGGAATCGGCGATACCATAAGAGTTTCCCTGACGGCTCCTCCCGTTAAAGAGGTATATGCAGGCTATGACATTCTGAAGGCGGCAGGAATCAGAAAATCGGGAGTAAACCTTGTGTCCTGTCCTACCTGCGGCAGAACAAAGATTGACCTTATCGGACTTGCAAACGCAGTCGAAGAAGCGTTAAGAGGCTGTAATAAGGCTATCACCGTTGCGGTAATGGGCTGTATTGTAAACGGCCCCGGAGAAGCAAAAGAAGCCGACATCGGCGTTGCAGGCGGTAACGGAGAAGGGCTCATTTTCAAAAAGGGTGAAATTCTCAGAAAGGTTCCGGAAGCCTGTCTTCTGCACGAACTCTTAAAAGAAATTGAAAAAATGTAAGATTTCTCATTGTGTATATTACTATAAAGACGGCACACAGCCGTCTTTTTTTATTAATTGTTAACAAACTTCTGTTACTTTTGTAACTTTTTGTAATGATTTGCTTGATTTTTGTTACGAAATAAGGCATAATAGCACTGTTGCGAAAATCAAAGATTTGAATCATTTCAAATATTCGGAGGTTTTTTAATGCAAAAAAAATCAATGCTCAGAGCTTTTTGTGTAATTCTGGCAGCTGTAATGACGCTTTCGGCGTTCCCCTTTACAGCAGGTGCAGAGGAAACTCAAAAGGTTAACGGAGCCGAGGCTATTATAGCTACTGCGCTTGCAGAGGAGGGCTATACCGAAGGTGCCGGAGAGTATACAAAGTACGGCGCGTACTTTAATTATCAGGGCGCTTGGTGCGGCGCATTCGTATCCTGGTGTGCAAGAGTTACCGGAATCCCCCAGGACGTTATTCCCACTAATCTTTCAAGCACCGCTATGCGTGACTATTTCAAGGGACAGGGACTTTACTACCTGTCAAAATCCTACGGCGGCTCATACACCCCCAAAACCGGTGATATAGTATTTTTTACGGACTACAACCCCGGCGGCAGAAGTGCAAACAACATCTGTCATATCGGTCTTGTCGTCTCAGCTACAGCTTCTTACGTTACCTGCATTGAAGGAAATGCTCGCAACGCAGTAGTAAAGCGTGACAGAGGATATACAAATTATATTGTAGGATTCGCAACTCCTAAGTATGAGGGTGTTGACCTCAATGCCCCCTCTGCCGAGTCACCTTATAAGGCAGGTACATACGTTACGGACTCTGAAATGAATTTCCGTACAACACCCAACGGAACCGTTATCACAACAATCCCTAAGGGAACTGCTGTAGAGGTTACCGCAATTGAAGGTGTCTGGGGAAAAATCGTTTACGGCGGAAGGGTCGGCTGGATGTCTCTTCAGTACAGCACGTACAAGCAGACAACGACCGTTCCCGAGGAAAATGAAACTTCAGAGGAACCCGCTCCCGAGCCCGCTCCTCAGCCCGTTCCCGAAAATCAGTACAGAGTTACATCAACTATGAATATCCGTGCTTCATATACGGAAAGCAGCTCCATTATAGGAAGTGTTCCCGCAGGCACTCTTGTTCAGGTTACCGAGGTTTCCGACGGTTGGGGCAAGGTTACCTACGGCGGAGTTACAGGCTGGATGAATCTTAACTGGAGCGTTAAGTTTGAGCCCGAGGTTGACTGGCTCGTTATTGACGTTTCCTATTCACAGTCTCCCGACGACCTTGACTGGATTCAGCTCAAAAATGAAGGAGTTAAGG
Source organism: Acutalibacteraceae bacterium (assembly GCA_045589015.1). Taxonomy (GTDB): domain Bacteria; phylum Bacillota; class Clostridia; order Oscillospirales; family Acutalibacteraceae; genus RUG806. The sequence continues at coordinate 29,710 of JAZNFG010000044.1, forward strand.
GCGTAATAATCAGAATCGGCGGCAGAGGCTCCGCTAACGGAAGAAAGATATATTCCGATGAGCTTTTCCTTGAGCATTACAACGATGCAAAGGCCGCAGGAATGCACATAGGTGTTTACTTCTTCAGCTATGCACTTACGAAAGCAGAGGCTATAGAAGAGGCACAGTATACGCTTGACGTTCTTGAAATCAACAATTGTCAGCTTGACCTTCCCGTTTATATTGATATGGAGGATTACGGCTCTGACAAGTCTCACCTTAACGCAGGAAAGGCTGTCTGCTCCGAGGTGCTTGACGAATTCTGCAAAACCGTAGAAGAAGCAGGCTATACGGCAGGTATATACTGCAGCCGTTCCTTTGCTGAAACTCACGTTGAGCCTTCCGTATTTGAAGGCCGCTCCACGTGGATAGCAGAATGGGATACAGACGTTTGCTGCTACAACGGAAACGTTGATATGTGGCAGTATACGGAAAACGGAAAGCTTAAAGGCGCATCAAACAAGGATATTGATATGAACCGTCTTTACGTTGACTACCCCTCAAAAATCAGAACTGAGCTTTATGAAAACGGATTGATTCTTCCCGGCGACTTGACCTTTGACGGTGACGTTTCCGCTGTTGACTCAAGACTTGCCCTGAGATTTGCCGTAAATCTTGAAACTCCCTCGGAGCTTCAGCAGAAGGTTGGAGACGTTGATAATGACGGAAAGCTCTCCGCATCAGATGCAAGAGAAATTCTGAAATTAGCTGTTGCAAATTAAAATAAAGAGAAATCTGAACAGGCTTCGGATTTCTCTTTTTTTTGCTTTATAGGAAATTCCTTCCGATACCGCAAAAAGATTATATGTCCCTCCGAACGGAAAGCGGAGCTTTCCTCGGAGACGGACTACAAGAAAACGGTCGCCGCAGGCATACGGCGACCGTTTTCTTGTAAATTTTGTATGCGGTGCTGTCTGCTGAAAAAATGCATTACAGTAATCAACTCCGCCAAAACAAGGCTTTTTAAGCCGTTTAGAGGCATATATCAAATAAGCTAAACCGTTATGCTCTGTTTTATTGTTCCGCCGCGCTTTGCATAGGGGCTGTAAGCAGTAATTTCAAGCTTATACTCCCCTTTTTCAAGCTTTCCCGTATCAACCGCAGCTTTACGGCAGTCGGCACATACGTAGCCGGAAATAACGGTTTTGCTCCATACAGTCTTATTTCCCGAGCGGATAGTTATTTTATAGTTTTCCGCAGGATAACGTCCCCTTGCCTCGGGAAAGCTGAGCCTTACGTTATTGTCGCTGTCCGTACAAACGCTCACCGTACTGTTTTTCGGGAATAAAGGTCTCGTATCCTGAGATTTTTGCTTATGCCAGGTATAAGCTCTTTTATTTTTATCTGCAACGTCGGAAAGATAGTATTCGCACTCGTCAAAAAACCTCAGGTTTTCTATATCATAGAGCTTTATCAGAACGTTTCCTGCTCTGTCAACCTCAACCATACGGAAGCCGCCGCTTTTTCCGGGAGCATCCTTGTCACCTTCAATATAATTGAGATTTCCCATAAATGCGGAAAGTGAGCCGCAGCCGACGGCTGTAAACGAGCCCTGCCACAGAGAACGGGGGTCGGAAGGAGCATAATGGGAATGTCCCGAAAAATCTATAACCTGCGGATATTTCTGCAGTACCCTGCGAAGGTCCGTGTCACCCCAGTTTATACTGCCGTAAACCGTAGCAAAGGGATGGGGGTGCTGATACACAAAAACAGGCTTTGTTTCATCGTCCTTTACGGCTTCATCAAGCTGAGAAGCAAGCCAATTAAGCTTTCCCGTAAACTTTTTTCCGTCATCATCGTAGGAAACACCTATAAAATGAAAGCCGTTTATTACGGTATGCGTATCAACCTCGGGAGAAATATACTTTTTATATACCTCATATCCTACCGATGCGTCCGTATCACGGTATTTTATAAATTCGTGATTTCCGAGCACCGTAAGAAGTCTGACACTATCCTTCTTCTTTTTATTTACAATATCGTTATATATGCGGTATTCCTTTTCATCACCGCCGCCGGTAAAATCACCCGCTACCACAACCGCATCGAAGCCCTTATAGGAAGAATCAGCGGAATAAGCCTCACAGATATCAAACAGATGTCCGAAACGAAGAGCCGCCTCCTGGTTTTCCTCACCGCTCAGATGCACGTCACTGCATACGGCAAATCTCAGCACGGGGCTGAAATCTACGGGGGCAGTCACCCTTTTACCTTTCCCGTGAGAAGAAAGCCTTGAAGGGAAAAACAGCAGTCCGATACCATTCGTTATTGTTTTTCCCATAATCTGTCCGAAAATATTATTAAATGCCTGCATTATACACACTCCGAAAAAAGCTTAATATCTTATATGTTTTAGGTGTTTTCAGGGGCTCCTGCAGGTCAGACCTGCAAGAACCCCTTTGGCTTATGTTATTTTATGCGTTCTGCGCTTTTTTGCATACCCCTGCTTTGATTCTAACTATTACGTTTATTTTTTCTGTATGCCAGATAATCCTCAAGAATTATCACAGCCGCAACCGCATCAACCGTATTCTTTCTTTTTGAGCCTCTTGTATCCGTCATATTCATAAACTTATGTGCGCTAACCGTTGTCAGACGTTCGTCTCTGAGAACGGTTTTTATACCGCTTTGCACGGAAAGTCTTTCGGCAAAATCCCTGCACGCCTCGGCACGGAAGCCCTCGGAGCCGTCCATATTTTTAGGAAGCCCCACCGCAATTTCTTCGGCTTTAAGCTCCTTAGCCTTCAGGGCAACAGCCTCTATCACCCTTTCGGGATTTCTTTCGGTAATTACGCAAACGGGAGAAGCAAGAAACTCGCTTTTATCGCATACGGCAATTCCCGTGCGGACATCGCCGTAATCAACTGCTAAAATAATCATAAATACTCCTGATTAAAATTCGGGGATATCGTAGCCGGGATCGGGATTATCCTCCGTGCCCGTGCCGCCGCCACCGCCGCCGCAGCTTGAGCATACACCGGGAAGGAAGTCAACCTTATACCAGCCCGTAGCACCCGTACAGCTTGCACTTGCAAGAAGTCCGGTACCCGTACAGTAGGTTCTTCTTACAACCTCATCACCCATTTCAATTTCCTTGTATTCAAGGCCCTCGTGGATTCTGTTCATAACCTCTCTATATACCTTACCGGCAGGGTTCTGTCCGTAGAACGAGGTATTGATAGGCTTCTGTACCTTTTCAAAGCCCGTCCAGGCACAGCCTACGTAGTATGCCGTGCCGCCGCAGAACCACTTATCGTGGTTATCAGAGGTAGTACCTGATTTTGCCCAGTTATCCTGACCGCTGACAGCATAAGCACCGCCGGTGCCGTTAGGATAGGTAATAACACACTTGAGAAGCTGAAGCATTACGTCGGCTGTACCCGATGAAATTACCTGTTCACCCTCTCTGTTAGGCTCAAGAATAACCTCAGTACCTGCGGCATTGGTAACCTTGTAATAGCACCAGGGCTCATAATATACACCTCCGTTGCCAAAGGTGACGTAAGCCGCCGCCATTTCAAGGCAGGTGAGACCGTAGTTCATAGCACCGATTGCAAGAGGAGCATAGTCTGCGTCACCCTCAACAAGAGTTGATATCTTGAATCGGTCTCTTAAAAATCTGTAGCTTGTAGTGGGAGTAAGAGCATCGATAATTCTTGCGGGGATTGTGTTGAGCGAGGGAGCGATGGCCTGAGGAAGATTCTTGAGGTCATCAGGACTTCCCTCTACTCCGCCGTAGTTCGTGGGCCACGGCTTATCCTCGTTTTTGAGTGCAATACCGTAATTGGGGATATAGCTTGACCACGTGTAATAATTAAGCTCAATTGCAGGAGCGTAAGCAGACAGAGGCTTGATTGTAGAGCCGGGCTGTCTGGGTGAGGTTGTACCGATATTAAGCGTTCTGTCACCTTTTTTTTCACCGAGTCTTCCGGCTGTAGCAACAATACGTCCCTCGTAATCAAGAATAATCATTGATGACTGAATTGCGGGATTGCTTTCGGTATCCTCCTCCTTGGGGAAGGTTACACGGTTTTCATAAACGTCCTCTATTTCATCTTGTATATCCATATCAAGCGCGGCATATACCCTGAGACCGCCGTAATATACCTTGCGGAAGGCTTCTGATTCCGTATAACCGTACTGAGCTCTGAGATCGTCAATAAGTGTTTCAATTACAAGGTCAACGTAATAGCTGTTGTATTCGGTTTCTACAACAACGTTTTCCTCTTCCTCGTCATCACCTGTCCTGTTTCCGTAGAAAACAACCTCCTCGGCAAGAGCGGCATCATACTCCTCCTGAGTGATATAGCCCTGCTCGATCATATAATCAAGGCACTCAATGGCTCTTGCTCTGTTGTCCTCGTAGTTTACTATGGGATTAAAGCCTCGGGGAGCCTTCGTTATGGACGCGATAATCGCACTTTCCATAAGAGTCAGCTCTCCTACGTCCTTATGGAAATAATATTCGGCACCTGTCTTTATACCGTAGCAACCCATATCAAGATAAATGGTATTAAGATAAGCCTCCAGAATTTCATCCTTTTCAAAATGCTTTTCAAGAGCAAGCGCGTTCTTTATTTCCTTATATTTTCTTACGAACGTACCTGCGTTTTCACCCGTAAGGTTTTTTATAAGCTGCTGAGTAAGAGTAGAACCGCCCTGAGAAAAGCCGTATTTTACAACAACACCGATGGTTCTTATCCAGTCAACGCCGTGATGGTCGGGGAAACGCTTATCCTCAAGAGCAACAACGGCATCCTGCAGGTCCTGACATACCTCGGAAAGCTCGACCCATTCACGGTTTTCCTGTCCGTGCAGTCTTGCAATCTCAACCTCATTACCGTCGGAATCATAGCCGTAAATAATAGTTGTCTGACTTTGGTTTGCGATATAGTTATTAAGGTCTATGTAATCGACACCGGCTATATCGTTCTCGGGATTGTGACCGATTGAGAGGAGTCCTACGTCGGTAAACACGTCAACCACAACAATTCCGACGGTAAGAACACCTATCATAAAAATCATCAGAAATACGGTAAGGAAAACCGTAATTCCTCTGCTCATCTGCTTTTTCTTTTTTCTTCTCTTTTTAACGGGAGCCGCCTTTCTCACGGGAGCAGCACCGTTTGCAGGCGTTCTTCCGTTTGCGGGAGCTCTTCTGTTTTCGTTATTCAACTCAACCATCCTTTTTTAATAAAATTTCGATTGAAATATAAAACAAATTATACTGGATTTAAGTATAACACATATTTTTCAAAATGTTTAGTATATTTTCAAAAAAAATTACCAAATATTTATTAAAAATAATTAAAGAAGTTGATATTATCAGCAAAAACAAAGTATTTCTCTATATTTTCCTCTCGGTAACCCTGCTTTGCGTTTTTCTTGTGGGGATTTTTTTCGGCAAGCTTGCTTCTCCCGTTCCCGTTTATACTCTGTCGGAATATGACGGAAGGCTTGCTGTATTTAAAGAAGGCGATACGTCTCCCATCACCGTTCTCGACACCGACATTAATTCCCTTCCCGAGGGCGACAGGAACAAGCTGAAAAACGGAATATCCGTATATTCGGAAGATGAGCTTCACAGCCTTATTGAAGACTTTTCGGGTTAATTATTGACTTTTTCCTTGTACGGGTTATATAATTAATCCGTAAAATGAAAAAAAGGGATGGTAAAAAAATGCATTATACAATGAATATTGCAGGCTGTGAAAGAAATCTGCCTCTTTGCCCTCTGACGGACGAGCTTATGATAGGCGCATTCGTTATTTTCGGTGATGCCGAGCTTACGGTTGCATCGGCAAAGGCACTTCTTGAAATTGCACCCGAATACGATTATCTTATTTCTGCAGAAGCCAAGGGTATTCCTCTTGTTCACGAAATGGCAAGACAGCACGGCGATAAAAAATACTTCCTTGCAAGAAAAGCTCCCAAGCTCTATATGACAGGCGTATTTGAGGTCAAGGTAAACTCCATAACAACGGCAAAGCAGCAAACTCTTTATCTTGATACAGCCGACGCAGAGCTTATGAAGGGCAAGCGTATTCTTATAGTTGACGACGTAATCTCAACGGGCGAATCTCTCAGAGCCATAGAAATGCTTGTAGAAAAAGCAGGCGGAATTATCTGCGGCAGGCTTGCTATTCTTGCAGAGGGCGATGCACAGAACAGAGACGATATTAAGTATCTTGAAAAGCTCCCTCTCTTTGATAAAAACGGCAACGCATTATAATAATGAACAAAAAAAACACACGGCTTCGGGTTTACCTGAGCCGTGTTTCTGATTTTCAGTTAAAAGGGTCAATTATGCGAAAAGATCGCTGAACCACTGTCTTATAAATTCGATAAGAGCCATAAGCCAGTCAAAGGGGCTGACTCCGGAGGACGAGCTCATTTTCTTTGCACAAAAATCGCACTTGCCGTCAGAGTCTGTGTCAATATGGTCAACAACGGGTAACGTTCTGATATCAGCCGCACCGCAGCGTCCGCATTCGCGCTTATCGTGTCCCTCGTTATTACAGGTGGGAGTATCAACGGAGAACCAAGCACCGTATGAGTGTCCGAGAGCGGGCTGACCGCTGCCGTAATCCTTATAGTTGTCACCGCAGTCAGAGCATACGTAAAGAGTGTATCCTGCCTCCGCACAGGTGGGCGCAACGAAGGTAGTGCTGTACTGATGCTCACATTCTGCCGCAGCTGCAGAAATTACAAAAAACGAAAAAACGGTTATCGCACAAAGAAAAAGACTTAAAAACTTACGCATATTTTTCATTCTAACAACTCCTTTTCATTCCTATATTAACATAAGAGTCTTATTATGTCAAATGGTTTCAATAAATCTCATAAATGCGGCCTTGCCCTCGGGAGTTCTCTTATACACGCCTGCGTGCTCAAGAACGGTAGCAAAGACCTTGCCGACCTCATCCTTAATTATATCCATACAGTTTTCTTCGGTAAATTCGTAGCTTCCGATAAAGGATTCAACCCAATCGGCGTGCAGCTCGGTAAGAGCGTTTGCTCTGAGATCCGACTCAGCGAGAATTGCGTTTTTAACCGCTTCAAGCTCGTCCTTGAGTCTGGGAGGAAGAACTGCAAGTCCCATAACCTCAATAAGACCGATATTCTCCTTCTTTATATGGTGAAGCTCGGCGTGGGGATGATATACACCGTCGGGATGCTCCTCGGTTCTGATATTGTTTCTGAGAACAAGGTCAAGCTCGTACAGCTCTCCCCTTCTTCTTGCGATGGGAGTTATCGTATTGTGAGGAGTTCCTTTGGTTTCGGCAAATATAAATGCCGACTCGTCCGTATATTCTCTCCATTTTGTGAGTATTCTGTCGGCAAGCTCTGCAAGGCTTTCGCGGCTTTCAGACTGCAGACGGATGGTTGACATAGGCCATTTTACAAGACCTGCTCTTATATCGGGAAAATCCTTAAAGGACAGCTCTGTTTCAATGGGTGCTCTTTCCATAGCAAACTCATACCTTCCGCCCTGGAAGTGCTCGTGGCTGAGAATTGAACCGCCGACTACGGGAAGGTCAGCATTTGAGCCGATAAAATAGTGGGGGAACACGGTAACGAAGTCAAGCAGCTTTTCAAACGCACCGCGGTTGATAGTCATTGGGGTATGCTTGGAATTGAAAACTATACAATGCTCGTTATAGTATACGTAGGGGGAATACTGCATAAACCACGGAGCATTCTTTATTGTAACGGGAATGATTCTGTGATTCTGACGGGCAGGAAAATCGATTCTTCCGCTGTAGCCCTCACATTCACGGCAGAGAAGACACTTGGGATAACCTACCTGCGGCATATTTTTTGCAATCTCTATTGCCTTAGGATCCTTCTCGGGCTTTGAAAGGTTAACGGTAATATCAATAGTGCCGTATTCACCCGTGCTTGTCCATTTAAGAATCTTTGCAATTCTGTCGCGGCGGATATAGTTTGTATCACCGCTGAATTTATAGTACCAATCCGTAGCCTTTTCAGGGTCTTCCTCATAAAGAGCGTTGAATTTTTTGATTATCTCAGAGGGTCTTGCCGTAAAGATGCCCATAATTTTAGTATCGAAAAGGTCTCTTGACACCGTGCCAGAATCAATAAGTCCCATCGAAACGGCTTCGTCGCACAGGGAATCAAGAATTTCATTAAGAGAGCCATCCTCTGCGGGAGCAGCAAAATCAAATTCATTTTTACCGAACAGAGCAATTACCGCGTTTGCACAATAGGTTCTGTCGGCTTCTTCTATAAGGTTATTCTCTACTGCATATTTTATAAGCGCATTGATTTTTGAGTCTAACATAAAAAAACCTCACAAAAAATTATTATAAAATATTATACACTTTTCCGTCGTGATTCCGCAATAGTTTACAAAAAAATAATTGCATATATTCTCCCGTGCCGTTATAATAGAGTCAGCAATAAAAAAGGAGCATCTGTAATATGAAATACGAAAACAACTGGGAATCCCTGAATTCCCGTCCCGTTCCCGAATGGTTTGCCGATGCGAAGTTCGGTATTTTCATTCATTGGGGACTTTATTCCGTACCTGCCTACACCACAAGAGGTCATTATGCCGAATGGTATCAGTGGCAGATTGAAAAACAGCCGGAGCAGGGTGCAAAGGAATGGCACGACAAGGTTTACGGTGAAAATTACAGATATACCGATTTCGTGGAAGGCTTCAAGGCAGAGCTTTTTGATGCTGAAAAATGGGCAGAGCTTTTCAAAAAATCCGGTGCAAAGTATATAAATATCACGTCAAAGCATCACGACGGCTTCTGCTTATTCAAGACCGATCACGCATGGAACTGGAATTCTATGGATGTCGGCCCCCACAGAGATTTCTGTATGGAGCTTAAAGAGGCTATGAAGGATACGGGTGTCAGATTCGGTGTATACCATTCCGTTTACGAATGGTTCCACCCTCTTTATCTCAAGGACCCCGAGGAATATGCCTTAAAGCATCTTCATCCTATGCTCAAGGAGCTTATCACAAAGTATGAGCCTGCAACTCTTTTTACCGACGGAGAATGGGACCATCCCAGCGAGACGTGGCACTCTACGGAATTTCTGACGTGGCTTTACAATGAATCTCCCGTTAAGGACTATATCGTTCCCAATGACCGTTGGGGCAAGGAAACGAGAGGCAGACTCGGCGGAAACTTCACCACGGAATACGGCATCATAGACGGCGGCAGAAAAATTGAGGACGTTGAGCTTGACCGTCCCTTCGAGGAATGCAGAGGAATAGGAAAATCCTTCGGTCTTAACAGAATAGAGACTACAGAGGATTATTTATCCGCAAAAGAGCTCATTGAAATGCTCGTAGAGCTTGTTTCCAAGGGCGGCAATTTCCTGCTTAATATAGGTCCTGCCGCTGACGGCACCATTCCCGTTATTATGGAGGAAAGGCTTTTACAGATAGGTCAATGGCTTGAAGTCAACGGCGATGCAATTTACGGTACACGTCTTTACACGAAAAATCCTCAGAAGGATACCTATTACACTAAAAAGGGCGACACCGTTTATGCAATAATAAACCGTTTCCCCTTCGGCAGCGTAACTCTCTCAGAGGTTGATTACGACGAAAAAATCAAGGCTCGTCTTCTCTCCCACGAGGCGGCTCTTACAACGGAAAACGACGGCGGAAAGCTGAAGATCAACTTCCCTGCCATTAACCCCGACGAAGTAAAATGTCAGTATATGTACGCAATTGAGCTGACATAAAAACGGCTTCGCCGAGCCTTTCGGCGACCGTTTTCGTATGGCTCCCGAGGAAAGCCCCGCTTTTCGTTCGGAGGGACATAAAATCTTTTTGCTTTACAGAAAGGAATTTCCTATAAAGCAAAACAGAAAATTTTCTTGTATAATAAAATTTTCGGCATAAGCCTGTATTAAACAGACCTATGCCGATTTTTTTGTTTCAAAGGAAATGCTTTCCGTAAAGCAGCTTTTATGGTTCTTCACGGAAACTTGGGGGATGAAGTGGGCACGGGAGTGCCTATTAAAAGTTTTGGTTGAGCTTTTTCAAAAGCTCACGGTGTCAAGAGGCAGAGCCTCTTGTCGCACTCCGCAGAGTGCGAAATCCTTTTTCC
>JAZNFG010000045.1:0-50062 GCA_045589015.1 Acutalibacteraceae bacterium
AAAATCTCCTGCGCTTTAAGAAGGAAAAAGGATTTCGCACTCTGCGGAGTGCGACAAGAGGCTCTGCCTCTTGACACCGTGAGCTTTTGAAAAAGCCCAACCAAAACTTTTAATAGGCACTCCCGAGCCCACTTCATCCCCCAAGTTTCCGTGAAGAACCAGAAATTTGCGTAAGAAAATTACCCCGTGAGCTTTTTCGGTTCACGGGGTAATTTCAGAGGACTAATTTTAAAGGATTATGCGTTTTTTGCGATTTCAACTGCCGCTTTGCATTTTTCGGCAATTTCGTCGGGTGTGCCCTTCATCATCCAGCTGCCGCCTACTGCAAAGATCTTTTCCCATTTAAGATACTCTGCGAGGTTTTCGTCGGAAATACCGCCCGTGGGTAAGAATTTTACCTGGGGGAAGGCGGCTGCGAGAGCCTTCATTGTGGGAAGACCGCCGTAATTGGAGCAGGGGAAGAATTTGATTATTTTACAGCCGTAGGATATTGCTGTCATAACCTCTGTGGGAGTAACACAGCCGCCGAGATAGGGGATATCCTTTTCATTACAGTATGCTGCAACCTCTTCGGAAAAACCCGGGGAAACGATAAATTTTGCACCGAGAGCTATTGCCTCCTCGCACTGTGCCTTATTGATAACCGTGCCTGCACCTACGAGCATTTCGGGGAATTCTTCAATTGCAATCTTGATTGCTTCACCGGCACAAGCCGTTCTGTAGGTGATTTCCGCGATGGGAAGACCGCCCTTTACCATTGCGCTAAGCTTTGGACGTACCTCTTCAACGGAATTGAAAACCACAACGGGTACTACCTTATACTCACTGATAAATTCGTTCGTATTCATATTATTACCTCTTAAACACCGCTGTAAGCGTTGAAGCCGCCGTCAACGGGAATTACAATACCTGTGATAAAGCCGCTGGCATTATCGTCAGCAAGGAACAAAAGTGAGCCGATAAGCTCGCTTACGTCACCGAATCTCTTCATAGGAGTGCCCGAAAGAATCTTGTGTGAACGGGGAGTGGGGTTGCCGTCCTTATCGAAAAGAAGTGCTCTGTTCTGATTTCCTACGAAAAATCCGGGAGCAATAGCGTTACAGCGGATGCCCATAGGAGCAAAGTGAACTGCAAGCCATTCCGTGAAGTTTGAAATACCTGCCTTTGCGGCTGAATATGCAGGAATCTTTGTAAGGGGATGGTATGCATTCATAGAGGATATATTGATAATATTACCGCCCGTGGTGAGCATATCCTCTGCAAAAACCTGTGTGGTAAGGAAGGCTGAGGTGATGTTAAGGTCAAAAACAAATTTAAGCCCTGCTTCGTCAAGGTCAAAGAAGGTCTTAACGTCCTCTCCGATATCGGGGGTCATATATTCGTTATCCGTTGTTGCCTTGGGATTGTTTCCGCCCGCACCGTTAACAAGGAAGTTGACTTTTCCGAATTTTTCGTTTATAAGTGCCTTTGCGGCTTTTATGGAATCCTTTGAAAGTGCATTTGTTTCTATTGCAAGTGCGTTTTCTCCGATTCTGTCGGCAACTGCCTTTGCGGCTTCATAGTTAATATCGAGAAGAGCAACCCTTGCTCCGCAAAGAGCCATAGCCTCTGCAAACTGACTGATGATTGCTCCGCCCGCACCCGTGAGGGCAACTACCTTACCTGATAAATCAACGTTAAAGGGAAGTTTCATTTTATTTGTTTCCTTTCTCAATAGCTTCAAAAAGCCCGTTTATATAGCAAGCACCGAGAGCTCTGTCAAAAAGTCCGTAGCCGGGCTTTCCCTGCTCTCCCCAGATGTTTCTGCCGTGGTCGGGACGAACGTACTCTGTAAATCCGCCTTCGACGAGAGCCTTTACTATACCGTAAATATCAAGACTGCCCGCTTCCGTAAGATGTGCCGTCTCTCTGAAATCAAGCTCGTTTGAATATGCTATGTTTCTTATGTGGGCAAAATGTATCTTATTTCTCTTTGAATAGTCATAAGCCATCTTTATAAGGTCGTTTTCTCTTCCTGCGCCGAGAGAGCCGGTGCAGAAGGTGATGCCGTTGGTGTCATCGGGAACCGCGGCAAAAAGACGCTCATAATCGTCTGCACAGGAGATTATTCTCGGAAGCCCGAAAACGTCCCACGGCGGGTCATCGGGATGGATAGCCATATTGATTCCTACCTCGTTGCAGACGGGAATAATCTTTTTAAGGAAGTATACGAGATTATCGAAGAGCTGCTCGTGAGTCATATCCTTATAGCTGTCAAGAAGAGCATTCAGCTCATCCGAGGTATAGCTTTCGTCCCAGCCGGGAAGAGAAAGATTCTTGGGGTCAAGACTCATAATCTCCTCGTGATTGTATGAAAGGGAGTTTGAGCCGTCCTCGGCAACAGTTCTGAGATTTGTTCTCAGCCAGTCGAATACGGGCATAAAATTGTAGCAGATGCATTTTACGCCGACCTCGGCAAGGCGTCTGATGTTTTCGCAGTAGTTTTCGATATATTCGTCGCGGTTGCCTCTGCCGAGCTTGATATCCTCGTGAACGGGAACGGACTCAATAACCTCCATTTCAAGTCCTGCCTCGTCGCACTGCTTTTTCAGAGCGGCTATGGTTTCTCTGCTCCACACGTTTCCTACGGGAGTGTCATAAACTGCCGTTACCACGCCTGTCATACCGGGAATCTGCTTTATCTTTTCAAGGGATATGCTGTCATTCGGTCCGTACCAGCGGAAGGTCATTTTCATATTGCTTTATCTCCTTATCTGTTAACTCGGGCGCTGCCGCCCTTAACGATATTTTCAACTTCCTTGAGAACTGCGGTTGATGTGTCTCCGGGAGTAGTCATAGCAAGAGCACCGTGTGCAATACCGTAGTTTACCGCAGTTTTTGCATCATCATAGGTCATAAGACCGTAAATGAGTCCCGATGCGAAGGAATCTCCGCCGCCGACTCTGTCGTATATTTCAAGAGCGGGAAGCTCCATACCCTTGAATACCTCGCCCTCGGAATATACCATAGCACTCCAATCGTTTATTGAAGCTGAGCGTACGGTTCTTAGGGTGGTTGCAATAACCTTGAAATTGGGATATACCTTGGTAACCTCACCGAGCATCTTCTTGTAGCCGTCAATATTGAGCTCCTTGAGATTCTCGTCGTTGCCTTCAATTTCAAAGCCGAGACAGGCTGTGAAGTCCTCCTCGTTGCCTATCATAACGTCAACGTAGGGAGCAATCGCCTTGTTGACCTGCTGAGCCTTCTCCTTACCGCCGATGGTCTTCCAGAGGGAAGGACGGTAGTTAAGGTCATAGGAAACAACGGTGCCGTATTTTTTTGCAGCCCTGACGGCTTCGATAACAACCTCTGCGGTGCTTTCCGAGAGTGCCGCAAAAATGCCGCCCGTGTGGAACCATCTGACACCGAGTGTGCCGAAAATATAATCCCAATCGATATCTCCGGGCTTCAGCTGAGATACGGCAGTATTTCCTCTGTCGGAAACACCGTTTGCACCTCTGATGCCGTAGCCTCTTTCCGTAAAGTTAAGTCCGTTTCTTACCGTTCTGCCGATGCCGTCATAGGGAACCCATTTGATAAAGGACGTATCAACGCCGCCCTGAAGAATGAAGTCCTCGATAAGTCTTCCGACATCGTTGTCGGCAAAAGCGGTAACAACCGCGGTTTTGAAGCCGAAGCAGCGGCGCAGTCCTCTTGCTACGTTGTATTCTCCTCCGCCCTCCCATGCTCTGAATGAGCGTGTGGTGCGGATTCTTGTGTCACCGGGGTCAAGACGAAGCATAACCTCTCCGAGTGCTATCATATCGTATGCGCAGTTTTCTTTTTTACGAAGCTCTAACATAATCGTTGCTCCTTCTTAATATTCTGAAATTATACGAAGCCTGTTTACGGCTGCGTATGCTTTTTGAACGAACTGTTCCATAGTCAGACCCATATACTTGTCGTTACCCTCGCAGGGCAGGTCAAGCTCAAGCATCAGAGTTCCGCGGTAATCGTACTCATTGAGAAGCTCGGCGGTTCTTCTGAAATCGATACTGCCGTCAAAGGGAATGAGATGCTCGTCGGCATTATATATCATATTGTTGTCGTGAATATGCGTAGTGATACATCTGTTGCCGAAAAGGGGCATATATTCTCTTCCGTGAGCAAAGCATTTTTCGTGTCCCACGTCCCAGCAGAATTCCACTCCCGAGCCCTTCGGATACTGTTCAAGTATCGTTGCGATATTTCCGAGCTTTCTTTGATTTTCAACCGCAAGCGTTACGCCTTTACTGCGAGCGAAGTCAACGAGCGAATCAAAGTATTTAAGTCCCGCATCCGTAACGGGGGGACAGTTTTCCTTTGAGCTTAAATGAACAATAACTATGCCGATACCGTATTCCCGAGCCAGCTCCACCGAGGTTTTAAGCCTACGGGTTACTGCCTCTGCACTGTCTTCAAGCCATAAGCCGTTTATTCCGTCAAAGGGAGCGTGCAGAGTCTCGTATGTAAGTCCCGTCTGCTCGCATTTTTTCTTGACGAACGATATGAACGGCTCGTCATTCCCGCAGGTGAAAACGCTGTCAAAGCCCGTTCGGGCGACGTATTCAATATACCTTTCCGTTCCGAATATAATATCGTCCGAAATGTTGATGCCTGTTTTTCTCAAAAAAATCACCTCTGAACATCATCCGTTTTATTTTACCATTCATTTTTTTACGTGTCAATGTGATAAAGCATATCCGAAGTAAATTTTACAGATATGTACGAAAAAAAAGGAAGACATCGCTGCCTTCCCGTTTTTTACTTTTTTACCGCATTTGCCTTTTCAAGCCAGGCGTAGGATATTTCGATAGCGGCGGCAAGTCCTCTTTTTTCACTTTGCTTGACTATCATTTCCGTGGGGGGGATTGTGGGGTCCGTGTTGATAAGTCTGATAAATACCTTATCCGCAACCTTTACGCTGCCGACGTCACGGGTTGTAAGAATTGTCATCATAACGGTAAAGGGGTCATAGCTGTTACCGAAATAAATTGTATTATTGTTTCTTACAAGAGGATATCCTTTATATGTCAGAAATTCTCCGTTTGCCATAATTTGTGTCCTTTTTCCTTTCGGGCTTATTTGTTTTCATTAAAGTAGCTTTCCAGAATGAAACGTAAAACCTCATCTGTTTTTTTTCTGTTAGTCAGCTTACGTGCATCCTTATGTGTTGTGATGTAAGTGGGGTCATCGGTTTTAAGCCAGCCTACTATCTGAGATATAGGGTCGTAACCTTTTTCGCAAAGAGCACCGTAAATCTCATTCAATATCAGATTATACTGCTCTTCCTCATTGTGTTCAGACAGATTTATATGTCTTGTTTCTCCGGCCATATAAGCACCTCCAAAAATATCAGAAACTACAAATAATATAATATATTATACCCGCTTGTAAAAAAAATACAAGGGGAAAAATGAAAATTTTTGTAATCATCCCGGATTTCGGTGAAAAAATATGCAATTTTTTTACGGGGTTCTGATACCGCCGCGGCTTAATACAGGGGGACCTGTTACAATTTTATACTTAAAATCCTATTGCATTTTCATCAAAAGTACCTTATTATATATGATATACGGATTTTATGCGGAATAAGGTGGATTTATGAGTCTTGAAGTGTTAAACAGCATCAAATGCTTTATTGTCGATATGGACGGCACCTTTTATCTCGGAGATTCCTTGCTTCCGGGAGCTGAGGAGTTTGCGTGCTGTGTCGAAGAAAGCGGAAGAAGGTTTTTCTTTTTTACAAACAATTCCTCTCACAACGAGGAGGAGTGTCTGGAAAAGCTCAGAAAATACGGGTATGATGCACCTGACGGAAGCGTTATTATTTCATCACACGTTACGATTGATTTTCTGAAGAGAAACCGTCCCGGAAAGACAGTCTATCTTCTCGGAAACGAAAACCTTACGGGTGATTTTATAAAAGCGGGAATAACTCTTACGGATGACGACCCCGATATCGTTGTTCTCGGCTTTGATACGACGCTGACCTACGAAAAAATCAACAAGGCGGCAAATTTTCTTGCGGCGGGCAAGGAATATATTGCAACGCATCCCGATAACAATTGCCCTCTGAAAAACGGCTTTATGCCGGATACGGGCTCTATGATTGCAATGTTTGAGCGCTCAACGGGCAGAGTCCCCGACCTTATTATGGGTAAGCCTTATGCATATACCGTTGATTACGTGACAAACAGAATCGGATGTGAAAGGGAAGAGGTTGCCTTTGTCGGAGACAGACTTGAGACGGATATTGCAATAGGCGTTAAAAACGGACTTAAAGCCTGTCTTGTGTTTACGGGTGTCACTACTCCCGAAATGTATGAAAAATCGGATATAAAAGCAACAGCTGCTTTTGATAATATCGGCGAACTCGGTAAAGCATTAATTTGATTGGAGGAAAATTTACAATGGCAGACATCAAAAGATCTTGGTATAAGGAAATGGCAGTCTATCAGGTATGGCCCCGTTCCTTCTGTGACGGTAACGGAGACGGAATAGGAGACCTCAAGGGTGTTCTCTCAAAGCTCGACTACATAAAGAGTCTCGGAGTAGATGCAATATGGTTCTCACCTCTTTACGTATCTCCTCAGAAAGACTACGGATATGATATAGCAGACTACCGTAACATTCAGCCCGAATACGGAACGCTTGAGGATTTCAAGGCTGTTCTTGACGGTGCCCATCAAAGAGGAATCCGCGTTATTATGGACCTTGTGGTCAATCATACCTCCGACCAGCACGAATGGTTCCTTGAGAGTAAAAAGGGCGAGGATAATCCTTACCACGATTATTATCATTGGTATAAGGGTAAGGGTAAAAACGGCAAGCGTTACCCCAATAACTGGATGTCAACCTTTGCAGGCAGAGCCTGGGAATATGACGAAAATCTCAAGAAATACTATCTCCACCTTTTTGCAATAGAGCAGCCTGACCTTAATATGGATAACCCCAAGGTCCGTGAAGAGGTAAAGGATATTATGAGGTATTGGCTTGATATGGGTGTTGACGGCTTCAGAGAGGACGTTATTACGTTTATTTCAAAGCCTGCAGGTCTTCCCTCAAGCCCCTATTGGTTCCCTGTTGCAACGGGCTTTGAGCAGTATATGCACGGTCCTCATCTTGATGAGTATCTCACCGAATTCAAGAGAGACGTGCTTTCAAAGTACGATTGTATGACCGTAGGCGAAGCTCCCATGATGACGTATAAGAATGCTCTCAAGCATATTACCGAGGGTCCCGACCAGCAGCTTAATATGATGTTCCATTTTGAGCACATGGCTGCCGACTGTCTCTTCTACAGCTGGTTCAAGACAAAGTTCAATCTCAAGAAGCTCAAGAAGGTATACACAAGATGGCAGGAGAACCTTTACGGAAAGGCTTGGAATGCTCTTTATATCGAAAACCACGACCAGCCCAGAATCATCAACCGTTACGGTAGCACCAAGTACAGAAAAGAAAGTGCAAAGATGCTTGCCGTTATGTATATGTGTCAGTGCGGTACTCCCTTTATTTATCAGGGACAGGAAATCGGTATGCTTAACTGCCCCCTTGAGAATATAGAGGATTACACCGACGTTTCAACGATAAACAACTACGGTGTTGCAAAATCACTTCTCGGTGAAAAGAAGGCTATGGAGCTTGCTCACTATGCTTCCCGTGACAATGCAAGAACTCCCGTTCAGTGGAGCGCAGAGAAGAATGCAGGCTTCACAACCGCAGATAAGGCTTGGTTCCATATTAATCCCAACTATAAGGAAATTAACGTAGAGGAAGCTGAAAACGATCCCGATTCGATTCTTAACTTCTACAGAAAGCTTATTAAGTTCAGAAAAGAAAACGACCTTATGATCTACGGCTCATACAAGGAGCATTATAAGAGCAGTAATTCTCTTTACGTTTATTCCCGTCATCTTGACAACGAAAAGGCTCTTGTTGTCTGCTCGTTTGACGAAAATGCAGTGGCCTTCAAGGCTCCCGAGGGCTTTGACCTTTCAAAGGCTGAGCTTATGATCAATAACTATGAGGGCTGCGGAATCGTTGACAACGGCTTTACTCTCAGACCCTACGAAACAAGAGTTTATATGTGGAAATAATTTCCGGAGGAAATAAGAATGGCAATAATCAGAAAAGAAGCTTATTATACGTCTTCAAACGGTGCAAATAAGGTAAGAGCTCTTATCTGGCAGGATGATGAAAAGACTGCCGGGGGAGTTATACAGATTGCCCACGGTGTATGTGAGCATATCGGCAGATATGATGATTTTGCCCGTTTCTTGGCATCAAACGGCTTTGTTGTATGCGGAAATGACCATCTCGGACACGGAAAGACCGTTGAGCTTGAATCTGAGCTCGGATACGTCTATGAGGGCGATAACGTGAATATGGTAAGGGATATGAATACTCTTCATAACATTATGGCAAAGCGTTATCCCGATATTCCTTATATCATCTTCGGACATTCTATGGGGTCATTTCTTGCAAGAATTTACACAGCGGCATTCGGTGAAAGGCTTTCCGGTGCAATCTTTTGCGGTACGGGGCAGGTTCCTCCGGCGGTTATGCTGCTTGAGGACCCCGTGAAGGCAATTATGGATAAGCTGCCGGAAAATTCCTCAACACCTGCATCGGTCGTTCATATTTTTGAAAAGCTTACGAAAAAGGTTTTCAAGGAAGCGGATGAATTTGCGTGGCTTTCAAGAAATGCCGAAAACATAGAAAATTACAGAAACGATACGCTTTCGGGCTTTGATATGACTCCCTCTCTTGCAAAGGAGCTTGTCATTCTTGCCGTTAAAGCCTCCGACCCGTTATGGGCATCCCGACTTCCCAAGACCTTGCCCGTTATGCTCATTTCGGGGGCAAAGGACCCTATAGGAATGTTCGGCAGGGGAGTGCTTGCCGTTTCCGATGCACTTGTAAAAGAGGGTATTGAGCCTGAGGTTATCCTGTATCCTGCAGACAGACACGAAATTCTCAATGAGGTTGATAAGGATAAGGTTTATGCGGACGTTCTGAATTTCATAAAGGAAAAAATATGTGCAGATGAAGACTGAAAAAACAGATCGCTATTATTTCCTTGACGCTGTCAGAGGCGTTTGCATTCTGGGTATGATTATATATCATACCCTTTTTGATATTGTTGCCTTCTTCGGCGGTAATATGAACGAAACCGCTATGCTTGTAATTGACGTAATAAGAGACCTCGGTGCATCCTGCTTTATATGCCTTTCGGGAATATGTATGCATTTCGGCGAAAAACCGTTTAAGCGGTTTCTGACGATTTTTACAGCTTCTCTTATAGTAAGCGGTGTGACATATCTGGTAATGCCCGAGCTGCCCATTGTTTACGGAATACTGACGTTTATGGCATTTGCGGCACTTATAATGATTCCCCTGAAGAAGCTTCTGGAGCGTTTGCCTGCCGTAATTTTTGCCCCTCTTTGCCTTATTCTCTTTTTAATGTCCTTTGAATTTTCCGACGGATATTCGGGATGGTATTTTATGAAGCTGTTTGAGCTTCCCGAGGTGCTTTACCGTAATTATTTCACGGCATTTCTCGGATTCCCTCAATACGGCTTTATCTCCGCAGATTATTATCCCGTGTTCCCGTGGATATTTATGTTTCTTTTCGGCTTTTTCCTTTGGAAGCTTTTAGAAAAAAGCGAAGCAGTTATGAAAATAATGAGGATAAAAATACCGTTTGTCGGCAGAGTGGGAGAATACAGCCTCTATATCTATATCATCCATCAGCCGATAATAATGGGCTTGCTTATGCTTTTTGCGTATCTGTATTCATTATCTGCATAGATTTTAACGGATGCCCGTAATAGAGTATTTGCTTCTCTTAAAAAATTTGGTGATTTATACAAAATACCCGTAAATAATTCAGAAAAATATTTATGTGTTTTTACTCTTGAGGTATTGAAAAAACTTTTAAAAAGTTTACAATAATAATGTAGTCTCCGGTCGATTCCCGGAGACTGTAAAAATAAGATGTCTAAAAAAGGAGAAATATCTTATGCCGGTTTATACTGACAAGTTTAACACCATTCCCGACGGCCCCCTCGGAATTCTTCCTCTTCCCGGATGTGAAGAGCTCGCAGGCAAGATTGATTCATATCTTGTTCAGTGGAGGGATGAAAGAGAAAGTGAACATAAGACCACTATCGCTTTCAACGGCTATGAAAGAGATTCCTATATTCTCAAGGCTGTTTTTCCCCGATTCGGAACAGGCGAAGGAAAATGTACGCTCAAGGAATCTGTAAGAGGATATGACCTTTATATTCTTTGTGACTGCTTTAATTACGGTATCACGCACGAGGTTTACGGATATACCGTGCCCTATACCCCCGACGAGCATTATGCAAACCTTAAAAGAGCTATTGCCGCAACTACGGGCAAGGCAAGAAGAATAACCGTTATTATGCCTATGCTTTACGAGGGCAGACAGCATAAGAGAACAGCAAGAGAATCCCTTGACTGTGCCGTAATGCTTCAGGAGCTTTTTGATTATTACGGAATTGACAATATCATAACCTTTGACGCCCATGACCCCAGAGTTATGAACGCCATTCCCACAAAGGGCTTTGAAAACGTATATACAACCTATCAGATGATAAAGGCTCTTGTAAATAATATTGAGGACCTTAAAATCGATAAGGATAATCTTATGATTATTTCTCCCGACGAGGGCGGTGTAAACAGAGGCGTTTACTATTCATCCGTGCTCGGTATAGATCTCGGTATGTTCTATAAGCGCCGTGATTATTCAAGAGTCGTAAAGGGCAGAAACCCCATTATCGCACACGAATTCTTAGGCTCAAGCCTTGAAGGCAAGGACGTAATCGTTGTTGACGATATGATTTCATCAGGTGACTCAATGATTGACGTTGCAAAGCGTCTGAAGGATATGGGCGCAAGAAATATTTACGTCTGCTGTGCCTTCGGTCTTTTCTGTAACGGTCTTGACGGCTTTGACGAGGCTTATAAAAACGGCTGGATAAACAAGGTCTTTACAACGAATCTTATTTACCGTTCACCTGAGCTTCTTGAAAAAGAGTGGTTCTGTGAGGTAGACCTTTCAAAGTATATTTCTCTTATTATCGATGCACTCAATCACGATATGTCCATAAGCACACTTCTCAATCACGCTCAGCGTATCAAGCCCTTCCTTGAGAAGCACGGCTATGATATCAAAATAACCGAATAAGAATTATTTGCCCGGAAAACTCACCTTTCCGGGCATTTTCTGAAAGAAGGAAATCTTATGAATTATTCTCAGTATGTAAATATAAAGCAGGGAAGTGCTTCCGTACACCGTTTTTCAAACGGAAACACACTTCCGCTTATTCAGCTTCCCTTTGCTATGTGCGCTTTTGCTCCTCAGACGCAAAGCAGGGACAGCTGGTTTTTCCATCCCGATGCCAGAAGTCTTGAGGGTGTCAGAATCACTCATCAGCCAAGTCCGTGGATTGCCGATTACGGTACGGTTGTATTTATGCCGCAGAAGCGAAATCCCATATTCAGCGAAAACCGCTGGTCGGGCTACAGACCTGCTGAAGCCGTTATGACTCCCTCTTATATGAAGCTTAATTTCCTTAAAAGCAGAAGTGTTTTTGAGGTTACCCCCACTGAAAGAGGCGGTGCAATAAGAGTGCGCTTTGATGATGAAACGGATAACTGGTTTTCGGTTTTGCCTTTCAGAGATTACTGCTCTTATGAATACAAGCCCGAGGAAAATACCCTCTATGCCGTTGTAACAAACTGCGGTGATGATAAGGCAGTAGGCTTTAAGATGTATACCGTTGTTAAGTTTGCGGACGGTCAGATATCTGCCGACGAAAACGTAACGGGAACGGATAAATGTCACAGCATCTCCAATAACGTTGCAGGCGACGTTGTCGGTATACATCTGAAGGTGAAGGGTGCCAGAGTTGATGCATTCGTTGCTACGTCTTATATAAGCTTCTCGCAGGCAAAGGAAAACCTCCGTCAGGATACTGAGGGAAAGTGCTTTGACTGCATTAAGGAAGAAGCTGAAGGACTCTGGGAGGAATACCTCAGTCGCGTTGAAATCGAAGCCTACGACGAAAAACAGATGAAAACGTTTTATTCGTGTATGTACAGAGCCTTTCTCTATCCGCATAAGTGCTATGAGATAAACGAAAAGGGTGAGACTGTTCACTATGCCCCCTCAAGCGGAAGGATTCTGCCCGGTGTAAGGTATACGGATAACGGCTTCTGGGATACGTACAGAACCTGCTATCCCTTCTACGCCATTGTGGCAAGGGATGAGTACAGAGAGATGTGCCGCGGCTTTGTAAATGATTATCTTGAGTGCGGATGGCTGCCGCGCTGGCCTTCCATAGGCGAAAGAGGCTGTATGCCGAGTACGCTTATTGATGCGGTGCTCTGTGATGCCGCTGTCAAGGGACTTATGGACAGGGATACTATGGAGCAGGCGCTTGAAGGTATGCTCAAGCACGCAAACGTTAATTCTTCCGATGATGATTACGGCAGAAGCGGTGCGGAAAGCTACGTAAAATTAGGCTACGTGCCTATTGAAGCGCACCGTGAAAGCGTTAATCTTACTCTTGATGCCGCTTACGGAGACTGGTGTATTGCAAAAATAGCGGAGCTTCTCGGAAAAGAGGATATCGCAGAGAAGTATTACCTCAGAGCAGATAATTATAAGAACCTCTTTGACAAGGAAACAGGCTTTATGCGTCCGAAATTTGAGGACGGCACCTTCAGACCGGATTTTTGTCCTATTGCCTGGGGCAGAGATTATACCGAAGGCTCAGCCTGGCAGAATTCCTTTGCCGTTCCTCACGATATGGAGGGGCTTGCCGCGCTTTACGGCGGTAAGGATAAGCTTATGGAGAAGATTGATGAGCTTTTTGCGACTCCTCCCGCTTATGAAAATGCAGGGTACGGCTGTGAAATACACGAAATGACCGAAATGGCGGCGGCTGATTTCGGACAATGTGCAATTTCCAATCAGCCGAGCTTCCATATTCCTTATATTTATTCCGAGCTCGGAAACGTTGAAAAGACGTCTTATTGGGTTGAAAAAATGTGCAGGGAAGTGTTCTCATTTGAGGATGACGGCTTCCCCGGTGATGAGGATAACGGTTCTATGGCATTGTGGTACGTTTTCTCGTCAATAGGTATTTATCCCTTCTGCCCCGGTAAAAACGAATTTGTAAGAACAAAAAAGCTTGTGAAAAGCGTTAAGATTCTCGGAAAATCATTTGACAGCGAGGGCTTTAAGGAAAATAAGATTCCCTACGAAGCATTAATTTAAGTAAATGCTCTTGAAAAATATATGGGATATGTGATATAATTATTTGAAATATTTAATTCCGTATTAACGAAAGGAGAATTAAAATGAACGATAATAACGTTTATGACGATGAAGTAATCGAAGAAGAGCAGCAGCAGAATGAAGAGGCTGCATCAGGAAAAAACACCACCTTTGTCAGAATCTGCATCGCGGCAATGGTATTTTTCGGTGTAGCAATTATTGCTCTTGTTTCCATCCTTCTCGGACTCAAGCAGAAGGAGCCTACTGAAACCACGGTTGATGAGACAACAACTATGCCTGTTGAGATAACCACCTCTCCCGAGGAAAGATATGAGGTCGGACAGTATACCGTAAACGTAGGCGGAACGGGAACACTCAATCTCCGCAAGGAGCCCACGAAGGATGCCGAACAGCTTATTTCAGTTCCTCACGGCACTCTTCTGAACGTTACCGAAATTAAGTATGACGCAGAAGGCGACGATAAGACTCAGTTCTGGGGTAAGGCAGATTATCTCGGATGGACGGGTTGGGTTTCTATGACCTACCTTGTAAAGGCATACGGTGAAGGTGTAGTTACGCCCGGTGAGGTTACAACCGCAGGCGAGGAAACAACCGCTATTGCAGGTACTGAGAGCACAACCGAAGCCGCAGAAGCCACAACGACAGCATCTGAGGCTACTACAGCGGCTCCCGAGGTGACAACCGCTGCTTCTTCGGAGACTACGACAGCGTCTGGTGCAGGCTCTGCATATTCTACAGGTAAGTATACAGTTGATGCTCAGCCGCATCTTAATATGCGTGATGACCATAGCGTCAATGCACTTGCGATTGCTCAGATTCCCGATAAAGCAGAGGTAACCGTTGTTGACGTTTATTATGACAGCAACTCAACTGACAGCTACACCAAGTATTGGGGTAAGGTTACTTATGGCGGCATCACCGGTTGGGTAGCTATGGGTTATCTTGAATAATCGGCAAGCCTTAGGTAATATAAAAACAGCGAAAACCAACAGAAATACATAAGCTAATGGGCTCTGCAGAAAAAATCCATTTCTGCAGAGCCCATAAATTTTGTTTTTTTGCCTTATTTTGCGGAAGTAACGGAATCCGCGAAGCTCAGAATATCGTCAAGCACGGTTTTTCTGTCGGCTTCATTATGTATTTCATGGCGAAGTCCCTTGTAAAGCTTTAAGGTTACGGCATTATGTCCTGTTTTCTTCAGCTTGTTATAAACCTCCGTAACTCCCTTTCCGTAATTGCCTACGGGATCCGCATCTCCTGCAATAAGATATACGGGCATATCCGAGGGAACGCCGTTATACCAGGCGTCGGTGGATACGCTTGCAAGAAGAGAAAAGAGATCCTTGAAGCCGCTTGCAGTAAATTTATAACCGCAAAGCTTATCCGCAACGTAGTCCTTTACGTTCTGTTCATTGACGGAAAGCCATTCAAAGCCTGTTTTCTTTTCAAATTTTTTGTTGTACGTGCCGAAAGCCATAGTATCAAGAAGATTTGAACGGTGATGTGCCCCCATAAGCTTAGCGACGGCCTTTGCAATAAGAATACCTGCAGCTGCCGCAGGGTTTGCTCCGCTTGTGCCGCAAATAACTGCCGCGGTTGCTTCAAGAGGATATTTTGCAATAAAGCGTCTGACGATAAATGAGCCCATAGAATGTCCCCAGAGGATTACGGGAACCTCGGGATACAGCTTTTTTGCCTTTTTTACTACGTCCTTTACGTCGTCTACCACCTTTTCGTTGCCGTCATCCTTGCAGAAGAAGCCAAGGTCCTCTTCGCTGCTTACGGATTTTCCGTGTCCTGCGTGGTCGTGGAAAAAGACAGCGTAGCCGTTTTGGCAAAGATATTCTGCGATTTCGGTATATCTGTCCGAATGCTCTGCCATACCGTGTGAGATTGAAATGATTCCCTTGATTTTGCTTTTATCTGACGGGACCACACTCTGAATATAAATCTCCGTTATACCCGTATTTGAAGGAATACGGTAATCATAATGCTCACAGCACATAATAATATCTCCTTATCTCAGTTTTATGATTTTATTTTAACACAAAACTGCTGTCAATAAAACACGTTACAGGAAGAAAAAATTAAAAATGTTGAAATTCTACAAATTTCCCGCGGCATCTCTGTGCAAAAATAAGGATAGGTCGGCAAAAAAATTTAAATCCGACTGAATTATATAGACAATAAAAAACAAATATGGTATTATATTATGAATAATTGATTATAAGGAGAGGTGTTTGTAATTGTTAGGAACAAAAATCGGAATAGATTTCGGTTCATCAAGCTTTACCGTTTTTGTTGAAGGTAAAGGCATTGTTATGCGCGAACCCTCTGTTATGATATACGATAAATTTTCAGACAAGCCAGTGTCAATAGGCACGGCGGCAAAGCAGATGTGTGAAAAGCTTCCGGGCTCTATGAGTGCCGTATACCCTATAAAGGACGGGGTGGTTACCGAGCCGCAGCAGGCATGCATAATGCTTAAAAATTGTCTGAATAAAATCTGTTACGGAAAGCTTTTTAAGCCTAACGTGCTGATGAGTGTACCGGGAACGGTTACACCTCTGCAGAAAAAAACGGTGTTTGACGTAATTATGGAAGCGGGTGCGGGTAAGGCGTGCTTTGTTGATGAGGCTCTTGCCTCTGCAATCGGAGCAGGTGTCAGCCTTACCGAGCCTAAGGGGACAATGGTTTGTGACGTCGGCGGAGGTATTACGGACTGTGCCGTTGTTACAATGGGCAATATTGCAGTATCCGAGGCTGTAAAAATAGGCGGTAATGATTTTTCAAAGGCAATTATCGAGTACGTTGCGAAAAGCTGTAAAATACTAATAAGCCGTTCTGTAGCCGAGGAAATAAAAAATACCGTGGGCGGTGCTGTTTCCCGAACGGATGAGATAGGAATTATTGTCTGCGGAAAGGATATCGAAACGGGACTTCCCGTGGAAGCCGAGCTGACCGCCTCTGAGATTTTTGAGGTTTTCAGACCTATGACAGAGGAAATCCTGTCTTGCATAATCCGTGTCTTTGAGAATACTCCGCCCGAGCTTTGTGCCGATATCAGCGATACGGGAATAATTCTTTGCGGCGGCAGCGCAAGATTGTTCGGTCTTGATAAATTTATAGAACGTCGCACGGGAATAAAAACCACCGTTGCGGACAATCCCGATGAATGTGCGGCAAGGGGAATGGGAATTCTTCTTAAGGATATGAAATATCTTGACCGCAACGGTTACGTGTTCAAAACCGTATCCGAGACGGATGAAGGCGGTGAATGAGCGCGTATACTATGAACGAAAATATTAATTGCGACAGAATAACGGGTATTGTAGAAAACGTTGTTTTTCATAATACCACGAATCTTTTTTCCGTTCTTGAAATCAACGTTTCGGGTGAAATCATAACCGCCGTGGGAGTTGTTTCGGAGACCTTTCCCGGAGAAGAAATGGTGCTTTACGGCACCTGGGATTCTCACGAGGTTTTCGGAAGACAATTCAGAATTGATACCTATGAGCGAACCCTGCCCGATACTACGGCAAAGCTTTACAGATATCTTGCCTCGGGAGCTGTTAAGGGAATAGGCCCTAAGACTGCGCTGAAAATTATTGAGCGTTTCGGAGACAAAAGCTTTGAGGTGCTTGAATCCGACCCGGAAAGGCTCGCATCAATCAAGGGAATATCAAAATCTCAGGCGGCGAATATATCTGCTGAATTCAACAGACAGTATTCTATGCGCAAGGTTATGATAGAGCTTGAGGACGTGGGTATAACCCCTTCGGAATGTACTGCGATTTATAAGTATTTCGGTGTTAATGCCGTGAACGTTATAAAAGAAAATCCCTATACGCTCTGCGGAACGGTAAACGGCTTTTCGTTTGAACGTGCGGAACGGCTGGTTCACGATATGAAGCTGAGCCCCAAGCCTTATTACAGAAATCACGCAGGTATAATTCATATTATCAGACACAATCTTTCAAACGGGCATACCTGTATTCCGAGAAGAAAGCTGACGGAGCCGTCCAACGCGCTTCTCGGTATATCACAGTCGGAAATAGAGGACAGCATTGACGGACTTTTAGAAAATAAACAGCTGGTATCCGCTATGATAGACGGAGAGGAATTTGTCTTTCTGCCCGAAATGTATATTGCGGAAACGTCAATTGCCGAACGGCTTAAAAGAATACTTGAATTTGCACCGCCTGCTGTAAATACGGTAAAGGGCGATATCGAAAGAATTGAAGAAAAGAATAACGTTTTTTATGCAGATAATCAGAAGCAGGCAATAATTACTGCGGCTACGAAGGGTCTTCTTATTCTTACGGGCGGTCCCGGAACGGGAAAAACCACCGTTGTCAAGGGAATTATAGACATTTTTGAAAACCGTGGAATTGAGGTTCTTCTGTGTGCGCCTACCGGACGTGCCGCAAAAAGAATGACCGAGGTTACGGGCAGAGACGCAAAAACCATTCACAGACTCCTTGAGGTTGAATGGGACGTGAACGACAAGCCCGTGTTCAGACGCAACGCTTCTGACCCGCTGAGTGCAGGTGCTGTAATTATTGACGAGATGTCAATGGTTGACGCGGAGCTTTTTTCAAGTCTGCTTGATGCTCTTCCTATCGGATGCAGAATAATTCTTGTAGGCGATTCAGACCAGCTTCCTTCTGTCGGCCCGGGAAACGTTCTGACTGATCTTGTTGATTCGGGAGTCTTACCCGTAGTATGTCTTACCGAGATATTCAGACAGGCAAGGAAGAGTCTTATCGTTATGAATGCCCACCGTATTATATCGGGCGAGCCGCCGCAGCTGGGCGTTGTGGATTCGGATTTCTTCTTTATGAAAAGAGAAGATTTTATGAGTGCCTCCGATACGGTTTTACAGCTGATATCAAAAAGACTTCCCGCCGCCTACGGCTTTTCTCCGCTTGACGATATTCAGATATTGTGTCCTTCAAGAAAAGGGGAACTGGGAAGCGTTAATCTTAACAGAAAGTTGCAGGCTGTGCTGAATCCCGCTGTCCGAAACAAAAACGAGCTTCGCACCTCAGGCGGAAGAATTTTCCGTGAGGGTGACAAGGTGATGCAGATAAAGAATAATTACGATATTCCTTGGAAAAAGGGCTCAGAGGAAGGCGCGGGTATCTTTAACGGAGATATCGGCATCCTAAAAAAAATAAACTATGCCGCAGGTACTATGACGATTGACTTTGATGACAGAACTGCGTCTTATCCGTCGGATAATCTGTCTGAGCTTGAGCTGGCTTACGCCGTTACAGTTCATAAGAGTCAGGGAAGTGAATATCCCGTTGTTATTATTCCTGCCGTGGATATTCCGCCGCGGCTGATGTATAGGAATTTACTTTACACGGGAGTTACCCGTGCAAAGAAAATACTTGTCATAGTGGGAAGCGAGGATAAGGTGCTTGCTATGACGGCAAATAACAGTCAAAATAAGAGATATTCTTCTCTTAAGTACTTTTTGATGAATTAATTATTTACATTCTGCACGGCAGGTGTTATAATAAATAAGTTAACATACCACAAAAAAAGAGGTTATGATATGAGTAAGGAACTTGAAAAGCTCTACGACCCGAAAAACGTAGAGGACAGAATTTACAAAAGCTGGCTTGACGGAAAATATTTCCACGCAAAATGCGAGGCGGACAAGTCTACATACACGATAGTTATACCTCCTCCCAACATCACGGGACAGCTTCACATGGGTCATGCCCTTGACAATACTCTTCAGGATATTCTTATCCGCTACAAGAGAATGGCAGGCTTTGATACCTTATGGCTTCCCGGTACCGATCACGCTTCAATTGCAACTGAGGCAAAGATAGTTGAGGCTATGCGCAAGGAGGGTATTTCAAAGGAGGATCTCGGCAGAGAAGGCTTCCTTGAAAGAGCCTGGGAATGGAAAAGACAGTACGGCGGAAGAATCATTGAGCAGCTTAAAAAGCTCGGCTCCTCGTGTGACTGGGACAGAGAAAGATTTACTCTTGACGAGGGCTGTAATAAGGCTGTCAAAGAGGTTTTTGTCCGTCTTTATGAAAAAGGACTTATTTACCGCGGAGAAAGAATAGTTAACTGGTGTCCCGTTTGTCTTACCTCAATTTCGGACGCTGAGGTTGAATATGAGGAGCAGGCAGGCCATTTCTGGCATCTCAGATATCCCCTCAAGGACGGTACAGGCTATCTTGAGCTTGCCACAACACGTCCCGAAACAATGCTCGGTGATACTGCGGTTGCGGTACATCCCGATGATGAAAGATATAAGCATCTTGTAGGAAAGACTCTGATTCTGCCTATTGTTCACAGAGAAATTCCCATTGTTGCCGACGAATACGTTGAGCCCGAATTCGGTACGGGCTGTGTTAAGATAACTCCCGCACACGACCCCAACGACTTTGAGGTCGGTCTGCGTCACAAGCTTCCCGTTATAGATACCTTTACGGATGACGCTCATATTGCAGAAGGCTACGGCAAGTACAGCGGTATGGACAGATTCGAGGCAAGAAAGGCTATTGTTGCTGACCTTGAAGCCGAAGGCGCACTTATCAAAACGGAAAATTATTCCCATAACGTAGGCACCTGCTACAGATGCCATTCTACCATTGAGCCAAAGGTTTCAAAGCAGTGGTTCGTAAAAATGGAGCCTCTTGCAAAGCCTGCAATAGAGGCAGTAAGAAGCGGTGAAACGAAATTCGTTCCCGAGCGTTTCGATAAGATTTATTTCCATTGGATGGAGAACATAAAGGATTGGTGTATTTCAAGACAGCTGTGGTGGGGACACCGTATTCCCGCTTGGTACTGCGCAGACTGCGGTGAGGTCATCGTTGCAAAGGACGCACCCGGAAAATGCTCAAGGTGCGGCTGTGAAAGCCTTTCTCAGGACCCCGATACTCTTGACACATGGTTCTCCTCTGCTCTCTGGCCCTTCTCAACTCTCGGCTGGCCCGAAAAAACGGCTGACCTTCAGCACTATTTCCCCACGAATACTCTCGTTACGGGATATGATATTATTTTCTTCTGGGTTGCAAGAATGATTTTCTCCTCTTGCGAACAGATGGGAAAGGCACCCTTTGATACCGTTCTTATTCACGGACTCGTCCGCGACGCTCAGGGCAGAAAGATGTCGAAGTCTCTGGGTAACGGTATAGATCCCCTTGAAATTATTGACAAATACGGTGCCGACGCACTGAGATTTACCCTTGCAACGGGTAACTCTCCCGGAAACGATATGCGCTTCTCCGACGAAAAGGTTGAGGCATCAAGAAACTTTGCAAATAAGCTTTGGAATGCCGCAAGATTCGTTCTTATGAATCTTGAGGGTAACGAGCCTGCTCCCTTTATTCCCGAGCAGCTTGCTCTTGAGGATAAGTGGGTGCTTACGAAGTTTAATACCGTTGTTAAGGAGGTTACCGATAATCTTGATAAGTTTGAGCTCGGTATTGCCGTTCAGAAGCTTTACGATTTTATCTGGGATATTCTCTGCGACTGGTATATTGAAATCTGTAAGATTCGTCTTTCTTCCTCTGATGAGGCTCTCAAAAAGAATGCAAGAGCTGTACTCGTTTACGTTATGAGCAACACTCTCAAGCTTCTTCATCCCTTTATGCCCTTTATTACAGAGGAAATCTGGCAGACCCTTCCTCACGACAGAGATTCCATTATGATTTCTCCCTGGCCCGTATATGACGAAAAGTACGTTTTCTTCAAGGACGAGGAGAATATGGAGCATATTATGACGGCAGTAAGAGCCGTAAGAAACCGCCGTGCTGAAATGAACGTTCCCCCTTCAAAGAAGGCAAGGCTTGATATTGTTACAAAGGAAACTGAGCTTTTCGCCGACAGCGCAAAATATTTCCGGAGACTGGCCTCTGCCGCAGGCGTTGCCGTTTCCGATGATGAAGGCGTATTTGAGCTTGACGGCAGCGTAAGCGTTGTTACCGACGTTGCAACGATATATCTTCCTATGGCTGAGCTTGTTGATTTTGAGGCTGAAAGAAAGCGTCTCGGCAAGGAGCTTGAGGAGGTAGAAAAGAAGCTCAGTCAGATAAACGGAAAGCTCAGTAATCAGGGCTTCCTTGCAAAGGCTCCCGCAAACGTTATTGAGGAGCAGAAGGCAAATCAGATAAAGCTTAACGAAAAAGCAGAGCTGCTTAAAGCAAGTATCGCGAAGCTCGGATAAAGGGTGACTTGAAATGACTCTTGGTGAAGCGGTAGATTTTTATCATTCACTCCAAAAATTCGGGATTATGCCGGGACTTGAAAGAATCTCACTTCTTTGCGAAAGACTCGGCTCACCCCAGAAAAAGCTTAAATTTATTCACGTTGCAGGTACTAACGGAAAGGGAAGTACCTGTACGTATATTGCATCGGTGTTAACAGCGGCAGGGTATAAAACGGGGCTTTATACCTCTCCCTACGTAATAGAATTCCGTGAAAGAATCCGACTGGACGGAGAAATGATATCTCCCGAAGGATTAGGAGAGGTCACCGAAAGGGTTAAAGCCACAATTGACTCTCTTCGGAATGAAGGCGTTACGATAACCGAATTTGAAGCCGTGACAGCCGCCGCATTTCTCTTCTACTGTGAGGAAGGGTGTGATTACATTGTCCTTGAAACGGGACTTGGCGGCAGATTTGATGCAACCAATATAATTGATGCTCCGCTTGTCAGCGTAATTACCTCGGTATCAGAGGATCATATTGCAATTCTCGGAAATACTCTCGGAGAAATTGCCTATGAAAAGTGCGGAATCATTAAGAAAAACTGCCCCGTCGTAACAAGTGCTTCGCAGAAAAGGGAAGTGCTTGACGTTATCAGGTCGCAGGCGGCAGCCAAGGATGCCGTGCTGCTTGAGACGGATCACGCTAAGGTATTTTCCGTTTTATCGGAGGATATATCGGGAACTGATGTGCAAAGTCCCGAGGGAACGCTCAGAATTACTCTCGGCGGCACCCATCAGCTTGAAAATGCGGCTCTCGCGCGTCAGGTGCTGGAAATACTTAAAAGTAATGGTGCCATTCTGCCGTTTGAAGCCTATTACAACGGATTTCTGAGAGCAAGGATCCCGGCACGCACGGAGATAATCTGCGAAGCCCCTCTTGTGATACTTGACGGCTCACATAATGACGGCTCTACTGCGGCTCTTTCGGATTTTCTCGGAAAGCATCTGAAGGGCAAAAGGCTTCTTTCGGTGATGGGAATGATGGCGGACAAGGATTGCGAAAGAGCTCTGTCAAATATTTTACCGTTGTTTTGTGAAATTATAACGGTAACTCCATCTAATCCGAGGGCTATGGCGGCAAAGGAGCTTGCTGAAATAGCTGAAGGGCTTGTGGCAAAAAGCAGTTACTTTGATTCTCCCGCCGAGGGTGTAGAAGCCGCTTTCGGAAGGCTCCCTGAGTATGATGCACTTGTAGTTTGCGGTTCGTTATATCTTGCAGGAGACGTAAGACAGCTTCTTATTGAAAAATGCAATTCAGTAAAACAGAAAAATACAGAGGAGGAATTTTAATATGCCTATGAAGGTTGAGGCTGCGGTTGTTACCGAAAAACAAGCTGCCGCCGTATTTAATACCGACAGTATTAATATCAATGGTAAGACATTCCCCGAAGAGGTTTTGAAAAACGGTTATAAGGGCTCCGGTGTCGTGAGCGGAAACGTACATTTTGCTCTTGCTTCTTCAATGATTGAAGGTTTTTCGGGCGCTACCGTCAGAGCTTTTGAGGAGCGAGCTGATAAATTCCCCGTGACAAGAGATCCCAAAAATATTTTCAGCGGATTCTTTGAGGATTGCCGAAGTGCACTCCTTAATATGAAAAAGCAGGCCGAAGAGCTTGGCTGTGCCTGTCTTTATGCATCGGGAAGAACGATTACCGTTGCTGGTAACGGCGATGCAGGACTTTACGCTATGCGTTTCGGCTCCTGCTCCGAGGTCATTTCGGAAAAAGCGGAAAATACGGTAGCGGATTATAATCTTGCCGTAATTTCGGATGTAAACGAAAACGATATTTATATTCTTCTGAGCCCTGCCGCCGCAAAGGCATTGACGGTAAAGGATATTGATGATATATGTACGGTTTCTGACGGCTCCGTAAAACGAATAGTAAGCCTTATTTCAAAGGTTGCTTCCGCAAACGGTGCTGAAGGTGCCGTTACCGTTATTGCGGTAAAGGTGCTGGAAACAGCCTCCGAGAAGGAAATATCATCAGCGGGATTTATGCCTGATTTTGCCGCTATGGAAAAAATGCTTTACGGTGATGAAGCGGAAAATAATGCTTCTGAGCCTGTGAATGCCGAAGGCAATACGGCTGTCACGGCAGAAGAAAAAGCGGTTGAAGAAGTTGCTGAAGCCGTGCAGGAGGAAGTCCCTGCAGGCGATACGGCAGAAATTGCCGCAGAGGCTGAGACGGCTGAGGCTGACATCCAAGAGGACGCTTACGTTGAAAACGGAAGCACTGCAGAAGCGGTACCTGTCAACGTTGATGAAACGGCATCGGATACGGAAATTACGGATTCTTCAGAAGCTTTAGAGGAAATTTCCGACGAAAATACCGATGATAATACAGAAGATAAAGCCGTAAGCGGAAAATCGGATAAAAAGACGAGAATAATGCTGTTCTCAATTCTCGGTATTATGTTTGCGATATCCGTAGCACTTATCGGACTTATAGCCGTTGAACTTCTGGCTGATAAGCTTCCCGTGGCTGATACTACGGTTAATGCTACGGAAGAAACGACGGAAGAAGAGACAACCGAAGAAGAAACGACCGGGGAGGAGACAACAGAGGAGGAGACGACCGAGGAGGAGGCTGCCACAAATAATGAGGAGACCACAACGAAAAGGTCATCGGTATCTACTCCCGCTTCTTCCGTAACTACCACAAGGAATCAGCAGACTGCACAGACGACGAAGGCTCCCGAAACCACGGCTGCACCGACAGAAGCCACAACGGCAGAGCAGGCTTCTTTCGAACAGGATACGACCGAAGAGCCTTCTGAGGAAACAACTGCGGCAGAGCCCTCTTCCGCAGAAGAGCCGGCAGCGGAAAATACCGAAGAGACTCAGAACGCTGAAGAACAAAATAACAGTGAAGCAGCAGAAGCATAAAGCTCTTGATTTTATCCGAGTTATGTGTTATAATCTGAACGAAAAATAAAAAAGAAAGGCAGCGAAAGCTGAAGGGTTTTATTATGGACGGACTTGATTTAGGCGGAATTTTTGAAAAGATCAGACCTATACTTCCTACTCTTTCATATTGTCTCAATATGATTACCAAAGCATTTGAGATTTTTGCTTCGTATCTCGGTTTCGACCTCAACGCATCCGAGGACGACACAACACCTCCCGAGTCGGAGCCTGTTGCTTAACAAATTTACAGCATTAAAAGGGGTATGCTCGCATATCCCTTTTATTATTTTATAATATTTTAAATATTATATATAAACAGTTGCTCTTTTTTTTGTTTTGTGATATACTAAACTGAATTATTGTTTGAAATGGTGAAAAAATGATTATTCTCGGTATAGATCCGGGATATGCGATAGTCGGTTTCGGAATAATAAGCTATGACAAGGGTAAATATAAGGTGCTTGATTTCGGTGCGATTACAACTCCCGCAGGAATGGCTTTTCCCGACAGATTAAAATCCGTATACGAGGATCTTTGTTATCTTTTTGAGAAATATAAGCCCGACGCTATGGCAGTTGAAAAGCTGTTTTTCAATACGAACAAGAAAACGGCAGTAGACGTAGCTCAGGCAAGAGGTGTTATTTTGCTTGCGGCAAAAATGAACGGTGCCGAATGCTTTGAGTACACCCCCCTGCAGGTCAAGCAGAGTGTGGTAGGCTACGGCAGAGCGGAGAAAAAGCAGGTTCAGGAAATGACAAAGCAGCTGCTGGGACTAAGTGCCGTCCCGAAGCCCGACGATACGGCAGATGCACTTGCTATGGCTATATGCCACGCACATTCCAGCGCATCGCAGTATTTCGGCAGATAAAGGAGAAAAATATGTTTTACAGTCTTACAGGTAAAATAGTTTACAGCGATATAACGAGAGTTGCCATTGAATGCTCAGGCATTGCATTTGACGTTACAACCTCCGTCAATACGTTAAGAAGGCTCGGAAATATCGGAGATACGGCAACGGTTTATACTTATCTTGCCGTAAGAGAGGACGGAGTTGAGCTGTTCGGATTTTATGACAACGAGGAGATGCAGTATTTCAAAATGCTGATTACCGTTTCGGGAGTCGGCCCCAAGGCGGCAGTTGCAATTCTTTCCGTGCTTACTCCGGAGATGCTTGCGCTTAGTATTGCCGCAGGTGACGTCAAAAGTATAACAAAGGCTCAGGGAGTCGGTCCTAAAATTGCGCAGAGAATAGTAATCGAGCTGAAGGATAAGGTTTCCAAAATGGTTCCCGAAAAGGTAAGCGTTGATAAAATAAACAGTCAGTCAGCACTTCTCGGCGGCGGAAATTCGGATGAAGCAGTCAGCGCGCTTGTGGCTCTCGGCTATACCAACAGCGAGGCGGCACACGCCGTAAGCACGGTGGATTCGTCTCTCGGTGTTGAGGAAATAATCAGACAGGCTCTGAGAAATCTTGCAAGGAGATAATGATTTATGGCAATCAGTTCCTTTGATGATGATAATTTAAGACTTGCATCCCCCGAATACGGTGCGGCGGACGGTGACTTTGAGATAAGTCTGCGTCCCAAAAGTCTTGACGAATATATAGGACAGGATAAGGTTAAGGATAACCTGAGTATATATATGGAGGCGGCTCTGAAAAGAAACGAGGCTCTTGACCACGTTCTGCTCTACGGTCCTCCGGGACTTGGCAAGACTACTCTTGCCGGTATCATAGCAAACACTATGGGTACTCAGATACGCATAACCTCGGGGCCTGCAATTGAAAAGCCCGGCGATCTTGCGGCTCTTCTGACTAATCTTAACGAGGGCGACATATTATTTATAGATGAGATACACAGGCTTTCAAGAAGTGTGGAAGAGGTTTTATATCCTGCTATGGAGGACAATGCCATTGATATCATAATCGGCAAGGGTCCGTCAGCCAGAAGCATAAGACTTGATCTGCAGAGGTTTACTCTTGTTGCGGCAACCACAAGAGCAGGCAGTCTCAGCGCTCCTCTCAGAGACCGCTTCGGTGTTGTTCTGAGGCTTGAGCTTTATACTCCCGAGCAGCTTTCTCTTATTGTAACGAGAAGTGCAAGAATACTCGGAATTGATATCGATCCCGAGGCGTCAATTGAGATAGCCTCCCGTTCAAGGGGAACTCCCCGAATCGCAAACCGATATCTGAAAAGAGTGAGAGACTTTGCTCAGGTTCTCGGAAACGGAACCATTACTCTTGAGGATGCACAGACGGCTCTCGAAAAAATGGAGATCGATGAGCTGGGACTGGATAATATTGACAGACTTATTCTTACTACGATGATCCATAATTATAACGGTGGCCCCGTAGGGCTTGAAACACTTTCAGCCGCAATCGGTGAGGAGGCCGTTACAATAGAGGACGTTTACGAGCCTTATCTTATGCAGGCTGGCTTTTTGGCGAGAACTCCGCGAGGAAGAGTCGTTACGAATGCCGCTTACATTCATCTCGGATTGCCTGTGCCATCAAATAACTGATAAGGAGATATTTGTTTGGGAAGATTGTTCGGAACAGACGGTGTAAGAGGAATTGCAAATACGGAGCTAAGCTGTGAGCTTGCCGTGAAAATCGGAAGATCGGCGGCAACGGTTATGGCTCGGGAAGCCGGAAAAAGCAAATTAAAGATTCTTATCGGAACGGATACCCGAAAATCGGCAGATATGCTTTGCGGTGCAATTTCGGCAGGCTTCTGCTCGGTCGGTTGTGACGTTTTGCTTCTCGGAGTTGTTCCGACTCCTGCAGTCGCATTTCTTGTTAAGGAATACTCCTATGATGCAGGCGTAATGATATCGGCTTCGCATAATTCCTGTGAATACAACGGAATTAAAATATTCCGCTCAAACGGATTTAAGCTTCCTGATGAAATTGAAGAAGAAATAGAAAAGAAGATTTTTGATGAAATAAATCCCGCGCCGCTGAAGGTAGGCGGTGAGGTGGGAAGAATAACAACGGGAAAGAATGCCGTAAGGGATTATATAAGACACATAGAGAGTACGGCTGCCTCCAATTTTTACGGCTTGAAAATTGCCGTGGACTGTGCAAACGGCTCAGCTTCTGCCACGGCAAACGAGCTTTTTTGCAGACTCGGTGCGGAGTGTATAATAATTAACGGAAATCCCGACGGTGAAAACATCAATGAAAATTGCGGTTCAACAAATATTCACGTGCTTCAGAAATACGTTGCGGAAAACGGATTTGATCTGGGCTTTGCCTTTGACGGTGATGCCGACAGGCTTATATGTGTTGATGAAGACGGAAATACGGTTGACGGCGATAAGATTTTAGGTATATGCGCTCGTGCCTTGAAGGAGCAGGGCAGGCTCAATGCCAATACCGTGGTTGCAACGGTTATGAGTAATCTGGGATTTTTCAGATTCCTTGAAAAAAACGGTATCAACTGTGAAAAAACGAAGGTCGGTGACCGTTACGTGCTTGAAAAAATGCTTGAAAAGGGATATCTTATCGGCGGAGAGCAATCGGGACATGTGATTTTCAGAGAATATGCAACAACGGGAGACGGTCAGCTCACAGCAGTTCAGATACTGAACGTAATAAGAGAATCAGGTAAATCTCTGAAGGAGCTTGCCGAAGATATAGAAATATTTCCTCAGGTATTGAAAAACGTCAGAGTTTCTTCCCTCGGAAAGCTCAGGCTTCTTGAGGACAGCGATATAAAAATTGCCGTAGAGGAGGCCCGAAGGGAATTGGGCGACGGCGGAAGAGTTCTCGTAAGGGCATCAGGAACAGAGCCCGTTGTGAGAATTATGCTTGAAGGTAAAAACGATAAACAGATTGAGCATCTGGCACAACAGATTGCACAAGTCATTAAGGAAAGGCTGATATAATGAGAGCTGCTGAAAACTGGAAGGATTACGAGCTTATAGATTGCTCGGACGGAGAAAGACTTGAGAGATGGGGAAGGTATATTCTCATAAGACCCGACCCTCAGGTTATCTGGTCTACTCCGAAAAAGAATCCTCTGTGGAGAAATGCCGATGCAAGATATATCCGTTCAAGCACGGGCGGCGGCAGATGGGAGGTTTATAAGAAGCTTCCCGATTCCTGGAGCATAGGCTTCGGCGAGCTTAAATTTAATATAAAGACTATGGGCTTCAAGCACACGGGAATCTTCCCCGAGCAGGCTGTAAACTGGGAAAAAACCGCCGATATAATAAAGGCAGCGAAAAGACCCGTAAAGGTGCTGAATATGTTTGCTTATACGGGCGGTGCCACGGTCAGTGCTCTTGCCGCAGGTGCATCGGTAGCACACGTTGACGCATCAAAGGGAATGGTTCAATGGGCAAAGGAAAACGCAGTAATATCTGACGTTGCCGACAGAAGCGTCAGATGGCTTGTTGACGACTGTAAAAAATTTGCCGAAAGAGAGC
Organism: Acutalibacteraceae bacterium; assembly: GCA_045589015.1. Lineage (GTDB taxonomy): Bacteria > Bacillota > Clostridia > Oscillospirales > Acutalibacteraceae > RUG806. The sequence continues at coordinate 28,934 of JAZNFG010000045.1, forward strand.
TCAGAAGAGGTAATAAATACGATATTATAATTATGGACCCGCCCTCTTACGGCAGAGGCCCGGGCGGAGAGGTCTGGAAGCTTGAAAATGAGGTTTATTCTCTTTGCTCACTTTGTGCTCAGCTTCTGAGCGATGATGCTCTGCTATATATGATAAACTCTTATACGACGGGACTTTCTCCCTCAGTTATGAGTTACATCCTCGGAAGTGTAGTTCCGAAAAATCTTAAAGGAAGAGTCAGCGCAGATGAAATAGGACTTCCCGTTACGGAAAGCTCTCTTGTGCTTCCCTGCGGAGCAACTGCGCTCTGGGAAAGATAATACAGCTATGAAAGATGAAGTTTTATTGGTATTTGATAACGTTTCTTATACATACGACGAAGAGGAAAACGCTCAGGATTTTGCCGTAAGAGATATTTCCTTTACGGTAAAAAAAGGCGAGTACGTGGTTATTCTCGGTCACAACGGCTCGGGAAAGTCTACTCTGGCAAAGCTTTCCAATTCAATTTTTGTGCCTTCGTCCGGTAAGGTATTTGTAGACGGAATGGACACAGCCGATGAAAAAAATGAGTTTAAGATAAGAGAAAAGGTCGGCGTTGTTTTTCAGAATCCCGATAATCAGATAGTAGCCTCCATCGTTGAAGAGGACGTTGCCTTCGGTCCCGAAAATCTCGGTATTGAGCCTAAGCAGATAAGAGTACGTGTTGATGATGCTCTGAAGGCTGTGGGAATGTACGATTACCGTATGCACGAAACCCACAGGCTTTCAGGCGGTCAGAAGCAAAGGGTAGCGATAGCGGGAATGATTGCTATGCGTCCCGAATGTATAGTTTTTGACGAGCCCACCGCTATGCTTGACCCGCAGGGCAGAAAAGAGGTAATAAACACGGCAAGAAAGCTTAACGAAGACGGAATGGCGGTTGTCTTTATTACGCACTTTATGGAAGAGGCTGTTTTTGCAGACAGGGTAATTGTTGCGGACGGCGGCAGAATTTTGGCAGAGGGGACACCTGCAGAGATTTTTTCGGACGCACAAATGCTCAGAAAATGCTCTCTTGACGTTCCCGATACGGTAAAGCTTGCTGCTCTTCTCAGAGAAAAAGGCGTTCCGTTGAGCGACGGCATTCTGACACAGGAGGAGCTTACTGAAGAGTATCTCAGAATTTTGGATTTATAAGAGGTCTTTAATGGTTATTTTAGAAGTAAAAAACGTATCATACGGCTATTCCCACGGAACTCCCTTTGAAATAACTGCCTTGGATAACGTCAGCTTTTCGGTTAACAAGGGTGAGCTTGTCGGCATAATCGGACATACGGGCTCGGGAAAGAGTACGCTGATAAAAATGCTTAACTCCTTGCTGAAGCCCGAAAAGGGACTAATACTGCTGCACGGCAAGGATATAAATTCCGATAAGGCTTCAATAAAAGAGGCAAGAAGTAAGGTAGGACTTTGCTTTCAGTATCCCGAATATCAGCTTTTTGAGGAAACCTGTGCTAAGGATATAGCCTTCGGTCCCAAAAATATGGGCTTGAGTGAAGAGGAAATAAAGGAAAGAGTGTTAAAGGCTGCCCGTTTTGTGGGCTTTGACGAGGCTCTTTTGCAGAAATCCCCCTTTGATTTGTCAGGCGGACAGAAAAGACGATGCGCAATAGCCGGTGTTATGGCGATGCTGCCGGAGGTGCTTGTTCTTGACGAGCCGACTGCGGGACTTGACCCTGCAGGCAGAGCTGAGCTTATGCAGATGATTGAGAATTACAGAGCCGCCACGGGTGCTACCGTTATGATAGTTTCCCATTCAATGGATGATATTGCCCGTATCGCAGATAAAATACTTGTTATGAATAACGGTGCCCTTGCTATGCAGGGAACCGTTAAGGAAGTTTTCAGCAACGCGGATAAACTTATAGAAATGGGATTGTCCGTTCCTCTTGCAACCTCTGTAATGAGCTCGCTGGCAAGCCGTATTCACGGACTTGCGGCAGATATATTTACCGTTGAGGATGCTGCAGATGCGCTTGCCGAATATTACAAGGGGAGGAAAAAGCTATGATCAAGGATATTACCATCGGTCAGTTTTTCCCCGGTGAGTCTTTTATACATAAGATGGACCCGAGAGCAAAAATCATTATTACAATGCTTTTTATTGTTATACTTTTCCTTTGTAAAAATTTCTTTTCTCTCGGCTTGCTGTTCGTCAGCGCAATTCTTGCAATTGCACTTTCCCGTATATCCTTCAAGGTAGTTTTCAAGGGACTTAAAATGATAGTTGTTCTCGTGGCTTTTACAGGTGTACTGCAGATACTGTATAATGATGAGGGAACTGTTCTCTGGAAGCCCTTTGAGCAGTTTGATTTTTCCGTCACCACGGGCGGTATATACAGCGCGGTGTTTATAATATTAAGAATTGTTGCTCTGATACTTTTCAGCTCACTTCTTACTTATACAACCTCGCCGACAATGCTTACGGACGCAATAGAAAGGCTTTTGTCTCCGCTGAAGCTTTTTAAGGTAAACGTCAATTCCCTGGCTATGATGATGACGATTGCGTTAAGATTTATTCCGACTCTTATTGAGGAAATCGATATCATAATGAGTGCCCAGAAGGCAAGAGGTGCAGACCTTGAAACAGGCTCGCTTGTCGAGAGAGCAAAGGCTCTCGTCCCTGTTTTTATTCCGCTTATAGTAAGCTCCTTCAGACGCGCGTACGAGCTTGCCTTTGCGATGGAATGCAGATGCTATACGGGGGATAACAAGCGTACCCGTATGAAGGAAATGAAGCTTTCCTTCAGAGATTATGTTGCATTCGCCGTGCTTGCGATCCTCTTAGCCGCGGTAATTGCTACAAGCTTTTTTGAGCTTTCTCCGTGGTTTATTTTTCAGAAGGTGATTTGATGAATTATCTGTTAACTCTGAAATATGACGGCAGCTCCTATCACGGCTGGCAGAGACAGGAAAATGCCGTTACCGTTCAGCAGCGCGTTGAGGAGGCTGTAAATTCTCTCTTCGGGGAGAAGGTCAGCGTGACGGGCTGCAGCCGTACCGATACGGGGGTTCACGCAAACTGCTTTAAATGCAGCTTCAGTACCGAAAAAAATATCCCCCTTCCAAAGGTTATCACAGGTATGAATTATTATTTACCTGAGGACATTTCGGTTTATGACAGCGAATATACCGAGGACGGCTTTAACGCACGCTTTGACTGTAAAAAAAAGGAATACGTCTATATAATTTACAACGGAAAAGTCAGAGACCCTTTTATGAATAACAGAGCATATTTTCATAAATATCCTCTTGATGCCCGACTTATGAATGAGCAGGCAGGGGATTTTGTGGGAACCTATGACTTTTCTGCATTCTGTGCCGCGGGGGCTACCGTAAAGACAACTGTAAGAACTGTCTTTTCGGCATCCGTTGAACGGCAGGGGGATAACGTTATATTCAGAGTTGAGGGTGACGGATTTCTTTATAATATGGTAAGGATTATGGTCGGAACTCTGATATATATATCCGAAGGAAAAATAAAAAGGGGCAGTATCCCCGAAATAATTGAATCAAGGGATCGTCTGAAGGCAGGTAAAACGGCACCTCCCGAAGGACTTTATCTGAATAAGGTTTATTATTAAGGAAGTGAATAAAATGAAAGAGAATGAAGACGTAACTATAAAAAATAATAAGGGAAGAGTCAGCTTCTCGCCGAGGATAATCGGACTGAGCGTGCTTGTCCTTGTTCTTGTTATGGTTCTCGCCGCGGGAATTTCGGCTATGACGGGAGAAAAGCTTACGGATATCGGAAGCAACAAAGGCTCGGTAGCTTTGTATGATTCCCTTCCCGACAGCATCCGCAATATCGAAGGCTTTTCTTCGGGAATCGTTATGCTGACCGATACTGCAGTTGACTATCTCAGCTCCGACGGAAAGCGTATAGCATCAAATGCACATCTGTATTCCCAGCCTGTTATGCTCAATAACGGAAATACTGTATTTGTTTATGACAAGGGCGGCTCGGAATACAGAATCGAAAAAAAGACTGCCGTTTACAATAATTTTGACGTTAACGGAACCATCATCACGGCGGCTCTCGGCAAGAATTCAAATTATGCCTTCGTGCTTAATGAAGACAGCGGATATCAGTCTCATCTTTTTGTATATTCATCAAACGGCAAAAAAAAGTTTGAGTGGGGCAGCAAATCCGATTATTGCATAAAAATCGCACTTTCCGACAACGGAAAAAGTGCGGCTGCGGCTGTTCTCGGAGTAGAAAACGGAGTGTATTATTCAAAGCTTCATTTCTTTGATTTTAATTCGGATGAAGTAAGGTATACCGCAGTATTTGAGGATATTACCGTTTTTGATATTGAGTATCTCAACAATAAGGAGATAGTTGTCTGGACCGATAACGGTATATTCAGACTTGATAAGGAAGGAAATAAGACTGCAGTTTCCGAATATTTTGCTTCGGCGCTCAGACACAGCAGTACGACCCGCAACGGTCTAAAGGTGCTCGGTATTGCCCGCCACGGTAACGATAACAATTCCAGAATTTCGGTTTTTAATAAAAAATATAAAGAGCTTTATTCCCGTGATTTTACGTCGGATATTTCAGGCGTTGAAGCTGATAAAAAATACGTTGCCGTTATGCTTGAGGATTCGGTGAATATTTTTGATTCAAGAAATAATCCCGTCAGTACAATAAATCTCGGAGAAAGATGTATAGATGCCGCAATATCGGGCTCGTACTTTTACGTGCATACGGTAAGCGGAATTTACGTTTTCTCTGTCGGCAGGGATTATGACCTTCCGTCAGAAAAAGCACAGGCAGAAGACGTTGAAGCTACCTTCAGTGAGGAAGTAACGTTCGTTGAGGATGAGCCGCTTGTTACGGCAGCCCCTGAGAGCGGAACGGATAATGAAAACGGGGAAACGATGATATCCTACGGTTAATAAAAGGAGAATTCTATGAATTTGTTGGATCTTATAATGTTTCTGATTGTCGCTGTTATCGCAATAATCAGTGCAAAAAAAGGCTTTCTGCTGTCACTTTTCAATATCATATCCTTTGTGATTTCAGGCTTTCTTGCAAAGATATTTTCTTCTCCCGTATCTGCTTATGTTTACGACAGCTACTGCAGAGAAAAAATAATTGCAAAAATGTATGAAATTATGCCGTCGGGAAGCGTTGAAGGGGAAATCAGCAACGCGGTTCTGGAGACTCTTGAGTCCTTGCCTGAATTCGTTATGTCGATGATAAGCCATTTCAATATTATTGATACAAATAATTTGTTTGCTATGAATGAAGGAGCAAATCTTACGGTTGAGGCAATAGAGCAGACTTATCTTGAGCCGATTATGTTAAAGGTGATTGCAGTAGTTGCAATAATAGTATTGTTTATTATATTTGCAGTAATTCTGAAGTTTGTTTTTTCGTTGATAAACAAGCTTCTTACAAGAAAGAAGCACAAGATTATAAGAGGCACGAATATGCTTCTCGGTGCCGCTCTCGGTGCTGTAAAGGGAAGCTTTATTGCAGGTATTGTCTGTGCCGTGCTTAATATTGCGGCTCCCGCTCTGAATAATGAAACGCTGATTGAATTTGTCAGCGGCTCGGCAATATGTAATATAATTGCACAATTATTAAATTAAAGGTGGTATATAACAATGGCTAAAAAAACTGCATATCTTTTTGAAAACGTATGGACGATTCCGAACATAATATCTTTTATAAGAATACTTCTTATTCCTGTGTTCGGTGTGTTGTTTTATAAGGGTAATTTATTGTGGGCTCTGATTATTCTTGCCTTATCCGGTCTTACAGATTTCTTTGACGGTAAGCTTGCAAGAAAGCTTAATCAGGTAAGTGAGCTGGGAAAAATGCTTGACCCTATTGCAGATAAGCTTACACAGGCTACAATAGCAATTGTATATTTCCTTGCTTTCAGAAACGCAGAGAACGAAACGCTTAATCTGTTCGCCTGGGTATTCCTGCTTTTTATTGCAAAAGAGCTTGTAATGCTTGTGGGCGGTGCGATTATGATTGCAGTAGGAATCCGTCCCGGTGCTGCTGAGATTTACGGAAAGGCAGCAACAATGATATTTTACGTTGTAATGGTCATTCTGATGGCATTCGGCCCCGAGGTCGGTGCATTCAGAGAGGGTGAAGGCGCAATCGTCAGCCTTTTCACTCTGCCCGATGCCGTTATGATGGTGCTTGTGGTAATATCACTTATTGCAACCTTTGTTGCTTTCGCAAGCTATATGCCCGGTGTTTATTCTCAGGCTAAGGAAAGATTCAGCGAAGAGGGCAGAAGAAAGGCAAAGGAAGAAGCAGGAAAATAAATAAAGCTCCCGAAAGGAAAAAACTATGAATATGAAATTATGTTCAAAATGCAATAAAAGACCGGCTGTGCTTTTTATCTCCAAAATCGAAGGAGAAAAAACCACACAGGAGGGTCTTTGCATTAAGTGTGCTATGGATATGAACATCGGTCCCATTAAGGATATGATGGCAAAAATGGGTATTACCGATGAGGATCTGGATGCCATAAACGAGCAGTTCAGTGCCTTGGAGGAGGACGGTGCGTTTGAAAACGGCGGTGCCCCCACGCTTCCGTTCTTGCAGGGATTGTTCGGAGATTCCTCTAAATCGTCTTCAGATGATGACGTTGACCTTCCCGCTGAGGTGGTTGAGGACGGAGGAAAAGAGAAGGGAAAGAGATCCGGAAAGCCTCGTAAAAAAGAGGCAGAAAGAAAATTCCTCGGTCTTTATTGCACCGACCTTACAAAAAAGGCAAGGGAAGGTAAGATAGACAGAATAATCGGCAGAACCGACGAAATAGCAAGAGTTGTTCAGATTCTTTGCAGAAGAACAAAGAATAATCCTTGTCTTATCGGTGAGCCGGGTGTCGGCAAAACCGCAATTGCAGAGGGTATTGCGCTTGCAATTGCCGAGGGCAGAGTGCCTGCAAAGCTCAGCAAAAAGGAAATTCATCTTCTTGACCTGACTGCACTTGTTGCCGGTACACAGTTCCGCGGACAGTTTGAAAGCAGAATCAAGGGACTTGTTGATGAGGTTAAGGCTCAGGGTAATATAATTCTCTTTATTGATGAGGTTCACAATCTTGTGGGCACCGGTGATGCCGAAGGCTCTATGAATGCCGCAAATATTCTGAAGCCTGCCCTTTCAAGAGGTGAGATTCAGGTTATCGGTGCTACCACCTTCAATGAGTACAGAAAGCACATTGAAAAGGATGCTGCGCTTGAAAGACGTTTCCAGCCCGTCAAGGTAGAGGAGCCCTCTATTGAAAATGCCTATGAAATGCTCAAGGGCATCAAGGAATATTATGAGAAGTTCCACAGAGTAAGAATTTCGGATAACCTTCTTTATAAGACGGTTACCTTATCCGAAAGATATATTAACGACAGATTCCTCCCCGATAAGGCTATTGACCTTCTTGATGAAGCCTGCACCTGTGCAAATCTCAGAAACAAGGCTATAAGTGAGCTTGAGGAGGCCGAGCTGAAGATTGCGGAGCTCAGAGCATCGGAGGCCGTGCTTCTTGAGGAGACAGCCACTCCCGATTATGAAAAGCTTGCAAATCTCAGAGCCGAGCTTTTTAAGCTTGAATCTGTTATGGAGAGCCTCAGAGCAAAGGCAGAGGATAATTTTGTGACCGAGGATGATCTTGCCAAGGTTATAAGCCTTTCGACGGGTATCCCCGTAAATAAGATTATTGATACGGATATGAAGAAGCTTTCAAATATGGAGGATAATCTTAAAGCGAGAATTATCGGTCAGGATGAAGCCGTTGAGGCTGTTTGTGCCGCAATAAGAAGAAGCCGTGTGAGACTTTCTCCCATAAAGCGTCCTGCCTCGTTTATTTTCGTAGGTCCTACGGGTGTCGGTAAAACAGAGCTTGTAAAGCAGCTTGCAAACGAGCTTTTTGATACTCCCGAAACGCTTATCAGACTTGATATGTCCGAGTTTATGGAAAAGCACTCCGTTTCCAGACTTATCGGCTCTCCTCCCGGATACGTAGGCTATGACGAAGCAGGTCAGCTTACCGAAAAGGTGAGAAGAAAGCCCTACAGCGTTATCCTGTTTGATGAAATCGAAAAGGCTCACCCCGACGTTATGAACATCCTTCTTCAGATTCTTGATGAAGGAAAGACAAATGATGCTCAGGGCAGAACCGTCAGCTTTGAAAATTCCGTTATCATTATGACATCAAATGCAGGAAGTGAAAACCGTGAGAGTCTTCTCGGCTTCGGTAAGGATAAGGGAACTGCTGTAAAGGATAAAGCGTTGAAGGCACTCAGAGATTTCCTCAGACCTGAATTCCTCGGAAGAGTTGATGAGATTATCGTATTCAATCAGCTGACCAAGGAGGATTATGAGAAAATTGCAAAGCTTCTTATTGACGAGTTTATCCCTTCATTGAGAGATAAGGGAATAAAGCTTACCGTTGATGACGATGTTCCTGCCTGTGTTGCTGCCGATGCGGACGGCGGAACGAGAGGCGCAAGAGATATCCGTCATACCATAAGAAAGGCTATTGAGGATCCTATTGCAAATATTCTCGTTGCAAATTACGACAGTATCATTGATGAAATAAGGGTCTTTGTCCACGAAGGAAAAATTTGTGTAACAAAAGGCTAAAAAATTCAAAAAAAGATATTGACAATACGAAGGTTAGATGCTATAATAATCTTCGTTACGCGGGTGTAGTTCAGCGGTAGAATCCCAGCCTTCCAAGCTGGTCGTGTGGGTTCGACTCCCATCACCCGCTCCAAAAATCCTGAATGCGAAAGCGTTCGGGATTTTTACTTTTTCACTCTTCACTCTTCACTTTTCACTCAATCTTCGCATTCAGAATTTTTGGAAAGTAAAAGGTAATAGTGAATAGTTGAAAAGTGAAATTTGATAATATAAAAGGAATTCGTCTATAAGATAAAACTACCCGAAGAGGAGAATAAAAGCTCTTTTTCGGATAGTTTTTTTTGTTTGGGATTTTTAATTTATTATGCCGGCTTCTGACGAGAAATATTTTCTTACTGCTTACCTTTATATTTCTTTCTGTACTGCAAGGGAGTCTGACCGTAAACTGTGCTGAAGTTTCTTATGAAGCTGCTCGTTTTATTCCAGCCGAGAGATTTTGCTATGCTCTCTACTGACATATCCGTGTCTCTGAGAAGGGAAGCGGATTTTTCTATTTTTCTGTCTATAAGAAATTGTTGAATCGTTTTTCCGAAGCATTCCTTGAATCTTGCGCACAGGTAATTATGCGAATATCCCAGTTCATAAGCCATTTCTGAAATAGGAAGCTCCGTAAACTCCGAATTTTGAAATGCATTGATAAGCTTAGCTATACAATCGGGTATATATTTTTCCTTTTTTAACTGTTTTGAGCAATAAATTCCGAGTAATTCGGAAATTATTGCTTTTTTTATTATTTCGGGATATGAAAAATCAGCAACGGGCGGCAGCTCTCCCGTGAATAACGGAGTTTTCAGCCGTTCATTAAGAGAATGAGCCTCGTTTTCCGATATTCCGAAGGTTGGCGGGACTATTCTGTCCTTTAAGATTATTTCATCAAGCAGAGAGGGACTCAGACTGCTGCAGATTTCCTCAAACTGTTTTTTCGGAATATAGATATCTCTTACCCTGTGTGCCTTTTCACCGAGAGGCTGTGCCGAATGCTCGTCGCCCGGACGCAGAATGACAATGTCGCCCTTTTCCGGCTGACGGGTTTTTCCGTTTATTGTGTGAAGAAAGCCGTTTTCAAGAGTAATTACTATTTCGTAATGGTCGTGGGAGTGCATAGGAAAATCAACGTCGTCGTTTACAGCGGAAAACAGACGATAGTGGCTAAGCTTTCTTATATCCGAATTTTCTGCCTTCATTGTTACCACCTATTTGTATGCTTGAATTATGTCAATATGATTTTAGCACAGTTGTATTTTTATCTCAATAAAAAAACGAATAAATACCTTAAATTTTGGGTATTTTTATTGATTAATATAATAAACATCGGGTATTGCATTGTGTTATAATAACAATATAACGGAAGTGTTATGTGCATTTCATTAAATTCTTTTTGCAGGAAGGGAGTAAAAACTGTGAAAAAAGAGAAACTTTTCCGAAAGAAAACCTTTTGCGGAATACTTCCCAATCTTCCCGATGAAATAATGATTCCCGACAGAATGAGAATACGAACAGACGGAAGAGCGGAAGCCGAAAAGCATTTTTATCACAGAAATTCCACCGTTAACGATTTCAGATACGCTTATATTATAGGCGGCGGTGATTTCGGTGCTTCCGTGCACGGAACCCCTGATAATTATTCTTACCATATTGCAAAAAACGACCTGTGGTGGGATGACTATGAGCAGGACCCTCCCTGTTATTATCCCGGAGGTATTGAAGAGCTCAGAAAGAGAATTGCAGACGGTGACGATCTTCTGAAGCAGGACATTTTTGTTTGTGCGAATAACAGAAACAGACAGCCCTGTCAGACCTCTGCCGCAAGGCTTACTCTTCATCTTTGCTCGGGCGGAGTGTTCACGGGCATAAGAGAGCGTCTTGATATGCATTCGGGTATTCTCACACAGAATTATTCTCTCGGTGACCAGAACGGTATTATTAAGGGCAGGGATTTTACAACTGTCAGCTGTATAAGTCCTGCCGAGGACGTTATGATAATATCCTGCAGTGCTCCTGCAACGGCGGGACATCTCGGCAAGGTCTCCCTTGAGCTTACAAAGGACCCGATGGAGGTAAATGCCAATGCGGGATTTAAATCCGGTGAAGAGATAAGAAGACTTGAAGAAGAGATAGAGAAATATTATACACCCGTTCCTTTTGTTGACGGAGAATATTTCGGCTTCAATATGAGACTTCGTACGGGGGTTGACCCCGATAATTCACGGGATATGCATTATACCGTTATGATGCGCTCAAGCGACATAAGCTTCAAGGCATATTCTGCAGGCTCAAAGGTGTTTGCCGAGGGAAGACCCGAAGGGAACGGTGTCATTTTCCTTCTGACAGTTGTATCTACCTATGATGCTAAGGATACTATGGCAGAAGCAAAAAGAAGGCTTGATGCAATTTCAGGCTATCATATGCCCATTGGTGTATGTGCCGTTTCGGATTGGTATGCCCATTTATGGAAGCGCTCCTGGATAAGGCTTCCCGATATAAAGTATTCAAGACCCTGGTATTGGGGACTTTATCAGGCTATGTGTGCAAGAAAGCCCGGTAAATTTGCCGCAGGATATCTCGCTCCCTGGTATCAGTCAACCTTTGCAAGCTGGGGATATCATATTCTAACCTATGAGCAGGCAAAATCAAATCTCGGACTTCTTACTACAAATCACGGTGAGCTTCTTGAGCCTTGGTTCAGACTTCTGAGAGATTCGAGAGAAAAGCTGCAGAAGTATACAAAGGCCTTCTACGGTATGAACGGTACTGCATATCCCCATGCAATATCGGGCACGGGAACGCTTATTTCCTCTTCCATACCACTTAACGGAACAATGCAGAATCTTCAGACCGCAGGGGAGAGCGTAAAATACTGTTGGGATTACTATGATTTTACCGGTGATAAAGAGTTTTTGAGAGAAATCGGATATCCGCTTATAAAGGATGTTGCCGTTTTCTATCACGAATATCTGCTGACCTCCGAGGACGGTGAAAAATATATATTCCCCTCACGCTCTCAGGAGTTTACAAATACCATAGGTCTTATGAATGAGTATATGACGAATTCTCTTATAGACCTTTGTATGTTCAGAAGCACCTTCAGAAATGCCGTGGCTGCCGCAAAAATCCTCGGTGCAGACGATGAGCTCGTAAAGCTATGGGAAGAGGATCTTGCCTGTATGAGAAAGGATTATCCCGTATGGCCCGACGGCTCGTGGAAAACCGCTGAGGATACGGATGACCTTGCTCTTAATTACGGTCCGGGAGGAGTTACCGACGTGGCTCCCGTGGCTTATACGGGTGAGGTTGACTGCTGGCACGGTGAAACTCCCGAGCTTATGGCTGCCGCAAGACGCACGGTTATGAAGCATATCAAGGATAACGAGATTCCGTGGGACCGCTCCTTCGGTATTATAGCAAGACTCAGAATGGGTGATGCAGAATATGCAGGACAGGTGCTGAAGCTTATTCCCGAGGAATATGAAATAGGCGGAAACTTTGATGACCTAATGTTCCTTGACTGTGACTTCTCCGTAGGAAAGGGAGCTGCCGCTACCTCTGAAGTTATCTGTGAGATGCTTCTTCAGTCACAGGGAAATGTAATCCGTGTTTTTCCTGCTTGGGACAGTAATGTCGGAGATGCCGCATTTTTCTCGTTAAGAGCAAGAGGTGCATTTCTCGTGTCTGCCGAAATGAGGCAGTCTCAAACGGCTTACGTCATCATCAGAAGCCTTGCAGGTAATAAATGCACCGTTGCAAATCCCTTTGAAGAAAACGTGCGTGTAAGAAATCTTGAAACGGGTGCCGACGTTGAATTTATATCGGAAAACGGCAACCTTACCTTTGATACCGTTTCACAGCACGAATACGTAATCGAAAACAGAGAAAGCCCGCTTGAGAGCTTTCCTGTTATTGAATAAATTATAAGGAGAACTGTTATGAAAAAAGCAATTTCAGTAGTTTTATCCCTTGTTATGGTGATTCTTCTGGCTTGTCCCGCCTTTGCCGCAGAGGACGGCATAATTCTTGCAAATAACGGAATTACCGCATATTCCATCGTTATTGCCGAGAATGCAACGGAAACTGAGGTTACTGCCGCAAACACACTTGCCGACTATCTTAATCAGATAACGGGAGCAGTTTTTTCCGTTATAAGAGATTGTGAAGAGGAAAGCGACTGTGAAATCGTAGTTGGCACAACCAACAGAGAAAACGAAAATCCCGTTGACAGAAGCGAGCTCGGTGATGAGGGCGTGCGCATTTTTACGGACGGCAAAAAGCTTTTCCTTACGGGCGGTGCAAAAAGAGGTGCTATTTATTCAGTATATACCTTCCTTGAGGAATTTCTCGGCTGCCGCTGGTTTACTCAGTCTGTACCGATTACCCCCGATGTTGATGACTGTATAGTTATTCCCGAGGAATCGAAGCTTGTAATCGACGATATTGATTACACCTACGTTCCTCCCTTTGAGCTTCGTCAGACCTATTGGATGTTCTCTACAATGTATCCCGAATACAGTGTTGCCCATAAGCTTCACGGTATGATGGCAGGCGTTCCCGAGAATATGGGCGGTATTCCCGTAGAAAGCTGTATAAACGGCGTTCATACTATCGGATGGATAATTACTCAGGATATGTTTGCAGAGCATCCCGAATACTTCGGTATGGATGAAAACGGTGTGAGACAGCCTAACAGACAGCCCTGCCTTTCCAATCCGGAGGTTCTTGAAATCGTAATTAATGCCGCAAAGGCACATTTTGCACAGTATACCTCAATTTTCAGCGTTTCGCAGAATGACAATCAGAATTTCTGCTGCTGCAGCGAATGTGTTGCCTTCAATAACGCTCACGGCGGTGTGGATTCCGCTTCTATGGTGAATTTCGTAAATAAGGTTGCCGTTGCAATAAAAAAGGATTATCCCGAAATGAGAGTTGAAACTCTCGCTTATCAGCTTACTGAGGCACCTCCTACGGGACTGACTATTGAGGATAACGTTGTTATAAGACTCTGTCCCATACAGACTTGTGTTCTGCACTCCCTTGATGATCCCTCCTGTCCCGACAATAAGGAATTTGACACGAACCTTACAGGCTGGGCAAATATGACCGAAAACATTTATATATGGGATTACAGCACGAATTTCCAGTATATATATGCATTCTTTCCCAATATCACGACTCTTCAGAGCAGATATCAGTATTACAGAGACAGAAACGTTATTTCAATTTTTGATCACGGCTGTGGAGAAAACATTATTCCCGCTGAGCTTCACGAGCTGAGAACTTATCTCGTATGTAAGCTTCTGTGGAATCCCGATACGGATATTGAAAAACATATAAAGGAGTTCTGTGATGCATATTACGGTGAAGCGGCTGACGACGTTATCAGCTTTATTTACTATTTTGAGGATGCCGTAAAGGGTTATAAGGCATCTGCCTTCAGCACCTGCCACGTAACCTGCTATGACGGCGGTGAAAGTCTTGAGAATCATACTTCTCTTACGGAGATTGACGTTGCGGTTCTTGACGGCTTTGTAAAGGATGCAAAGAGCAGAAATCTTACCGATGATAACAAAAAGCACCTTGAAGGCTTTGAGCTCAGCTGGAGATTCTTCAAGAATGCTACCTGGGCAGGCGAGTTTAACTGGTTCCTCTTCTGGAATGATCCCGAGGCAGAGTCAAAACAGCTTTATGAGGATATGAAGGCTTACGGAGTGCAGTATCTTGCAGAGGCAGGAAATCTGTATTTCCGTGAGGAGGATCCCAATTTCCTTGTATATCCCACCTTCTGGTATCACGCAGAGGGAGATTTGCCCTTGACTGTAAAGCTTCAGGCTACATTGAATCCCGTTATTAATAAGATACTTCACGTAGTTTTTGCGCTTCCGAGATTCCTTATTGACCTGTTCTGATATTATAAGAGGGGTGCCGAGGCACCCCTCTTAATATGTAATAAAATAAATATAAAATATTTTATTTTATATATTGACAAAATAAGATAATTCGTATATAATACTTTACGCATTCAAAAGCTAATGCCTATGCGCTTCTAGCTCAGCTGGATAGAGCAACTGCCTTCTAAGCAGTAGGTCAGGGGTTCGAGTCCCTTGAAGCGCGCCAGACAGGAGAGATGACTAAAATCGTCTCTCTTATTTTTTTACAGCAAAAAAGCATAAAGGGACTCGAACCCTGAGAGGGTTTTGCCGTGAAGAAAACAGTCCTGTGGACTGTTTTTAGGCAAAAGGGGCGAAGAAGCTGTGCTTCAAGCCCGGCGGAATATATTCCGCAATCCCTTGAAGCGCGTGAGATGTGAGAGATGACTAAAATCATCTCTCTTATTTTTTTACAGCAAAAAAGCATAAAGGGACTCGAACCCTGAGAGGGTTTTGCCGTGAAGAAAACAGTCCTGTGGACTGTTTTGGGGGATAGGAAAAAAAAGATGAAGAACGGACAAACCGAGGAAAATCAAGGCGTGAGCCTTGGTTTCCTTGCCCGAAGGCGTACATAGGTACGTCGAGTGGCGAGGTTTGTTCGTAGCATAAAACGTAAAAGTTAATAGTTTTTACATTTTGTATGTTTTCAGAGGGTTTGGCAAGTATATCTTGACTTGCCCGTAGCATCTTGCTTAATATGGTTTTATGCGGTCTTCGCTTTTTTTTCATCCCCGGGCAAAAGGGGCGAAGAAGCTGTGCTTCAAGCCCGGCGGAATATATTCCGCAGTCCCTTGAAGCGCGTGAGATGTGAGAGATGACTAAAATCGTCTCTCTTATTTTTTTTCAGCAAAAAAGCATAAAGGGACTCGAACCCTGAGAGGTTTTTTTGATAAGAATTTGGTTAAGATTGTTATATGATCATCAATATGAATATGATTTGTTATAAAAAACTACAAAATGCTAAAAATTGTTGATAATTTTATTGACTTGTTGATTTTGTTATGATAAATTTATTACTACTAAAAAATAGGGGAGAATTATAATGAAAAAACAGCATTCTTTTAAGATAGTATCTGTTATTCTTGCAGTTGTTTTTGCTCTCGGCAGTTTTTCTGTATGTGCATTTGGAGAGGAATCTGTCTGTACGGAGCATAGCTTTGATGGCGGAACGGTTATCAAGGAAGCAACCTGCACCGAAACGGGCACCGTATTATATTCCTGTGTTAATTGTGATTATTCCAAGAAAGAAGTAGTTGTACCTGAAGGTCATTTCTACAGCTATGATTATCTTGAGGAAACTTATATCGCTTCTACCTGTGTTTCTGAGGGCTATGAGCATTATGTGCTTACATGTCCCAAATGTGAAGAAGTTATTATTGATTTAGAATACGTTCTGACAGAGAAGAAGCACGATTGGGTAGACGTAAAAGTGCTGCAGCAGGCTGATTGTCTCGTTCCGGGATATAAGCTTGTTAAATGCAGCCTTTGCGGTGTTGAAGAGACAGTTATTATTAATCCTAATCAGAATCATTCCGGAAAAGGAGGCACTCAGTATCCTGTAACCTGCACCGAAAACGGTATTATCAATTTAGGTAATTGCTATGTCTGCGGAAAGAGTATTCCTTCGGAAATTGTGCCTGCTACCGGTCATTCCAAGGATAACTACAGACTTATAAAGGAGCCTACCTGCACAGAACCTGGTCTTGCTTATTACGACTGTACTCATATAAACTATTACGGTCCTTGCGGATTTGTCGGAGAGGAAGAAATTCCTGCTCTCGGTCATGATTATGTTGAGACTTGTTCTTATGTTCCGGCTGATTGCGGCGTTCAGGGTGTTGACCCGGGCTTGGCTTGTACCAGATGCGGTGACGTTTTGATTGAAGCTACATATCCCGAATACTTTGACCACGATTTCAAGATAGATATTCTCTCGGCCGCTGATGCTCAGAACAACGGAAAAGCATTATATACCTGTCAGAATGAAACAGACACCAGTTGGGCTCATATTTTTGAACTTGAATTTTCACTTTCCGATGTGGTTCCCGAGGCTTCCGAGGACGGAAGATTTGTTATTGATGCCGATAAAGCAGGCATTGTAGGTAATATCCGTGATATTACGGGTATTTACGAGGAAAATGTAAGCTTTACCGTTGAAGATACAGACGGTATCACAATAAACGAAAACGGAAATATAGTTGCAGACAACAGCGGAGTAATGACTGTGCTTGTAACAACTCCTGCCAATGCCGCAAAAATTGAAGTTGAGGTTCGTCTGTTTGATTCTCTTGAAATTGCAGCAGAGGATACTCTTGAAACAGGTGCTGTTCTTGATATTGAGGTGTTTAAGCAGCCCTTCGGTGTGAAAGCCGACGATGTTATATGGACTTCCTCTGATGAAAGTATAGTATTTGTGTCTGACGGCAGACTTGTTGCTATCGGAACAGGCACGGTAACACTCACCGCAACCTCAGGTAATCTTACCGTAAGCAAGGAAATCACATTTGTCAGCTCCGGTGAGACGAGAGATATCAGATTCGTTGCAATAGATAAGATGCATTATATTGTTGAGGATTACTACGGTGTGTTCAACGGCGATACACTTTACTGGTCTGATTCGGCATCCATCCGTTTTAAGGTTCGCACATACGGTACGTTCCCCTTTGAAGCCTACATTGTTTATATTAACGGTGCAGAAGCAGAAGCTGACGCGAACGGATATTTCACCGTACCTGCTGACAGCGGAAGTACAAGAGTTACAATAACGGGTGCTATGTATGAAAGCGGAGCCGAAGAAGGCGAAAAGGTTTCTTTCTGGCAGGCTATAATCAATTTCTTTAATAAGATAATTGCTTTCTTTCAGAATCTCGGAAAATAATTTAAAAGCGGCTGATTCGTCAGCCGTTTTTTTTGCATTATAGGATTTTATTGCATTTTCGGATAAATAATGTATAATTCAATTAAAGGAGTGATTTTATGGCATATCGTTTTATGTGTTATCCGGGCGCTCTCAGAAAGGCGGTTACGTTCAGCTATGACGACGGCTGTGAGGATGATCTGAGGCTTGTTGAATTATTCAATAAATATGGTATTAAGGGCACCTTCAATATTAACAGCCACCGACTTATCAACGGAAACGGGATTTCGGTGAGTGATGCAAAGAGGATGATTGCTGAAGGGCACGAAATTGCCGTACACGGGAAATTTCATAAAGCAAACGGAATATCCCGTCCTGTTGAGGGAATAAGAGACGTGCTTAATTGCCGTGAGGAGCTTGAAGGTGCACTCGGAAAAATCATCAGGGGAATGGCATACCCCGATACGGGTATTACCCGCTTTGCAAACGGTTCCGATTATAATACCGTAAAAGGATATCTCAAGGAGCTCGGAATCGTTTATTCAAGAACTCTCGGCGGTGATAATAACAGCTTTGAGCTTCCGACGGACTGGTATGCCTGGATGCCGAGCTTTCATCATAATAACCCTGAAGCACAGCGTTTTATTGATGAATTTTTGAATCTTGAGCTTGAAAACAATTATCACGCTATGAGACATCCCCGTCTTTTATATATCTGGGGTCACGCCTATGAATTTTCCGTAAACGATAATTGGTCTCTTATTGAGGATATCTGCCGTAAAATCGGCGGCAGAAGCGATATCTGGTATGCTGCTAATATTGAGATATACGAATACGTAAACGCTTATAATTCACTTATATGGAGCGCAGACGGAAAAACAGTATATAATCCGACCTTATATGAAATATTTTTTGCAGACTCAAATGAGCGATATTGCGTAAAATCAGGCGAAACATTGATTATTGAATGAGGTGCTTATGAGAATTAAGGATAAGATAAATCTTGAATATGACGGTCTTGTAAAATACGGAGCAATCACAATAGTCGCATTCGGTGACAGCGTTACGCACGGAGCCGTCGGTCCCGATGAGATAAGCTACGATACCGTATACTGGAACAGACTCCGAAAGAAGCTTAATGAGGTTAGAGATTATATGCCCGTGAACGTTATAAATGCAGGAATCGGCGGTATAACAGCAGAGGGCTCACTTGAAAGAATGGAAAGGGACGTTTTTTCTCATCATCCCGACCTTGTTATTGTCTGCTTCGGTCTTAACGACGTAAACGGGCCGCTTGAAGCTTATATATCATCACTTGAAGCGGTATTTGACGAATGCAACCGCAGGGGAGCAGAAACGGTATTTATGACCCCGAATATGCTTAATACCTATGTTGCGGAGGATACCGTTGAAGAGCTGAAGGGATATGCGGCGGTTACGGCGCAGATTCAGAGCTCGGGAAGAATGGATGAGTATATGAATTCTGCCGTAAGTCTTGCCTTGAGTAAGAATATAAAGGTCTGTGACTGCTATAAAAAATGGAAGGAGCTCAGCGAAACAAAGGATATAACGATGCTTCTTGCCAACCGAATCAATCATCCGGTAAAGGAGATGCACGAGCTGTTTGCTCAGAGTCTCTTTGAGGAAATAATGAAATAGAAAAAGAAAAAAACGTATAAAATAAAATAAAATAAACCGAGAGGGACTGCCAAGCATTGACGCTTAGCGGTCCCCCGAAATTATTTACAAAACAAAAAATATCAAAAACAATTATGTATGCTGAAAAGGCTTCTTATCGAGCGGCTTTTCTTACAGCGGCTTATTGCGTTATCTCGTTAAGCTTTTCAAGAAGAATACCTACGAGAGTTTTTGCAATAGTGATAAGTCCGTCGCGGCTTTGACCGACGGCAGATACTATCGTCGATGCCTCTTCAGTTCCCTTGAGAGGTGTCAGATTGATTATGCTTTCAATAATTTTTTCATTTACCGCATAATCAATGAGGAAGTCTATGGTTTTCTGTGAATCGGCTGTGTAATATACGCTTCCGTCCGAAAGAGTCGATGTGCTTGCACAGGCAAGAAGTGCAGACATATTCATATCGGGCATATCAGCATAATCGGATTTTGATATAAGCTTCAGAAGACCGTCGAGAAGATTATTGAATGAGCCGCTGATATCAAGTCCGATTTCTCCGATTATTTCAATAAGAGAATTTCCGAGATTGTATATTTCTCCGTCCTCAAAGCCCATAACGGCAGTTGCAAGGTCGTGGAAATCACCGTCCATTTTAAGTGCGCGCATGCTGTTGCAGAGAGTACCGTTTTCAATTATTGCGGCAAAGTTTATGAGCATACTCGTAAGTCCGTTCACAGGATCTGCGGCAGCCTTGTCAACAGCATAAAGCACGGGCTCAAGAATTGCCTTCCAGATATCTCCTAAATCGGTATATGCACATACCTCGGCAGGGGCAGGGTATTCTCCCGTTTTTAATCCGAGAGCAGAAAACAGAGTAAGAAGACAGGTTTCATATCCGCTTTTTGGTGAGGAATTGTATATTGTTGCGGCATCCATATTAATGGGAAGGGCATCTGTGTTAAGAAGGAAGTCTACAACGTTGATATTTACAATACGGGATTTGCTCTGAACACATATTTCAAGAACACCGCGAAGCCCCTCAGACATATCTGCCATAACAGCGTAAAAGCTTTCCTTGTCCGTTACTCCCCATTTGATTGAATTCCAGAGGGTTGTTGTTTTCTGGACGCCGTCTGTGTCAACCCAGCTAACCTTTGTATCCATATACGTCCAGTCCGAGCCTACGTTGTTCAGCACGTCGGCAAGAGGCTTTCTTGAACCGTCCTTGTCACAACAGGTGTAAGGCTTGTCCTGAATTTTTGCCGCATATAAGGGTCCTGTGGGGTACAGGTCGATATTCGTTGCGAAATCCATCATTTCAAGATTTGTCAATACCTGAAAAAGAAGGGGATATGCCATCGACATAATTGTGTTGACTATAAGGTCGGAATATACCACCTTTTTTACAAGTCCCGTAATATCCTCAGGCTTTATTCCCTTTTCGCTTAAATTACCAACAAATGCGGTTACGACGGATGATATCTCCTGTCCGACTCCGTCAAAATTCAGATTAAGCTCAATCGTGCCTTCGGTGCTGTGGGAGCGTTCCGGCTTTTTTGTTAATCCCACTGCGGCAAATGCAACGGTTTCAATTACAATAACCAGTGATAAAATGATTATTACCGCATTTTTTAGTCTGCTTTTCTGCAGAGGTCTTGGTTTTTTCATCTCTTCCACCCTTTATTAATTTATTAATATAAGTTTATACTTTTTCTTTTTTTGTGTCAATATTATTAACACAATTACAACATTTTGTATAAATTTGTCGAAATTGTGTTATTGTGAATCGACATTATCGAATAAGCCTTATTAAGCGGATGTAAAGGGAAGGAGTATAATCAAAAAGGGGCTGTAATAAACGAAAAATTTTTTGGTTCTTCACGGAAACTTGGGGGATATCTCAGAAAAGTTCTATTAATAGTGCTTCGCACTTTAAGAACCCCCGGCGAGGGTTCTTAAAAATCTCCTGCGCTTTAAGAAGGAAAAAGGATTTCGCACTCTGCGG
>JAZNFG010000046.1:0-9322 GCA_045589015.1 Acutalibacteraceae bacterium
CGTGATTGCCAATATAACTCGCCGTCAGGCGTAACATCACTCACGAAGTGAACATCACTGTCAAAGTCAACATCACTTGCCCGTAAGGGCAAACATCGTTACAAAAAGAAAAGCACTTCCGAAGAAGTGCTTTCTTTTTGGAGGCGTCACCCAGATTTGAACTGGGGAATAAAGGTTTTGCAGACCTCTGCCTTACCACTTGGCTATGACGCCTTATTAAAAAAAATGGAGCGGATGACGAGGCTCGAACTCGCTACCTCCACCTTGGCAAGGTGGCGCTCTACCAGATGAGCTACATCCGCAAATTGGTGCCTTCGGTCGGAATCGAACCAACGACACGTGGATTTTCAGTCCACTGCTCTACCAACTGAGCTACAAAGGCAAACCGTAAGGTGGCGACCCGGAACGGGCTCGAACCGTCGACCTCTAGCGTGACAGGCTAGCGTTCTAACCAACTGAACTACCGGGCCATTGGTGGGAACAACAGGGCTCGAACCTGTGACCCCCTGCTTGTAAGGCAGGTGCTCTCCCAGCTGAGCTATACTCCCACTTCTGCGCTTTCAGCGTTTGTGCTTTCCTTACGGCTTAATAAATATACAACACTTTTTTTCAAATGTCAATACCTTTTTTTTGATTTTTTTGCATTTTTTTGAAAAAGTTTTTTTATGCACAAACAAGTTTAAATCTGTTCGGAAAGAGCCTTAATATCCTCTGCTGTGAAATTATAAACAGCGGGACAGAAATGACATTTTACTTCGGTACCGTTATCCTTAATCATATCCTCAAGCTCGGCTTTACCGACACTTATGAGCGCCTGTTCAACTCGCTCTCTGGAGCAATTGCATCTGTATTCACTCTCGAAAGTATCAAGCACTTCTACGTTAAACTCGGGCAAAACTCTCTTACAGATATCCTCGGGATTCAAGCCGTCTGCAAGCATAGACGTAACAGAAGGCATCCCTGCAAGCCCCCTCTCAACCTTTTCTATAATCGTATCGTCTGCCGTTGGAAGAAGCTGAATAAGAAATCCGCCTGCAACAGCAACAGTCTTGTCGGGATTAACGAGAACACCCAATGCACACACGGACGGAATCTGCTCACTTATTGCATAGTAAGATGTAACATCCTCTGCAATCTCACCCGAAACAAGCGGAATCTGACCAACAAAAGGCTCCTTCATTCCTACATCCTTAATTACAGTTAGAAAACCGTTTGTTCCGACAGCACCACCGACATCAAGCTTGCCTTTATCATTTAACGGCAGTTCAACTGTCGGATTCATAATATAACCTCTGACATCGCCGCCTTTTTCAGCCACGGCAATTACGCTGCCGGCAGGTCCGCCGCCGTTAAACCTTAACGTTACGGAGCTGTTGCTTCCTTTGAGCACAGAACCCATAAAGCTGGCACCTGTCAACGCTCTGCCGAGAGCGGCAGTACATACCTTAGACGTTTTATGAATCTGTCTTGCTGTTTCACATATATCCGTGGTGTCTGCTGCCATAACAAAAACGCAGCCGTCCTCTGAAATACATCTGACAAAATGAGCCATAAATTAACCTCTCTTATTTTTTCCTTGCTACAAAATATATTCTTTCATCCTCGGGTGTGCAGGCATCTAACGTCATATCAGAATACACGTTCAACACCTCAAAACCGCTATCTGTTAATTTCTCAGACAAAAATTCTACAGAATAAGCACGTTCCGTATTCTCATCCGAATCGCGCAAATATTTTCCGTCGGGTGTACGGGTAAAAATATCAAAATACATTTCCACTATATCGTCTTCGTCGCATTCAGAATTCTGCCAGACAAGAAAAGCATCCTCTGCATCTTCATATACAAAGGTATTGCCGGACAAAACCTGCCGATGCTTATATAGTGTATTTACATCAAAAATAAAAATACCGCCCGGATTAATGAATTTTCCGACACACTCAAAGCAACTTAAAATATCTTCCTCGTCAAGAAGATGATTAACGGAATCAAGAGCACAAACGGCGGCATCAACCGTACCGTACAAATCAAGCTCACACATATCCTGACAAAGAAGCAAAGCTCTGTCACCGTACGCAGACAATTTCTCTCTGGCAATATTAAGCATACTTATTGAAATATCGTTTGCAATGACCTCAAAGCCTTTTTTCAAAAGCTCTTTGCTGAGACTGCCAGTTCCGCAGGCAACGTCAAGTATTGAACCGCCTAAAATACCGTTACGCTCAAGAATCTGACAAATATATTCCGCTCGCTCGGAATAATTTACGTCATTGGTGAAAATATCATATAGAGCGGAAAAGCTGTATTCGTAAGCCATAATTATTTATTAAAAACGATATCGTATCCGCCCGCCCCATAAGCGAGAGAACGGTTAACACGGCTTATTGTCGCGGTTGACGCACCTGTCTCGGCTACAATATCATTATATACCGTTTTATTGTAAAGAAGCTTTGCAACAACTGCCCTTTGAGCCATAGCCTTAATCTCGGGGACGGTACACAGATCCTCAAAAAATGCATAACAATCATCCAGAGATTCCAGCTTCAAAATACATTCAAATAAAAAATCCGTATTTTCATCTTTAATTCTGTTTTGCATCTACATCACCAATTAAAATCATTTTCGATATTTTAACACACTAAAGAGTAAAAGTAAAGCAATTTTACAAATTCAATAATTAAATAATTTATCTTGAAATTGCAACTATTTATTAGTATAATGTTTTATTATAAGCGGAGGTACTATTTTTATGAAAAACAAAAAATATTATATTACCACGGCAATAGCATATACTTCCAAAAAGCCTCATATAGGCAATTCATACGAAATTGTGCTTACGGATGCTATTGCCCGATTCAAAAGACTTCAGGGATATGACGTTTTCTTCTGCACGGGTACTGATGAACACGGACAGAAGATAGAGGAACAAGCAAAGTCTGAGGGAATTACACCCAAACAGCACGTAGATAAAATTGCGGGCGAAATCAAGGATATCTGCGATAATCTGAACACAACCTATGATCATTTCATAAGAACGACAGATGATTATCACGAAAAAACCGTACAGAAAATCTTTAAAAAGCTCTATGAGCAGGGAGATATTTACAAAAGCTCTTACGAAGGTCACTATTGTGTGCCCTGCGAAAGCTTTTTTACTGAGTCACAGCTTATTGACGGAAAATGTCCCGACTGCGGCAGTGAGGTTAAATTAGCTAAAGAAGAAGCATACTTCCTTAAATTGTCAAAATATCAAAAACAGCTTGAGGAGCATATTGAAAATAATCCTGACTTTATTTACCCCGAAAGCAGAAAGAAGGAAATGCTTAATAACTTTATTAAGCCCGGCCTTCAGGATCTGTGCGTTTCAAGAACCTCTTTCAAGTGGGGCATTCCCGTAACGTTTGATGACAATCACGTTATTTATGTCTGGATTGATGCTCTTTCAAATTACATTACCGCGCTTGGCTATGACCCTGACGGAAGCGATGAAAAATACAATAAGTACTGGCCTGCCGACGTTCACATTGTAGGCAAGGATATCATCCGATTCCATACAATTTACTGGCCTATTATGCTTATGGCATTAGGTGAGCCTCTTCCCAAGCAGGTTTACGGACATCCTTGGCTCCTCTTCGGAACGGACAAGATGTCAAAATCAAAGGGTAACGTAATATATGCAGATGAGCTTACGGCAAGATTCGGAGTAGATGCGGTCAGATATTACCTTCTTTCCGAAATGCCCCACGCAACCGACGGTTCGATTTCTTACGAGACTATGATAGAAAGATTCAATTCAGACCTTGCAAATACTCTCGGAAATCTTGTCAACAGAACCGTTGCTATGATCAACAAATATTTTGACGGAGTTCTTCCCTGCAACGATTGCGCTGAGGCTCTTGACGATTCCTTCAAAACCGATATTCTTTCCGCTCTTCCCGTTATGGAGAAGGCTTTTGATGATTTCAGAATTGCGGATGCAGTTGAAGCAGTCATCAATTCAGCAAAACGAAGCAACAAGTATATTGACGAAACCGCACCCTGGGCTCTTGCCAAGGATGAAGCAAATAAGCAGAGGCTTTCTACCGTTCTTTACAATCTCCTTGAAGCTATCAGAATTATTGCCGTTGAGCTTTCCTGCTTTATGCCCGATACATCGAAAGCAATTCTCGATCAGATAAACTGCAATATTGACAGCTATGACAGCATTCTTACCTTCGGTGCCTGTCCTGTCGGCATACGAGTCAATACGGCAACTCCCCTCTTTAATCGTATCGATGCCTCAGTTATGCTTAAAGAAATAGAAGAGGAAATGAACAAAAAAGCTCAGGAAGCTAAAAATGCAGCCGAAATTGAGGGTGTCGCAAAAATCGGAATTGAGGATTTTGCCAAGGTTGATCTGAGAGTTGCCAAAATCGTTGACTGCGAGCCTGTCAAAAAAGCAAAAAAGCTTCTTAAGCTCACAGTATTTGACGGAGCAAAGAACAGAACTGTAGCGTCAGGTATAGCTAAATGGTACAAGCCCGAGGAGCTTGTAGGCAAAAATATCATACTTGTATCAAATCTCAAGCCGGCTACTCTTTGCGGAATTGAAAGTCAGGGTATGATACTTGCTGCAGATTGCTCGGAAGATGACGTAAAAGTAATATTTGTTGACGGCATCCCTGCCGGCTCAAAGGTAAGATAAATGTATAATAATATTTTTGACACCCATGCTCATTACGATGACGAGCGTTTTTCAGACGATCTTGATGAATTGCTGAGCTTACAGCCGAAAAAAGGAATAGTTAATATTGTCAATTGCGCAACTGACATATCATCCTGTAGGAAATTATCGGAAATCAGCGATAATTACGGCTATATATATTTCAGCGCAGGGATTCACCCCCACGAAAGCGAAAACACATCGGATACGTTTATAAACGATTTAATATCTTTTACACAGCATAAAAAGTGCGTTGCAATCGGTGAAATAGGACTTGACTATCATTATGATTTTTCACCGAGAGACAAACAAAAATATGTTTTTGAGCAACAGCTGATGCTTGCAAAAGACTTAAATCTGCCCGTAATCATCCACGACAGAGAAGCCCATTGTGACACGCTTGCATTATTGGAAAAATATACCCCCAAGGGAATCGTACATTGTTTTTCCGGCAGTGCCGAAATGGCACAGCAGGTAATAAAGCTCGGAATGTATATAGGCTTAGGCGGTGCCGTAACCTTTTCCAATGCAAAAAAGCCTGTTGAAGTAGCAAAATCAATACCCTTGGACAGACTTGTTCTTGAAACGGATTGTCCTTATATGGCACCCGTCCCCCACAGAGGCAAAAGAAACGAATCGTCGTTAATAGCTCATACCGCTGAATTTATTGCCTCTCTCAGAGGTATTGATACGCAGGAGCTAATCAACATAGCAACTGAAAACTCTAAAAATATTTTCGGCATATAAGAATAATATACATTTTTCTGTTCATAATATTTACGGGTGATATGTATGAGCAAGAAAAACAAAAACAAATCGAAGGATACAAAGGCTGTCAAGGAGCTGGCATCTCCCGTACCTACCTCACACAGCGATGAATACGTACCGAAGCCGCTGAACAGCATCAATGACACTTCTAAGGCAGATTCCTCTGAAATCTTCGATTTTATTCCTGAATTAAAAGGAAAAAAATACTGAAAGCAATATAATAACAAAATCCCCTTAAAACAGAACACTTGAAACGACAAACAAGCTTCAAGACTGCTTTAAGGGGATTTCTCTATATCGTAAAAAATATTAATTCTTCTTTTTTTTATCTGCAAGACGCTCTTTCGTGCCGTCCGGTCGCACAACAACAGTATTATCAAGCTGAGCTCTGAGAGACTGCTTATATGCTTCTATATACTCTCTTCTAAGAACGTTTTGTTCAAGCAATTCTTCTTCACTCAAGCCTTCAGCTTTTGCTTTTCTTGCAAGATAGTTAATTCTGTCTAATTTTTCCTGAGTAATCATAATAATATCTCCCTGTTAATTAATCAAACGTCTGCATCAAATTCATTATCGGCATAATTACATAACGGTATCTGCTCCAATGCCTCAATTTTAAAATAGCTCTCCCATAACCTTGAATTAAAGTTTAATGTATACCCGTGTCCGGCAGGCATAATCCATTCATGCATCGGGCACTCAGGAAGAGCAAAATATTGCATTATCGTCATAATAACTCCACCGTGCGTAATGATTGCAACGGAGCGCATTTCGTTTCTGTCAACCCTGTCTATACCTTCAACGATTCTTTTAAAACCCGTACACACTCTTTTCTGAAATTCAGAATTGGATTCACCGTAAGGGGCACGCGCATCACTTGAGCCTTTTAACCATTCCTTGAACTCCTCTGAATCCTTGAGGTCTTCTGCGGTTTTTCCTGCAAATTCACCGAAATCACACTCGGTTAACTCGTTGATAATAATCGGATTAAATTCAGGATAAATAATTTTTGCTGTTTCGGTGCATCTTTTTAACGGACTTGAAATCACAGCCTGGACTTCCGGATAAGAATAGCCTTCATCATTAAGAATATTCTTGAGATGCTTCCTGCCGTCTTCACTTAATCCGACATCCATTCTGCCGAGGTATTTTCCTTCATCCGAGCCTTCCGCCAATCCGTTGCAAATTAAATGTATCTTAAAACCTTTCATCATTTACCTCTTCAGTTATTTACAAATTAATTTTAAGTGGTATAATAATGTTTATATTATATCATTTAATAAAAAAAATCAAGAGGTGATCTGATGAGCAGTACATTTGCGACCAAGCTTTCTGCTTTAAGAAGAGAGCAAAATATTACTCAGAAAAATGCAGCCGAGGCACTTGGCATCTCGCAGGCCTTGCTTTCGCATTACGAAAAAGGCATCAGAGAATGCAATATGGAGTTTATTCGTAAAGCCGCTGTGTTTTATGATGTTACCGCTGATTATCTTTTAGGGCTTTCAGAATCAAAGCACGGTAACAGCGAAATTTTTGATATGGCTTCTCAGAGCTCCGACACGCAATTCAACTCAAAAACGTTACTCAGAGCGTTTTTCTATCTTCAAAACAGAGCTGAATTTGACAGTCCCGCATCAGAAAAATACTTCAACGATTTTTTTGCCTTATGTATAAAAAAATACTTATGCTTTTATCAAAAGTCTAAAATTACAGGTGATTTTTGTGATTTATCCATAAAACAAATCAAAAAAACCTTTCCTGACCTTCAAAATGATTTTTCCGCAGACTCTCCTGTTTATATAGAAACATTACTCAGTCACACCAATGCAATCATTTCACAGGATTTAAATAATATAATAAAATAGCAACTACAGACCTAAGCCGCCATCAAGCAAGCTTAGGCCTGTTTATTGTTTTCAGTACGGTAATAATATTTAAGGCAATTATCGTTCCGCCGAATACCAAGTAAAGAATTTTTAATAATGACGTTGTTCTTTTTATATTTCTTGCGGTACTGACGATACTTATTCCGTCTGAAAACATACTCAAAAACTGCTGTAAATTCATATTTCCTCCTAAGACTCAAGTTCAACTATATGAGCAATTGCAGGTATTGTTTCACCTTGCAAGGAAGTCAGCGGTGACATCAGCGCACCTGTGCCGACAAATAAAACTTTTTTCAGCTCTTTTTTTCTGAGCTTTTCCATGATCTCCGAAGCTAACACAACAGCAGAACACGCACAGCCCGAGCCCCCGGAATTTACATTCTGCTTTTTCGGGTCATATATCATTTTTCCGCAATCATTGTGGTTTTTGCTTATATCGATACCTTTTCGTTCCTTCATATAATCAATTAACAGCCTGCTGCCTAAATATCCCAAATCCCCTGTCAGAATGAGACTGTAATCAGCAGGTGTCGTGTCCGTAGCTTTTAAGAATTCAAATATGGATTCTGCTGCCGCAGGTGCCATTGCGGCACCCATATTTGATGTATCCGTGATACCGAGATCTACGATACTGCCAAAGTATACCCGAGGAATAGATATTTCATTCCTCCGATTTTTTCCCACAATGAATGCTCCTGCTCCCGTTACGGTGCGCTGAGCAGAGGGCGTCCGCTGACAGCCGTATTCAAGAGGGTATCTGAATTGCTTTTCCGCAGAGCAAAAATGCGAGGACACAGCCGCTAACGCGTAATCCGCATACCCACCGTCTACAAAAACGGAAGATAAGGCTAAAGACAAAGCCATAGTTGAGCAAGCACCGTACAAGCCGATAAAGGGAGAACCGGAATTTCTGTTAGCATAGGTGCTTGCAGTACATTGATTTAACAGGTCTCCTGCCATTATAATATCCATATCCGCAACACTCAGACCGGCTTTTTCTGTTGCTGTCTTTTTAGCCTGAAACAAAAGCTCACTTTCGGCTGTTTCCCACGAGCATTGACCGATGCTGTCATTATCGTATTCCATATCGAATTTACCGCCTAAGGGGCCGTCCGATTCATTTTTCCCTACAACTGAGCTGCAGCTGATAACGGACGGTTTTTTATTAAGCTCTGTAACCTTATTTGTCAAACTAATCACCTGATAAAATAATATATCATACCCAATAAAGCTGAAATCAAACAACCGTGAACAATTACAGTCCCTGCAGAAAAATACATTTTTCCGCTTTTTAAGTTACAACAAGGAAGCTATCCAATAAATGAAACCGTATATGAAGGCAGAGAAAGTGCCGAATACGATCACGGGACCTGCAATAGAAAACATTTTAACTGCGGTGCCAAGGATATGTCCCTCTGTAGCAAATTCTATAGCCGGGGCACATACTGAATTTGCAAAACCGCTTATGGGAACACTCAGCCCCGCACCGGCAAATGCTGCGGCTTTATCATATACCCCGATTCCGGTCAATACAGCGGTTATTACAATGAGAGTAATTGAAATTACAGTTCTGCTGAAAACCTCATCGTTTTTTATTGACATCAGATAACTGAAAAATATCTCCGAAACCGCACACAAGGCACCGCCGCACAAAAATGCAATTATGCAATTTTTTATAATAGGTGTTGACGGTGACGCTTTATTTACCTTTGAGATATACTCTTTGTCATATTTATTTTTTTGCATTTATTCTCTCCTCAATTCCGATAATATTATTTACCTACAGAGAAAATTTATACAAAAAAGAAAAACCAAAGAATATAAACAAAAATCTTTTGGTTCTTCACGGAAACTTGGGGGATGAAGTGGGCACGGGAGTGCCTATTAAAAGTTTTGGTTGAGCTTTTTCAAAAGCTCACGGTGTCAAGAGGCAGAGCCTCTTGTCGCACTCCGCAGAGTGCGAAATCC
>JAZNFG010000047.1:0-37051 GCA_045589015.1 Acutalibacteraceae bacterium
GACTCAGGCTATGCTTGACGAAGAAGCAAAGCAGGAGGCAATTGACAACTGTGAATGCCTTTGCCACTACACAAACCCCGTTGCAGAGTTTATCTGGAAGGTAATATCCTTCTTTATGAATCTTTTCGGCATTGAAAAGGATTGCGCCTGCGGATATCCCCACGAGGTTAAATAATCAGAGCAGCGGCTTTATTTTGCTTCACAGGTAAATAAAGCCGAAAAAAAACACAATAAAATAATAAAGCAAAAAAATCTCCGTCGCAGTCTGTTACCCTAAAGCAATCGGCTGCGGCGGAATTTTTTTTAAAGAAAAAAGACGGCACGAAGCCGTCTGATTATTACATAAGCCTCAGGCTATTGTTTCGGAGGAAAATTCCTCTTCACAAGAGCAGGATACATAATTTTCTTCATCAGTTGTGTTCTGCTTTTTGTTGATGTACTTTGTTACAACAACATAGATACCTGCTATTGCAGCGGCAATAGCTACAATGATAGCGATTATTTTGAGAGCCTTTTTCATATTATTACCGTCCTTTCAAAAATGGGATAAACGGTTTAACACGGTCCGTTTATCCGTGTGCGTCCGGAGCATCTCCGTTTTTTTGGGAGTGCCTGCAAAAAGTCAGGGCACCTATTATGCCTTGTTAAGCTTTGTAGCAAGAGCAGACTTCTTACGAGCTGCATTATTCTTGTGGATAAGTCCCTTAGCAGCAGCCTGATCGATCTTCTTAACTGCAACAGCAACTACCTCAGCCTTGTCAGCAGCATTTGTTTCAATAGCAGCGTTAGCCTTCTTGATAGCAGTCTTGAGAGCAGAGTTAGCAGACTTATTACGAGCAGCCTTTGTCTTGTTAACAAGAACACGCTTCTTTGCGGATTTGATATTGGGCATAGATATTACACCTCCTTCTCTTTATACTAAAGTATAATAACACGGGCGGAAAAGAAAATCAACACTTTTTTCCATATTTTTATTACTTTGCATATAAATTCACAGACAGGTAAAAATAATAGCGGTGATAATATGACAATAAGAACAGATCTTGCAGTAGAACGGCGTGAAATGCACCCCGACGAGCCGCTTGACGGTGTGATTTTTTCGGAATACAGCAACGAGGACTGCCGTGCATCTGTTATTGAAATAACGAATAAAAACGGCTCAGAGGCTCTCGGCAAGCCCGTCGGTAAATATATCACTCTTGAAATGAAGGAATTTCCCGACTCCTCTACCCTTTGCGACGGACGGCTTGAGCTTCTGAAGGACTCTCTCGGACAGCTTATTCCCGATGAAGGAACCGTGCTTATTGCAGGCATCGGAAATCCCGATATAACGCCCGATGCCGTAGGTCCCAAATGCACGGAAAGCATACTTGCAACAAGACATATTCCCGAAAATACTGCCCGTCAGTTAAGACTGCCGCCGCTGAGGTCGGTCTGTGCCGTATCTCCCGGTGTTACGGGGAAAACGGGAATAGAAACAGGAGAAATCATAGCAGGAATCAAGGAAAAAATCAAGCCCTCTTGCATAATTGTTATAGATGCCCTTGCGGCAAGAAGCATAAAAAGGCTCGGAACCACCGTTCAGCTGTCGGACACGGGACTGGAGCCGGGGTCGGGTGTGGGCAACGGCAGAAAAGCCATAAACAGAGAAACTATGGGGGTTCCCGTAATTTCAATAGGCATTCCGACGGTTGTGGATGCCGCTACCCTTTCTTATGACCTTACGGGTGAAAGCGCAGAGGACAGCGTTTACCGCAATATGATGGTAACCCCCAAGGATACGGACGTAATAACCTCGGGCGGCGCACGGCTTATAGCACTTGCTCTGAACTGTGTTTTACAGAAAAATCTTACAGAAGAGGAAATTATGTCACTTACAATGCCATAATTTTGTTTGCCGGCTCATATAATTATCCGAGGTGTTGTTTATGCTGTCAGACTTTCGGGAAATACTGAAAAGCCGTGCCGTTATCATAAGACTGATATTATCGGTGCTGTGTCTTTCGCTGACTCTGATTTTTCTTGTTCCTCTTTCGGAGCTTACGGCAAAATCGGGAATTTTTCTGCTTCGTCCCCTTTCAGAGGAAAAAAGCACTCTCAGCAATACCTGCACGGAAATAAAAACGGATACGGCGACAACCGGGACGGAAGAATATACCGAGGCTGCCGACACCACCGAGGAAGAGTCAACCGCAGAGCCGCTCACCGAGGAGACGGCAACCGACAGCACGTATACGACTCCCGAAGACGTATCGGCACTTGAACAGGAATATCTTGCCGAATATGCCGCCTGCACCGCATACGGCACTACGGGCGAGGTTTTCTTCAAGACCTCAGGCTCCACCGACAGCATTGACGGCATATATATAAAAAATGCAACCGCACAGCAAAATCCCGACTTTGCCGCATTATTAAGGGAAGGTCCCCCTCTGAAGCCTGCGGACAAATCCGCTCCTCTCGTTCTTATTTTTCATACTCATACTACGGAAAGCTATCTTCTTGCCGACAACGGTGTTTTTTATGAGGAATATCAGACGAGAAGCACGGACAGCAGCCGTAATATGATACGTGTAGGAGACGAAATATGCCGTGTTCTTGAAGAAAACGACATAGGCTATATTCACGATACTAATATTTATGACGAAACTTATGACGGGGCTTATGCCCGTTCGAGAGTGAACGTAGAAAAATATCTTGAGCAGTACCCGTCAATTCAGATAGTGCTTGACGTTCACCGAGATGCCATTCATTACTCCGAAACATCATACTGCAAACCGACAGCTGAAATAAACGGCAAAAAAGCGGCGCAGATTATGATAATAACGGGAGCCGAGGAAGGCTACATAACGGATTTTCCTTATTGGGAGGACAATCTGAGATTCGCACTTTGCCTGCAGAAGACCGCAGAGGATATGTACCCCGGACTTATGAAGCCTTTGTATTTATGTCAGCGAAAATATAATATGGACACTTCCCGCTGTTCTCTTCTGCTTGAAATGGGCACGGATGCTAATACCCTTGACGAGGCTATGTATTCGGGCTTTCTTACGGGAAAGGTGCTGTCTCAGATAATAAAAGCTTATTGCGGGGAATAGAAAATGCACAAAAAGGACGATTTTGACAAATACAGAGAAGCAAAAAGCTTTCTTGTGATTATTTTTACACTTATGGCGGCTCTTATAGTTTATACGGGTGCCGATACTCTGACGGACAAGGCAAGCTTTCAGATTGACGGAGTCAGAAGCGAGCGTGTTTCCTTAGAGGACGTAAAAAACAGTTGTATAAATTTTATCGGTATGTTAAAATAAGTTATCTTAAAAATAAAGGAGAATCTGTTATGTTACCGATAGGACTTCAGCTGTATTCCGTCAGAAATGAAATGGAAAAGGATTTTGAGGGCACTCTTAAAAGGGTTGCCGATATGGGCTACGAGGGCGTTGAGTTCGCAGGACTTTTCGGCAAGAATGCCGAAGAAATAAAGGCTCTGCTTGAAAAATATTCCCTTACCCCCGTTTCCGCACACGTTCCGCTTGCGGATATGCTTGAGGATATGGATAAGGTTATATGCACGTATAAGGAAATCGGATGCAAATTTATCGCAATTCCCTACGTTGACGAAAAATACCGTCCCGGCACTCCCGATTATCCCGAAACTCTTGAAAAAATTGCCGTACTCGGAAAGAAGGCCTCTGAAGCCGGTCTTACCCTTCTTTATCATAACCACGATTTTGAATTCGTAAAAATTGACGGTGCTTACGGTCTTGACGTTATGTATTCAACCGTTCCCGCAGAATATCTGCAGACGGAGCTTGATACCTGCTGGGTAAACGTAGGCGGCGAAGAGCCTGCTCCCTACATACTCAAATATAAGGGCAGAACACCCGTTATTCACCTCAAGGACTTCGTAATGAAGGGCAAGGATAAGCCCAAGAAGCTTTATGAGCTTATAGGCATCGAGGACGACACAGAAGCCGCAAGCGAGGATGATTTCAGCTTCAAGCCCGTAGGCTACGGTGTTCAGGATATCCCCGCAATTATTAAAGCAGGTGAAGAATCGGGCGCACAGTGGTTCATAGTAGAGCAGGACCAGCCTGACCAGGGCAACACGGAGCTTTCTGCTGTTGAAATGAGCATCAAGTATTTGAGAAGTCTTTAAATAGAACAAAATTTAGGGTATCAACCAAAACAACGGTTGATACCCTACCTTTTTGTATCGGACTGATTTATTTACGTCCAGTCAAAATTATAATATTCGAGGAAGTTTACGATTCTGCCCTCTGCCTTGACGTTATTTGTCTGGAAGAACAGAAGGTCAAGATTCATAACTATTTCAACGTCCATAATCATTTTATGCTTGAGAGAGGTCATTCTGTTCGTCTGCTTGTCAATTATACAGGTAATCTCACAGTTGGTATAATTTATGTCAAACTTATAGCTGTTAAGGTCAAGAACGACGAGATATTCCTCAATGGGGTCGGAAAGTGCGTCACGGTCAACGGGGGTCATAATCTGAGCAAATTCGCTTGTTTCATTGTCGGGATTCAGCTGGTCATCAAAGGTAATAATGATTTTATAGCTTCTGCCGTCCGTATAACAGGTTGCTGATTTGATAATAGACATATCCGTCAGCTCGCATCCCGTATCCTTATCGTAAAGGGGGAAGGTTTCTCTGACTGCGATATCATCGTGAGCCATAATTGAAATGGTTGCTTCCTCGTCCCCCGAATCCTTAAGCAGCTCCGTGCCCACAAGATTCAGTATACGGTTGATAAGCTGAACGTCACCGTTTCCTGCTTCAACGTCGGAAATCTCCTGATACTCGCTTCTCGTATATCCGGGAGCGCGCACCTTTACGTCATCAACGGCACTCTTATAGAATCTTATTACGTCCTGCGCAGACATAGCAAGAGGTCTGTAAGAGGTATCAACCTGCAAGCCGGGACCTATAGCATCCGTTGTAGCTTCCTCTGAGGGCTGAGTGGTAACGTCGGGAATATATATGGGCTCCTCACCCGTATAAAGTGCGGTGGTGGAATCTACCACAATCGTTGTGGTATTCTCCCCCTCGCCTTTTTTTGTTATGCTTATTTCATATCCGCAGGAGCAAAGGCTTGCGGCAATTATACAAAGAGCGCAGATTACTGCAATAATTCTGAAAGCTTTCATCGGCTTGCCTCCATAAAAAATATAATCGGGATAATATCCTACCCCGATTATTTTACCATATTTTTTTATAACAATCAAGAAAAATAAGTAACTTATTGTCTTTTTGCCTGACCGTTATCTCTGTAATACTGCGTATGGGTTTTCGGATGAGTGGTAGATGCCCATAATTCATCGGCAACGCTCTGCCATTCATAAGCAAACTCATCACAGCGTGAGCAAAGCGTATCAACGTCCTCTTCTATTATAAGATTCGTGGATTTTGCTCCGGTTTTTCTGATTATTTCTCTGAGCTTGTCGGGATTTTCAAGCATAGGACAGGGTCTTAAATGGTTATCGTTAAAGGGCTGTCCCTTTCTGTATTCCATAAACAAGGGATTCTGTAATGCTTCAAGAATCGTATGTGTACGGATATTTGAGTCAGAATAGTGAATGAAAACACAAGGCTCGATATCACCTGCGGAATTGACGTGGAAATAGTTTCTGCCGCCTGCGATACATCCGCCGACGTACTCGCCGTCATCCTGAAAATCGATAACGAACATAGGCTTTCCCGTTTTTGAATTTCTCATTTTTCTAAGCCAGAAGTACATATACTTTCTCTGCGCGGGAGTGGGAATAAGCTCCTTGTCCGCACCGTGACCAACGGGCATATAATTGAAATACCAGGCATATTTAACGCCGCTTTCAATCATAAGGTCCACGAATTCATCACTTGTTACGTAATCAACATTCTGTCTTGTATAGCAAACGGAAATTCCGAAAAGGCATTTATTTTTCTTGAGAGTTGCCATAGCCTCCATCGTTCTTTGGTAT
Source organism: Acutalibacteraceae bacterium (assembly GCA_045589015.1). Classification (GTDB taxonomy): domain Bacteria; phylum Bacillota; class Clostridia; order Oscillospirales; family Acutalibacteraceae; genus RUG806. The sequence goes on from JAZNFG010000047.1 coordinate 5,980, forward strand.
GCACCCTCACCGCGTCGGAAGTCGTTGCTCTCCTCGGTGCCCTCAATACTAAGGGCAAATGCAAGATTGCTGACTCTCTTTACCTCTTCGCAGAATTTATCGTCAATAAGAGTACCGTTTGTATATGCCATAAATGCACAGTCGGAGTGCTTTTCGCAAAGACGGATTATATCGTCCTTTCTGATAAGCGGCTCACCGCCCGTGAACATATAAAAGTGCGTTCCGAGCTGCTTTGCCTGACTTACCACGGAGTCCATTTCCTCAAAGCTGAGATTCTGTCTGTGACCGTATTCGGCAGCCCAGCAGCCCTTACATTTGAGATTGCAGGCACTTGTGGGGTCAATGAGTATCTGGAAGGGTATGTTGCAGTTATATTTTTCTCTGTTTGCCCTTACCTCTTTTGTACCGAAATAGCCTGCCTCAACACCGAGAGAAATAAGAACGTGCTTGAGAATATCTCTGTCAACGTCCCTCAGAATACTTCTGCCGAGAGTAGTGTATATATTGTCGGGGTCCTTTGCTCCCGCCTTGAGCTTTTTGAAGTTTTCGGGCGGAAACATATTTCCGATAAGCTTTTCCGCAAAATCAAGAATATTGTAAAATCCCTCCTCGGGTCTTTTATCAATATAATTAAGCACACGGTCAAGAGCAACCGAGGCAGCTGTAACGACGACCTTTTTCTTTACGGACATTTACGTCTCTCCATTCAAAAACAAATTTTTTCCGATAAATAATATTTTATCACAAGCCGAAGAGCTTGTAAATCATTAATTTTTTTCTTACGCTAACAGTATACATATTTTATTTTCGAGGTAAATATGCTTGTAAAAATTAGACTTGTTTATGTAAATTTTGTATGCTAATATTGATTCGGATATATGTTAGAATATCGGTAGAGACAAAATAAAGAAAGAGATAAAATAAATGAAAATAAGAATTCCCGCACTTTTAACCGCAATTATAATTGCGATATCACTTTTGACGGTGCCCGCTTCGGCAGAAAACGAAAACGGCGCAAGAATAAACAGCTCGATTGCTCAATTTCTTGACAATGAAGGAGAAATAATCGGAGTTTCCTCAAGAGGTGAATGGGACAGCTGCCCCGAAAACACCTTGGAGGCAATAGCTCGCGCGGCAGAAACGGACATTGACTTCGTTGCGGTTGACGTAAAAAGAACCCTCTGCGGTACTCTTATTCTTTTTGCCGACGATACTACACAGCGAATGCTTGACTCAGAGGATATATTCACGGTTGCAGAAACGGGTTATTCGATTCTCAGCGCATACGCTCTGAAAAATTCCTGCGGAGGCAGTAACGAAAGGATAACCGAATATAGTATCCCGACTCTTGAGCAGGCGTTAGAGTGTGCCGTCAAAAACGATATACCTCTGATTCTCCGCTGTAAGGCTGACCTCATTCCCGAGGTAACAAATGAGCTTATCCGTCTTGATTCGTTAAATACGTGCCTGGTTATGACGGACGGCAGTAAAAAGGAAATTTCCGCCGCCTTGTCGGAATGTGAAGAAAAGCCTTACATAATCGGCTCAAAAAAGGGCAACGTAATTTTCAATATGACATCTTACGCCGGCTTCCTTGAGGAAATTGAAGCCGCAGGAATACAGCTTAATACCGTCAACAGATACGGCATAAATTTTTATCCCTCCGTTGTGGAAGGCTTCTCCGAAAAAATGCGTGTAATCTGCGACGTGACAACCCCCGAAATCTCCGGCTTCAGAGAGGACAACGAAACGTGGTGGAACGACCTTATTTCAAGGGGATATTCGGTAATAATCACCGACCACGCAGAGCTTTTCTCCGAGTACAAGGAAAGAACCTCTCAGGCACGTGAAAGGCTTCAGTCTCTTTACTATAAATTCGTCACGAACCATACTCTTCCCGATTTCAAGGATGAAATTTTAAGCGACATAAAAAAAGCATATACCGATGCCGTGGCAAATGCCCGTACGCTTCTTGACGACAGCTCCGCATCATACAAGGACCTGAGCGACGGCTATTCAAAGCTCTTCAAGGCGGCAAATGACGTTAACAAAAACTTCTCCGCGCTTGAGGACGGAAGTGCCGGCACAACCATAAGTGTACCGAGAATAATTCTTTGCGCCGCATCTCTTGCCGCAGTAATAATTGTTCAGATATATTTCTTCAAAAGACGCAGAAAGGATGCATAAGTAATGCTGATTAAAATTCTAACGGCTGTAATCGCCCTCGGAGTTATTGCAATTACATACTTTTACGTTGACGCACAAAGGGACGGTGCCTGTCCCAAATCGTGGCTTCTTAAAATGATAGGAGCAACCGGTTATATTGCCGTCGGTGCATTATGCGTTGTAATGACGGGAGATTTTTCGGAATTTGATAAGGCTATGATCTTAGCACTTGTTTTTTCGTGGCTGGGCGACTTATTTCTTCATATGTGGTTTCACAAAATATGGACGGCTCTCGGCTTCGTATGCTTTCTGACCTCTCATATATGCTTTATAAGAGCTTACATTATCGGCACAAATTCCCTTACGGTGTATTTCCCCGAAAAGCCCTTCTACAGCGTGGGAGAGATTATTGCAATCGTGCTTTTTGTTGCCCTGTTCATTTTCTGTATGATAAAGTCAAAAATGAATCTCAAGGGACTTATGAAAATACCGATAATAATTTACGGAATCGTAATTATGACAATGCTCTGCAAGGCATCCGTCCTCGGTATTGAAGCCGTGAGCGCAGGCATAACTCCCCTTTGTGCCGTATGTGCAACAGCAGGTGCCGTATGCTTCGTGCTTTCCGATTTTTCGATATCATTCCTTATGTTTGACAAAAAGCATAAAAAGAATTTCAAGCTCAAGCTTTTCAATATGTATACGTATTTTGCCGCAGAAATTCTTTTAGCATCCCTTATTTACTTTATATAAAAACGAAAAGGGCTCCGACATTTTTCTTGTCGGAGCCTCCTGCATTATATTCTCCTTTGCGGTATTCACTGATTTCTGATATTTTTCAGTTTGTCCGAACAGATTTTCCTCAAAGGGCAAGCCTTGTTAAAAATTAAACAAAGAACAGCATAGTTGTGCAATAAGTATAAACATACGGTTAAAGTTGAGTTAATTTTGTAAAAATAGATTGATTTTGACTTTTTTATATGTTATCATCCATTTTGGATAACTATACTTATTTTTTTATATTTATTAAACGAAAGAATGATAATATGACGGACAAGGAACTGCGGAGACTCAGCCGCCTTGAGCTGCTTGAGCTGCTTCTTGCGGAAAGCAGAGAGAATGATAAGCTGAAGGAAGAGGTCGAGCAATTAAAAAATACAAACGAGCTTGCAAAGGCGGCTGACAATCTTACGAAAACCGCCCGACAGCTCGGTGAAATTCTGGATAACGCAAAAGGTCTGACCGACACACTCGGCAGTATTTCGTCGGCAGACATAGTCCGTACAGACGAAAGCACTCCTGAGACCGATATTCCAAAAAAGGTCACCGAGCCGGAGCTTCAGCATAAAAAAACATCCAAGGATGCTGAGCTTTACGAAAGGCTTATGGTATTTTTTTACCGCAATCCCGAAGCTCTGTCCACACTTCCCTACGATTTGTATTTTGATATAATGACCCGAATGCAGGAAATTATTTCAGGCAAGAATTGATTTTACCGCATCCGTCTTTCAAGGAGCATTACCCTAAATGGCAGGAAAAAAACAATATACTCTCCCTGTTTTCCCCACGGAGGCTCAGGTAAAGCAGGAGATTTCAAGAGAAAAATATAATCAGAAATTCAAAAGGGTGCTGAAAAGCACACTTGCCTCATTGATAGTCGTTGCGGCAATAGCCGTGCTTATTGCAACGCTTGCTCTTCCCGTTCTGCAGATACAGGGAAGCAGTATGGAGCCGACGCTTAACGACGAGGAGATAGTTCTTCTTCTTAAAACGTCAAAGCTGAAAAGAGGACAGCTGTGCTGCTTTTCTTATCAGAACAAGCTTCTCATAAAAAGAATCATCGGCATTCCCGGAGACAGCATTTCCATTCACGATGACGGCACAGTTTACGTAAACGGCGAGGCTCTTGATGAGCCTTACGTAATCGAAAAATCACTCGGAGAATGTGACGTTACGTTTCCGGTAAACGTTACGGACAATCACTATTTTATATTGGGCGACCACCGCTCAACGTCAATTGACAGCAGAAATTCCGTTGTAGGACTTGTCAGCAGCGAGCAGGTGGTAGGAAAAATCTTTTTCAGAATATGGCCGTTCAATATGATCGGCACAGTTAAGTAGCTTCAAAAAAAATCAAGAATTGAAAGGGGGCGGCAAAAGCTTGGATGGTATAAGCAGTGAGGCTCTTGAAAAGCACAGACGGTACAGACTCAGAAGACGAAGGCTTATTATGATATTTCCGATTATTGCCGTCACGGTTGCAATTCTTGTGTTCTGGTGGCTCAAGCTCATCGGAATTACGATAACGGGTGATGTGTTCTGCGGTCTTGACGAGCATACACATACCGAGGAATGCTACAGCATTGAATACGTCTGTGAAGCCGAAGCAGCTGATAATACCGAGACTGAGACCTCACAAGAAGAAGGCCCGTCAGAGGAAACAACACACATACACACAGAAGAATGCGAAACAAGGCTTCTTGTATGCACAACACCCGAGCATACACATTCCTCTGAGTGCTTCCCCGACCCGACCGCTGACATTGAAACCGTCGGCGATTGGCTGAAAACCCTTGAGGACACGGAAATCACCAATGACATCCGTAAAAATCTCGTTGCCGTCGCTCTGACGCAAAAGGGATATACCGAAAGCTCCCGAAACTATGAATTTGACGAATACGGAAACAAAAGAGGATATACACGCTACGGTGAATGGTACGGCAACCCCTACTGTCAATGGAACACAGCCTTCGTTTCCTTCTGCCTTCATTATTCAAATATAAATAACGTATCAGAGCTTGAGGCGGCAGGAGCTGAAGCGATGAGACTTGCCTGGGATGAGCACCTTATCTATGCTCCGTCGGACAGCTACTCCCCTTCAAGAGGTGACGTTGTTTTTCTCGATAATGATGAGGACGGAGTCTGCGATACTACGGGTATCGTCCTTTCTACATACAAAACGGAGGTTACCGATACTGAGGATACCATCCTTTTGACAGATGAAACGGAGCTTTCCGATACTATGGATAGCCTCTCTCCGACAGGTGAAACGGGACTTATCTTAATAGCGGGTGATATCAACGACAGCGTAGAAATAATATTGACCGACGGTTACAAAAGCGTTATCGGCTACGGTCTTACAGGTGAGCTCAGCTTTGCAAAGGATACGGAATATGATAAAGCACCCGAGCAATCCGAGGTGCTTGAGCCGGAAGCATTTAGCTCTCCTGCACCCGTGCTGATGTTCAGCACAGGCGTGCCTCAGCCGAACATTACCTACATAGAGGACCTGACTCTCGCATTGGCAGCCGTTCACTTCAAAACGGAGGACGGAGAGGTGCTGGACGACGGCTCAACGGTATACGTCGGACAGCAATATATCGTTTCCCTTGAATTCAAGGAGGACAACACGGGCGATGACTGGATACAGTTCCAGCACAACGAAGCCCATATCCTTCATTACCAGATTCCCGAATATCTCCATTGTGAGCCCTTTGACAGCTGGCATCCGATTACGGCACTTACGGAAAACGGCACGGTTGAAAACGTCGGTGAGTATTACGTGGATGAGCACGGTTATCTCAGAGTACGGTTCCACGATGACGAAAACGGTGTATGCTTCGGCTCGAAATATTCGAACGTTGACTTCGTAATTGATTTCACCGCCACCGTCGGAGAAAGCCTTTCAGGCTCAACCACAGAGATTGAATTCGGCAATCAGATAAGCGTAAACCTCAACGTAGACGGCGGTGCCGATATGACGGTCACAAAAACACACGGTGAGTATGACAACGATAATAACACAATGGAATATACCATCAGGGTTGAAGCGACTCAGGGCGTTGTAAAGGATCTTGTCATAGACGACCAGATATGGGAAAATCATTACACACTTAGAGATACGATTACGGTCACCGACCTTGACGGCAACGTGCTTGACCCTCAGCCTGTCATAAGCAACCATCCGTCACACAACAACGGTGCAGATAAAGGCTTCCGTATTTCGGACTTTCCCGATTTTTCAGCAGGCAACGGCTTTCTGATAACATATAAAACTCAGGTTTTCGATTATATGCTTTCCGGCGAAACCGTTGATATGTGGAACGGCATTGATGCTCTCGGCAAGGATTCAAACGGAAATGACGTTTACGTCTGGGCAGACGACTGGCTGAGAGTTGAGCTTGAAAAAATCGAAAAGGAAGGCAAGCAGTCCTCTCTTACGGATGCAAACGGAAATCAGATTCCCGTAATAGAATGGGAGGTTGAGATTAAAAAGGATAATCACAATCTTCAGGGCACCGTAATTATAGACACGCTGGGCGAAGGACTCAGCTACTATACGGGAAATGATATAAGAATCAAATGCTATGACGAATGGGGCAACAGACTCGACGACGTTTATATCAGCTGGGACAGCGTAACGGTAAACGGCAATTCGATGAGTTTTTCACTCCCCGACGGATATGCCTTTGATATCGTATACTACACAAAATACGAAGCTCTCGGCGAGGGTGAAAAGAAGCATTACACAAACAGCGTTTCTGCCGTTATCAACGGCAAGCAGGAAACCGCGGGCGGCGATGCTGACGTTATCGGCTTTATTCCTTACGTTACAAAGAGCGCCGAGGGAACAGACGGAGAATATGTATATTTCACCATTGAGGCTGACGTGCCTGCCGTTATCAAGGACTGGGGCTACTTCTATTTTACAGACCTTGCGGCATTCTGGGGATATAGCAACGACGTGGGATATCTGTACGCAGAAAACTCCCCTCAGGATTTGACGATAACCGCAGTAACCGACAGCGGACGGGTAATTGAGTTTACCCCGCACGTGCCCGGCGGCCCCATCGAAAACACGTATATGCTCATATGCCCCGCTGAGGGCGATCAGTATCACAGCTTCAACGTTTTGTTCAACACCTCGGAAGCCGATTTCTCAACGTCAAAGTGGATAGAGAATGAAGGCGCAAGGCTGACGGTAACGTATAAGCTTCCCTTCGATGCAAAAACGGGCACCGAATGGGAAGGAGAGCTGAGCGGAGAAAAAAGTGTTGAAGACGTACTGCTTGAGGGCTACAGCTTTGCAAACGAGGTATATTTCAATTACACGGACGTTATACAGGGTACGGCAAGCACCAACTATGAATATTCGCCCGTAATAACAAAGGATTCCGTTATAAATGAAGACGGAACGATAGACTATACGGTTGTTTTTAACAATACGATTCCCGGCTCGTACGGTGATCAGGGCTATCTCAACGTAGCTACGAGTATGGCATATTTTACCGATACCTTCAACGAGAAGCTTGAATACGTCAGCGGCTCATTAAAGGTTACCTGCTACGACCCGTGGAGAGACGGGCTCTGGATGAACAAATATGAATACAGCGGTCAGATTTCAGAAAACAATATGTCCGTTCCCGCAAATCAGTTTACCTTCGTTGAAACAAATCCGGACGCTGCGGCAGTCGGCTGGAGCAATCTGTATAAACGGGCAAGCCTTGATGAATTCTACAAATGGGTAAATGCCGGCGGCGACTACGTCTTTACGTACACGCTGAAGATAAAGGATGAATATCTCAATTCAACAGAGCAAAATATTCTGCAGCTTGACAATACCGCAGAAATTACCTGGGATAACAACGGCTCCTCGGGACCTGTCACGGAGGAAATCGAATTCAAAACCGGACTACTCGACAAGCAGGTGGTTCAGGAAAACAACAGATTGAAATTTGATATTCACGTAAACAATAAAGCTCTGGATATCCTTCCCGGCACGGATAAGCTGACAATCGAAGACACTATGTCTGCGGATCTTTCGGTTTATTGGGACACAATAAAGCTTTATTACGAGACGGCAGACGGCAGCTGGGTGGATTTTGACAGCACCGAAAGCGTACATAAATATACCGTAACCTATGACGCGATAAACAATAAGCTTACGTTCGTGATTCCCGACTCGCTTCATATACGAATCGATTACACGACTCTTATAACGCAAAGCGGACAGGTTTCGGTAAGCAACTCCGTAAAGATCAACGGCAAGGCTCAGGTCTCCGATATAATCGACGCTATCTTCAAGGTTGAAGAGCACAGCGGCGGAGCCTCGGGCTCAACCAACAAAATTACACTTCTCAAGCAGGACGGAGAAACAAATGCGAGCCTGTCGGGCGTTACCTTCCGCTTATACGGTCCTATGGGCGATCCCCACGCGGTACTGCCCGAGGGAGCAGACTCAAGCATTCTTTCGGAGAAAAACAAGAATCTTTATTATATCGGCTCCTATACAACGGGGGCGGACGGTACCGTAATAATAGATACTCAGTATCTTACCAACGGCGGCCCTTATGCGCTGGTTGAAGCGGCACCGCCCGAAGGATATCTTCCCCTGCAGAAGCCCTCATATTTCTACTTCTATGAGCCTGACCCGGACGGCATAATACAGACGGTTACAACAATTGTAACGGTAGAAAACTACACCTACGACTTTGTATTTCCCGAAACGGGAGGCACAGGCACATTTTTCACGGCAATAATCGGTTCCGCGTTTACTGCGTTTCCGATTTTGTATAGCATAATTCGTCGTAAACGGGAAAGGAGGTTGACGATATCTCCGGGCAAATAAGCAAATCCGATTGCGGCGGAGAATGCACGTAAAACTCATCAAAAATTGCAAATCAAAAATAGAAAGGAAGTATTAAAATGAAAAAAGTATTTGCAGTTTTAGTAGCACTCACCCTCGTTCTCTCAATGGGAACACTCGCTTTCGCAGCAGACAAGGGCACGATCACCATCAACAATGCTCTTGAAGGCGCACAGTACGACATCTACAAGATGCTCGATTTTGTACCCTCCAACTCCACAGGAGACAAGGGTATCTACACAATCGTTGCAGGCTGGGAAAACTTCTTCAATACTGTCCCCGCAACCAATTACTTCACCACTACAACAAATGCAGGTCAGACAACGGTAACTCTCAAGGAAGGCGTTACTGAGGTTGACCAGACTCTCGCTAAGGCTGCTATCAAGTACGCAGAGGATAACAGCATTGCCGCTACAGCAACCAAGGAAGCAGACGGTGAAGCTGTTGAATTTACAGGTCTTGCTCTCGGTTACTATGCAATTGATACCTCTCTCGGTACTCTCTGCGCTCTTACAAACACAAACTCAACCTTTACTGCAACAGAAAAGAACGAAAAGCCCGACATCGACAAGTTCGTTCAGGAGGACAGCGAAATAGCTAATGCAGACGAAGGCTGGGGCAAGGTTAACGATGCCGATATCGACCAGAAGGTTAACTATAAGTCTACAATTACCGTAGGTGTCGGTGCAACAAACTACGTAATGCACGATACTATGGAAGCCGGTCTTACCTTCAACAACGACGTTGTTGTAAAGCTCGCTGACGGCACGGTTGTTGACAAGGCAAACTACACGGTAACGGTATCCCCCGATGACGGACATACCTTCGACGTTGCTTTTGCAAACACCTTTATCGAAGGACTTGAAAAGGGTACACAGTTCACAGTTTACTACTCTGCAACTCTTAACGAGAAAGCTAACATCGTAACTGACGGTAACGACAATACGGTTAAGCTTTCCTACGGTGAAGACCACACATGGGAAACGGCAGAGCACAAGACAACCACATACACGTGGAAGATGGACGTGCTCAAGTACACAATGGACGGCACAAGCAAGGTTAATCTTGCAGGCGCAAAGTTCCAGCTTCTTGACAAGGACGGCAACGCTATCAAGTTCACAGAAGTTACAACAACAGGCGGCGTTCCCACTTACAGAGTTGATGCTGACGGTACTGTTACCGAAATCATAACTGATAAAAACGGTGAGTTCGTGCTTGCAGGTCTTGACGAGGGTTCATACAAGCTTCACGAAACTGAGGCTCCCGAAGGCTATAACAAGCTTGCAGCTGACATTGACGTTAATATTACAAGCACTTATGATGAAGCCGCTCTCACCGCTTCTTATAAGATCAACAATGCTGATCCCGCAACTATCGAGGTAGAGAACAAGACCGGCGGTCTTCTTCCCGAAACAGGCGGTATCGGTACAACTATCTTCTACACAGTAGGCGGCATTCTTATGCTTGCAGCACTCGTTCTTCTCGTTGTAAAGAAGAGAATGACAGCCTTTGCTTGAAGGAACCGCGAATCCGACGAGGATTCAGAAGCTGAAAACAGCTGAAAAAATATCAGATAACAGTATCTGATTAATCTCTCTCCCCTGCCGGCAAAAAACTGTCGGCAGGGGGCAAAGAGTTCTGACCGTTGCTGCCGCACAATAAGCGGCGGTGACGTTGAGAATTTTTAATTTACAAGTGAGAGAAATATGAATAAAAATCAAACCAAGAAAAGGAAGAAAAGCGGCTCTACGATTCTGTTGGTTGCGATATTCTTCGTAGGACTGTGTATTCTTCTCTATCCCACGGTCAGCGACTTCTGGAATGAAAAGAGACAGTCTCAGGCAGTTATGAACTACGACGACCTTATCGTTAATCTGACACCTGAGGACTATTCTGAATTTTTCAGACAGGCAGACGAATACAACAGAAAGCTGAAGCTTATCTCCTCTCCCTTCATAGGGCATAAAAGCATTAAGGATGAATATTATTCAACGCTGGACGTTAACGGTGACGGTATGATGGGATATATCACCATTGAAAAAATCAAGATTCAGCTGCCCATTTATCACGGAACAAGCGATCAGGTGCTTAATTCCGCGGTAGGACACGTTGAGGGATCAAGCATTCCCGTAGGCGGAGAAGGCACACACAGCGTGCTTTCCGCACACAGAGGTCTTCCCTCCGCAAAGCTTTTTACAAATCTTGACAAGCTTGTTGTAGGTGATATCTTCACGATAAAAATACTTGACAAGACCATTACCTATCAGGTGGATCAGATTCTTATAGTTCTGCCCGATAATATTAATGACTTATACGCTGTACCGGGAGAGGACTACTGTACTCTCGTTACCTGCACACCTTACGGCATCAATACACACAGAATGCTTGTAAGGGGCACAAGAATCGAAAACATAGAGGAAACGAAAAAGGTCAACGTAATAACGGAAGCCTACAGAATAGATCCTCTTATCGTTACCCCCGCAGTTGCGGCACCAATGCTCGGAATACTGCTTATTTTCCTTATTGTAAAGTCTTCCAAGGAGAAAAAGGAAATGAAGCAGAAAAACGATAACGGCAAAAAGCAAGAATAACTAAAAGGCGGTCGGAAGGCAGATGAAACCAAAAAGAGCAATCTCCCTGATACTTACTCTCATTCTCAGCATCTCCATAGGCATCTGTGCCTTTTCGGGAGAAGCCTCTGCCGTGCTTACAAAAAACGGCAGTATCACCCTTCACGTGGCAGATGCAATTACGGGAGAAATTCTTGAAAATGCAGGCTTCCGTCTGTATTTCTTTGCCGAGGCGCGTGAAAAGGATAACGAACTCGGCTACGAATACGTTTACCCTTACGATGAATGCAGAATTCAGCTCGATGACCTGCAGGACGCATATCTTCCCATACATCTGTTGAATTTCGCATTGACTCATTCCCTGCCGTACGAGGAAAAGAGCTCGGACAAAAGCGGTGTGCTTGTCTTTGATAACCTTACCCCCGGTATTTATCTTATTGCGGCATCGGGAAACGTAGCCGAATACTTCGTCCCTGCCCCCTTTGTAATAAACATCCCTCTTTTTGACAATGACCGTCAGAATTGGGTCTACGATATAAACGCAACACCTAAAATGCAGATTTATTCAGCCTCGGACACAACAGAGACTACCTATATCAGCGTAAAAAAGCTTTGGGACACGGATACTTCTCATCCCGACTCAGTTACCGTCAGTCTTTTATGCGACTTTGAGAAACAGGAAACTGTGGTGCTCAGCGCGGAAAACAACTGGACCTACAAATGGGAGAATCTTTCAAAAAGGCATTCGTGGAGCGTAATTGAAGACGTTGTTCCCGATGGATACGTCGTTTCATACGAGACCTCGGCAAATACCGTTACGATAACAAACAAAAAAAGTCCGCCTCCCGAAATTCCCGATTCGGACAGCACCACACAGCCTGAGGATGATACGACACCCCCGGACGAGGAGACAACCTCTCCCGATACCGAGCCTACAACAAAGCCCGACGAGCTGATTCACACGGGACAGCTCAACTGGCCCGTCCCCGTATTCAGCACCGCAGGACTGCTGCTTTTCACTATCGGCTGGGCAATACTTACCTTCGGTAAAAAAGAAACAAACGGAGTTAATTAAATGAGAAAAAAAATTGCCGTATTATTTATGACGGCAGGCATATTGCTTCTTCTGACAGCGGGCGGTATTCTCGTATACAATACCCTTGAAAATAAGAGCGCGGAGGAAAATTCGGAATTAATTGTTCATTCAATAATAGATATGGTAAATCAGTCCGAGCAAAGCGAAAGAGACCCCTTTGACACGGAAATGAAAGCCGAAACGATTGACGGAAACTCATATATCGGATATCTGCAGATTCCCTCTCTTGAATTATATCTTCCCGTTATGTCGGACTGGGACTATAACAAGCTGAAAATATCTCCCTGCCGATATTACGGCTCAACAAAAACCGACAATCTCGTTATTGCCGCGCATAATTACAGAAGCCATTTCGGATATATAGGAAATCTGAAGGCGGACGATGCCGTTGTATTCACGGATATGGAGGGTAATACGGGACTTTATAAGGTTACCTCGGTAGAGCTTCTGATGCCCACGGACACCGAGCTTGTCAAGGACACCGGCGACGACCTCATTCTCTACACCTGCACCTACGGCGGCGCACAGAGAATAACCGTAAGATGCGAAAAAACCGCTTCGTCGGATAAAACAAAATAACAACTAAAAAAACGCTGTCGCACATCTGATGCGGCAGCGTCGGTTTTTACTATCCACTTAAAACAGGCTGTAAAAAACTTACGTTTTTTTACAGTCCCTCGCAGATGGACTATCCGAAAACGGTTGCCGTAAGGCGAAGCCGTTTTCTTGTATTCAGCTGTTTACAGAAATCTCTGAGAATGCTGAGCGGCACTCCCGTGCCCGCATCATCATCTGAAGAGCCCTTTGCGAAAAAGCCATTATTTAATAAGGATATTAAAATTATAGAAATTACTGCGTTTTACGAGCTCGTCGTTAACGTAATCCACACCGTATTCCTCAAATACGGTATCGCGGTCGGAAAACAGATTTGTACCGATTCCCAGCCTGTCGCCTTCAATTTCAACGCCAATTGATGCTAAAATTGTGGGGAACATATCGAAAACCGCCCAGTCTCTGTTAAAGCGTCTTTCCTCGGGAAGCTCATCCAGGTCACCTGCAGGATTGATAATAAGATTATAGCAGGAGCGGTGATATTCCTTTATACCGTCAAGTCCCTCAAAGAATTTCTTTGCCATACTCAGATGGTCACCTATAAGAATTATCGTGGTGTTCTCATAGAAGGGCTGCTGTTGAATCCAACGGACGAACTTTACCGTTTCCTCCTGAGAATATCTTACGGCATTTGCGTATTTGTTATCGTAGGGCTTGGGTGCGTTGGGGCTGAGATAGCCTTCGGGAGTGTGGGTATCTGCCGTTTCCATCATAAGATGGAAGGGCTTTCCCGTCTCGTAAAGACGAGTAAGCTCGTCCTTTGCATACTCGTAAAGCTTATCGTCCTCATACCCCCAGAAAACCTTATAATTTTCAGGCACGTAGCCTCTCTTTTTAACTTCCTTATGGTCGATTATTGTAAAGTCTCCGTGAGATTTGAAATAGTACGTAAGACCGCCGAAATCTGCATTTGCACCGAACATTACGGTCTGCTCATAGCCCTGCTCCTTGAGAATATCACCGATAGCAGTAGCACCGGGCAGGAAGTTATCGGCATCACCGTACTGATTCTGCTTATCGGGCACCTTCATAGGAAGGCCCGTACCCATATTAACCATAGAGGCAACCGACCAGCCGGCTCCCGTTGATTCAAGAAAGCCGCCGAGTCCCTCTTCAAGGTGAGAAAAGCTTACGCCCTCGGAAGCAAGCTCGTACAGATGAGGAATCAGATTATCCTCGCAAAAACCGCCCAGCTCCTTTGAAAGGAAGGTATTTTCCATACTTTCAAGATATATATGAATAAGATTTCTCTTCTTCTCGGGGAAGGTGAGCTTTACTGTATCGGGATCGGCAAAATTGTCCTCGATAAAGGTTGATGCGGTAAGGTATGAGTGATAAAGGTCTACGAGCTGAAATTCTGAAATACCGTAGGCACATCCGCCTATAAGCATTGAAAGAGCAATTACAAGCGAAGCCGCTCTCGTTACAAGACGCGGAAAAAGCTTTACAGCCTTTTCCTTTATTCTGAGCACTATATGCTTATCGGTAAAGGTCAGAATACAAAAAATTGCCGTAAACAAGGCTGTTGACAGAACGGGACCTTCAACACCCGAAATATACACACTCGCATCCGTTCCCTCTGTGGGAGAATTCAGATTTATAAGTATCTGATCAGGGGTAAGATCTCCGAAAAAGTCCTTTCCCCATACCGTGGCGGTCAACGCGGCAGAGCCGAGAGCAAAGAATACCGCGCTGATTATTTTTACGGCACGGTTTGAGCCCCTTTTCTTTACGGGCTCTTCCTCTTTCAGAGAAAACCTGCCGAGAAGCGATACAGCAAGAAAATATAACGCGGCAACGCAAAATGCAATACTCAATGCATTAAAGGTATATCCCTCCTCGTGGTAAGAGGGGAAGAATATGTTTTGAGTTTTGAATACGTACTTCATAACTCCGTAGAAGAACAACACGACAAGAAGAGTATCCTTTACAAGCGTACGTATGATTTCAGAAGCCTTTTTTGTTTTGCGGTTAAGAAAAACATCCGCAAGCGCGATTATTAGTCCGAAAATAAAACTGAAAGCAATTACCATAATCCTTCTCTCCCGCATTTAAGCTGTTTTGCTCATTATACTCTTAATATTAAGAATAATCAAGTAAAATAAATATGGGAGAACGCTTCTTTACAAAGCGTCTCCCAACGTAATGCTTTTTTTACCCTAAGACCTCTGTCCGAAAGCTGTTATGAAAGAGAGGGTAACCAATCAGAGGAATCATCAAGAGCAACGGAGGCACGGAGAATGTTTCTTGCATCATCGGCTTTAATATCAGCCTCGCCGTCAACATTTGCCGCCGCACTTCCCCAATCGGAAAGATTTTCAAGTCCTACGGATGCACGAAGAGCAAGTCTCGCGTCTGCCGCCTTTATGTCGGCATCGCCGTCAACGTCTCCCGGAACAACCACCGTCTTGAAATCGACTTCATTACCCAGTTCATCCTTAATTACAATCTGCATTCCGCTTGCAATTTTGTCGGAGGAATCCGCCTTTGTTCCGTCTGCATTATATACCTCAACATTTTCATTGATAGATGCCGCAAGCTCGTTTACAGACTGGTCAACAACGGCAAAAATACCGGTATTATCAGCAGAAAGCTTTACTGTTTTGTTTTCCTGCTCCTGTGAAATTTCTATATCAACAGGATTTCTTTTTACGTCCACGGTAAGCACGGCCTTGCCCTCAGGCGCTACAACATAGACACCGTCAACCGCTTCAAGCTTTTTTGTTCCGTTTATATCGGTCAATGATACGCCGTCAAATAAATATCCTGTTTTTGCGCTGATACGGTAAGAAAGCTGTGCATCCTCATAAAACCACTTTGTGGTATTTCCGTAGAATGAGGTTGTGAAATCCTTACTGTCATCACAAGCAACAACGTCTGCGCCTGAAGCATTGAATTCAAGAGGATACATTTCCACCTTTTCTGTGAGGTCGTAAAGGATTCCGTCAGCGATATGCCAATAATTCTCACGGAATTCAAGGATTTTCCACCTTCCGTCCTCCTTCTGAAGGGTGAGAATAAGTGCGTCCTCAAGCATTCCCTTATTTGAGCCGAAGGTCCCGGTCACGTTAACGTAATCGTAATTTTCTTCCTTGCCTATGAAATCTTCATCCGTATATTCAAATGCAACCATAACGCCCGTGGCATAAATAAGAGTATCGGAGTAATAGCAAATCTCCTGAACAATCCAATCTGTGGGACCGCCGAAGCCGCCCGTACCCCATTTTACCATACCTGTTTCTTCGTTATAATAATTATTCCATTTATCATTCAGAAATGCTTTCATATCGCTGTGATTAACAAAAGCCGAATCTATGATTTCGATATATTTTTCATAAGGAAGCTCATAGCCCTCCTGATAATACGTTCCCCATTCAGTCGTTACTTCCCAGCCGTTTTCATAATCAGCAAGAAGATTAGCGGACTGAATATACTGATGAATAACGCTGTCGGGAGCAGCATCACCCTCGGGGTTCATCGTATGACAGCCGAAATAACCGGTGCCCCACGTTGAAATTCCGAGATCCTTGAAAATTTCACGGATTTCCTCCTCCGAGGGAGTATCTGCCGCAAAAACGGGAACGAAAAGCATTGCTCCGATTAATATAACCGACATAAAAACAGAAATAAATTTTTTCATTTTTATACCTCTTATTTCATAGCTCTTGCATACACCTCGTGAAATGCCTTACAGGCGGCATCAAAGGCATCGCGGTTTGTGGGATATTGGAATTCTTCCTTTACGGATTCGGCACCGCCGGTAAGCTCAAGGTCCTTGAGCCCCTCAAACACCTTGAGATGGGGTTCAAGAGTAAGGAAGTGCTTTCCGTCTGTTTTATTGAAGCGGCGGATAAGCTCCTCTATATTTCCGTCACCCTTGCCGCAGGGAACCACGAAGCCGTCGGACATACGGCAATCCTTTATATGCATATATTCGATGTAATCCTTGAGCTTTTCAAAGGCAGGAAGTATCTCAACCTTGCATTGAATAAAGTTTGCAGGGTCAAATATACCCTTTATCTTGCCCTTGAAGGTCGTAAGAATATCAAGACATCTCACGTCGTTGTCACCGAAAATTCCCTTTTCGTTTTCGTGACAGCACCAGATATTGCCGCTTCTTGCGTAATCAGCCATCCTTTCAAGACGCTCAAATACCTCGTCACGGTAAGAATCGTAGTCCTCGCCCTCGTCGATATAAAAGCTGAACATTCTGATATTTTCCGTGCCGAGAATGGCGGCGTTTTCAACACATTGCTTGAAGGAATCGAAATGTGCCTCAAAGGAATCCTTAATATTTATCTTACCGAAATGTGAGCCTACCGAGGAAACGCCTATACCGTGCCGGTCAAGGATTTTCTTAACCTCTCTTGCCTGAGCGGATGAGAAGGTAGAAATATTACCCTCGTCAAGGCCTCTGGGCTCAATATGAGTAATTCCGTTTGCCTTGAGAGCCTCAATCTGATTAAGTAGTCCTCCGCCTGCCTCGTCGGCAAAGGCGGAAAAGATAAATTCTGCCATAATTATTCTCCTTTTATGAGAGCCTTGTAAAGTCTGATGTATTCGTTAGCGGAGCGTCCCCAGCTGTAGTCGCATTCCATAGCTCTCTTTCTGAGTATTGCCCAGCCTTCCTTGTCCTGATAGCCTTCAAGAGCGCGTCTTATGGTATGGAGCATCTCGTGGGCATTATAGTCCTCAAATACGAAGCCGTTTCCTTCGTTGTCACCTGAATCCGTAACGGAGTCGCGAAGACCGCCCGTAGCGCGGACAACGGGAATTGAGCCGTATCTTAAAGCAAACATCTGCGAAAGTCCGCAGGGCTCGCTTTGTGAGGGCATAAGGAAGATATCGCTGCCGCCGTAAATCTTGCTTGCAAGAGAGGGCTTGAAGGCAATTTCACAGGCAAGCTTGTCGGGATATCTTGAAGAAAGCTCGCTGAAGAAGGTCTCGTACTGCCAGTCACCTGAGCCGAGCACCACGACCTGAACGTCACTTGTGCAAAGCAGCTCCTCAAGAACGCACTGCACAAGGTCAAGTCCCTTGTGGGACACAAGACGGGTAACCATACCGATTACGGGTGTATCGGGCTTTACGGGAAGTCCCATAGTCTTCTGAAGGTCAGCCTTGCATTCAGCCTTACCCGAAACGTCCGCTGCAGAGAACGCCTTAACAAGGTTCTTGTCTCCTGCGGGATCGTTTGAAACGGTATCTATACCGTTGAGAATGCCGTGAATCTTCCAGCTTCTCATACGCAGAATATTATCAAGTCCGTGTGAATAATAGGGGTCGAGAATTTCTTTTGCATAAGAGGGACTTACGGTGGTAACCGCATTTGCACATTCAATTGCGCCCTTCATAAGATTTATGCAATCGTCATTATGAAGCAGAGAAGCATATTCGTTGGGAATACCGAGAACGTCCTCAAGAATTTCCTCACCGAATTTACCCTGATACTGAATGTTATGGATAGTAAATGCGGTTTTTATGTTTTCAAAGCCCGGCTTATTTCCGTAGTAAAGAGAATAGAAAACGGGCACAAGAGCCGTCTGCCAGTCGTTGCAGTTGATAACGTCGGGCTTGAAATCGATATAGGGTATCATTTCAAGCACGGCACGGGAGAAGAAGGCAAACCTTTCGGCATCGTCGTAATGTCCGTATATTCCCTGTCGCTTGAAATAATACTGATTGTCAAGGAAATAGTAGATAACACCGTTATACTTTGCTTCAAAAATACCGCAGTACTGTCTTCTCCAGGCAACGGGCACGGTGATATGAGTAATAAACTTCATATCAGCCTTATATTTTTCGGGGATCCCTTCATACAAAGGCATAACAACTCTGCAACCGATAAGTCTTTTTCTGAGAGCGGCGGGAAGACTGCCCGCAACGTCTCCGAGACCGCCCGATGCTATAAAGGGCTTGGCTTCGCTTACAGCATATAATACTTTCATATATTTTCTCCCTTTTCGTTAAATATGTATGTTCTTTCCGATATAAACGGGATAGGTATCAGCACCTGAAACGTGCTTGCCGCTTCTTACGGTTACCGCCTTATCCGCAATACAGTAATTAACGGATGCATTCTGAGCAATAAAGCAATGGGGCATAAGAATCGAGTTTTTGACAACGGCGTCCTTTTCAACTCTGCAGTCTCTGAAAAGTATGCAGTTTTCAACCTCACCCTCAATAATACAGCCGTCGGCAACAAGGGAGCTTTCAACGTCGCTTCCGAGACCGTAAACTGCGGGCATATCGTCATATACCTTTGTATAAACGGGTCTTTCGCGTGAGAAAAGCTCTCTGTAATTCTTGCTGTCAAGAAGAGAGAAATTAGCGTCGAAATAGGAAGCTACGGAGTCAATAACCTTACAGAAGCCCTTTACCTCAAAGGCACCTATATTGAGCTTCTTGAGGTTCTTGAGAATGATATCCTTTTCAAAGGATACGAGTCCCTTTGCATAGGAAACGCTTACGAGGCTTTCAAGAAGCGACTTCTTTATAAGAAGTGCCTTGAGAGCAAAATCGGTATTCTTTTTATCTGAAATACCGAGAGACATTTTCGTTACTCTTCCCTCTTCAATCCTTTCAAGCACGGGGATATCCTTAATCTCGGGAGTTTTTCCGTGCATATAAAGAAGGGTCATATCGCTGTCGCTCTTTTCGTGGTGGTCAAAAAGCTCCTGCAGGTCAAGGTTTGCAACGTAAATGCAGTCCGTCATAAAAACGTATTCCTCACGTGACTTTTCAAGGAAATGAAGAATGTTCTTTACAGCACCGATTTTTGATGCATTATAATTTTCAACAGCGTCCGCATTGAAGGGCGGAAGGAAATATATTCCCTCGCTCTTTCTTGCAAGGTCCCATGGCTTTCCCGAGCCTATATGGTCCATAAGCGACTGATAGTTATTATTGGTAACGACACCCACCTTACCGATGCCGGAATTTACCATATTGGAAAGCACGAAGTCAACTAGACGGTATGCACCGCCGAAGGGAACGGATGCCATAGAACGGACACCCGTGATCTCACTTATAACATCATCATCCGTATTTGCAAATATCAGACCGAGTACGTCTTTTCCGTTCATTTTGCTTCACCCTCCTTAACGTTTTCGTCTATCATTAGATTTGCTGAAATTTTTGCTTTCTTGCCGATTGTAACGTCGGCACCGATTACCGTAACGCCCCATTTTTCAAGGTCCTTGCACTCCTCGGGATTCTCACCGACTACAGCCTTTTCCTCAATAACGGCATTTTCGGCTATCATAGCATACTTTACCTTGGCACCCGACTTGATGGTAGCACCGGGCATAACTATGGAATATTCTACCTCTGCGCCCTTTTCAACGGTTACGTTGGAGAACAGAACCGAATAATCAACCTTACCGTCAATCACACAGCCGCCGGAAACGAGAGAATTCTGAATCTCCGCATCCTTTGAAGCAAAGTGGGGAGCAAGAGCGGAATTCTTACAGAAAATAGGCCACGAGGTATCGCTGAGGTCTATATTTACCTTGGGATTAAGAAGGTCAAGGTTTGCCTCCCAGAGGCTGTCAATGGTTCCTACGTCCTTCCAGTAGCCGTCAAAACGGTATGCAAACATTCTCTCGCCTGCCTCGTGCATTGCGGGAATGACGTTCTTTCCGAAGTCGTTGGAGGAGCCGGGTGTATTTTCATCGGCAATAAGATATTCACGAAGCTTCTTCCACGTGAATATGTAAACACCCATTGATGCCTTGTTGGACTTAGGCTGCTTGGGCTTTTCCTCAAAAGCGGTAATTGCTCCGTCATCGTTTACGAACATAAGACCGAAACGGGATGCCTCCTCCCACGGTACCTCAAGCATAGCTATGGTGCAGGCTGCATCCTTTTCCTTATGGAAATCAAGCATCCTTGCATAGTCCATCTTGTAAATGTGGTCACCTGAAAGAATTGCAACGTATTCGGGATTATACCTGTCAATAAAGTTGATATTCTGATATATGGCGTTTGCCGTTCCCTTATACCATTCGGTTCCCTTTATCTGCTGATAGGGAGAAAGAATATGAACGCCGCCCTCGTTTCTGTCAAGGTCCCACGCCTGTCCGTTTCCGATATAATCGTTAAGCTCAAGCGGCTGATACTGTGTAAGAACACCTACGGTATAAATACCCGAGTTTACACAGTTGGAAAGAGGAAAGTCAATAATTCTGTACTTTCCCCCGTAGGGTACGGCGGGTTTAGCGATATTTTTCGTAAGAATACCGAGTCTGCTGCCTTGTCCGCCTGCCAGCAGCATAGCAATACATTCTGTTTTTCTTGCCATCTTATTTCTTCCTTTCCGTAAAATTACTTTTTGTTTGATTTGTAGGGCTTGTATTTAAGATATATGCAGGAAAATCCCGGAAGAGTTACCTCAAAGGAATTCTCCTTGCCGTGCATAGGAATTTTTTTCGTAAGAATACGGGATTTTGCAAGCTTTCCTTCACCGCCGAATTCTACGGCATCGGAATCAAGCAGAACGCTGAGCGAGCCTCTTGACTCTACTCCGATACGGTAGCCCTCTCTGGTTACGGGTGTAAAATTACAGATTGCGATTATTTTTTCTCCGTTTCTTGCGGTTCTTTCAAATGCCACAACAGAATTGTCAGTATCGTCGCTGACAAGCCAGCTGAAGCCTTCCCAGGAATAATCTATTTCCCATAAGGGAGAATTATCCTTATATACCTTGTTGAGCTGCTTGACAAAGCCGTGAAGCTGCTTATGGGCGTCGTAATCAAGCAAGAACCAGTCAAGCTGCTTCTTTTCGTCCCATTCGATAAACTGTCCGAATTCCTGTCCCATAAACAAAAGCTTTTTTCCCGGGTGGGAATACATATAACCGAGAAATACCTTCATCCCCGCAAACTTTTCCTCATAGGTGCCGGGCATCTTGTCAAGAAGGGATTTTTTGCCGTGTACCACCTCGTCGTGGGATATGGGCAGAATAAAGTTTTCCGAAAACGCATAGAACATTGAGAAGGTAATCAGATCGTGGTTATACTTCCTTGCAAGTCCGTCAAGTGACGAATATCTCAGTATATCGTTCATCCATCCCATATTCCATTTGAAATTAAAGCCGAGACCGCCTGCAGAAACAGGCTTGCTGACCAGAGGCCACGCCGTGCTTTCCTCTGCTATCATAAGCGCGTGAGGATATTCTCTGAATATTGTCTCGTTGAGGTATTTAAGAAATGCCACCGCTTCAAGGTTTTCTCTGCCGCCGTAGATATTCGGTCTCCATTCGCCGCCCGATTTTCCGTAATCGAGATAAAGCATTGATGCCACCGCATCCACACGAAGACCGTCAATATGGTATTTATCAAAGAAAAATGCGGCACTTGAGGTCAGAAAGCTTACAACCTCGTTTTTACCGAAATCAAATATTCTCGTACCCCAGTCGGGATGCTCTCTTTTGAGTGGATCGGAATATTCATAACAGCAAGAGCCGTCGAATTCATAAAGGCCGTGGGCATCCTTGGGGAAATGCGCAGGCACCCAGTCAAGAATGACACCGATTCCGGCATTATGAAGCTTATCCACAAAATACATAAAATCGTGAGGTGTTCCGTAGCGTGAGGTTACGGCAAAATATCCCGTAACCTGATACCCCCAGGAGCCGTCAAAGGGATGCTCCAAAACAGGCATCAGCTCCACGTGAGTATACGACATCTCTTTAAGGTAAGGGACAAGCTCATCCGCAAGTGCTCTGTAGGAATAGGGCTCACCGTCGGGATAGGTGCGCCACGAGCCTGCGTGAAGCTCGTAAATATTCACCGGCGAGGAATAAACGTCCCTCGAATAAACCGTCTGAAGATAGTCTGCATCAGTCCACTCATAGCCTTCAAGGTTATACACCTTTGACGCATTTGCAGGTCTTGTTTCCGCGTGGAAGGCATAGGGATCAGCCTTCATACGTCTTATTCCGTCCCTTCCGAGAACGGAATATTTATAGCTGTCAAACTGTCTGACTCCGTCAATATGAATTTCCCATATTCCGTCTGCAATTTTTTGCATAGGTGCGGCATTTTCATCCCAGAGATTAAACGTACCGACAACGCTGACTCCTTCGGCGGCAGGAGCCCATACGCGGAACACCGCTCCCGACTCCGTCAGATGAGACCCGAAGAAATCATAGGCTCTGCAGTTTCTTCCCTGTCTGAAAAGGTATACGGGTATATCCGGATTGCTTTGTGTATTCACATTCAAGATTATACACCTCCGAGTATAATTTTAACAAAAATAAAAAACAATTTCAAGCAAAAATTTGACTATTTTGTTAGAAGGGCTGTTACAATTTTTTTTAGTTTTTTGTGCAGAATGACGGATTTTATTGCTTATGTGCTTATTTTATATTTTAAATTTTAAAAATTGACATTTTCGCCGTATGATGCTATACTTATATAAAATATTTTTGGAGGAACAGTTTTTATGAATAAGCGTTTAACAAAGATTCTTGCCGTAATCCTTTCCGTAATGATGCTTTTCGGCATTTCCGCAATCGGAGCCTCTGCTGACGAGGTAAAGAGAATTGCCTGCACAATGACGGAAAACGGCTCCTCATCAAGAGGCTTTTCCTGGTACACATACGAGGACGGCGCGTCAGACCTTCAGATTGTAAAGACAGAGGATTTTGACGGCACCTTTGAAAATGCAAAAACCTATAGCGGTACTACGGGCAAATACAGAGAGCAGTACATCCACAAGGTATACGTAACCGACCTTGAAGCAGGCACGTCCTACACCTACAGAGTGGGCGATGCCGCAAAGGGTCTCTGGGGAGATACCTGTAGCGTTATCACCGATGACGCAGACTCTAAGTTCTCCTTCATCACCATAGCCGACGTTCAGGCAAGCAGCGACGAAAACTTCGCACACGCCTCGCTTACGCTCAAGGGCGCACTCAGCGTTGCACCCGAAGCCGGCTTTATTGCAAACCTCGGTGACTACGTAAACGACAACACAAATGACGAATGGGATTGGTATTTCAAGAACTTCGCATTTGCAAACAACAGCTATACTCAGGTTCCCGTTGCAGGTAACCACGACGGTAATATCACAAACAAATTCAACACAAACTGCTTCAAGAACATCTTTGCTCTTGACGAAAGTGACAATCAGTCCGTAGAAGGCGTTTATTATTCCTTCGATTACGGCAACGCTCATATAGCCGTGCTTAACACAAACGATATGTATCCTATGACGCAGGCTCAGAGAAACTGGCTCATCAACGATATGAAGCAGTCCGATGCAACCTGGAAGTTCATTTTTATGCACCGTTCTCTTTATTCTGCAGGCAAGAACATCAACAAGCCCGACACGGTTATTATGAGAAACGTTCTTCTTCCCATTATTGACGAGCTTGGAATCGATATGGTATATGCAGGACACGACCACATGTATCTCAGAACCACGCAGGTCTATGCTGATGCGGCAGTAGAGGGCACGGAATATATTACGGAAACCGTTAACGGCGAAAGCATCACCTTTGCTCTTGATCCCGAAGGAACCGTATATACCCTTCCCTCAACGGCAGGCACAAAGAGATACAGCGTAAACGAGGATGCTATGAAGCCCATTCTTGACGTGGCAGACAAGGCTCTTTCAACAAGCGATTGGGGCGGCTGCTTCTGTGTAACGGAAATTGACGGAAACGACCTTATATACAAGGCATACATCGTTAACGATGAAACAGGCGAGACCGAGCTTATTGACACCTATGCAATAAGAAAAACAGCAGGCAACGAGGCTCAGGAATCCGACCTTGACGAATCTCTTGCATCAACAATCTTCTCCTTCCCCGTAAATCTCATCACAGCTATCGTTGAAATGTTCGGCAGCTACTTCAAGATGCTTTTCGATCTTATTGCAGGCTGATTCTCTGCAATCCGATTACTTTAAGATAAGATAATAAAAAAGGTATAAGCTTGCACAGCACAGACTTATACCTTTTTGCTTTTATACGTTAATTTATAACAGACCTGATGCTCAATCAAAGAAGATGGGGTTTGTAAAGCTGTATATCATATCGGGGAGTGCTTCCCCCTTATCGTGCATTCCCATCATACCGCCGGCAATTTTCTTGTATATTACTGCGGCGGGAGCAGGATAAGAATATCTTACGTCTGCTCTTACGTATCCCTTTTCGGGAACGGGAATATCGGCAACAAGCTCTTTTTCGCCACTTCCCTTTGCTGCAGCCTCATATATAATCTTTTCATTATTATATACCCTCAGCGTCTGTCCCCTTTTAAGTCTTTCAAGCTCTATTCTTACACTACTGCCTTCTGTAAATTCAACCCTGTCACCGGGTACGGCTTCGCCGCAGGTCAGAAACAGTCTCGGAGCATTGGGAGAATTCGTTACGAATACGTTACCTTTTTTAATTGCCGCGGTTACGTCCTCTATTGAGTTGGATTGGGCATAAACGTAAGTAACGGGAACGCAGAGAAGTCTTGTCACAACATAATCCTGATGATAGTCACTACCGCCCACGGCAGGGATAAATTCTCCCTTCAGAAGCTTACGGGTCCACCAGTCCATACAGTATACGTTATCCGTATGCATAGGAGAATTCCATACCTCAACGGAATCCATATCAAAGGTATCGAGGTCTATCCTCCAGGAAAGCTTCCTGTCAAGAGGATGGTTTACGCTGATATGCGCTCCGTTGAGCCTTGCTTTATTGATAAGCTCATAATATTCCTCCGGGGCCCCGGGTCTTTCAATTCTCTCAAAGGGAAGTCCCTCACCCCAGATATTTACGTGTCCCAGATTTCCCGAAATTTCCATTCCGGGGAATATTGAAACGCCGCGGTAATTAAACGCCTTCATTCCGGGAGTGTTCACGTTATGGTCTGTGATATAAGCAAAATCCATTCCCCTCTCATACAGCATATCGTAAAGCTCATAAGGCTTGTGCTTACCGTCGGAATTACGGGTATGAAGATGGCAGTCTCCCTTTAACCAATGTCTTTGCTTTTTCATAATGACACTCACTTTCTGTTATATACTTGACGCGCACACTGTACGAATGCTTCCATAGCTCTTGAAGGATATCTTTTCTTTTTATAGCCCATAGCAAGCTTTCTTCTTGTGTTATCACCGGAAAGCTTATAAAAAACGCATTTGGACGCACCTCTTTCAGCACGAAGAAGATTATCCGTAACTATGGTGATTCCGAGTCCCGCTCTCGCCATATTATAAGCCGTCAACAGCTGATCGGGATATATCTTGACCTTTGGAACAAAGCCTGCGTTCTCACACAGCTGAATGGTTCGGGTATACATATCGTTTCCCTTTTTCAGAACAAGAAATTCCTCGTTTGAGAACTCACACAAATCCACGCAGGGACAGTCCTTATCAAGATATCTTTTATTTTTCACGTCCTCGTCGGTGAGCTTCTTATCCGCAAATCTGTCGTTTACCGCGTAGCTTACGGGAACAGCAAGAAGAAGTGTTTCATCCGCAAGCGGATAGGATATGAAAAGCTCGGGGTCAAAATCGTGAGCCACAAGAATATCAACCTTTTCCTCAAGAAGCTGATTTTTAAGGTCATGGGAATGCGATTCAACAAGCTCTACAGTTATACCGCTGTAGGTATTCATAAATTCAATTATGATATCGGGCAGAATAAAGGACGAAATAAAATTTTCCGCACTTACTATAACACTTCCGCTTTTCATATCGGAAAGGTCATTAAGCTGATTGAGCATATTATGCTGAAGCGCTCTCATCTGCTCGATTGATTCAATGCACACTCTTCCCGCCTGAGTGAGGGATATGGGATTTGTGCTTCTGTCAAATATTGTAATACCGAGATTCTTTTCAACCTTTTTTACGGATGCAGACAAAGCAGGCTGAGAAATAAAAAGCTTTTTTGCCGCACCCGAAAAGCTTTTTTCAAGATATACCTCATATACGTAATCCATTCCGTCAAACATATCAGTCACCTCATCATTCCTCTGTCTTTATCAGAAGAATCATTCTCACTATTTATATATTATATAACGAAAAAATAAAAAAAACAAGCACTACGTAATACAACTACACGGCATTATGTAAAAAAATTATACTTTTTCAATTATTATAAATAAAATTTATAGGAGCTATACAATTATTTGTATTTGCTACGAAAGGCCATATATGTTAATATATAGAGGACTAATTTTTTAGTAAAAAAATAAAGGAAAGAGGTAAATTGAAATGAAGAAGATTTTAGCAGTTCTTCTTGCACTCACCTTCTGTGTAGTATGCTTTGCTGCTTGCGGCGGAGACACCACAGAAACCACAACAAATTCAGGCGAAGAGACAACAGCTGCAGCTACCGAGGTAGTTTACGGCGACAAGACATTTGAAACCATCAAGGTCGGCACAGGCGGTACAACAGGTACTTACTATGCTTTTGCAGGTGCTGCAACTCAGGCAATCACAACAGATGCTTACACCTTTGAGGTTGTTTCAACAGGCGGTTCACAGGCTAACATTGAAGGCATCGATGACGGTGACTATCACATGGCTACAGTTCAGAACGACGTTATGAACTTTGCTTATCAGGGAACAAACGGCTTCACCGCTCCCATCAGAACCTTCTCAGCAGTAGCTTGCATCTATCCCGAGGTTTGCCAGATCATCGCAACAGAGGCTTCAGGCATCAAGTCAGTTGCTGACCTCAAGGGCAAGAACGTTGCTATCGGTGACGCAGGCTCAGGCGTTTTCTATAATGCAACTCAGATTCTTGCAGCTGCAGGTATTGACTACAAGACAGATATCAATGCAACATTTGCTTCCTTCGGTGACAGCGCAACAGCTATCAAGGACGGCGCAATCGACGCTGCATTCATCACAGCAGGTACTCCCACAACCGCTATCACAGAGCTTGCTACATCAACAAACGTAATCGCAGTTGCTCTCGGTGAAGACGTTATCGCAAAGCTTATGAACGACTACCCCTTCTACACCAAGTATGAAATGACAAGCGCAGACTACGGCTTTATCACAGAGCCCGTTGCAACCGTTGCTATTATGGCTACCTTCGTTGTAACAAACGAAATGAGCGAGGCTCAGGTATATGAAATCACAAAGAACCTCTGGGAGAACGCTGACGTAGCTACCTGCCACGCTAAGGCTGCTCAGATGGACATCAACACAACCGTTAACGGTATCGGTGACGTTCCTCTTCATCCCGGCGCACTCAAGTACTATGTAGAAAAGGGCATAGTTGAGGCTGATGCAGAAGAAACAACAGCTGCAGCTGACGAGACAACTCTTGCTGCTGAGGAAACAACAGCTGCTGCAGAAGAGACAACAGCTGCTGCAGAGGAAACAACAGCTGCATAAGTCAAGCACCGAATAATCAGTAAATCGGTAAATTTTCAGTGCCGCAGTTTTCAATTGCGGCACTTTCTTTAATAAACTAAAGGAAAGGGGAAAAGACAAATGAACGAAAATACCGCCAACACCGTTCCTGATGAGGTTATTGACGCTGACAAAATAATGCAGGAATTTGACCGTGAAAGCAATACAAGAATCTTCACGGGTTGGAGAAAGCACGTTATCACAGGTCTTCTCTGCTCTTTCAGCGTTTATATGATATCCATGGCGCTGATTTTCCCTAATGCCACAAAGTATACGAAGCTCACAACCTTTATGGCATTTATTCTATTTATCGGCTATATTATTTTCCCTGCTTATAAAAAGCAGACAAAACGAATCAACTACGTTCCGGTATACGATATATTCTTAGGCCTTATCGGTGCGGCAAGCTTCTTATATTACACGATAAATCAAGAAGAAATCGTAATGATGTCAAGGCGAATCGGCACTCTGCAGATAGTTATAGCATTTGTTGCGATAATACTGCTTATAGAGCTTGTACGACGTGCCGTCGGTCTTCCTATCATTTTTGTTGCAGGTGCATTCATAGCTTATGCCGCCATCAAGGCATTTACGGAGAATCCCGACAAGGCTCTGAGAAATCTTGCGTACAGCCTTTTCTACGACGTAGCAAACGGACTCTTCTCAACTCCCGTTTACGTCTGCACCACGTTTATAGTGCTTTTCATTATTCTCGGCGCACTTCTTGAAAAAACAGGCATCGGCACCTTCTTCGTTGACCTTGCAAACTCCATAGCAGGCGGCGCAGTAGGCGGACCTGCCAAGGTTGCGGTTATTTCAAGTGCACTTGAGGGTATGTATTCGGGCTCATCCGTTGCCAACACCGTAGGAAGCGGCTCTATCACCATTCCTCTTATGAAAAAGACGGGATACAAGCCCGAATTTGCGGCTGCCGTTGAAGCGGCGGCATCAACGGGCGGACAGATAATGCCTCCCATTATGGGTGCGGCTGCCTTCCTTATGGCAGAAATCACAGGTGTTCCCTATGCATCAATAGCAATCACGGCAATCCTTCCCGCGGCTCTTTACTTCACGGGCATATTCCTTATGATTCACTTTGAAGCAAAGAAGCTCGGACTCAAGGGACTTCCCAAGGATGCTATTCCCAGCTTTCTGAAGCTTGTTATCTGTAACGGATATCTTCTTCTTCCTATAGTCATACTGGTTATATGTATGAATTACTTCAGTGCGGGTGTTTCTGCCTGCTTCGCAATTCTGGCATCTCTCATTGTAAGCCTTATTCCCAGAGAAATCACTCATATGTTCAACGTTGAGAAAATTGCGGCAGACAACAAAAAGGGCTTCAAAAAGAAGTTAACGGTAAAGTCTCCTGAGGCAAAGACCCTTGCAAAGCTTATATTCCCTGCAATTCCTCTCGCAGTAACCCTCGGACTGTGGCTTCCCCTCGGAGCATCTATGATGACAAAGGCTGTATTTTGCGGCATCGTTGCCTGCTTTGCTGTATCATTTATAGCAAAGAAGGACACATCCTTGTCACCTATGGTTGTTATAGAGTCACTTCACAACGGTGCAAAGAACACCATAGGCGTTGCAGTAGCCTGCGGTATGGCAGGACTTATTGCAGGTGTTGTTACAATGACGGCACTCGGACAGCTTCTGCTCAACACTCTTGTTCCCATCGCACAGGACAGTATGTTCCTTGCTCTCTTCCTTACGATGCTTTGCTGTATCGTTCTCGGAATGGGTGTTCCCACAACGGCAAACTACGTTATTATGGCAACCATCACGGCTCCCATTCTTATCAAGATGGGCATCCCCGCTCTTGCCGCCCATATGTTTGTTTTCTACTTCGGTATCGTTGCGGATATCACTCCTCCCGTTGCGCTTGCGGCGTATGCAGGCTCTGCCATAGCAAAGTCAAATCCGCTGAAGACGGGTGTCACGGCAACGCGACTTGCAATTGCGGCGTTCATAATTCCCTATATGTTTGCATATAACCCAAAAATGCTCTTTATTGATGCCGGTTTGTTTGATGTTATATCAATCATCATAACGTCATTTATAGGCATTTATGCGGTTGCCGCAGGTATGGAAGGACACATGTTTGAAAAGCTTCCGATATGGCAGCGAATTCTTACTCTTGCCGGCGGACTTATGCTTATCGTCCCCGAAACTGTCACAGATATTGTCGGAATAGCAATTGTTGCCGCAGTTATTGTGATTCAGAAGCTTACGGAAAAGAAGCACAAAAATCATCCGCCCAAGACTCAAGCTCCTGCAAATACAGAAGCCGGCTGATTCATTATACACAAAAAAACAACTTCACAGTTGCCTACGGTGAAACATTTTCGGTTAGTCCATCGCAGAGAAAAGCTTGCTTTTCGTTCGGAGGAGTATAAATTCTTTCTTGCGATATCGGAAGGAATTTACTATAAAGAAAACGGTCATCATTCTCTGAATGACGGCCGTATTTTTTTGGTTCTTCACGGAAACTTGGGGGATGAAGTGGGCACGGGAGTGCCTATTAAAAGTTTTGGTTGAGCTTTTTCAAAAGCTCACGGTGTCAAGAGGCAGAGCCTCTTGTCGCACTCCGCAGAGTGCGAAATCCTT
>JAZNFG010000048.1:0-18124 GCA_045589015.1 Acutalibacteraceae bacterium
TCCGCAGAGTGCGAAATCCTTTTTCCTTCTTAAAGCGCAGGAGATTTTTAAGAACCCTCGCCGGGGGTTCTTAAAGTGCGAAGCACTATTAATAGAACTTTTCTGAGATATCCCCCAAGTTTCCGTGAAGAGTCAAAAAATTCGTAACTAACTGTATTTTGCTCATCAGGGCTGTCACGTTCGGTATAAAAT
The DNA here is from genome assembly GCA_045589015.1 of Acutalibacteraceae bacterium. GTDB lineage: Bacteria > Bacillota > Clostridia > Oscillospirales > Acutalibacteraceae > RUG806. The sequence continues at coordinate 193 of JAZNFG010000048.1, forward strand.
GAGTAAAACTGCCTTTGACGACCTTCTTTTTTATCGTTTTACGGTTGATATTAGTTTATAATTATGGTATACTTTTAAGATAAATAAGAGAAATAAACGTATCAACATAAATTCGGAGGTTTACATTTTGAGTCGCAAAATGTGGAATATCTGCTCCTATGATAAAAATGCGGCAGCAGCCCTTGCTCTGAAAACGGGTGCCGATGATTTTGCCGTTCTGCTTTTACAGTCAAGAGGAATAAAAACAGCTCAGGCGGTAAACGAATTTCTCTGTGCCGCAGAGGGTGAGCTTTCATCCCCCTTCCTTCTTCGTGATATGGAAAAGGCGGTTGTGAGAATTAAGCAGGCAATAGAAAACGGAGAGAGGATTCTCGTATACGGAGATTACGATGCGGACGGTGTTACGGCAACGGCACTTCTTACCTCGTATCTTGAATCCGCAGGTGCTTTTGTTTCAAGCCGCATCCCTTCAAGGCTTACCGAGGGCTACGGTCTTTCGCCCGAAACCGCACGTGAGATTGCTTCATCAGGAGTAAAGCTTGTAATAACCGTGGATAACGGTATTGCTTCCGTGGAGGAAGCGGAAATTTTCAAGGAAAATAACGTAGATTTTATAGTTACCGACCATCATAAGGTAGGTGCGGTGCTTCCCGATGCCGTAGCCGTCATCGACCCCCACCGTGAGGACGATACGTCCCCCGAGGAGAATCTTGCAGGCGTCGGAGTTGCTCTGAAGCTTGCCGCCGCATTGGAGGACGGAGATTATTCCGCGGTGCTGGAGGATATGGGTGACCTTGCCGCTATAGGCACCGTTGCCGATATAGTACCGCTTACCGGAGAAAACCGTATAATAGTAGCGAGGGGACTTGAGGTAATAAAAAACAGCTACCGTCCCGGACTTGTAAGGCTTCTCGAAGCCGCCGGCGCAAGGGAAATCAACGGCAGCTGCGTTGCCTTTTCCGTTGCACCGAGAATCAATGCCGCAGGCAGAATGGGAAGTGCCGATACGGCGCTGAGGCTTCTTCTCAGTGAGGACGAGGACGAGGCGCATCAGCTGACTGAAAGGCTTTGCTCTCTCAACGCTCAGAGACAGACCGTGGAAAGCGGTATTTCAGAGGAGATAGAAAGATATTTTGAAGAAAATCCTCAGCTGAAAAAATACCCCGTGCTGGTAGCGGCAGGGAAGGACTGGCATCCGGGCGTTATCGGAATTGCCGCCTCGCGGCTGTGTGACAAGTACGGCAGACCCGCTATTGTGCTGTCCGTGGGTGAGGACGGTATTGCAAGAGGCTCGGGACGAAGCATTGACGGCTTCTCTCTTTATGATGCCCTTGATTACTGCAGCGAGCTTCTTTTGCAGTTCGGCGGACATACCCTTGCAGCAGGCTTTTCCGTAAAGGCGGAAAACATAGATGCCTTCAGACAAAAAATCAACGAATACGCCGCAACTCTTGAGCCGTTTTATCCCACACTCAATATAGACGTAAGGCTGAATCCTGCCTACGTCAGCACCGCGATTCTCGATTCGCTGAGTCTGCTTGAGCCCTTCGGAGCCGAAAATCCACCCCCTGTATTCGGACTGTTCAATATGGTGATATCATCAATTAAGCCCATAGGCTCAGATAAGCATATAAGAGTGACGCTTTCAAAGGATAACGTAAGCATTCCCGCGGTTTATTTCGGACAGACGGCTGATGCCTTCCCCTATGTGCCGGGTGACACGGTGGATGCCGCGGTAAGAATAGAGAAAAACGAATTCCGCGGTGAAACGAAGGCTTCCGTGCAGATAAAGGATATCCGACCCGCAGGTGAGGATGACAGGGCGTTGTTTTATTCGCTGTCCGAATACGTCAGATTTTCCGCGGGGCTTCGAGTGAGTGACAAGGCACGGGCGCTTATATGTCCCGACAGAGGGCTTCTCGGCAGCGTCTACAGATACATTAAGGATAAAAAGGTCAGAAGCTTCTCTCCCGAAATGCTTTGCTTCAGAATCGGCTGTCCTTATGAAAGGGCAGGAGCGGTTTCGGTATGCCTCGATGCTCTTTGCGAGGTCGGTGTGCTCAAAAACGACGGAGGAGTCTATTTGCCTGCCGAAATATCCGGTAAGGCTGATCTTGCGGGAAGCGAGATTCTCAAAAGGCTCGGCTATTGCTGAATTAACCTGAATTTACGAAAGGGGCCGTAAGGTTTTATGGATATTGTAAACGAATATTATTCCGGGCTGAAAACGGCTGTCAGCACCGCATTTTCGGAGGAAGAAGCCGCAATTATCGAAAAGGCTTATAATTTTGCGCTTGAATCTCACGGGAATCAGCTGAGAAAATCAGGTGAGCCATATATTATTCATCCCATTTCCGTAGCAAAGATTCTCATAGGCTTCGGAATGGATTGTCCTTCCGTTGTTGCGGCACTTCTGCACGACGTTGTTGAGGACACTCCCGTTACGAGCGAGGACGTGCGCCGTCTTTTCGGCGGTGACGTACAGCTTCTTGTTGACGGTGTTACAAAGCTCGGTAAGGTGCCTCTTCAGAACAAGGACGAGATATCAAAGGAGGATCTGCCCAGAGCTATTCTCAATAATAAAGAGGAGCAGCAGGCGGAGAATCTCAGAAAGCTTCTTCTTGCTATGAACGAGGATATAAGGGTTATCATAATTAAGCTTGCCGACCGTCTTCACAATATGAGAACGCTGAAATACGTTTCCGAGCAGAAAAGACGCGATACGGCAAAGGAGACTATAGAAATTTATGCTCCCATAGCGCACAGACTCGGTATCCGTCCCGTAAAGGAGGAGCTTGAGGACCTTGCAATAAGCTATCTTGACCCTATTGCCTATAAGGAGATTGAGGATGCGCTTGCAGAGCAGGAGCCTTTAAGAAAGGAATTTCTTGATAACATAAAAGAAAAAATTGCCGCAAGAGTGGGGACCGTTGTAAAGGACCCCGTCGTGCAGGGCAGAATAAAGTCAGTTCACGGTATATACAGAAAAATGTATATGCAGGGAAAAAGCTTTGAGGAAATATACGATATTTATGCAGTAAGAATAATCGTTGACACCGTGGGCGATTGCTACAACTGTCTCGGTGTTATCCACGATATGTATAAGCCCATTCAGGGACGCTTCAAGGACTATATATCCACACCCAAGCCCAATATGTATCAGTCCCTTCATACGACGCTCATAGGACGCGAGGGTATTCCGTTTGAGGTGCAGATACGTACGCAGGAAATGCACAAGACCGCGGAATACGGTATTGCCGCCCATTGGAAATATAAGCTTGGCTATAAGGACAAGGATGCGGACAAGAAGCTTGAAAAGGGCATCGGCTGGGTAAAGCATCTGCTTGAGGCTCAAAGCGAGGCGGAAAGCGCAACGGATATTCTTGACACCATAAAGCACGATTTCGTCAGCGACGAGGTATACGTCTTTACCCCCAAGGGTGACGTTATATGTCTGCCCAAGGGTGCCACGGTTATCGACTTTGCCTATGCCATACACTCCGCTGTCGGCAATAAGATGACGGGTGCAAAGGTAGACAAGCGCATAGTACAGCTGAACTACACCATAAAAACGGGTGAGATAATAGAGGTTCTGACCTCCTCACAGCCGGGCAAGGGTCCGTCAAGAGACTGGCTCAATATCGTTACGACAAACGAAGCCAGAACGAAGATACGAAACTGGTTCAAAAAGGAGCGCAGAGAGGAAAATATTGAGGAAGGCAAGAATATTTTTGAAACTCAGCTGCGCCGTAACAATATGTCGGTTACGGATGAGCAGGCATTACAGCTTCTGAGTATTCTTGCAGAAAAGCAGAAGCTTGCAACTATTGATGATTTCTTTGCCGCCCTCGGCTACGGCGGTGTGGTAATCTCAAAGATAATGCCCACCGTAAAGGACGAATACAACAAGATTGTAAAGGCATCGGGTGAGCAGGCGGTAAAATATAAGCAGGCAAAGAGCATCAGCAGCGAGGGCGTTGTGGTTGAAGGCATATCCAACTGCCTTATAAAGCTTTCAAAGTGCTGCAGTCCCATTCCCGGTGACGATATCATAGGCTTTATCACAAGAGGCAGAGGCGTTTCCGTTCATAAGAGGGATTGCACCAACGTGCCTGCCGATATATATAACAATCCGGAGGCGCACCGCTGGATAAGAGTTTACTGGAACTCCACCGTCAAGGCTGAATTTGCCGCATCAATGCTTCTTACCTGCCTTGCAGGCAAGACTATAATGAACGATATATTTACGGCTCTTAACGCAATCCACGTTACGGTGCAGTCAATAAATACAAGAGGCACTAAGGACGGCAGAGTGCTTATTAATCTGACAATTGCCGCAAATTCCGTCGAGCATCTCAAATCCGTTATGGCAAGGCTCGGTAAGCTCTCGGGTGTTCTCAGCGTAGACCGCTCGGGTAACGATATATAAAAAATACAGTAAAAGGAGACTTACACAATGAAAAACAAAAAGCTTTATCGTTCAACAACAGACAAGAAAATCGCAGGCGTATGCGGCGGTATCGCGGCATATTTCGAAATCGACTCCACGCTTGTAAGACTTGCCTGGGCACTTCTCACAATTTTTGCGGGTGCAAGCATCTGGATATATATTATTGCGGCTCTCGTAATGAGTGAGGACCCCGGCTACACTCCCTATTCCGACGTAAACGGTCAGCAGAATCCCTATAATCAGCAGAATCCCTACAATCAGCAGAATCCCTACAATCAGCAGAACACTCCCGACAATAACTGATGCGTGCGGTAATTCAGAGAGTCAGCGGTGCTGACGTAAGAGTTGACGGCAACGTCACGGGACAGATAGGAAGAGGCTTTCTTGTGCTTCTCGGAGTAATGGACGGGGACACGGAAAGGGAAGCCGATTTGATGGCACAGAAAATTGCAAGGCTGCGTGTTTTCGAGGATGAAAACGAAAAAATGAATCTTGCCCTTTCCGACGTGGACGGTGAGGTTCTCAGCGTGTCGCAGTTTACCTTGTGTGCCGACGTAAAAAAGGGCAACCGTCCCTCCTTTACCCCCTCGGCAAGGCCTGATGAGGCAAACAGACTGTATGAATACTTTAATTCCCGTCTGCTTCAGGAGGGTGTAAAAAATGTCGAAAAGGGCATATTCGGTGCCGATATGAGGGTCAGCCTTGTAAACGACGGCCCCGTAACCATAATTTTTGATACGGATATATGGAAAAAAGCCTGAACGGCAAAATAAAAAACAGGTAGTGCTTGATATGTTAAAAATTGATATGATACAGACGGGTGAATATGCCGTCAATACTTATCTTATTGAGGATGTTGCCACGGGTGAGGCAGCCGTTATAGACATCGGCGAATACGATGCCGCCTTCGCAGCATTTCTCAGAGAACACGACGTCAGAGAGCTTAAATATATTCTTCTGACACACGGCCATTTTGACCATATCTGCGGAGCGGCTCCCCTTAAAAAGAGATTCAAAGGAGATATTCTCATTCACTCCGAGGATGCGGTATGTCTTGAAAATGCGGATTACAGTCTTGCTGCCTCCGTCGAGGGCTATGAGCAGACTCCCATAAAGGCAGACAGAGAGCTGTCAGACGGTGACACCCTTATGCTCGGTGAAACGAAAATCACCGTAAAGCATACTCCGGGACACACAAGAGGCAGTATAATTTTTATGACTGACAGCGAAATTTTCTCCGGTGACACGCTTTTTCGTATGTCTATGGGCAGAACAGACCTGCCGGGCGGCAGCACGAGAGCTCTTTTCAAGTCTCTCAGAGAGATAGGACAGCTTGAAGGGGAGTACGATATCTACCCCGGCCACGCCGAATATACCACTCTTTCTTACGAAAAAAGGAATAACAGATATTTAAGAGCCAATGTATCTACAGACTGATAAGCATACTTATAAGTATGAATGTGAAAAAATCTGCAGGCTTTATTTTCCTGCGGATAAAATAACCGTAAGCGATGTGCCGCCTTCCGAATATGGGGAGGACGGCTTCGTTTACACGGTCATTTCAGACAGCGGTGACAGCCTGCGGTTTGTCTGCCGCGCAAAGCTCGGCGGAAAAACAGCCGAAAGGGAGCTTTGTTGCGAAAAAAGCCTTTGTGCAACCGATTATCTGAAGGAAATGTATCTTGCAAAGGCTATGAAGAATACTCTGACTGAGCTTACGGGTATTGTTCTTCCGTGGGGTACTCTTACGGGAATTCGTCCCGCGAAGCTTATGAGAAAGCATATAAACGAAGCGGGTGAAGCCGAGGCTGAAAGGCTTTTCAGAGATTTTTACGAGGTAAGCGGGGAAAAGACCTTCCTTGCAAAAAGCGTTGCCCTTTATGAAAATTCCTGTGTGAAAATTACGGGCAGACGCTCCTTTTCGCTTTATATTTCAATACCCTTCTGCCCGTCGAGATGCTCATATTGCTCCTTCGTTTCACATTCGGTTGAAAATGCGGGACAGCTTATTCCGCAGTACGTGGAGAAGCTTTGCACCGAAATTGAGGAAACCGCAAGGCTCACCCGTCAGGCAGGACTTATCCTTGAGACCGTCTATATAGGCGGCGGTACGCCTACGTCGCTGAGCGCGGAGAATCTGAAAAAAATAACCGATGCTTTAAGATGCCATTTCCCGATGGACACCGTAAAGGAATTTACCGTCGAGGCAGGCAGACCCGATACCATTGACGAAGAAAAGCTGACCGTGCTAAAAAATGCAGTGGTCAGCCGTATAAGCATCAATCCTCAGACCTTTTCGGACAGCGTTCTTGAGGCTGTGGGACGAAGGCATACGTCAAAGCTGACGGTAGAAAAATTCCGTCTCGCAAGAGACCTCGGCTTTGATAACATAAATATGGATTTTATTGCGGGACTTCCCACGGATACGCTTGACGGCTTCAGAAGAAGTCTTGAAACGGCTGTGGAGCTTGCTCCCGAAAATATTACCGTGCATACCCTTGCTATGAAAAGAGCATCTTATATCACTACGGAAAACAGGGATATATGTCCCGAAAGCGAGACCGTGCGTATGGTGGAATATGCTAACCGCTTGCTGCCTGCAAACGGTTATCTGCCCTATTATATGTACCGCCAGAGCAAATCCGTAGGCAATCTTGAAAACGTAGGCTGGTGCAAAAGGGATAAGCCCTGCCTTTATAATATTTATATGATGGAGGAAATACATACGGTGCTGGCTCTCGGTGCCGCCGCCGTTACGAAGCTCACCCTTCCCGACAGCGAATATCTTGAGCGCGTGTGTAACTTCAAATATCCCTACGAATATATATCCCGCTTCGAGGAGCTGCTTGAAAGAAAGAAAGCTCTGACAGACTTTTACAGGGACGTATAAAAGCGTAATAAACGGCATAAATTTTATTCAGAAGCAAAAGGAGGCGGCAAACCTTGGCAGAACGTAAAAAACAATCCCTTATTAACGGTGCGCTGATACTGTCCGTGGCATTTATTTTGGTAAAAATAACAGGAATTCTGTTCAAGCTTTACGTTACACAGAAAATCGGCTATGAGGCAAGAGGATATTTTGCATCCGCATACAATATTTATACTCCCATTTATTCAATTGCCCTTGCAGGTCTTCCTACCGCAGTTTCCAAAATGATAGCCGAAAAGGCGGTTCAGGGAAAATACCGCGACGTAAAGAGTGTATTTTCGGTTTCAGTTTCCCTTTTTACTCTTTTCGGAGTTCTCGGTACGCTGATTATAATACTGCTTGCCTATCCGTATTCTCTATCAACGGGCTCTCTTAACGCTCTGCCTGCTGTTCTGACCGTTGCTCCCTCCTTGCTTTTCTGCTGTATAATGAGCGGCTACAGAGGCTATTATCAGGGACTGCGCAATATGACTCCCACCTCTGTCTCTCAGGTAATAGAGTCTGCAGGCAAGCTTATATTCGGCTTTTTGTTTATGAATCTGATAGTTCTTACGGGTGTTGAATTTGCCGACAGTATTCCCGTGATAAATGAATTTATCACCGATGCTACTGCTGCCTATGCCGCAGCGGCGGCAATATCGGGCGTTACCATCGGCTCGGCAATAGGACTCGTTTACATTCTTATAAGATACAAGCTTGACAAAAACAGCATACCTCTTGAATTTATAGAGGGCTCTCCCGTGGCTGAGAGCAAGAAGGTATTGAGAAAAGAGCTGCTTTCTATGGCGTGGCCCTTTGCAGTAAGCTCTCTTGTATTTAATCTCACCACCTTTATTGACTCGTGGACCATACAAAACAGGCTTCTTTACGTATTGCAGAGTGATTTTGACGCTCTTGCCGCTATGTATCCCGACATTATTGCCGCAAAGGGATTTACCGCCGCGGATGCCGAAGCCTTCAAATCGTATCTTTTCGGAAGCTACGATACCGTGCTTGAAATCAAGAACATAATCCCCACGCTTACCATATCCTTCGGAAGCTCCGCGCTGCCGATTCTCAGCGAGCTGTGGGTATCGGGTAAAAGGAAGGCGGCAGGCGACAACATAAAAAGAGTATTAAGGCTTGTGCTTTTGATTGCCCTTCCTGCAGGTGCGGGGCTTTTCGTGCTTGCAAAGGAAATTCTCTATCTTATCTACGGACATAACGCTTCAACGGTGCCGGCTCTCAATTATATGGCTCCGATACTTATGGCTTACGGTGTTTCCGTGTGCTTCCTTGCTCTTGCACAGCCCGTAACCTATATGCTTCAGTCAATAAACCGCTCGGATATCCCCATAAAGAGTATGGCTGTGGGTGCTATCGTAAAGGTTGTTGCAAACCTTGTTCTTGTAAGCATTCCCTCAGTAAACATTCAGGGCGCGGTCGTTGGCTCCTTCCTTTGCAATATCGTTATGGTATTCTGGGGGCTTGCCGTGCTTAAAAAGGAAACCGGCACGGGCTATGACGTGAGGATTACCGTGTTTAAGCCGCTTGTCTGCTCCGTTGTTGCCGCTATAGGCGCGTGGGGCGTAAACAGACTTTCACTTATTCTTCTTTCCTGGAATTCGGGGGAGCCTACGCTTATGCAGAGCAACATTTCAACCGTTCTCGGAGTGGCTACGGCGGTGGCTGTATACGCAATTATGCTTCTTCTCACCAATACTTTGCAAAAAAGTGACGTAACTATGCTTCCAAAGGGAGAAAAAATTGCAAAAGTACTTGAAAAATATAGACTTTTAGGGTAAAATGGTTAAGTATGAGTAACGGACGGTAAAAAATGATGAATATTGATTTTCAGTTCAAGGACAGATATACCTGTGACGATCTTATAAAAATAGTTTCCGTTCTGCGTGCTCCCGGCGGATGCCCCTGGGATGCCGAGCAGACTCACGAGAGCATCCGAAAGGATTTTATCGAGGAGACCTACGAGGTTATTGAGGCTATAAACAAGGGAAGCACCGAGATGCTCAGGGAAGAGCTGGGTGACGTGCTTCTGCAGGTCGTTTTTCATACGTCGATTGAAGCTCAAAAGGGTAATTTCAATTTTGATGACGTTGCCGACGAAATATGCAAAAAGCTTATCATAAGACATCCTCACGTTTTCGGAGACGTCAGCGTGTCCTCCACCGACGAGGTGCTGACAAACTGGGATGACATAAAAAGGCAGACTAAGAAACAGGATACGGTTTCCGATTCGATTGCATCAATCCCCCGTGAGCTGCCCGCCCTTATGCGCGCCCAGAAGGTGCAGAAAAAGGCGGCAAAGGCAGGCTTCGACTGGGACGGCATAAGCGGTGCCTTTGATAAAATAAAGGAAGAATCCGACGAGCTTTCCGTCGCTTTGTCTGAGGGAAAAGGTCAGGATATAACCGACGAATTGGGCGACCTTCTCTTTGCCGTGGTGAACGTGGCAAGATTCGCGCAGGTTGATTCCGAGGAGGCTCTCACACACGCTACGGATAAATTTGCCGCAAGATTCGCTCTCGTTGAAAAAATGGCTGCCGAAGAGGGCATAGAAATGAAAAATGCCTCCCTTGAAGCATTGGACGTGCTTTGGGAGAGGGCAAAGAAAATCATCAGGGAACAAACGCCGTAAAAGGCTTTTGAATATAATAGGAGGAAAAACAGAATGAATAAGACAGAACTTATCAATGCAGTTGCTGCAAAAGGCTTTTCCAAGAAGGATGCCGATGCTGCCGTTAAGGCTGTTTTCGACAGCATCACAGATGCTCTCAAGAACGGTGAAAAGGTACAGCTTATCGGTTTCGGTACTTTTGAAGTTCGTGAAAGAGCTGAAAAGGAAGCTCGTAACCCCAGAACAGGCGAGACCGTAAAGGTTGCTGCTGCTAAGGTTCCTGCTTTCAAGGCAGGTCAGGCTCTCAAGGATGCCGTTAAATAATTGAAAAATTATTTGAATATCGGGTTGTGTGCTTCGGCGCACAGCCCCTTATTTTTTTGAAAATTCTATGCCTTTGAACCGTAAAAGCGCAGGTATATTTGTAAGCACCATAAGCGTATTGAATACGTCCGTAACGGTCCACAACAGAGAGGCGGGAAAAATACCTCCGAGAATAACGAAGCAAAGTCCCGACAGGGTATATATTTTTTCGCTTTTTTCGGAGAACAGATAAACGGCAGAGGATTTTCCGAGAATGCTCCAGCCGAGAATTGATGCAAAGGCAAAAAACGCTACGGAAAGAGCTATGAATGCGGCGGCTCCGCGTATTCCGAAAACCGACGAAAAGGCAAGGCTTACCGCCTCGCTGCCCGAAAGCGTCGGGTCGGGCGGTGCGGCTTGCGTATAAAGCACGGTTATTACCGCAAGAGCCGTGAAGCTCATTACGACGAAGGTATCGATAAATACTCCCGTAAAGCCGAGTGTCCCCTGAAAATGAGGTGAGGGAGCATCGCACAGAGCGTGTGCCGACGGGGTTGAGCCCATTCCCGCCTCGTTGGTGAAAAGTCCGCGCTTTATTCCCTGCGTAATTGCTTTTTTTACCGTAATGCCCGTAATTCCGCCGAAAAGTGCTTCAGAGGAAAAGGCGCAGGTAAAAATCGAGCAAACCGCGCCCGGAAGGCTTTTTATATGAGCTGCAATTACAGCCGTACAGCCGAGCATATAAAGAAGTGCAAGCACGGGTATCATTTTTTCCGAAAGGCGGGCCACGGCAGAGGCTCCTTTTATCAAAACGAAGCCTGCCGACAGAGCGATAACAATCCCCGTTATAATCGGGGGGATGCCGAATGCCTCTTTTACAGCCTCTGTTATGGAATTTGCCTGTACGGCAACTCCCGTAAGACCTAAGGCTACTGCGGAAAAAAGAGAAAACGCTCCCGCAAGTGCCTTGCCGCACCTGCCCTTTACGGCATAGCTGATATAATATGCCGCGCCGCCCGTAAATGCGCCGTCAATTCGTTTTTTTGTCAGCTGTGCCGCAGCCGCCTCGGTGTAGGAAATTGCCATACCGAAAAATGCCGATACCCACATCCAGAAAACGGCACCGGGGCCGCCCGATATTATAGCCGATGCCGCACCTACGATATTTCCCGTACCAAGCTGCGCCGCAAGTGAGGTTGCAAGTGCCCCGAAGGGGGAAATGCCGTCTCTGCCCTCTTTTCCCTTCAAGCCGCCGAAGGTATTTTTTATACCCTCGGAAAAGCTTTTTATCTGTACGAAATTCATTTTTACGGTAAGATATATTCCTGCTGTCAAAAGTATTACGGGAAGCAGTATATCCGTAAACGCCGCCGCAGTATTCTGAAATAAAGCCGTGCCTGACATAAAAATTCCCCCTCGGACAATAATATGCGTCCGGAGGGGGAAATATTATCAGCCTATGACGGTGAGCTTATCGGTTGTGATAAGCGTGCCTGCCGAAGCCTTGTTATAGGTGCCTTCAATCAGAATGTAATCTCCGATTGCGGGAGAGGTTTCCGTCTGTGTGAAGTGGACCTGCCAGCTTTCATTGTAATAGGGGTGCTGAATTGTTTCGGGGGTAAGCGCTCTGCCGAAAAGGCGCAGAGTGATATCAGCGAATTTGTCCTTATGCTGAAGAAGATTTATTATCTGAACTCTCACAAGAGTGGGGCTCATAGTTGTGAGGTCCATATCAAAGCCTGCATTTCGGAATTCATCCGTAACCTCAAGGCTGACGTTTTCCAGCCAATAGCCGTCGAGAGCCTGTTCACTTTTTGTCATAGTTCCCGATACCTTGATATAAGAGCCGGGCTCGGGCACCGAGGCACCCTCGGGAAGCACGAATTCCCATTGATAATCACAGCACTTTGTATTGTCTGCATATCCCCATACGTAGTAGCGTACGGTGTCGTTATATGCATCCTTCAGAATTGCAAAGGTGCCGTCCTTTTTAAAATTCTTGCCCTCATAAGAGGCTCCGTTGTCATTATAGAACAAATCAACGTAGGCGGAGTATTCCATCTGGTCGAATTTTTCCTTCATTCCCGTATCAAGCTCACCGTCCGATAAAACGGCGTCAGCCGTGGGATTAGTCTGTCCGTCGGGATTCGTTTCGTTTTCACCTGTGCCGCAGCAGGAGAGCGCAAGTAATGCTGACAGACAAAGAATTAATGCGATATACTTTTTCATTTTGAGCTTCCTTTCTTTCCGATAAGAGTAAATACAAAAAATACAGCTATATCTATTGCAACGATGGTTGAGCCTACGGGAGTTGATGCCATAATTGATACTAAAATACCCGTAAGCGAGCAAACGACAGAGACCGCCGCAGAGCAGATAACAACCCTTTTGAAGCTTCTGAAAACCCTCATGGCAGAAAGGGCGGGGAATATTACGAGTGCCGAAATCAGAAGCGAGCCTACAAGATTCATAGCAAGGACTATGATAACAGCCGTTATAACCGCTATAAGAAGATTGTAAAGGGAAGCCTTCGTGCCCGTTGCCGTAGCAAAGGTCTCGTCAAAGGTAACTGCGAAAATTCTGTTGTAAAAGAAAATGAAAACGAGGATTACTATTACGGACATAGCAATACAAAGTGCTACGTCAAAGCTTGAAAGCGTCAGAATCGAGGTGGAGCCGAAAAGCGTTGTGCATACGTCTCCGCTGACGTTTCCCGAGGATGAAAAAATATTGAGAAGAAGATAGCCGACACCGAGAGACGCAACTGACAGCATAGCAAGGGAGGCATCTCCCTTTATCTGAGTATTCTTTCCTGCGGCAAGGAGTGCTATTGCGGCTATAACCGTGACGGGGAGAACAAGTATCATTTCGTTGGAAAGTCCAACTATTCCCGCAACAGCCATAGCACCGAAGGCTACGTGGGAAAGTCCGTCGCCTATAAAGGAGAATCTTTTAAGCACGAGGGTAACGCCCAGCAGGGAGGAGCAAAGTGCAATAAGAACACCTACTATAAGTGCCTTCTGAACGAAGCCGAACTGCAGATATTCACCGAGCTTCATAAGCATTTCCATCAGTCCTCACCTCCCGCTTCCGTAAAGGTTCTGCCGATATCCGTTTTTATATAGTCTTCTTTTTTGCCGAAGAAAAGGGGAGTATGGCTTATATGAAGAATGTGAGAGGCATATTTTACCGCGGCGGCAATATCGTGTGAAACCATAATTACCGTAATACCGTCTTCCTTGTTGAGCTTGTTTATCAGCTCGTACATTTCCTTTGTGACCTTAGGGTCAAGTCCTGCAACGGGCTCGTCAAGAAGAATCATTTTTTCTGCGGCGCACAAGGCTCTCGCAAGAAGGACTCTTTGCTGCTGACCGCCCGAAAGCTCCCTGTAGCAACGGTTTTCAAGGTCGAGAATATTCATTCTCTCCATCTGCTTGCGGGCAAATTCCTTCTGCTTGCCCGAGTAAAACGGACGCATACCGCATTTCCCGAGAAGTCCCGAAAGGACGATTTCTCTGACAGATGCGGGAAAATCCTTCTGTACCACGGTCTGCTGGGGAAGATATCCGATTTCGGTGGACTTCAAGCCGTCTCCCGTGGTTATCTCTCCCGACATAGGACTTTTCAGACCTAAAAGTGCTTTTATAAGTGTGCTTTTACCTGCACCGTTTTCACCGACGATGCAAAGATAATCTCCCGCATTAACGGTAAAGCTGAGATTCTGAGTAACTATCTTGCCCTCATAGCCCAGAGTGACGTTATCGCATTTAAGCTGTGACATTTTTATTCCTTTCTCAGGAAAGTGCCTTCTTCAGCACTTCCAGATTACTGCGCATAATTTCTGTATATGAGCTGTCAAGCTCTGTTTTCGTTACGGACTGAATTGCATTCAGCGTAAGAATCTCCTGGTTTTTTGCTGTCGTACTGTTTTTAACGGTATTTGCAACGGAGCCGTCGGAGGTTTCCGTGATAAGTATGTAATCAAGCTCCAGCTCGTCTACCTTTTGTGCAAGCCTTGTTACCGTTTCAAAGCTTGCTTCGCTTTCTGCAGAGCAGCCGGAGAAGGCGGCGTGGTAGGAGAGAGAGTAATCCTTCGTAAGATAAATAAAGGGGAAGCGGTCAGCAAAAACCAGCGTGTCCTTTTTTGCGGCTGCCAGCTCAGTTGCATAGAGTGCGTCAAGAGCAATAAGGTCGTTTGTGTAGGTAAGGCAGTTTTCCTCGTAGACTGACTTGTTCTTTTCGTCCTTTTCAATTATTGCATTGGTAACAGCCTTTGTAAGCGTAACGGCATTTTTGACGGAAAGCCAAATATGCTCGTCGTGAGTGTGATTATGCTCCTCGCCCTCCTCGTGGTGGTGCTGTTCTTCGCTTGAGGCCTCAACGCAGTAAAGATTTTCCTCACCCAATACCTCGCAGAGATTGAGAACCCTCGTATTTCCGTTTTGTGAGGTTTTCAGCACGTCGCTGACCCAGCCGTCGCTTGTGCCGCCCGTATAGATAAATACGTCTGCAGAGGAAATTGTAACGATATCCTCTGCCGTGGGCTGATAGGAATGAAGGTCTGTGCCCGTGTTGAGAAGTAAAACTACCTCTGTATTGTCCGTGCCCTTAACCACGTTTCTGACCCAGTCGTAATAGGGGAATACTGTGCAGACGATTTTCAGCTTATCCGAGGTTACCGTATTATCGGCACAGCCTGCGAAGGCACCGGTAATCAGTATAGCCGCAAGAAGCACGGCTGTAATTTTTTTAATCATAATTCTTTATCCTTCCTTTATCAGTTTACAATCCCTGCAGCAGCCGAAAAGCGTAGTGCTTTCGACCTCTACGGAAAAATCACTTTCTCCGAGTATTTCCGACAGCACCTGATTGCTCAGACTGTGTCCCATATGAAGAAGCTTGCCGCAGCTTGTGCATTTCAGATGCAAATGATGATGGCATTCCTCACCGCCTGCTATCTGGTAAAGAAACTGTCTTGAATTTCCCTTGACAAACCTCTTGACGGTTCCCGATTCCACAAGCTGTCCTATAAGACGGTATACCGTGCTTTTTCCCGGTGTTGTCTCAGATGTGCTTTCAAGCTGCTTTGTAAGCTCCTCTACGCTGAAGGGCGTGTCGGGGTGTGATTTCAGAAAATCAAGCAGAAGCTTTTTCTGCTGAGTCATATAAGTAGCCAAATTATCAACTCCAAATTGAGAATAACTCTCAATTTATTATACACGCTTTTCTTCTTTTGTCAAGATGCTGATGCCGTTGCAAAAATAAAAATATTATGTTATTATTTAATATACCTTTATAACAGCTTTAGGAATGGAGTTTTTATGAAAAAACCTGAGATATTAGCACCCGTAGGCGGTGAAGAGCAGCTGATAGCAGCAGTAAGAAGCGGTGCCGATGCGGTATATTTCGGAGCCTCTTCCTTTAATGCAAGAAGAAAGGCGGAGAATTTCTCCGACGAGGATTTTCTTTCAGCCGTAAGATACTGCCGTGAACGGGGTGTAAAGGCGTATATTACACTCAATACAATCATAAAGGACGATGAGCGCGAGGCTCTTTGCGATACGCTGGAGCTTATTGCCCGAAGCGGTGCGGATGCCGTTATAATTCAGGATATGGGTGTGCTTTCCCTTATAAAAAAGTGCTGTCCCGATATCCCCGTGCACGCTTCTACCCAGATGGCGGTGCATAACGCGGCAGGAGCCTTATTGCTTGACAGCCTCGGCTTTTCGAGAATAGTTCTTGCCCGTGAGCTTTCTTTAGATGAAATAAGACGGATAAAGCAAAGCGTAAGGGCGGAAATTGAGGTTTTCGTCCACGGAGCGCATTGTATGAGCGCGTCGGGAATGTGCCTTATGAGCTCGGTAATAGGAGCAAGAAGCGGAAACCGCGGTCTTTGCGCACAGCCCTGCAGGCTTAATTTCAGAAGCGGCTCAAGAGAGTATGCCTTGTCGCTTAAGGATATGTGCCTTGCGGATATGGTTCCCGAGCTTATTGCCGCAGGTGTGGATTCTCTTAAAATAGAAGGAAGAATGAAGCGACCCGAATACGTAAGTGCCGCAGTAAAGGCTTATAAAAGTGCCGTATCGGGGGGACAGCCTGATATTTCACTTTTGCAGAGTGTTTTTTCAAGAAGCGGCTTTACGAAGGGTTATGCCATCGGAAAAAGAGATATTTCAATGTTCGGCTACCGCACGAAGGAGGACGTTTTGGCCGCCGCTGACGTGCTGGGGGGGATTGCAAACGAATACAGAAACGAGAATCCTCTTGTAAGGACAGAAATGAGATTTACGTTAAAAGAGGGAAAAGCGGCTGAGCTTAGCATCAGCGACGGTAAAAATACTGTGACGGTAACGGGACCCGTGCCCGAAAACGCTCTGAAGGCACCGCTGAGTGAGGAGAGCGCAAAAAAATCCCTTCTTAAGCTCGGCTCAACCTTTTATTACTGTGATTCGGTCTTATGTAATATTGACGGCGGACTTATGCTCAGAGCCTCGGATATAAACGCTATGCGCCGCGAAGCCTGTCAAAGACTCACCGAGCTTCGCGGAGAGAAAGCTCCCTACGACTTCAGCCGTGCCGCCTTATCGGAATCGGATACGTACATTAACGGCGGCTTTAAGGGAACGCAGATGATTTTTGCCACGGCAGACAGCATCCCCGAGAACATAAATGCAGACAGAATAATTCTTCCCGTAAAGGAAATTCTTAAAAATGCAGACAGCCTCGGACGGTTTATGCCGCGGCTTGCGGCAGAGCTGCCCTCTCTTATCTACCCCGAAAATGAAGAAAAGACGTTATTGGAGCTCAAGCGTCTTCGGGAAATGGGTATTACTCACAGTCTTTGTGAAAATATCGGTGCCGCGGCACTTGCGAGGTCTGCGGGAATGCGTATAATCGGCGGTGCGCTTCTGAACGTTCTCAACAGCGAGGCTGTGAATATGTGGCGGTCCCTCGGAGCAGAGGACGTGACTCTTTCCTATGAAACCTCCGCACGCAATACGGAGCTCATTTCTGAGCGTTGCTCAGTCGGTCTGACGGTGTATTCATATATACCTCTGATGCATTTCAGATGCTGTCCCCTGCAGAGTGAAAACGGCTGTCGGGATTGCAAGGGAAGGGGCGTGCTTGTTGACCGAATAGGCGAACGCTTCTCAGTTGTCTGTAAGGATAAAAAATACAGCGTGCTTTATAACTCCGTACCGATGTATATTGCAGATAAGCCTCTTGCCGACGTGGATTTTATAAGCCTCAGATTTACGTTTGAATCAAAAGAGGAAATAGAGAAAACAGCGGCGGCGGCACAAAAGAGGCTGACGCTTCAGGGCAAGAAAACGGCAGGTCTTTATTTAAGAAATCTGACGTAAGCGTATCAAAGGAGCCGAAAGGTGGCAAAATGGAGTAATAAAGCAGGCAAAACGGCTTCAAAAGGAATATAATGGAGTGAAAAGGAAAAAGAAAGTATCACGCCGACCTTAGTCGGCATATCACTTGACAAAAAAGGTTCTTCACGGAAACTTGGGGGATGAAGTGGGCACGGGAGTGCCTATTAAAAGTTTTGGTTGAGCTTTTTCAAAAGCTCACGGTGTCAAGAGGCAGAGCCTCTTGTCGCACTCCGCAGAGTGCGAAATCCTTTTTC
>JAZNFG010000049.1:0-27549 GCA_045589015.1 Acutalibacteraceae bacterium
TCCGCAGAGTGCGAAATCCTTTTTCCTTCTTAAAGCGCAGGAGATTTTTAAGAACCCTCGCCGGGGGTTCTTAAAGTGCGAAGCACTATTAATAGAACTTTTCTGAGATATCCCCCAAGTTTCCGTGAAGAACCAAAAAATAAAATCAAAAAGCAGAACGCACAAAACTGAAAATCAAGGGATTATTGCAGACAAACCGCAATGCTCCCTTGATTTATTGTTTCTTTTTATTAATAAAGTGCGGGAATCAAATCAAAAACGCTTTTGAAGAATTTTATTATTGCCGAAAAGAAGCTTACCTCTGAGGCATCTGCGGCATCCGTATTGACAACCGTGAAGCTGTCGAATACTTCACCCGAATCCGTAAGGTAGGAATTGACCTCAATTGTGTCCTTAGTAAATGTAAGAAGGGAGTATGATGCACCGCTAAGGTCAACGCTCTTTACAATAAGTCCGTCTGCTGAGGTATCGTAGGACGAGCATTTACTGCCCGAGGCTGAGCCTGCTTCAAAATATACCGTGCCCAATGCTCCGATTCCGCCGTTATAAATAGGATAGGTTCTCGAATAGAAATGATTGTGTCCGCTGAGAACAAGGTCGATATCAAATTTGTCAAAGGTGGATTTGAGAGTACCTGCGCACAGTCGGTTTGTAAACTCATCGGCACAAGAGGAGTATGCGCCGTGATGAAGAAGAATCACTCTCCATTCGGCATCCGGATAATCGTTTACAGCCCTTGCTATGGTAAATTCGTGGACGGGCTGGATTATATTATTGGAATCAAGCACGATAAATAAAGCGTTATTATATGAAAAATAATAGTTGTTTCCCACACAGTCCTCACCTGCGGCACCGAAATAAACGGGGAAAAGGGGAGAATAGAAATCGTGATTGCCTGCTGTCGGAGCAAAGGGAATATCACCGAGAACGTCTGAGGAGAAAAGCGCATTATACTGAGTAACGGAAAAGCCGTCGTTTACCTGATCACCTGCACAGAGAATAAGCTCTGCACCGTTATTTTTCGCGCTGATAAGCGTTCTTTCCCAGCCGTAGGTATCGTTCTGAACCGCTTGCTCGCTGTTGTCATCGGAGCGTCCCAGCTGCGGGTCTGCGCAGAACATAACGGTAAAGGCTTCCTTTTCTGTGTAAACCGAGAAGCTGCCGTCAATGGTCTTGCCGTCGGCGGTGCAGGTGTAGGTATAGCTGCCGTCGGGAATATCCGTGAGCGTTACCGTGTTCAGAACTCCGTGAAGAAGCAGACTGCTTTGTACGTCAGCGGTATACTCATTCGTACCGTCGGAGTAGGTAAAGGTGTTGCCGAAATCGCAGGACAGCCAGCTGAAGGCTCTGCTGTCGGAAGCTTTTCCGGGCATCTGCCATATCTTGCCCGTGACAGCGGCTCTGTCAGACCAATCAGCCAGCCATTCCTCCGGTGCGCTGACGGGATTTGCGGCAAATGCCGTCAGAGATAACGTAAATATAAGAACAAAACTTATTATTACTGCCGTAAATTTTTTCATAAGCTCATCTCCTTTATACCCATATTTTACAATTATTTTGCCCTTGTGTCTATACGTTTAACGTGAAATTAAAGAAAAAACAATATTTTTAGTAAAATTTTACCTATATTGATACTTTTATTTTGTGAAAAGATGTGTTATCATATATCAAATGTTAAAAAGGAGATTTTCTGATGAATAACTTTCTTCACAAATTATTCGGCACGACTCCCGGTGAGGGTGTTCAGCCGAAGGAAGCAATTGCCTATTCGGTAGCAGGCTTCGGTCAGAACTTTATCTGTACCATAATCGGTTCCTACATAACCGTATTTATGACAGACGCCCTTCTTTTCGGTGCTGACGGTGTTATGGTCGGCGGTGTCAGCGGTGCTGTTGCCGTTGCTATTCTTATGCTTGCCGCCCGTGTGTTCGACGCCTTCAACGACCCCATTATGGGAAGTGTCGTTGACAAGACCCGTACGAAGTGGGGTAAATGCCGTCCCTACCTTAAATGGATGGCAATTCCTATAGGTATTATGACAATACTCTGCTTCCTTCCCGTTTTCAGCGCAGAAAACATTTATAACGGTACGCAGACTACCATAGCTTTCACAACTATCGGTGCTATCTACGTTCTCTGGAGCGTTACTTATACAATTGCCGATGTTCCTTATTGGGGACTTTCCACCTGTCTTACGAATAATACCGAGACAAGAGGTAATATTCTTACCGTTGCCCGTATGTTTTGTACTGTAGGCGCAGGTATCGTTACTATTTTTGTTCCTATGATTACGGGTGAGCTTACAAAGCAGTACAAGTATGCCGATACTGCAGAGGACCTTGCTCTTATTGCCGCCGACAAGGCAGATGCAATTGCAAATATGGTTGCAAATCAGGGCATCACGGCAGAGGCTGCCGCAAGAACCTTCCTCGGCACGGTTAAGCAGGGAATGGAAATCCAGAATGCAGAAACTCTCAAGTGGATATATTTCGTTGCCGCCGTTGTGCTTGTCGTTGCCGCAATTCCTATGTTCTTCTACGGCTTCAAAAACACTAAGGAACGCTTTACCTCAGACGAAGAGGCTCCCTCCTTCGGTCACAACCTCAAGCTCCTCTTTAAGAACAAAGAGCTTCTTCTTATCGTTCTTTCAGGTGTGCTCGGCGGTGCAAGAATGGTTTATTCCTACACGGGCGGTCTTTATTTTGCAAAGTACATCCTTCAGAATGAAGGACTTTACGGTATTATAACGCTTCTCGTTGTTCCCGGCGGTCTCGTAGCTTCAATTCTCGTTCCCTGGATGAGCAAGAAGTTCACCAAAAAGTGGTCTTATATCGCAGTTCACCTTTTTGGCGGTGTCGTAATGCTTATTATGTATTTCGTAGGCTACGACGCACCCTGGAAGATGGTAATCTGTGCTATCGGTCTTGTGCTTCTCGGTATTCCTCAGGGTGTAAACAACATAATCACCTACGCTATGATAGGCGATACGGTTGACTATCTTGAGTGGAAAACAGGCGAGAGAGGCGAGGGTATATGCTTCGCTATGCAGACCCTTATCAATAAGATAGGTATGGCAGTAGGTGCCTTTATCGGTGTTATGTCTATGGCTATTGCAGGTATCAATGCAAGAACCTACGAGGTAGAAAATCCCGATGCACTTTGGACTGTGCTTATCGTTTCCGGTGTTGTAAGTATGTTTGCCTGCGCAGTTCCTATGTTCTTCTATACCATTACCGAAAAGAGACAGAAGGAAATGGTAGAGGAAATAGCCGCAAGAAAGAACTCACAGTAATCATTTTTAATCTTAACAGAATATACCCGTCGGTGCATTATCCTGCCGACGGGTATATGTTTTTTCACTTCGCGAGAGAGCTGCGGTATATGCAAATCCCGCAGTTTTCTGTTTTTTTACCTTACAGGAAGGCGGAAAAAACGGTACAGACATATAAGCCTGTACCGTTTTTTTCTTAAGCTGTTGTGATAAAGACGTATTCGGGAGAAATTTCCTCAAGGTCTACCGCTGCTCTTAAAATAGCTCTTGCATCGGATGCCGTTACCTTATTATCACCGTCAACGTCTGCGGCAATAAGGGCAATTTCGTCTAAATCCTCAAGGTCCACGGTATATCTGAGAGCAAGTCTTGCATCGTTTGCCGTTATTTCGCCGTCACCGTCGCAGTCGCCCATAACAACCTTTACGTCAGCCTTTGCAATTGCGAAGCAGTCGGTTTTTGATACGCTGTCACCGTCTGCGCTGTAAGCATTGAAAACGAGCTTGTTTCCGCTTACGGTAATTGCACCGAAGTCATTACCGCCGTCGATAACCGCTACGCTGCCCTTTGCATCCGCATAAGCGTAATAGCTTTCACCGTTTACCGTGATTTTAAGCTTGTTGCATTCTACCTCTTCACCGCCGCTTATATAGCCTGTTCTGACGTAAGCTCTTTCACTGCCCTGAAGAAGAACGTCAACATCATACTCTTCCATAATTTCTTCAAGCTGAGACTTCAAGGCGGCATTGTCCGTACTGCCGTAAACGCCCGTATGAAGAGCAACTATCTTCCACATCGCGCCGCTTCCTGCAAGGTCGCCTCTGAGCCATTGAGCCTGAACGGACTCAAGTGCGCCGTCCTCGGTGACGTTATTTGAATTAAGAACTGCAATATGCGTATTGCCGTAATCGAATGAGTAGTATGCGCCTGAATCATCAAGCTGGTCGGGTGCTGTCTCTGCGGGGAAGTATTTGATTGCACTGCCCTCTCCGCCGTTATCGTTAGCACCTGCGGCATAGGCTGTGGGCTTGCTCATAAGCTGAGCCTCGGCGGCACCTATTGCCCAGCTCCATTGATTGTCGTTTGAGGGAGTCTTTGTGAAGGAGCCTGTGTGAAGCATAAAGCTCCATTCGGGATAAAGGCTGTCTGCCGCATTCATTACGGCTGAAAAGTCCTCAAAGTGTGAGGGAATATATCCGTCGGTATCGGAAACGTGAATGAAGGTGAATTCTCCGTCCTTGTCGGGAGCAGTCTTTATGGTGCCTTCTGCTGTAAAGCCCTTGTCAAAATCACCTATGGTGTAAACGTATTCCGTATCGGGGGTAAGGCCCGATACCGTGAGAGTGTGCTGAACGATATCCTGAGTCCAGGGAAGAATTGCAAAGTCGCCTACGTCAAAGCCGGGAGCAGTATAGGTTGTCTGCTTCGTTTCGTCCGTAACCGTAAAGTCCGTAACGGCTGAGCCGTCCTTTGCTTTAAGTGAAATGTCACTTGCGGTTACGGAATACTTTGTGAACCAGTTGATTGAGAAAGAGGTGCTGTTATCCTCTGTAAGTCCGAGAGTTACGTTTACGGGAAGCTGCATATCCTCCTTGGTGGGGATAACCTCAACGGCACCGTTGTTCGTGTAAGTAACGTCCCAGTCCTTTGTATCGTCGGTGAGCATTCCGCCTATTACCGTCTGAGCCTGATAAACGGCGGCTTCTCTTACCTCGTAGGGTAAGAACTGCTCAAGAAGATTGTCGATAAGCTCGTCGATTGATGAGCCGTAGGAGATAAGTCCCGTTCCGAGGACTGCATTCACAAGACGCTTTAAGGAAACGTCGTTGAAGTTGTTGAAGATGTGAACGAGAGAGCTGATGAACTGCTCGGAGGAGGATACGTTGAATATTCCCGAATCAATAACGGAAAGCACTATTGTGTAGATCATCTGAACGTACTGTCCGATTGTAACGGTGGGGTCAATGAAGAGAGCCGAAATATTGAAATCGACCTCTGCGAGAATCTTGTCAATAAGAAGGTCGTTTACGATATGCTCACGGACAAGTGCTATAAGAGTGTCAAGGAATTCAACCTGTCCCGAATAATCCTTTATGAACTGTGCGAATAAATCCTCGGAAATATCCTCGTTACCGTTATACATGTGTGCTACTACCGTAAGCACAGCCTCTCCGAGTGTACCGCCTCTTTGCGTTGAGCCGAAGCCGTAGGTATCAATGAAGTATTCGCAGGGGATGTCCGTAAGAGGAGTATCAAGTATCTTTCTGAGTGTATCCTTTATGAGTGCGTAGGTGTTGCTCTTCTGATAAATGAATTTTTCCATAAGCTGACCGTCAAGGTCTTCAAGGAAGCTCATTACGTTTGCGCCCGAAAGGATGTTCGTGCCCTCAAAGGAAATACCGCCGAAAAGATAGCTGTTAACGGTGCTTTCGAGGTCAATGTCAAGCTCCTTTTCAATGTAGGCTACGATACTGCCCTCTGCACGGATGCCGCCGATATATTTGTCGAGCGTGCTTTTGAGTATGCCGAAAACGTATTCCGTTGCATCTGCCGTTTTACCGTGCTGCTTGCCGAAGCCCGTTTCCTTGTAGGGGGCGGGATAATATCCGCTGCCGGAAAGATTCTTAACCGCGCTGTATTCGTCACAGCTTCTCTGATTGAAGGTAACGTCAAGACCGCCGTCCGCATTTTTCCTGAAATCGGTCACTCTGTAGGAGAAGGGGAACTGAGTGAGTGTAGGAGTGATTACAGAGTACATAGGATTGCCGGAATCGGAATAGGTGATATCCGTATCGCTGACGTGCTGATGTCCGCCGAAGGCATAGTTTATTCCCGCATCTGCAAGTATTTCCTGAAGCTTGTAGGCATCGTCAATTACGAAGCCCTGCATAAGATATTCGTGGAAATAATTCATACCGGAAAGATTCCAGTGAGTGAAAAGGATAGGTGTTTCTCCGTCCCTTTTTGCATCTGCGGCTTCTGCCAATACCCATTCGAGAAGCTCGGGAGTCATTGTGCCCGAGGTCTCCTGCTTTGCTTCACCGGATTCGGTAACGTCGGGAGTGAATTTTCCGCAGTCTGCAAGAATGAGTCTGTAGCCGTCCTCCGTTTTTACCGAATATGAAAGACTGCCTGCAGTCTCGGTGCCGAATTCGGAGAACTGATGGTATGCATCAGAAAAGCCGAGGTCCTTGTAGATTTCGTAAAAGTCAGCCTTCGTGGTCATTTTTGCCGGTTGCTTCGTGTTATCGATAAACTGAGATGCCCTCGGATTGTTAATATCGTGATTGCCGGGGGTTACAAGAATTACCGCGCCTGTGTTTTCTTCAAATTCAAGGAGCTTTTCCGCAAGCTCGCGGTGTCCCTCGTATTCGCCGTTCGTAGTAAGGTCACCTACTAAGGCTATGTATTTTACGCCGTTATTCTCTACCTCATAGCTGAGTGATTCAAGTGCCGCGTCAAGGATGCTGTCAAGGTCATCGTAAACGCAGTTGTGACCCTCAAGGTAGGTGTAAAAGGCTTCACGCTTGTCGCCTGCAAGGCTGTCGGGATAATAGTGTGTATCGTTTACCGTGGCTACGGAAAAGACCTTTTCCTCAGCCGCCGTTACGGCAAACGGAAGCGCACATATTATCAGAGCAAGGCTGACAAGTACAGATAAAATTTTTACGGATGCTTTTTTTTGCATAACCGTTTCCTCCCGTGATAAAATTATACAGAATAATTATATAATATAAGGTGGGTATTGTAAAGTAAAATTTAATATGTTTACAAATGGTTTACCGATTCTTATAAAGGCAGAAAGCCTGCAAGATAAAAGAATAGGGGTACAAACAGGAGTGCGGGAAGAAGATTTGCAACCTTGATTTTCGTGATGCCTAAAATGTTCAGTCCGAGTGCTATTATCATAACGGAGCCTGCGCAGGTTATTTCCGCAATAAGCTCCTCGGAGGTCAGCACGTTCTGCAAAAGCCCCGAAAGAAACACAAGTCCCCCCTGATACAAAAGCACGAAAAAGGCGGCAAAAATAACTCCGATGCCGAGGGTGCTTGCAAGCATACAAGAGGAAATAAGGTCGAGAACGGATTTCGTTATAAGAAGCTCGTTGTTGCCCGTAAGTCCCGCATTGAGAGAGCCGACTATGGTCATAGCACCCACGCAAAACAGAAGGGACGCCGTAATGAAGCCCTGCGCGATGCTTCCGCCCGAGCCCTTGCCCTTCATTTTTTTCTCAATGAATCCGCCGAGCCTCTCAAGGTGTCCGTCAATATTAAGTGCCGTGCCGACTATTACTCCCGAAACCATAGACACAATGAGGACGATGGTGTTTTCTCCGTCAAGTGCCCCGTCAATTCCGATATACACAGTACAAAGACCTATTGCCGTCATAGCAGCTTTTGATATTTTTTCGGGGATTCCCTTTTTCAGAAGAAGTCCGAGAATGCTTCCGAGAATAACCGTGGCTGTATTAATTAAAACTCCTGTCATATTACTGCGCCTCTTAAAATGAAATTTGTGATAATATTAGCACATTGTAACACAATTTGCAAATATAAACTGCTAAAAATGAGCATATATTTCAGATAATAAATACTTGAAAATATTGTCAGATGCTTGTATAATTATATGGATGTAAAAATTGAAAGGAGATAATTCCAATGAACTATTCACATGAAGTACAGAATATGTGCGTTGTTGCTAAGGGCGTAGGACATAAGTGTGCTCCCATCCCTCAGGAAGGCGCATGGACTCATTCAACTCAGATTACTGATATCAACGGTCTTACACACGGTGTAGGCTGGTGCGCTCCTCAGCAGGGTGCCTGTAAGCTTACTCTTAACGTTAAGAACGGTATCATCGAAGAAGCTCTCGTTGAGACTCTCGGCTGCTCCGGTATGACTCATTCAGCTGCTATGGCTTCCGAAATTCTCCCCGGTAAGACTCTTCTTGAGGCTCCTAACACAGACCTTGATTGTGACGCTATCAACACAGCTATGAGAGAGCTTTTCCTTCAGATAGTTTACGGCAGAACTCAGACAGCCTTCTCAGAGGGCGGACTTCCCGTAGGCGCAGGTCTTGAGGACCTCGGTAAGGGTCTCAGAAGCCAGGTAGGTACTCTCTTCAGCACAAAGGCTAAGGGCGTAAGATATCTTGAGCTTGCTGAAGGCTATATCACAAAGATGGCTCTCGATGCTGATGATCAGGTTATCGGTTATAAATTCGTTCACCTCGGCAAGATGATGGAAAACATCCGCAAGGGTATGGACGCTAACGAAGCACTTGTTAAAGCAACAGGTCAGTACGGCAGATTCGATGATGCAGCTAAGGTCATCGATCCCCGTGAAGAATAAGAGAGGGAGGAAATAACAATGGCTTTATTTGAAAGTTACGAAAGAAGAATTAATCAGATCAACGTTGCACTCAATAAGTACGGTATTGCCTCTCTCGAGGAAGCAAAGAAGATCTGCGACGATAAGGGTATCGACGTATACAACCTTATCAAGAGCATTCAGCCCATCTGCTTTGAAAACGCTTGCTGGGCATATATCACAGGTACGGCTATCGCTATCAAGAAGGGCTGCACAAAGGCAAGTGATGCTGCTGAAGCTATCGGTGAGGGACTTCAGGCTTTCTGTATCCCCGGCTCGGTTGCTGACGACCGTAAGGTTGGTCTCGGACACGGTAACCTTGCAGCTATGCTTTTAAGAGAAGAGACAAAGTGCTTTGCTTTCCTTGCAGGTCACGAGTCCTTCGCAGCTGCTGAGGGTGCTATCGGTATCGCAAACTCCGCTAACAAGGTAAGAAAGCAGCCTCTTCAGGTTATCCTTAACGGTCTCGGTAAGGATGCTGCTCAGATTATTTCAAGAATCAACGGCTTCACATTCGTTGAAACCAAGTTTGATTATATGACAGGTAAGCTTGAAATCGTAAGCGAAAAGGCTTATTCAAACGGCCCCAGAGCTAAGGTTCGTTGCTTCGGTGCAGACGACGTTCGTGAAGGCGTTGCTATTATGCATCACGAGGGCGTTGACGTTTCCATCACAGGTAACTCCACCAACCCCACCCGTTTCCAGCATCCCGTTGCAGGCACATATAAGAAGGAATGCATCGAAATCGGCAAGAAGTACTTCTCCGTTGCATCAGGCGGCGGCACAGGCCGTACACTTCATCCCGACAATATGGCAGCAGGCCCCGCTTCCTACGGTATGACAGATACAATGGGACGTATGCACTCCGACGCTCAGTTCGCAGGCTCCTCATCAGTTCCCGCTCACGTAGAAATGATGGGACTTATCGGTGCAGGTAACAACCCCATGGTTGGTATGACTGTTGCTTGTGCTGTTGCTATCGAAGAGGCAAGCAAATAACCGAAACGTATTCTGTACGGATATAAAACAAAAATTTCCTCTGCTCGTTTTCGGGCAGGGGATTTTTTTGTTTGCTCGGAAATCAAAAAAGCATATTGCGGTAAGGGTATGTATATGATAAAATTGTTTCATAGTAAAACTGTATTTTTTTTGCGGGGTGAGGTATTATGAAAATTGTATCTGAAAAAACACATACGAGCGGTATTGCCTTGGGTGGTATCGGTGCGGGAAGCGTGGAGCTTTTTCCCGACGGTGAATTTCACTCCTGGCTTATTGCGAACCAGCCGAGAATAACCAAGGTCTGCTTTGAAAGAAAGGAAGATGACGGCGAGGGCAGTACGGGTGCGCTTTCTTTTTACGTTCGTGAGCAGAAGGCAGACGGAAGGATAATTGTCAGAAAGCTCGGTATGAAGACCGATGCCGATGACTTTACGTACCGTATGTTTTCGTGGAACAAGCCCATAGAAAAAATTGAATTTGACGGCAGATTTCCCGAAGCCGCACTTAAATATATTGACAGCGCATTATCCTGCAGGCTGTCACTTAAGGCTGCTTCTCCCTTTGTCCCTCATAACAGCGATATTTCCGCAACCCCCGGCTTTTATATGAATTTTACTGTGGAAAATCCCACGGACAGCGTGCTTGACATAAGCCTTTTAGGTACTCTTGTGCCCGATATGGCAAATAAAACCGAGGGAAATAAAAGCTCCCTTCATAAAACTGATGACGGTGCCGCCGTTTTTATTGAGCCTGCAGAGGCTTCAGCTTCCCCAGCCTGCGGCAATCTTTGTTTATCTGCAGGCGGTGACGGTGAAAAATCCTACGTAACGGCTGACTATTTCCGCTTTATGAGAGAATATATAGCCTGCTCGGATACTGACCTCGGAGTAACTCAGGAATCCGTCTTGTTCGGCTTCAGAGAAAAGGGAAGACTTCCGAATAGTGAAATCGGTGTCTGCCCCGAGAGAATTCCGGAAAATCCTTCGGCGTTGAGTGATGAAGAGCTGGATAATTTATTCTGCGAATATGAAAAATATTCGTTTTCTCAGTCCATACTCAGCCGTATAAGATATATTAAGCCCGATTTTCCTGCCTCAAGAGAGGAAAAAATCAAATTCTTCGGCTGTGATGAGGACAAAAGACGTGGAGACGATTTCGGTGCCTGCGCGCTTTGCTCGAATATAAAGCTTCAGCCGGGTGAAAAGAAAAGCATCCGCTTCATTCTCACCTGGTATTTTCCGAATCATTTTTCACCGAACGGAGAAAGAATCGGCCATTATTATGAAAACCTCTACGCAAATGCTCTTGATGCAAACCGATTCCTTGAGAAAAATTTTGACAGCATATTCTCCTCCGCGGTGAGCTTTTCCGAGCTTATGTATAAAACGAGCCTTCCCGAGGCTTATCCCGATGCCTGGACGTCCAATCTTTCACAGCTTGTCAAGGATTCCGTTTATCTTAAAAACGGCAATTTCGGTCTGTGGGAGGGCTTGGGCTACTGCGGACTTCATACAACGGACATTACCTATCACGCCTCCTTCTCTCTGATTTCTCTTTTCCCCGACCTGCAGAAAAAGCAGATGCTTATGGGAGCAAAATATCAGCGTGAGGACGGCAGAGTGCATCACAGCTTCAAGCCGGATATGCTCGGTGTTAACGACGGCTTTGACAGAGTTGATATGAATATGCAGTTCGTGCTTATGGTGCTTCGCGATTATCTTTTTACGGGTGACAGAGAATATCTCACCGCCTTATGGAACAACGTAAGAGCCGCTATGGATTCCTCTTTGCTTCTTGATACGGATAATGACGGCCTGCCCGATTCCGATACAAAGCGCAATACCTATGATGCGTGGAATTTCTCAGGAACCCCCGTATATATAGCGGTTCTTTGGTTAGCGGCGCTGAAGGCTGCCGTAATTATTGCAGATAAGTTAGGAAATAAGGAGCATTCGGATAAGTGGAGCTGTATTCTCCGAAAGGGTAAAAAATCCCTTGAAGAAAAGCTTTGGAACGGTGAATACTATAACCTCTGGCGAAACGAGGACGAGACAGACGAATCTCTTATGACCGACCAGCTTGACGGCGAATGGTTCTTAAGAATGACGGGACTTTCGGGCAATATCCCCGATGACAGAGTTCGCCTTGTGCTTGAGGTAATATTCAGACATAATTTCGATGCCGAGCAGGGACTTCTTAACGCTACCGTTCCCGAAAACAAAAAAACAAGCCTGCATACCCATAAAAACTGTCAGACAACCGCTGTGTGGACAGGCATCGGCTATGCCTTTTCGGCTCTTGCGCTTTCAGTCGGTGCGCGGGAAATTGCCGATGCGGAAATTTGTTCAATCGCTGAAAATCAGATGCGATTCGGATATTTCTGGGACCATTGGGAATGCGGACATCATTATACACGTCCTATGTCAAGCTGGAGCACGCTTATTGCGGCATCGGGAATGGCGGTTGACCGCGAAAACAAAAGGCTTTCCTTCAGGCCTGCAGAAAAAAACATAGCCTTTCCGCTCATACTGCCCGACGTGCTGGCTTATGTCTTAGTTACGGACGGAAAGGTTGACGTACAATGCCTCAGCGGTGAGCTCAGCGGCTGGGATATAACGGTAAAGGAATAATTCTGTCGGTACGGTATTTGTGATACTTTTTTCTGTCGGGATAGGTACGCCGAGCGGCGAGGTTTATGCGGTCTTCGCTTTTTTTTCATCCGCTTTGTAATACTTTTTTTCTGTCGGGTGTTGTATTGCAAAAATAATAATGATATTATATTTAAAGGGGAGACGGACACAAGGTGCCGTTCTTCTGTGAAGCCGTTGGGGACCTCAAAGGAGAATAAAGTCACCCCGTAACGTAACACAATTAAAAATAGAATTTCAGCTGATAAAGGAGAATACAAATGGATAATATTGCAAAGCTTATTGAAGAGTTAAGAGACAAGGCAGAATGCCTGACGGAAGAAAAGAACAGGGATATTACTGAATATCTCAATGATATTTATGCGGCAGATTTCTCCGATGACCGCGATTTTTCGGATTTTTCTCATTTTTATGATGAGGACGAGGATGGATACTTAGACCCTATGGATTTGTCGATGGATGAGGACGATATTATAAGCTTTCTTAAATGGAGCTACCGTTTAAGTCTTGCTTCTCATACGGAAAACTTAGCTGATGCTCTTGAAAAAACAGAGGACGGTGAAGAGGAAGCTGCAAGGGAAGAAATGATATCGGCAGCAGAGGGTATGAAATCATTTAAATACAGGCTTACCGAGATTATTGAAATTGCTGAGAATATGATTAAGGAAGCTGACAGCCTTATAAAAATCGCAGAGGAATATGCCGGAGAGGACGAATAAATAAGAAGACGGTAAAAACAGATACGGCTTCCTATAAGATAAGGAGAGAAGGATTTGAAAATATTTAGTGCTTTTATTGCTTTGATTACGGCGTTTGTCAGCGGATGGTTCACTCCCGTAGCCCTGCTCCCCGAGGCTCAGCTTGAGGAGGGGGCACCCGTAACGGAGCTTACTGTTATGAATTTTAACGTATATATCAGCGGAACGGGGGAGAAGAGTCCCGAAAACAGAACGGACGAGGTTGTTGCGGTAATAAAGAATACCGACCCCGATTCCTTCGGTGTTGAGGAGGCAGACGAGGCGTGGCTTGAAAGGCTTAGTGCGGCTCTTCCCGAATACTCTTACGCGGGACACGGCAGAGACAAGGATCTGGGCGGTGAGGCAAGCGCGGTGTTTTATAAGAATGATAAATATACTCTTGTTTCACAGGAGACCTTCTGGCTTTCAAAAACTCCCGATAAGCCTTCAAGGGGCTGGGATGCCTGGATAAACAGAATCTGCACCGTTGCCGTACTTAAGGATAAGGAAACGGGCTTCACCTATGCTCATTTCAATGCGCATTTTGATAATTCCGGCTCAATTTCAAGGGTAGAAGCCATTGCTCTTATATCCGAAAAGGCAAGTGCTTACGATATGCCCGTAGTATTTACGGGAGATCTTAACGCAAAAGAGGGTAAGCTTATGTATCAGAGGGCAATTGAAGCAGGCTTCAGAGATACAAAATACCTTGCGGCTGTTTCCGATACGGGTGCTACCTACCACGGATATATGGGGCAGGATAAAATCAATGACAAGCCGATTGACTATATCTTTGTAAATTCCTACTGCGAAAGCGTAGAGCTTTATGACGTTGTAACCGAGAAAATCAACGGAATCTACCCTTCAGACCATTTCCCCGTTACGGCAAAGCTTAAAATGTACGGTTAATGCTCAGAAGAAAAAATAAAATTATAAACCAAGGGGGTTCTG
The DNA here is from genome assembly GCA_045589015.1 of Acutalibacteraceae bacterium. Lineage (GTDB taxonomy): Bacteria > Bacillota > Clostridia > Oscillospirales > Acutalibacteraceae > RUG806. Next base: position 13,976 of record JAZNFG010000049.1, read on the forward strand.
CAGGTTAAGCTGCAGGACCCCCAAAAAATATTTTAAGAACGTAAATTGATAAATTCTATGTATTGCACTCACGGTTACCACGTGCGTATGATTTCGGGATTTTCTGAAATCTCGTCCAGCTTTTTTATAAAGGGGATAATATCATTCGCACCGCCTATTTTGTGGTCGAATACGAGGGTAGTCGGAAGAATCTTTTTCGTCTTTAATACGAGATTGCCGTTTTCGTCCCTTGTGACGTATTCCTTGTCGGTAACCCTTCCCGTGGCAAAAAGGAAAACCTGAGGATAAAGGGGCGGAATATAGGTTATATTAACGTTAAGCTTGTCATAAAGCGTGCCCCAATTGGTAAAGCATACGCTGCCCTCGGTGAAGTCGTCAACCTTCAGTCCGTCGTAGGGCTTGCCCGTGGTGTTGACCGTGCGGTATTTCTTTTTGAAGAGCTTTGAAAATTTTGCTATCTTGCTCTTGCCGAAGTAGGCTGAATGAAACTGTGAAACGGTAGAAATAATTTTTCCCTTTGCGGCAAGTCCCAGCATACGCTGACCGCCTACCTTGAACATAACTCTTTTAAGATTTGTGTTTCTGAGCCTTCTTTTGATTTCCTCGGCTTCAAAGGCTGTTTCTCTGAGATTTTTTTCTTCAAGATGCTTCGCCTTTACCTGAAAGGTCTCTCCGTTTTCAAGACACAAAGCAAGCGCAACGTCGATATGCTTTTTTATAATGAGTCTGCCGCTTGTTTTTCTGTGGTTATATTCAAAATGGGCGTTGAGTCTCGGAGCCGCCTTTAAGCCTTCAACAAGCACCTTCAGCATAAGGGTATTGAAGGTAAGCTTATAGCCGCAGCTCTCCTTTAATGCCTTGAATTCTCCGTAAAGTCCCGTTACGTCCATTTCATAGCTGCAGGCAGTTCCCGGTATGTCTCTTTGGGAATTTACAAGAACGTTACTCGTCAGTCTGTCCCTTATGGACATATATTCGATTATATCTCCCTCTTCGGGAGCAAGTGAAGCCTTTTTTATGTATTCCTTGAAAGACATAATTCAACCTGCCTTTATTTTTTTTTACTATATTATAACAGCATTTGTTCCTTCGGTAAACACTATTTTGCGTAAAACACAAAGCAGCTCTCTGACCCTTTCACCGTCGGAGAACTGCTTATATATTTATATCAATCAAAAAGTCATCGCCTTTTTTGAAAAAACAATCAATTCGTATTACTGACTATTTCTCGGCCTTTACATCTATTGTATCTGTTATGATGCGGTTTCTTTACACTCTCACATCGCTGATGAGCCGTTCTTCACGTTATGTAAAACGAATTTGCAGGGGATTATAAAAACTTGTATATTCTTGATTTTACCCGATTTTCTTTGATTCGGTGGGAACATAGTCGTTTGATTAATAATCTCTGAAACTGTTTTTCCTTATTTTTTATTTTTAATGAACCATCGGACTCACTCTCTCTGTAATTTTGCCTTTTCCGTATAAACCATTTGTTTAGGAGGTTCCTTAAAATTGCATTAATAATATCACGGTTTTACGGAAGCTACGGAATCTTCGGACATTCTTAATCGGGAAGCTCTGCGTTTTTATCTGCTATTCCTGATTTGTCCCTTGAAGCTCCGTTTTTTTTCGGATTAAGCTTAGTTGTACATCGGACTCACTCTCTCTGTAAATTTTTGCGCAAAGCACGGCTTGTCGAAAAAATTGCAGATTTTTGTTATATTATTAATTTTATTTCTGCTTTCCCGACTGCCTTCAGTCTTTTTCTGACCTTAAAAGCAGGAGCTTTAATCGTACATCGGACTCACTCTCTCTTTTGTATTTCAGATAACCTACTGTTCTCTGCACCTTTATAGTAACACAGGTCAACAGGGAAGTCAACGGTTTTTGAACATATTTTTAAATTTTGTGCAAAATCCACAAAGTCGGAAAAGCTGCTGATTTTTCAAAAATCTGCTCACCTCTGAGCTTTGTGCAATTTGCCCAAAAATATCAAATAATTGCTATGGTAATAAAAATTGCCGGCTTATTAGTGCTTGCGGCGACGGGGAACGTTAAATAATCAGCCGAACCGCCGAGGCTTGAAGAAAAAGAAATACCCCTGCCCGGGAAAGACGTGGGCAGGGGAAGGGGGAATTGCTTATTTTGTGATTTCTATTGTGTATACTGCGTTTGTAAACCAAGCGTTTGTGATGAAGTTTCTCGGACGGAAGATAATCTCGTCGTCATAAACCTCCATCTGTATACCGGTTCCCCAGAAGGGATAGCCGAAGGAGTTTACAATACCGTAGGTGGGGAGAGAAACGTAGGTAACGCCGTTTACCTGCTCAACGTTTGCGAAGTCGCAGATTTCAGCGGCTGCGGTGCTCTTGATGCCGCCGTGAGCGTGTCCGCTTATATAGAACACGTTTTCATATTTTTCCATAACGGATTTGATATCGTTTTTGCTAAGGTCGATTTCACCGTCGGGATAAGTGATTTCCTGACCGTTCATTCCGTCAACGGGCCAATGACAGCATACGAATACGGGCTTACCGTCAGCGGATGCGAGCTCTCTGTCAAGGAAAGCCATCTGCTCGTCGGTAATATCCATATCGTCCCAATGTCCGCCGTCAACAACGTCATCACCGAGAACGATGAACTTGTAGCCGTTTATTTCCGTTACGTAATAGGTGGTGTCGTTATCCATACCCATATATTCGTTATTATATCTGATGAAGTTTGCCTTTGCCTCTTCACGTGTGATATTCGTAACGTCCTTGTCGCCTACGTGACCGATATCGTGGTTGCCTGCGGCTGTGATAACGGGAACGGGGCTGTATTTTTCGAGTATTTCATAATATTTTGCAAGCGAGGGCTCGTCGGCATAGTTTGTGATGTCGCCCGCCATAACGAAGGCGTCAACGTCACATCTTGCCAGCTTAACGTTGGTAAATGCGGCAATCATAAACATCTGGCGGAAAAGCTCCTGCTCTTCAATGTGAGTATCGGAGAAAAGCTCTACAGTCAGATTGCAGTCCTCCTTTGCCGTATCGATAATCGGAAGCTCAATTCCCGCATAGGGGAATACTGTCAGAATAATTGCCATAATAAATGCAGGGAAGTTTGAAATTATTGATTGAAAAACAGCCATAATGATACCTCTTTCTTTATTTGATTACTGAGGACGGCGGCTTCCGCAGTTTGAGCAGAAGTTGCCCTCGTTTGATGTGCCGCACGAGCAGGTCCAGCCGCTTGCTTCAGGGCGGCGGCTTCCGCAGTTGGGGCAGAAGTTACCGCTTGCCTGTGTGCCGCACGAGCACGTCCAACCGCCTGCCGGTGCAGGCTTTTTATTTCCGCAGTTGGGACAGAAGTTACCTGTAGCGGTAGCACCGCACGAGCATTTCCAGCCGTTTTGTGCAGGAGCCTGAGCTGTCTGCTGAGCTGCCTGCTGAGCTGCCTGCTGTGCCTGATACTGCTGCTGAGCCATTCCCTGCTGGAAGAGCTGAGCGGCACCGCCCATCATATTGCCTGCCATACCCATTCCCATAAATGCGTTCACCGCACCGTTCGGATTGTTAGCAGCATCCATAGCAGCATCCGTCATACCCGTTGTCTGATAGCCGCCTGCAAGCATAGGATCGGACATGATGATTGACTTCTTGATTCTCTGAATCTCGTCCTCATCTTCCTTGGGAGCGTTGAGAGAATTGAAGCTGATGTTCTCAATTTTTATTCCTCGGCTGTTTACCCACGTGGGAGCAAGAGCCGCGTTTATCTCGTTGCCGAGCTCTATTGTGTGAGCGGGGATTGAGCTGTAGCGTACGCCCATTTCGGAGAGCCTTGCAAAGGCGGGCTGAAGAGCGTGAAGGAAGTCAGCGTTGAGCTGCTCCAAAATGCTTTCTTTTCTGTATTCGTCCGCAATATTGCCTGCAATATGGGTATAGAAAAGAAGTGGGTCAACGATTCTGAAGGTATACATACCGTTACCGCGGAGAGTTATATCGTAATCTATATCTCTCTTTGCATCTATGATGACTCTGAAGGGGATAGGTGCTTTTGTTCCGAATTTGTTGTTGAGTATTTCCTTCGTGTTGAAGTAATAGACTCTCTGGTCCTTTGCCGTGTCACCGCCGAAGGTGAAACGTCTGCCTATGGTTTTGAAGGTTTCTTTAAGACTGTCACCGAAGGAGCCTGAGAAGATTGAAGGCTCTGTTGAAGCATCATAAGTGAACTGTCCCGGCTCTGCACAGACCTCAACGACTCTGCCCTGCTCGACTATGATCATACACTGACCGTCGGCTACTACTATGCCCGAGCCCGATGTGATTACGTTATCGCTGCCCTTCGTGTTTGATGAGCGGCCCGATACGTTCTTGTGACCCTTGACGGCAAGCACGTCCTCGCTTATAGAATCACAGGTAAAAAATTCCTTCCATTGATCGGCAAGCACACCACCGAGTGCTCCGATTCCGGCTTTAATAAGACCCATTTGTTTATCTCCTTTCAAATTGATTGATTTTTATTTATTGCTTTTATTTACGGGTTCATACCCTTTTTTTGAATATGGATTTTTGTTCGGCTGCTGCCTGACGGGAAGATTTCCTGCCTTGTTCAGAGAATAAAGCAGAAGCGTTTTCAGAAAAATAACCGCCGCAAAGGCAACAACTGCCCCGAAGCTCCACCATAGTGAGATTCCGAAAACAAAATGAAGAATAAAGGCTATTACTGCGGTTAGAGCCAAACAGAAGATTTATTCCGAATGAGAGAAAAAACGCTTTCATTATGCGAGAGGATCTGCCTGTGAAAGCTGACTTTCGCTTTCACGCTTTTCTCTTATGAATTTGTAAATAGGCTCAAGATTCTTTCTGTCAAGAGGATAGCCGAACTTCATAAGAAGCCATACTCCCGTATAGACCACGGCAGGAATAACCGTACAGATAAACATTATCTTCTGGCTTGTTCCCTCAACGAAGCCGTAGGTATCACCGGAATAGTTTGCCCATTGTAAAAGGAAGAGTCCGAGACCGTCTGCTATAGTCTGACCGAGCTTTCTTGAGAAGGTGTATACCGCATAAACGGCACTTTCGTTTCTGATGCCCGTCTTATATTCCTGATAGTCGATAACGTCCATAACCACAGCCCAGCACGTAAGGCTCACGAAGGTGTAGCCGAAGCCGATAAGAAGAAGGCTTACCATAAATATCCAGGCGGGAAGTCTGCCGTTTACGGGGTCTATCATAGCAAGTATTTTGGGGTTGTTTGCTATAATTGCAATACCGACGGATGCCGCGGCGGCAATAACGGAGAAGTTACCGCAAAGCTCCTTCTTGCCGAATCTTTCAACAAGCTTGGGAGTCAGAAGCACGAATATTACCATAGGAAGGTAGTTGCATATCGTTCCTAAGGTGCCGAGTCCCGTATTAAGGAAATAGTTTTTGTAAAGATAAGCGTTGAAGGAGTTGAACTGAAGCTGTCCGCTTATGAGAATACCTGCCAGAGCCACGGTGATAAAGGGACGGGATTTCAGAAGTCCGCCGTAGGTTGCCTTGAAATCGAATTTCGGCTCGGGAGCGGAGGGAACTCTTTCCCTTGTGGTTTTGTAGCCCCAGAAATAGAAGATGATTGAGAGAATGCCCATAACAAGACCGAAAATAAACATCTTGTTGCCGTCTGCATCCTCGATTACCTTGCCCGTAACGGGGTCAAGCATCGGCTGTCCCGCACCGTCAAGCCTCGTTGTGTAAATAAGCATAGGTGCAAGCAGGGAAACTACCGCGCCGCCCACGCCCGAGCCTATTGAACGGAAGGTGGAAAGAAGAGTTCTGCCCTTGGGATCGTCCGTAATAACGGATGCCAGGGAGCCGAAGGGAATGTTCATTCCCGTATACATCATTCCGTAGAAGGTATATGCGATAAGTGCAATTACGAAAAGTATTGTCGTGTTGCTTGTAAGCTTATGATAGGGAAGGAAGCACAAAACCGTGGAAATACCCAAGGGTACGGCAACCCATTTAAGGTAGGGGCGGAACTTTCCGTCTTTTACGGGAGCTTTTTTTGCAACCATCGCACCCCATATCGGGTCGTTTATGCAGTCCCACAGACGTGTTATTATGAGCATAATGCCTGCCCACGCGGCGGGAATCTTCAGAACGTCCGTCATAAACAGCTTCAGATATCCCGAAATGTAGGTAAGATTGAACATATTACCTGCTTCCGCAATAGTATAGCCTGCCGCCTCTTTTATGCCGATACGGTTAGGATGTGTGTTTATTTCCTTTGGCTTTTTCTCTTTTGCCAAGCTGATCACTCACTTTCGCATACATATAGATTTAATATACCATACAATGAAAAAAAAAGCAAATAAAATAATAGTGAGATATTTTGTTGAATATTCCCCAAAAATACATCCGTGTAAACGAAAAAACAGCACTGAACGGGCTTTTCAGTGCTGCAGAATATGTCAGAATATCAAATCCGCGTAAATGGGATAATGGTCAGAGGGATAACGGCCGTTGTACTGCTCTCTCATTATTTTATAAGTCAGAACGTCTCGGACCTTTTCGTTTACGAGAATGAAATCAATGGGCTCTCCCTTGGTGTCTCCGCTGTAATTATGATAGGTACAGCCCGAATCGGCAGTCTCTGCGACTGCGGACACGTCTGAAAAATCACCCGTTACAAGCTTGCTGTAAACGTCTGAGCCTTTGAGGAAATTGAAGTCACCCGTAACGACCACGCCCACTATTGTGTAGTCGGGCAGATAGGTTTTATTCCCGCCCACGGAAGAAATAAGGCAAATAAAGCGCAGATGATTTGCTTTGCAAGTGTAAGTAAATTTTCAACTGACATAATTTTTCTCTTCCCCGATAAAATCAATTCAGTTCAATTCTGCTTTTTCGCACCTGTAGCCGGCAAGACGGTCGCTGACACAGTCGGGCTGATGTCCGCCTGCGTAAAGAGTTATCCTTCCGTCGGGTGCTACTCTTGAGCCGTCCTCAAGCACAGCACTCAGCCAGTATCTGTCTACGTCAAATTCAGCCCTTACAGTTTCGCCTGCCTTAACAAACACGGGAGCAATACCGCAAAGCTGGAAGTGAGGCGTAACGGTTCTTGAATCCGTGAACGAGGCGTAAAGCTGAGCCTTTTCCATAGAGTCTGTCTTGCCCGTATTTGTTACCTCAACGCATACCTTGAGTGCAGTATCCGTTTTTTCGGTTATTTTCAGATTACCGTAAGAGAAGGTGGTGTATGAAAGACCGAAGCCGAAGGGATAAAGAGCCTCGCCTTCAATAAAGCGGTAGGTTCTTCCCTTCATTGAATAGTCCTCGAAGGCGGGAATTGCGTGGCTGCTTGAGAATACCGTAACGGGAAGTCTGCCCGAGGGTGAAACGTTACCTGCAAGGACGTTTGCTACTGCCATACCGCCCTGAGAGCCGGGATACCAGGCGTGAAGGATGGCCCTTGCCTTTGCGTTTACCTTTTCGCCGAGATCCACGGCACTGCCGCAAAGAATTACGACTACGACGTTATCGCATACGTCGCATACAGCCTCTGCAAGCTTTATCTGAGTTTTCGGAAGATTTACGTATCTTCTGTCACCCTTCATAAAGAAATCGTCGGAGGTGAAATTGGACATTTCCTCGCCCTCAACCGAGCAGTCAAGGCCGAGAGCCAGAACGGTTATATCTGCCGTGCTTGCCGCCGCAAGTCCGTCGGAAAGAAGATATCCGTGACCGTCGTGGTCAAGAAGCTTTTCCTTATAGTAGTTTGCGCCCTTTACAACGGCTATATCAGCCTCGGGGAAGGCGCGTCTGATACCGTCTGCCACGGTTACGTATTCGGAGGCGTGACCGAAGTAGTTTCCCTCAAGCGCTGTTGTGGAAAGAGAGTTGGGGCCTACCACGGCAATTCTCTTCGCCGTGCCCTTGTCAATGGGAAGGAAACCGTCGTTTTTCATCATAACCACGCATTCCTCTGCGGCTTTAAGATTGAATTCTCTGTGCTCCTTGCAGTCAACCTTGGTGAAGGGAATATCGCTGTAGGGTCTTTTTTCTTCAAATTCACCTAAAAGACAGCGGATGGTGTATGCTCTGACACAGCATTCGGTTATCTCCTCTTCTGTAACAAGGTCCTGCTCGTAAGCATCAACGAGTGCCGTATAGGTCTCACCGCAGTTGATGTCACAGGTATTCTTGAGCGCGAGTGCCGCGGCCTCGGCTTTTGTTTCAACAATGTGATGGTCTCCGCAGATATCGGCTATTGCCCAGCAGTCGGATACCACGTAGCCGTCAAAGCCCCAGTCCCTTCTCAGCACCTTGCTCAGAAGATATGAGTGAGCACAGCAGGCTTCACCGTTGGTTCTGTTATATGCACCCATCACGCCCGTAACGCCGTTTTTTACGGTGTGCTCGAAGGCGGGAAGGTAGGTTTCGTGAAGGTCCTTGAGAGAAATCTTAGCATCGAAGCCGTGTCTCATTCCCTCGGGACCCGAGTGACCTGCATAGTGCTTTGAGCAGGCGGATGCCTTGAGGAATTCACCGTCACCCTGAATACCCTTTATCAGAGCCGAGCCGAGAGTAGCGGTAAGGAAGGGGTCCTCGCCGTAGGTTTCCTGACCTCTGCCCCAACGGGGGTCGCGGAAGATGTTTATGTTGGGAGTCCAATAGGTAAGTCCCTTGAAAATATCATAGTCACCGAATTCAATGCTTTTGTTGTACTTTGCTCTGCCCTCGGTTGAAATAACGTCACCTATTTTATTGACGGTTTCGGGATTGAAGGTTGCCGCCATAGCAATAGCGTGGGGGAAGACCGTAGCCGTGCCTGCTCTTGCTACTCCGTGAGCCGCCTCGTTCCACCAGTTATATTCCTTGATGCCCAGTCTTTCAATGGCAGGGGAGTTATACAAAAGCTGAGTCATTTTTTCTTCTACTGTCATTTTAGCTACAAGCTCTTCTGCTTTTTGCCTTGCTGTTTTTTTATCCATCTGTATGTTCCTTTCTGTATGCTGACGGTAAAATATAAGATTAAAATGCCGTACTGCTTCCATTATACAGAAAATCTGTGATTAAACAAGATATTTTTAACAATTGCGGCAGAACTATTTTGTAAAAAATACGGATTGTGAAATATCGTCCGTTCTGTTATACTCATAACAGATATAAAGGAGGGAAATTTTATGAAAAAACTGATTTCTGTTATAACGGCGGCTGTACTGCTTATATCGTGCTTCACCTTTGCCGTTTGTGCCGATGAGGTGCTTCCCGAAAGTGAGCATAACTACGGTGATGATTTCTACGGTGAGTGGTTCTATCAGGCAGACGAGGACGCAAAGGGACTTTTTATAACCTTTTCCTACGATACCTGTCTTGAATTCGGCTTTACCTCGGACGTAGTATTTCCTGCGGTGAACGACGGGCAAATTACCGTCGGTGACGTAGTAAACAGCTCTTACTGGTCAAAGCGCGGAGATTTCATAGGAATATACGACGGCTACGGTGAGCTTGTTGATATATACAGCGGTTATTCGCTTGCGGGAAAAACCGTATTCGTGGGCGGAAATAATTTTACCATTGTGCTGTCAACGGATGAGGATATCAATTATTACGGCTTTAAGGTTACCGCAGTTACTCCCTGCGGAGAGGACGAGGTTACTCAGATTACCTACGTTTCGGGAATTGACGGTGTGCCCGACGTTACGAGGGCCTATCTCAGAGGCGAGGAAATTGAGCTGATAAGAAGCTTTAAGGATGCAGACGGCATTCTGACCCCCGCAAGCTATGCTCTTGCAGGCTGGACGACGGAAAAGGACGGTGAAATCGTCTGTCCTCCCGAAGTCGTATTAACTGCAGATTTCCCCTCGGTGACTCTTTATGCCGCTTGGGTCGAAACGGCTCTTGCACCCGACGAGGTGTTCCCCTTCAGAAATTCCTCACGCTACTTCGTTATTGACGGTGAGGACAGATACGTTATGAATGCAGAGGATTTTGCAATGCTTCAGCTGAATCTCTATAAGACCTTCGGCCCCGGACCTCTGCCCAATCCCGCTCTTTCAATCGTGCTTGCTACCTATCCCCAATGGCCGTGGCAGGGCTCTTGCTACGGTATCGCGGCAGTTACGGCTCTTTCTCATTACGGAATCATTGACGTAAAGGCAACTCAGGGGGCGGAAAGCCTTATTGATATGGAGCTTGACAAGGAGCTGCTGAGCTATATAAATTACTATCAGGCGGTGGTTGCAGGCTCTTTCCTTATTGAGGATAAAGCCTTTGTTACGGACAACGCTCTATATTCCGATTGTCTTGAAAATATGTTTGAAAGCGTATCACAGGGCAATATCGTAATATTCACCTTCTATGAGGGTGTCGCCTTCTTTACCTTCGGTCATACCGTGCTGTTCACGGGTGCGTATACGGATGCCGGAGGAAATCACGTGCTGATAGCATACGACTGCAATTATCCTATGGACTACTACGAAGGAGAATATACCACAAGATTCGTAATTTCTCCCGATTTTTCCTCTATCAGCTACGAGCACGCCGATACCATCGGTGCTATAAACTGGACGGATGATTTTTCGCAGTTCAAGGCATTCGATATTGACGGAAATACGGATACCTTAGGCTGGTACAAGGCACTTTTCAATCATATTACGGAAATGCTCAATAATTTCCTTGATATGATAAGACGCCTTCTCACATTCTGATATAACTAAGGGGATGTAAAAAATTTCGCTTTTTTACATCCCCTTTATATTGATTGTTATCGCTGTTTATGATACAATATCCCAAAAAATCGGACAGGTGAAATTATGAAAAGTGTAAAGCAGGGAAGAGGTAACTCTTTTATCAGCGGAATCATCTGTATTTTTGCCGCGTTGTTCGGCTTGTTCTGGATGATAACGGTTTTTCAAAGCGGCGGCGGAGTCTTCGGTCTTTTCGGACTGATTTTCGTTGCCGTGGGAATAATCAATGCCGTCAGAAGCTTTAAAAATGCCTTCGGAAAAAACAGATATTCGGAATTTGATATTGTTGACGAGTCAGAGGAGCCTGACCCGTGGAACGAACGCTTCGGCTCATCGCCGTCGGCAGACAGCGGTGAATACTACAGCGTGGGAAATTCCTACTGTCCCTACTGCGGGAATCAGGTAAAAAAGGAATTTGAATTCTGCAATAACTGCGGCAAGAGGCTTCCCGGCTGATGAGTGAAATAAGAAAAGAATTAAAACAGGCATTAAAGGAGACCGTTCCCGTTTTTTCGGGATATATTGTACTCGGCTTCGGCTTCGGAATCGTGCTCAACTCCAAGGGCTTCGGTGTTTTATGGGCGTTTTGTATGAGCCTTTTCATATATGCAGGCTCGATGCAGTACGTAGCCATTGACCTGCTTTCGGGCGGTGCATCGCTCATTACAGCGGCTCTTACCACGGTGCTTGTAAATGCAAGGCATATTTTTTACGGGATTTCAATGGTCGATAAATACAAGGATGCAGGAAAATATAAGCCCTATCTGATATTTTCCCTGACGGATGAGACGTATTCTCTTTTGTGCTCGGAGAAGGAGAACCGCTCTCACCGATATCACCTTATCGTATCTGCGCTCAATCATTTTTACTGGGTTGCAGGCAGTACCGCAGGTGCGCTTGTAGGCTCTGCCTTTAATTTTGCTCCCAAGGGTATAGATTTTGCTCTGACGGCTTTGTTCGTTACGGTGTTCGTAGAGCAATGGCTGTCATCAAGAGACCACAGCGCGGCTGTAATCGGCGTCTCGGCATCCGTTGTATGTCTTATTTTATTCGGTGCAGACAGCTTTCTTATACCTTCTATGATACTGATAACAGCCTTGCTCGGAGCTCTTCGTGTTATCAGAAAAGGAAAGGGGGACTCTGCTGATGCCTGATATGCATTCTGCCGTGCTGATAGGTGTAACGGCACTTGTTACGGCGGCTCTGAGATTTATCCCCTTTATCGTTTTCGGCTCAAAAAGAAAAACTCCCGCTTTTATAACCTATCTCGGACGTGTTCTGCCCTTTGCCATTATGGGAATGCTCGTTGTATTCTGCCTCAAGGGAGTATCGGTGGTATCTGCTCCCCACGGTATTCCGGAGCTTATCGGCATAACGGTTGTTGCAGGACTTCATATATGGAAAAGAAACACGCTTCTGAGCATCGTTGCGGGAACAGTCTGCTATATTTTACTTGTTAATTTTGTTTTTGTTTAAGGAGAAAACCAATGAAGCTTATGATAGCGTCCGATATTCACGGCTCGTATTTTTACTGTATGAAAATGCTTGAAGCATTTGAAAAGGAGAAGGCTGACAGACTTCTCCTTTTAGGTGATATTCTGTATCACGGACCGAGAAACGACCTTCCCGAGGAATATGCCCCGAAAAAGGTTATCGCGGCATTGAACGCCGTGAAGGATAAAATTCTTTGCGTAAGAGGAAACTGCGATACCGAGGTTGACCAGATGGTGCTTGAATTCCCCATACTTGCCGACTATTGCATAATCCAATGCGGCAGTAAAACGGTTTATGCCACCCACGGACACAAATTCAACGAGACCTGTCCTCCGCCTCTCCCCGAAAACTCCGTGCTTCTCTGCGGACATACACATATTCCGAAATGTGAGGATATGGGAAAATTCATTTATATGAATCCCGGCTCCGTATCAATTCCCAAGGAGGGCTCAACACACGGATATATCATTTTTGAAAACGATAAATTTATAAGAAAATCCTTCTGACCGATTTACGTGTAAAATATTCCGTTCTCGGTTATGACCGCGTCGGCTTTTATGTCGTTTTCATCCGTGGGGATATTTTCGCTGAGTAATTCACCGAAGCTCAGACAGAGCTTTACCGTTTCGGTTTTTTTAAGAAAAATATCGTAAAAGGCGGCTCCGTGACCAAGCCTTTCTCCCGAAAGAGAGGCTGAGACGCAGGGAATGACGGAAAGACCGATTTTTTCGGTAATTATATTTCCGTCGTATTCTGCAGGCTCTCTGATACCCATATATCCCGATTCAAATTCGGAAGTCTCTGTTATCGGCACGGGAATCATCAGACCCTTTTTCAGACATTTTGGTACGTATACCTTTTTTCCGTCACAGAGTGCGCGGCTTATAATTTCCGACGTATCGGGTTCATCGGGAGTGGAAACGTATATAAAAACCGAGTCTGCGCGCCTGAATTCCTCTGAATCGGTAACGTGCTTTGCAATTTTTTTACTGCTGTTTTCTTTATAAGAGGAGGACAGCAGCTTTCTTTTTTTCTTTATCTCTTCACGTAATTCTCTTTTTGTAATCATAAAACCGCCTTCCTTAAAAACAAAAAATCGGAAAAGCTCCCGAAAGGATATTTTCGATATAAATTGCCTGCGGTTCATTGAATAACGCAAGCCTGTTGAACGGGAAATACCTTCCTTTACCAAGCTCATTTTAAGGGGATAGGAAAAAAAGATGAAGAACGGACAAACCGAGCAAAATCAAGACGCAAGGCTTGATTTTGTTTGCCCGAAGGCGTACGGAAGGTACGTCGAGCGGCGAGCGAGAGTTCGTAGCATAAAACATAAAAATAAATAATTTTTGCATTA